>JACPHN010000023.1 GCA_016188575.1 Candidatus Schekmanbacteria bacterium
GGTCAATGCGCCGCTGGCCGCCGCGGTCGACCCGCGGGATGGGTCGCCGATCATCGCGGGCTACTTCGTCTACCCTATGACCTTCGACCTGGGCGAGCCCGGCGAAAGGACGCTCGTCCCCGTGGGCTTCTACGACATGTTCGTCGCGAAATTTTCGCCGGCCGCGTTTACCAGCGTGCCAGTAGACCCCGCGGCGCTGTGTCTGCTGATCATCGCCGCCGGCGCCTGCGTCGGGATCTACGAACGCCGGCGCCGCCGGGTAACGGTTTCGCGTTCGGGCCACCGCCCGGCCGATGGACGGATCGGCGGACGGAAATTGTCGGGCTGCAGATCGGCACCCCGCGAAATCGCTGCTTCAGTGCAGACCTATGACGCGCTCGACCCGCGAGGAGGGGCCGAGCTCCTTGTACGGGAAGGGGAAGTGAAACCTCCGCCTCGTCACGGAGCTCGGTGTCGTGGTGGGCTCATCCCAGGTAATGAAGATGTCAGCACCCTGAGTCTCGACCCTGAGCGGCAGGAGGCCGCGAACGCCGCTCTTTGCAAAAGGAGTCTGGTACCGCCCCCCGTCCCACGTGTATACCTCGATGCGGTTGAAGTCGGCACCGAAATCCTCGCCGATCGAAGCATACGCGACCACGTACTCGTTGACGGATCCAAGATCGCCCATGGGCACGGAACGTAGCACCTGCCAGGCGACGGTGCGGCGCTGTCGGGTGTATTCAGAGAGCGCCACCGGTGGGTCGAATTCGACGTTGCTCGTGTAGCAGTAGCCCACTCGGCCATCCTCCAGGCGTACCTTGTACCAAATCTCCTTGACCGCCGATTCGGGCGGACCATCCTCGCCGTCGACGGCGCCTTTTGCGGTGCGCAAGGTAGCGGCGCGCTCGAACATCTCGAAGGTGGTCCCGCGCGGAAGCTTTTCGAGCGTTTGGCCGTCGCGGCCCGGGGCGAGTCGGAGAAAAGTGGCGACTTTCGCGTGGCCCATGGCTTGCACAGGGATGTCTTGAACGCTCTTGGCGAGCTCATCGAGCACCACCATGACGGTGGCGTCGGCGAACATCGACCGCTTCGCGTACCCGCGTCTCCCATCCTCCAACAGTACCGCTACCCATCCCTCGGGTAGCGCCTTGCCGCCGGTCTCCTCCTCCTGAACCTTGACTCCGTAGCGCAGTGAGTCGAGGCTCCGC
Source organism: Candidatus Schekmanbacteria bacterium (assembly GCA_016188575.1). GTDB lineage: Bacteria > CSSED10-310 > JACPHN01 > JACPHN01 > JACPHN01 > JACPHN01. The sequence continues at coordinate 1,188 of JACPHN010000023.1, forward strand.
GAAAAACGGTCCGGCGCTTCGTAAATGTCCGCCTTCGAAACGACCACGAACAGCGGAGCTTTCGGCGTGGCCGCCTTGTCCTTGCCGAGCTCCAGGGAGCACGATGCAAGCAGCGCGGCGGCGAGCAGCGAGGCTACTGTGCGGGCGGCGCTGCGGCGGCGCGGGATACCGAAACATACGGCGCGGATTGCCTGGCTCATGGGAAGCTCAGCATAGCCCGACGAGGAGCCGGCCGCCACCGCGCGGCACGTGGCGGTGCGGCAGGCAAGGGCACACACCGCGATTCAGCAGGGGCGGTCACCGCTGCTTGGGCGGTGGGACGCGCTGCTCCTGCCAGCCGGCATTGAGGCGGTAGACGAACGCGAGGATCTCCGCGACGACCTGGTACAGCTTGGGGGGAATCTCAAGACCGACCTCGAGCTGTTGAAGCATTTGCGCCAGGTCCGGGTCCTCGCGAATGGGGATGCCATGCTCCAGGGCGACCGAAACGATGCGATCGGCAATCGCGCCGGAGCCCCGGGCGATCAAACGCGGCGCCGTTTCCAATTCCGGGTCGTACCGCAGGGCGGCGGCCGTCTTGCGATTGAGTGGCGCGTTCACTGAAGTCCTCCACCGTGGCCTGGCAAGGCAAAAAGCACCTGCTCTACCCCAAGTTTCGCCCCAACCGCTTGGGGAATCAAGAGTGGAGCTTCCGCTGAATCCACCGCTCGTTCGGCGTCGGGGTGACAGCGCCCCTCACCTCACCCCCCTTGTTGGGCGTCGGCCGAATCTGCCTTACACGTGAGGCCGCGACGATAGGCGCGCGATTTATCGCGCCCTCATCGCGGCCGGTAATCGGGGCGGATCATTCTCGGCCCGATAATCCCCGCCCCTGCTCACCGAAGCCTGCGGCGGGAAGAAGTGTAAAGGACGAAACCTGACATTCGGCCGACGCCTTTTTTCTGAAGTCAGTCGCGGCGCGCCGCGGCGAGTGCCACCTGCGGGCGCGCCGCGCGGGCTCGCTCATTCGGCGCTCTCCCCGCGACCTCCGGGAGCCGCAGCGGATCGCGCGCCGAGCTCCGCAGCCTGGCGCGCCACCAAGCCGTCGCCGCAGTCCGCGAGCCGATGCGCGAGCGTTTCCAACTCCACCACCCGCTGCGCGTCACGGCACTCCCTGGCGTGGCGTCGGAGATTGCTTACGACCACGAGCAGGTTGCGCAACAAGCCGTCACCGTGGGCACGCCGCAGCGCGGAGCCGCGGGTCAGCTCGTCGAAGCCGGCGAACCTGTCCGTTGCCGTCGATCCTCTACCGTTAGGGTTGGCCAGGCCGTCGCCGGCAGCACCCACTCCTAGCCGCCCCGCAAGTTCCTCCGGGGACAGCGTCGCAATACCCGCCCGCGGCCACAGGTCGCGATCCAGAGTCATGGCGGCCTTGCGGTTGTAGGGACAAACGTCCTGGCAAACGTCACATCCAAAAACGCGGTCACCGCTTTGCCGGGCGAGCTCGGCGCCAATGGTGTCGCGGTTCTCGATGGTGAGGTAGGAGATACAACGGCGCGCGTCGAGGCGGTGCGGGGCGATCAGCGCGCCAGTTGGGCAAGCGTCGAGGCAGCGGCGACAGGACCCGCACAAGCCCCCCAGCGGTTCGTCAGGAAGAAGCTCGAGCGTGGTCACGACCTCACCGAGGAACAGCCACGAACCGATCCGGGGATGAATGAGGCAGGTGTTCTTGCCAATCCAGCCGAGCCCGGCTCGCGCCGCGTGAGCGCGCTCGAGAATCGGTGCCGAATCAACCGCGATGCGCGCGACGCCGCCCAACCGCGTGAGCTCCCGGGCAATTGCCGCTAGCCGGCGCCGCAGCACCTTGTGGTAATCACGTCCCCACGCGTACCGGGAAATCCTGGCGATCTCTTCCCCACCGTTTTTGTCAGGGCAATCCTGCACTTGGGCGCCTGCTTGCCCGGGCTCGCGTCCCGCGGTTCCACCGTGCGCCGGCGCGGCTGGCGGCGCATTATAGACTTGCGCGCAGCATACGACGGCGCGAGCGCCGGGCAGGAGCTCGCGGGGATCACGGCGCACGGACGCCATAGACGCCATGTAGGTCATGCCGCCGTGGAGCTCGTCCGCGAGCCAGCTCAGCAGCCGCTCTCCGTCCGCTGGCGGCAGCGCCGGAGCGATCCCGGCAAGATCGAAGCCGACCTCGTGGGCAAGCCGCTTGACGGCCGCGGACCGCTGGGCAGGATCATTCGCCCACAACATCTCGCCAGCGCCCGGCCCGGCCTAGTTGACGAATGAAGGCGGCGCCGCCGGACCGGGCGGAGGCGCGTCTGTGATTACCCCATGCGCTTCTTCGAACTGCCTGATGTTGTCCATCAAGGCCGCGCTGAGCCGCTTTGCATGCGCGGGGCTGAGAATGACGCGCGCCCCTACGACGGTTTGCGGCGGCAAGGCTATCGCGAAGTCGATGGCGAACTCTTCGCGCGTGTGGGTAATGATCGCAAGGTTGCTGTACGTTCCTTTCACAACGTCATCCGAGATCTTCATATTGACGGACCGACGAGGATTGGGATCCTCTGGTGAGGCCATGGTGGGTACTCTCCTGGGTGGCATCCGCTGACTTGTAGAGACGCGAGTATACATGGGGCTGCCCGGGCCCTGCCAAGGGCGAATCGGGGGATTGCTCGACGGTTGTGCGCGGCGTTGCGGCGGACTATCCTCTGCTCAGTTCGCCGCGGCGAGATCGGTGCCACGAGGTATTGGCGCTTTCTCGCGGGCCACGAATCCTCGCTGGGAAAAAGCGTGTCTGTCGTCTCGACTCGTCTCATGATTCGCCACAAGCTGCTGTTGCTGTTTTTCTTGTTGGCAACAGTGCCGATGGTGGCGATGAGCACACTGGCCTACGTACGTTCGGTCAATGGTGTGGAGCAGATGCTCACGGAGCAATCCGTCGTCATTGTCAATGACATGCTCGGCCGAGTGCGGCAGACACTTGCCGAGCCGGTGGCGGCATTGGGCGCCATGGCGCAGATGGAAGACCTCGTGAAGCTGGCCGGAGATCCCGGCTGTGCTCGGGCTTCGGCGGCGCCAGGCGATTCAACGCTGGGCAGCTCGGGAACTGAGCTCGCCGGCCCCTGTCGGCGCGGCCAGGAGATCCTCGGAGACTTTTTTCTCGGTTACCGACACAGCTACTCGCGGATCCTGGTGGTTTCCTTGCTGCCGGCGGCAAGCCCCAGTGCCGGCGCACCTGTCGCCGACGGACCCGCTGTGGAGCGGTCCGACGAGGTCAGGGCCGTGTTTCGCACCAAGGAGGTGGTCGAGGTCCGCGGCGGCGAGTGGGCGTACGTCGAGCCGCAACCGCGGGAGCGCATCGTTCGCGCTGAAATCGACCGCTTGCTCGGACGTAGCAGCGACCACGTCAAGGCGTCGGAGCTACGCATGGACGCGAGTGGTTACGTGCATCGCGTAGCCGTGCCGCTGCGCACGCGGGATGCAGTCGTGGGCGCGATCGTGGGCGACCTGAAGGTCTCCACCTTGCTTGAGGAGACGGGTCGAGCGCAGAAGCTCGGCCGCTACGGTGAGCCGACGATCCTCACGGCGGACGGCATGGTGCTCTTCCATCCTGATCCAGCGCGTATCAACCTATCGGCGGGGCTCGTCATGCCCGAAGTCGCGGCGGCCGCCGCCGCGGTTGGCAAGGGAGCCGCCCAAACGCGCCGCTTTGTGCGCGGCGGGGAGACGTGGCTATTTTCCGCGGCAGTCGATGACTCCTTCGGCTGGGTTGTGGGGCTCGCGACGCCGCTAGGCATTTTTGTGCGGCTGCCGGCGCGCGCGGCCAAGATTAACGTAACGATCGCCGTCATCTCGGCGCTGCTCGGTTTCGCGGCGCTGCTGTGGCTGGTCGCCCTGATTTCCCGGCAAGTGCGAACGCTCACGACTGGTGCCGACGCCATCGCGTCTGGAAACCTCGCCACGCGCATCGAGGTGCGCTCCCAGGATGAAGTCGGCAAGCTCGCGATCAGTTTCAATGCCATGGCGGAGCGGCTCGACGAGCTCGTCCGGCAGTTCATCGAGGACGAGCGCATGCGCGAGGAGCTACGCATCGGCAGCTCGATGCAGGCGCGGCTCATCCCCAAGCAGTTTCCGCGCGTGCGCGGGGCGAGGGTGTACGGCATCATGCGCCCGGCGACGGAAATCGGCGGCGACTACTTCGACGTTATCGGTGACGGCACGGGCGGCGTCATCATTGCGATCGGCGACGTTTCGGGTAAGGGGCTGCCGGCCGGGCTGCTGATGGTGCAGGCCAATGCCATCGTCCGCAGCTATGCGGCGATGGGCTTTGGACCGCGGGACATCCTCCTCGGGCTGAACCGATTCCTCTCCGAGCGCATGTCGGCGAATCTCTTCATGAGTCTGCTTGTCCTCAGCTATGATGCCACGCACCGCACGATTCACGTTTCGGGCGCCGGCCACGAGCACATCCTCGTGCTCAGCCGCGCTACGGGTACCGTGGAGGCGCGGCGGTGCGGCGGCACCGCGATCGGCATTCTCGACAGCGAACACGGACGATTCAGCGAGGTCGAGTTGGCACTGCAGGCGGGAGACCGCGTACTGCTCTACACGGATGGGGTTACCGAAGCCCGCGACGCGCAGGGCGCCTTTTTTGGCCTGGACCACCTGAGCGAGCTCTTCGTGGCAACAGCCGGCCTCGCCGTTCAGGAGTCGGTGCACGCGATGCTCGAACGCATCACCTTGTTCTATCATGAGACCGAGCAGTACGATGATATGACGATGGTCTTGTTCGAGATTGGGGAGGATGCGCTGTGAGGAACAGGGGCCGCGGCCGAGCAATGAGGCTGGGGGCGAATGCCGGGCTGCTCTTGGCGCTCTTGGCGGCCTGCACCGGGGGCCCGGAAAAAGCGGGGCCGGCAGCTCGCGCCGGGCAGTATCACGGAGCGCTCGCGGCGTCGTTGCGGCATCTCGACCCCGCGCTCATGGAGGATCACACCTCCAGCATTGTCGGCACCCAGCTCTTTGACGGGTTGGTTCAGTACCGCCGCGGTACCTTCGACGTTGAACCGGCACTCGCCGAGCGCTGGGAAGTCACCGCCGACCAGAAAGTGTGGCGCTTCTTTCTGCGCAAGGGCGTGCGCTTTCACGACGATCCTTGCTTTCCCGGTGGCCGCGGACGCGAGGTAACCGCCGCCGACGTCGTCTACTCGTTCCATCGACTCGGCGATGCCGCCGTGGGTTCCCTGGGGGGCTGGATCTTTGCCGACAAGGTCGCGGGGTTTCGCGAGCTCGCGGCGGGTACAGCCAAGTCGGTATCCGGCTTTCGTGTTCTTGACGACCATTCCCTGGAAGTCGAGCTGGTAGATGTCTTCGCGCCTTTTCTGCACTTGCTCACGACTCCCTACGCGTACGTCGTCCCGCGGGAGGCTGTCGAGTACTACGGCGAGCTGTTCGACCGCCATCCGGTGGGTACCGGCCCATTCCGCCTCGTGCGCTGGGACGCGGCGTCGGAGATCTTGCTCGTCCGCCATGATGGATACTGGGAGAAGGCACCGGACGGCCCGGAGCAGTTGCCGCTGTTCTCTCAAGTGTCGTTCCGGTTTCTGGTCCGCCCCATCGAGATGCTTGGGGAATTCGAGGCGCGGCGACTGGACAACATGGAGATTGTCGCGGAGGTGGAAGGTGGGGTGTATGCGCCGATCGATGGCGGCGTGCCGGGAACCGACCGAGTACTGCTCCCGAAGTGGCAGGAGCGACAGGTCGTGCTGGTCTCGCCGCGCGTCATCGGTGGCCTTTACTTCATGGCGCCGGCGCAGTCAGCCGCCGGCTCGTTGATCGAGGGGAATCGCGACGTCCGCCTGGCGCTCAACTGGGCCATTGACCGGGAGCGGCTGATTCGCGAGATCCTGGGTCCGACAGCCAGCCCCGCGGGCCGCGTTATTCCTCCGGGTATGGACCCGCTACCTCCACCTCAGCCAGCGTTCGGCTATGATCTTCCACGCGCCCGACAACTGCTGGCCAGCGCGGGCTACCCCGGCGGCAAGGGCTTTCCGCCATTGCGCTTGCTCACCAGCTCCGGCATCACCTCGGCAATCGCAGACTTCGTCTCATCGACGTGGGCGGAGCTAGGCATCACCTCGACGGTGCAGGTCGTGCCCTGGTCCGAGCAGGACGCGGCGCAAGACAGCGGCCGTTATGACATGTACTCGATGGGGTGGAGCGCCGACTACCCCGACGCGGAAAACTTCCTACGAATTTTCTATACTCCCAGCGTCGTCGGCATTCGCTACGCGGAACCCGACTTCCGCGCGCTCTTCGAAAAGGCGCTGGGTGTGCTCGACACGCAGGAACGTTATGGCCTGTATCGAAAGGCCGAGGCATTGATTCTCCGAGACGCTCCCGTGGCGTTTCTGTACCACACGCGGAATCGCGATTATCTTCAGCAGCCGTGGCTCAAAGGCGTACCTATCTCGAATACGGGTCTCTACTTCTTGAAGTACGGTTGGATTGAAGCGGAAGGAATGACTCCATGAGCCTGAAAATCGACATCGAACCGCTGAGCGACGCCGCCGGGAGCGCGCTTCTGGTACGCGTGAGCGGCGAGTTGGACGCCACCACGGCGCCGCAGCTCACCAGCGAGATCAACAAGAGCTTCGACGCGACGCGCAAGTCCCTCGTTATCGATTGCGCTGGCATCGGCTTCATGAATAGTACGGCGCTGGGCCATCTGATCGCGTATCGCAAGCTGGCGTTGAGCCGCGGCGGCTGCGTCGCGCTGGTCGCCCTGCAGGCGCGCACCCGCGAAGTTCTCGACCTGCTCGGCGCGCTCGACCTGTTCGTCGCGGTGGACACTCTGCAGGGGGCGCTGAGCGCCATCGGGCACCGCGGGGCGACTGGTGAGCCCCTGAGCGGAACGGCGGGGCGACCGTGACGCCGAAATCGTACAGACCACCCCGCCTGCGCCTGCAACCACCGCTACCGACCTTTCCCGTCGTCCATGTCCGGCTCGCCGGTGACATCGCGCGCGCGGGGGCCGACCGGCTCGGACACGATCTCGCCGAGCTTCTGGACGACAGCGCGCTTTCGGTAGCCGACTGGATCATTGACTTGGGGGACCTGGACTACCTGAGTAGCCGCTGCCTTGGCGCGCTGGTCGCCCACCAGCGACGCCTCGCGGAAGCCGGTCTACGCCTGGCGCTGGTCGTGCCGAGCTCGTGGATCCGCCAAAAGATCGAGCTTCTCGGGCTCCACGAGCGGCTCCTCATCGCGCGGACCAAGCGAGAGGCCCTGGCGTTGCTGCTCGGACGCGCCGAACCGGGCGAACGCCGCCTGCAAATCCGCTTTCCTGCCGATCTTCAGGCATGCGTTTCGGTCCGGCGCCTCGCTGCCGATATCGCCATCCAGAGCGGTCTGAGCGAGATGGACGCGATGCGCCTGGAGCTCATTACCGACGAGCTCTGCAACAACGCCGTCGAGCACGGAGCAGTCGGCTCCACGGAACCGATCGAGCTCGTGCTCACCGTGCGCGCCGATAGTGTCGTCATCGAGGTTGTGGACCCGGGCGGGAAGTTCTTCGCCCTGCCCAATGCGGCCGCGTTGTCGACCCAGGTGAATGACCCAACAGGCGATATTCCACTCCGGCGGCGCGGGCTGATTCTCGTTCAGAAAATGGCGCGGGATCTCGAAGTTGAGGTCGTCGAGGGAGCCACACACGTGCGCGCGGTGCTCGCCCGGGAAGGTGGCGCGGCGTGACGGTCGCGGCACCGGGTCTCGGCGCGCCACCCGATCTCGCCACCGCCATCGCCGAGCGAGACGAGGCGTTGCTGCGACTGGAACAAATGGGCAAACGGCTGTCGCGCCTGATGCTCGACGTTCGCACCTTGTTCGACCTGCCGCGCCAGCTCCAAACCATGGGCGGACCTGAGGACATCCTCCGCTTGCTCGTGTACACGATCAGCGGGCAGTTTCTCGTGGAGGACGTCGCCGCCTACTGGCGTAGCGGGCACGAGAAACAGTTTTCGCTGCTGGCCCGGGTCGCGCTGGTGGAGCCGGCTCCTCCCGACAACATCGTCGTCGACGAGCTGTGGGCGGCGCACGCCGGGGTGAAACCGCAAGCCCTTCGTGACATCCCGGCCGGAACCTTTTCCGCGGTGCCCAGCGCCACGACCTACGTAGTGCCCCTGTGGCAGGACGGCAGTCTTTCGGGGTTGCTCTTCCTGGCAGACCAGCTCACGTCTGGCGCCCTGTCGGCCCAGGATCTCTCCCTGTTACAGGCGTTGGCCGAACAATCCGTGCTTGCCATGGACAACGTGCGCCTGCTCCAGGAGACGCAGCGTCAGCAGCGCGAGCTGGCCGTGCGAAACGAAGCGCTCGCACTGGCATATTCGCGCTTGCAACAGCTCGACGAGCTCAAGGGAGAAATCATCGGCCGCACTCTACATGAGTTCAACACGCCGCTGACCACCATTCTCGGCTACGTCCAGTTGGTGCGCGGACGCGAGCAGGACGTGCTCTCGGATCGTATGAGCCGCATTCTTGGCATCATCGAAGAGAACGCGGGCCGCATCGCCGAGAGTGTCCGCGCCATTGCCGACGCCGCCTACCTCGAGGAGGGCATGGCCGACAGGGGCCCGGCGCGTACCCCCGTAGTGGTGGCGGACCTCGTCGCGGAAGTCGTCAACCGCTTCCAGATGATCGCCAGCTCTCGGCACCTCACGCTTGACCTGGTGCAGCAGCCGCCCTTCGGCGTCCTCGCGGTGGATGTGCGACAGATCGAGCAAATCGTCGGCGAGCTCCTGCAGAACGCGATTCGCTTCACGGAAGACGGCGGAGCGATTCGGGTGTCGACGAGCCCGTGGCGACCTGGGCAAACAGACTGGACACTGGCAGTCGCCGACACCGGAGTCGGGATCGCCGCGGCGCATCATCAGCGGATTTTCGAACGCTTCGAGAGCGCCCGCGACGTACGCCTGCACAGCTCAGGAAAATACGAATTCGCATCTGGCGGTCTGGGGCTCGGCCTGTGGGTCGTGCGCAAGATCGTCGAGAACCATGGTGGGACCGTCGGCGTTACGAGTGCCCCCGGACGCGGCTCCACCTTTACCGTCACGATCCCGGGGTTGCAGCCGCCTCCCGGGTTCACGCCGCCTGCCGGTCTCGAAATCGGCCCCGGCGAATAGCGCTCACGGCTCGGATCCACAACGGCACTCAGAGGAGACCCATGAACTCGTCCACCTCGTCCCCATCGGCCCCTCGAATCCTTCTCGCCCTCGCCATCGCCGCCGCTGCTGTCTTTCTCTCCGTGTCAACGCCGGCAGCCGCCGGCGAAAACATCCTCGGCGTTCGCGTCACCCGCACGGACGGCTCGGTGATCAAGGGCGATTTTCTCGGCATGACCACGCACGAGCTGACGATCCGGGCCAACGGCCGCGAGACGCCGTTGTCGTTCGACAATGTACAGATCGTTGACTTCGGCGGCGAAGCGAGCGGGCTCGACATGGAAGCTGCCTCCGCCCAGGCCTCCCCACATCTGGTCATCAAGCGCACCGGGACCGTTATCGCGGGCATTGTCAAGATGGCGGACCTGCGCATCGTGCGCGTGCGCACTGCAGAGGGCGGATCCAAGGACGTCGAGCTTGATCAGATCGCGCGCATTTACCTGCAGGCAGGCGCTGCCCCGGAGCCGGCGGCTCCGGTTGGTCCCAGCCCGCACCAGCTCGCCGCTTTGCAGGATGCGGCCCGCAACTTCGCCGACGCCATGGAGCAAGCCGGAGGCGGCGCGGCGCTGCCGAAGTGGGACGCAATCAAGCGGGAGGCGCGGGCATTCGCCAGACTGACGGCCGACTACGCGCACAAGATTCGCGGTAACGCCAGTATCGACGACCTGCGCTTCGACTTCGTCCCGGTGCGGCGGTCGTTCGACAAGCTGTCTGAGCTTTACAACAGCGCCCCGGCGCTCGACCACATGGAGGCGGTGGCGCCATTCTGGAAGGCGCTCGGAGCGACTTACGAAGAGGTGCGTGCCGCGCTGGAGTAGCGGGATCGAGGAGGGCGGGAGCGCGATTCGTCGTGCCCCCGCCCGGGAGAGGGGTGCGGGTCCGGGCTGGCGGCGACCGCACCCTCGCGTCATACTCGACCAGTAGCGTGGTGGCGACGCTCCGAGATCGGCGGCCAGTCGATCCGGTTGTCGATCGGCTGGCGGAGAAGCACCGATTGCGGGTTTGTTGCGCCATGGCGGGTTTGCGACGAACTTCGAAGCCAGGGGGAGAAGTGTGTTCCGAGTCCTTGGTTGCAGAGGGAGGCTTCGAAGATGCGAATCATGCGTGGTGCGCTGCTCATCCTCATCATGGCGGGTGCCGCGGTCCTCGCCGCGCCCGAACGTGCGGCGGCCCAACCCGAGCCGGTGTTGCTCAACGCCGAGCTGGACACCAGCGGGGATATTGCGCTCTCCTGGTCCGCTTCTGAAGCCACAGACTTTGCATACTACAGAATCGAGCGCGCTGAGGCAGAGCTGGTTCCCCTATTCGGAAGCGGCGCCGCTCCCTGGCGCGCGTCGATCGTTGTTGCGGTGGCTGCCGCGCTGGTCTTCATGGCCCTGCGGCGACAGCGCCGGCGCCTCGCTGCAGCCGCGTTGACCGCCGGCGGGCTGTCTTGCCTGGCTTTCGCCGTGCTGACGGCAGCGGCCCCGGCGACGGACGCGTGGCGGGTCACCGCGCTCGTAGATATCCCGGATCAGCAGCAACTCACCTACACCGATACCAGCGCTGCAGACGGGACCCAGTACTATTACACAGTGCGCGTGTTTGACGACTCCGGCGGCGCCTCCGACAAGTCCAACCGCGTTGGTGGCAAACCGAGCGGGGTCGCCGTGCAAACGGTGCCGCTGGCGGGCCAGTTGGTCACCGACGTCGACGCCACGGTGTTCGCCGCCGGAAGCAAGGCGCTCATTACGACGAGCGAGAATGATGGCACTGGCAAACTGGCGGTCCTCGATATGGCCACCGGCAGCCTGACGACAGTCGGCCTCGCCGGGAACCCGGTCTGGGGCGTCGACCCCGCCATCCTGGCAGATGAGAGCCGTGTGCTCGTAGCCACCACGGGAGATGGCGGCGCCGTCCTCGAGTCCTTCGGATTGGCAGAGCTTACTCAGGACCAGCTCTGGCCGCTCCCGCAGGCGCTGGTCACGGACGTCGACATCGCGGTCGACGACGCAGCGCAGTTGGCTGTGGTGCTCACCGGCAGCACGAATCCACCGGCGTCGGCAACCGTCATCGATCTCGCCAGCGGCACCGCGGTGTCCGGCGCGCTGCCCGGCACACTGGTCGCCAACGTGGATGCAACGGCGATTGGCGGAGGGATCTTCATTGCCGCCGTGGATCAGGCCGACTCGACCTCGCGGCTGGCTCGTTTCGATCGCACAGCGACCGTCCTGCTGGATGCTGCGCTTCCCGGACACCTGGTGCCCGAGGTCGACGCCGCCTGGATTCCGCAGATTCCAGCGCTCGCCGTCGTGACCAACGCGGCGGGAAACGATGCTCGCCTTAGCCTCGTCAATCCCGCGGACCTGACCATGACCGCCCGGGACCTTCCCCTGGCCGCGCACGTGGGCGTCGATCCGCAGCTCACTCCGGATGGCGGCAAGCTCGTCGTGCCGACCAACCAAGTCGACGGAGACAGCGCCATGGCGACCATTGTAACCATGTCCGCGCCCGCGTTCGCAACCACCGAGGTGCCGCTCCTGCACAACTTGGTCGACAACGTCGATGTCACCTTCACCCCGAACAGTCTGTATGCGCTCCTGCCGACACGTGGCGAAGGCTCCGACTCGATGCTCACCGGAATCGACCTCACGACAGGCACCGCGTTCCCACCGGTTACCCTGGTGGGCGCTCTGCGCAGCGCCGTTGACGCCATTTCTACCCCGGACGGCGCCATGGCCGTCGTGCTCACGGACGCGGCCAGCGGTCAGGCCATCCTGACGGCGATTTCGCTGACTTCAGACGACGAGTGGCAACTCGCCTTGCCGGCGGCGCTCGTGCGCGACATAGACCCGGTGTACGTGCGGTTCACCGCGCCGGAGGGCACGGGCGAGGCGCTGGCCCTGCTCGGCACCTCCGATACCGCGCCGCTCGCGACCATTCTTCGCGGCGTCCCAAACGACCGTGTCCTCGGCCTGACAGAGGCTCCGGGCGAGATGGCCTATCTTTCCATTGTCGATCTGGCGACGCTGAGCACCGACGACTATCTGTTGCCTTCGGGTGCCATTGACGGCGTCGATATGGCTTCCTCAGGCGACGTGACCGGGCTTGATCCCGATGAGGATTTCGCGGTCGTCGAGCTGGATACGCCGACGCCGACACCCACGGAGACGCCCACGTGGTGGGTGGATACACCCACTGAGACCGAAACTCCTACCGAGACGCCGACCTGGTGGGACGAGTCGCCCACGCCGACGCAGACCCCGCAGGAGCCGACCTCGACGGCTACGGTAACACCGACGCCGTTGTCGATCCTGACCGGAATCAGCTCGACCTTCTCGGTTGGCACGGATGGTCTCGTGAGTATGCGCGTGCACGTCGGCCAGGGCGTGGTGGGTACGGAGACCATCTATGACGACATAGAGATCTACTGGGCCCAGCAGAATCCACCGGTGGCAACGGAACCGCAGCCGCCTCAGCCGATCGCTCCAGACGGCTGGCAGGCGGAGACGCTCGTGGACGGTGACGGCAAGCCGATCGGTATTCGGTTTGTGAAGATCACCGGCCACCTCGTCGTGTGCTCCCCGGTCTTTTTTGGGATCCAGTTCGCGGATGACACGTTTGCCAATCAATACTTCACGCTCATCATGACCTCCGGAGGCACGCCAATTGGCCAAATAACGTCGACGCGTGTCGCCTCGATCAACCTCACCGACGAGGTATCCGGTACATTCGCATTCGACCCGGCCGATCCAAATGGCGAGCTGCTAGTCCAGCTTCACGTGCTCACCGACAAGGGCTTCGGCAGCACGGGAACCACCACGGGCATCAATGACTGGCACCTCGACTTCGCCGCGCAGACGCCACCTCTCGACCCCACGCTTATTGGACAGGTCACCATCAACCCGCTCAGTAGCTGGCCTGGAACCGTCGAGAACGGCGGCGTGACCGGAGTCAATCGCGTCTCGTTCAGCACGGATGATCCAGCCCACAACCTGGTGGTGTGCACCCCGGTGCCATTTGCAATCAACTTCCCACCGGGATCTCTGGCGGAGTACCAGACGCTCAGGATAGAGCTTACGACACACGACCAGAGCGGATCTCGGGTCGTCGGCCACACCTTCGCAAGCAAGCAGTAGAGGTAGCCGGCGGACGGGCGGGCAGCAGGGTGGACGTTTCGCAGGGGCGACCGGCAGGCCCGAATCCACCGCCCAAGTGTGCTGAGCTCGTGGGTGATGGCAGGCTGAAGCGCCGTTCGGGTGGTCGGTAAGGGCGTGGGCATTGACCGCAATTGTCGCGCACTATGGTGTTGCCCACGTCCACGCCGTTTCCGGAAACTTGGCCCTTGTTGGGCTGACGGTCGCTTTGCGAGCTAGCAAAGAAGCGGGCGTCCCGCTGATCACAGGTTGCTCAAGTACATGGCCCGTGGAAAGGACGAGCGCTGTGACGTCATCGAGTTTGGGGTTAGCGCCGACATCAGTGACCTCTCCATCACCGGCCTCAGTTTCGGCGGCTGCCCCGGCCAGGTGCAGGTCGTCTCGCCAGCCGGCGCGCTCGCCGCGGCCGGACCGCGGATCGCAAACCTCTCCACCGGCGGTGCAACCGCCCATAGTAACCAGGAATGGCGGCCGACAGCAGTCAACCCTTCCTGGCCTCGCCCGCGATTTCGGGCAGCGTGGGGCCCCGACAGCCCCTGGCCGTTTCCTCGGCGCCGTGCGCGCGGAGCAGCCTGTACAGCTCCGGGTTGCGCTGCCCTGCGGCGTCGTTCCAAAGCGCGTCGCCGCATTGACGTTAGGACCCGTAACGAAATAACTGTGTCAAGCACCGAGGCCGAGCGAGAAGGCCGCTGGCGAGGAACGACGACGAAGCGTATCAATGGAGCGATACGGTGAGGAGGAGAGACGAAGCCGGCGGCCTTCGCAGCCGGCCGACCCGGGCCTGATAGAGTTTCAGGAGTACGTCATTTTTTTCGAGTAGTGGCGTTGCCAATTTCACGCTGTGCTCCGCCAGCCTCCGCAGCAGGGAGGGTTTGGGTGTGCGTTCGCGACCCCGCGGAGACGAGCCGACGAGGGCGTAGCCGACGTCATCCGAGCATCTTATGCCCGCATCCGATCCCCTGTGCGCGGTGATTGCCGAACGCTACGAGCTGATTCGCGAGCTCGGCCGCGGCGGCATGTCGACCGTCTACCTGGCGGAAGACCGCCAGCTAGGGCAAAAATGCGCGCTGAAAGTCTTGCATCACGGTGCCGGGGCGAATCGGGAGCTGCTGCGCGCCGAGTTCGCGGCGATGCTGCGAATGCGGCATCCCGCGATCGTAGAGGTGTTCGATTTCGGCGTCTCCGGCGATGGCAGTGCGTACTTCACGATGGAGGCCGTGCAGGGAACGGATTTCGGCGTGTTTGCGGCCGCCGCAATGTCCGAAATCGGGGTGGCCAGCCGTTTCTGTGAGGGTCCTCTCGGGTCAATCATGGCCGACCTCTTGGGCGCGCTGGAGTGCATTCATCGGCAGGGATTCCTGCACGCGGATTTGAAGCCGTCGAATGTCTTGGTGACAACCTCAGGAAACGGGATCACCACACGGCCTCGCGCCAAGCTCGTCGACTTCGGGCTCCTGACCTCGCCACGGCGCTTTCCTCCGGGCGAGGCTCGCGGCACGCTGCGATACATGGCCCCGGAAATGCTCGCATCCGAATTCGTCGATCAGCGAGCCGATCTGTTTTCGCTCGGAGTCATTCTCTTCGAGGCGCTTTCCGGCAGGCACCCATTTCGCGGAGAAGATCTCGCCGAGATGAGCGCCACGGGCGCGGAGCGGCCCGCCGCACCAAAAGAACTTCCGGAAACCGTTCCCGCGGCGCTGGGAGCGATCGTAAGGCGGCTCTTGGAGCCGGTCGTGGCGTTGCGGTATCTGTCGGCAGCCGAAGCCCTGGAAGACCTGGTCGCCTGCGGCGCCGGCGTGTCACCAGAGACAGCCAACGAGGTTTACCAAGACAGCGATGCAAGCTGGCCGCTGCGCGCCACCCGCTTTTGCGGCCGAGAATGGGAGCTCGGCCAGATCCAGCACGCCATTGGCAAGGCCACCGCCCGCGCCGGCGCCGTCATCGTCGTCCACGGGCAGAGCGGCGCGGGAAAGAGCCGGCTGATCGCCGAGCTGAAACACCGCCTGGAGCTGACCGAGGCAGAAGTCGTGGAGCTCCCCCGCCACCTATCCCGAAGCATCGGCACCCAAGGCGACGCGGCAAACCTGCGCTCCGCGGAACCCGGAGCCGAGCCTTTAGAGGCGACCGGAAGCAGCGATCTGCTGGAGGCCGAGGCCGCCGCCATGGCGCCGGCTGCTCCTGCCGGACCGAGCAACGCCAACGCAGCCAGCATAACGATCGCACGACACCGAGCTCAGGCCGTGCTCGCGGCCGCTATCCTGCCCAAGCGAGCTGCGGTGACCCTGTTGCTTGATGATGTCGACCTCCTTACCGCTGACGACCTCGAAACGCTCCGCTATCTCACCTCGCTGGCCGTTTGCGAAGGCCACTCCCTGGTCCTCGCATCGCGAGTCATGCCGCAAGGCGCGGTGGAATCGGCCGAAGAAACGGTGCCCGCGGGCGTTTCTTCATTTCTGGAGTATGCGCTCAGTCTCGATACGGCTCTGGCGCTGCCGCTTGAGGGGCTGACCCCCGCCGAAGTGGACAGATATCTCGCCGTGACGCTCGGGCATGTCAATGCACCGGAGCAACTGGCGCACCTGGTGCATGGGAGGACACAAGGGATCCCCGCCCTGATCGAGGAGCTGCTGGACTCCGCTCGTCGCCTCGGCGCGGTTCGCCGCCGGGGCGGCCGGTGGGAGTGGGACCCTGACCGGCCCGCGCTGGCGGAGCTCGTCCTCCCGGAGACGGCGTTGGACATGCTGCGACTGCGCCTGCGGCGGTTGCCACCCGGCGAGCTGCAGATTCTGGGCCGGATCACCGTGCTGGGGACCGACTTTGACCGCGGAGCGGCGCACGCGCTCTCCGGTGTTGAGCCAGCGACGACCGAAGAGGCGATTCGGCGCGCCGCAGCGTTTGGACTCGTGCTGCCGGCGGATGAGAAGGCGGAGGCAGGAGGCGAAATGCGCTTCGCCTCTCCTGAGGTAGCAAGCCTCCTCGGCGAATCGCTGCTCCCCGCCGAGCGCTCGCTCGCGCACCAGCGGGCGCTGGAGTGGATCGCCTCGCAGCCCCAGCTTCAAGACAGCCAGTGGCGATGTGCCCGCCACCTCTACGAGCTCGGTCGGGTGGTCGAAGCGGTGAGCGCTGGCCTGGCGGCGGCGGCCTACAGCGAGGCGAGCGGTGCTCCGCGGGAAGCCGTGAAACGCTATCAATGGGCCGAAGAAGCGGCACGCGAGGGCGGCTTGGAGCTCGGCGACGGGCCACGGAACATCAGGGAGCGCCTGGCGCGTGTTGCCATGGCGTGTGGTGACTTCGAGACGGCGGAGCGAGCCGGCCGCGAGGCGCTCGCCGCGCTTCCACGGGCTGATGTCGACCGGCGCGAGGAGATGCACGGGCTCCTGGCGCAGGCTCTACAATGTCAGGGGAGGGCACGGGACGCGCTCGCAGAAGTCGAGCAGGGCCTTGCCATCGCGGGCGCGGAAACCCGAGGCCGACTTGAGTTGCTGATCCGCTCCGGCAGGTTGGCTTGGTCGATGGGAAACACCGACGACGCCGTAGTGACGTTGCGGGCGGCGCTGGCCATGGCGGAACGGCGCCATAGCGCCCGGCATCAGGCGCTTGCGAGAATCAGCATGGGGGACGCGCTGGCCCAGGCCGGACGGAGCGGAGAGGCTCGCGACTGCTTCGCAGCAGCGCTTGGCGTCGCTGAGCTAGTACGCGCTCCCGATCTGCGCGCCGCCGCCGAGCTCGGCCTCGGAAACTGCGCGATCGACACCGGATGTCCGGCGGACGCCCGCCATCACTACACGGCGGCACTGGAAGCCGCAGGGTTGTCCGGAGACGACGCCCTCATCGCGCGCTGTCGCAACAGCCTCGGTCGGACGCTGGCCGTGTTCGGAGATTGGCCCGGAGCCCGCGAGCAGTGGCTTGAGGTAGGCCGACTGACAACGCTTCTTGGGAACGACCAGCAGTCGGTATACGTGCTCCACAATCTCGCCAGTCTCGACAAGCTTTCGGGAGCTTTCGATACGGCGCGCCGCCAGTGCCGGCGGGCGCTCGAAATTGCCAGACGCGCCGGGCTTGAGGTCCTGCTGCCTCATCTCGAGGAAAATCTCGCCGACATCGAGCTCGCAGCGGGGGACGCCGCGCGTGGCGTCCCCTTGATGCAGGCATGCCTGACCCGGGCAGTCGCCGCCTGCGAGTGGGACCGCGCGATGGCAGCGCTGCGCGCCCTGATCGATTGCGGCGTACGCGTGGGCAGTCGTGCGGAGCTGGCGGAGCTGCACAATCGCGCCGAGAGCATCATCGCCAAGCACTCTGGCGCTGACTTCAGCGAGCTTCCCGAGCTCCTCCGGGCGCTGTCCGAGGCGGACGCCATACTCGGAGCTCCCGAATCCGCTCTCGCCCGGATCGAGCAACTGCGGAGCCCGCAGCCGTCTGGCGTGGCAGACCCTCTCGTGCTCGCGCGCCTCGATGCCGCCGAGGCGCGGGCCAGAGCCGGCCTCGGGCAATTCGAGGCCGCTCTGGAACGAATACAGGCGGCGGTTAGCTCCTTCGCCAGCCTCGGCGCCCGTCCCGACCTCGCTAGAGCCCAGAAGCTCCTTGCGGAGCTCGACGCGGCCCGCGATTCCCGCCGCCAGCGCGGTCGCCACCTCGATATCCTGCTCAGCGTCGCTCAGGACGTCGGCGCCCTCCAAGATCTCGATACGTTGCTCGATCGCATCATGGACAAGGTCTTCGCAGTTACCGGGGCGCAACGCGGATTCCTGCTTCTCTTTCGAGAGGATGGCTCGCTCGAGTGCCGCGTCGGCAGAAATCTCGAGGAGCGACTGCCCAATCTCAACGAGATCCGCTTCAGCCGCAGTCTGGTGACCGAGGTAGCATCCTCGATGCGCCCCGTGAGCTACACGAACATCCTCGAGCACGAAGCCTTTGCCACCCAGGAGTCCGTCATCGCTCTCGGCCTACGATCGGCGATGTGCGTGCCGATGACCACCAAGGGAAAGAAGATCGGCGTGATCTATGTTGACAGCCAACGCGTTGCCAACCGCTTCTCCAAGGAAGACCTCGAGCTCCTCGCGGCGCTGGGGCTGCAAGCCGCGATCGCCATCGAAAACGCCCGACTCTACGCCGACCAGGAACGCAAGACGGAGCTGCTGGGCTACCTGGCACACGAGCTGCGCACGCCCATGAGCTCGATTCTCCTGTATGCTCACCTCGTGCGGCGAGAAGCAGGGGATAACACCATCGTGGACGGCTACCTGAACAAGATCGACGAGCAGGTCAACCGCAGCGATGGTCTGATCAGGCACATACTCGACCTGGCGCGCGCCGAAGCCGGCAAGCTCCCGCTGGTCATGGGCAAGGTCGACATCGCGGTGGTGATCGACGCCGTCATGGACTCGGTCCGCGGTCTCGCCGAGGCCAAGGACATTGCTGTCGCCGTCGATATCCCGCGGGAGGTGCCCGCGCTGCGCGGCGACGCCGACCGGCTCGTTCAGGTGCTGACCAACCTCATGGTCAACGCCATCAAGTTCGCGCCCCGCGGCAGCGAGGTAGCGATCATGGCGCGCAGCGAGCATCGCCACGCGGGCTCCGCGGGCCGCGAGCGGTCCATTGCGGACTTGCTGATGGAGGGCGTCGCCGCTCAGCCACAGCACTTCGTGCGCGTGTCCGTGTCGGACAGCGGACCGGGGATCCCGGTTGAGCAACAAGAGCTGATCTTTCGGAAATTTGAAAAAGGCCGTCAGTCCAAGGAGCTGGCGCGAGAGGGCGCAGGCTTGGGGCTGTCGATCGCCAAGGAGATCGTGCGCCTTCACAGCGGGCGCATCGGAGTCACAAGCGCGCCGGGCGCCGGCACGACGTTCTTTTTCACCGTGCCGGCTAGCGAGTAGACAGCGCAGGGCGCGCCGCCGGCCATCCGCCAGAAGCGACTAGTGTCCGGATCCGGCTGCCAGTCCCAGCCAAAGCTGCGCTGCCGGTTGTCCCAGCCAGGCCTGGCCCGCGGGGGAGCTGAGCCAGAGCTCGCCTTCGGCGGTCGCGAGCCATGCCGACCACATCCACGCCTGGCCGGCCGGCGACAACACCCACGCCTGACCGGCAGGAGACGACATCCACGCCTGGCCCGCGGGCGATGACAACCACCGCTGGCCGGCAGTGCCTTCGAGCCAGAGCTGTCCCGCGGGCGAGGAAAGCCAGCCCTGGCCGGCCGGCGAGGAAAGCCAACCCTGGCCGGCCGGCGACGAAAGCCATGCCTGGCCCGCTGGGGACGAGAGCCAGGCTTGACCGGCTGGCGAAGAGAGCCACGCTTGACCCGCGGGCGACGAGAGCCACGCCTGGCCTGCAGGTGATGATAGCCACGCCTGGCCTGCAGGGGAGGAGAGCCACGCCTGGCCAGCGGGCGACGAGAGCCACGCCTGACCATCCTCGGTCGCGAGCCACGCGGCCAACTGCCACGCCTGACCTGCTGGCGACGACA
Organism: Candidatus Schekmanbacteria bacterium; assembly: GCA_016188575.1. GTDB lineage: Bacteria > CSSED10-310 > JACPHN01 > JACPHN01 > JACPHN01 > JACPHN01. Next base: position 20,987 of record JACPHN010000023.1, read on the forward strand.
GCCACGCTTGCCCGGCCGGCGACGACAGCCAGGACTGGCCGGCAGGCGATGACAGCCATGCCTGCCCCGCCGGTGAGGACAGAAATGCCTGACCGGCAGGCGACGATAGCCAGGCCTGGCCCGCGGGCGACGAAAGCCACGCCATAGCGAAATGCGACTGGAGGAACGCGCTACCCGCCGGCGAGAGGATCCACGCCAGGCCATCGGCCGTAGACAGCCACGCCAACCCCGCCTCCGACAGGAGCCACTCGCGGGCGGCGTGCGTGTGGGAGAGCCACCACAGGCCCACCTCCGTCATCAGCCACGCCTGCCCAGCGGGAGAGGAGAGCCACGCTTGACCTTCGTCGGTCCGGAGCCAACTGACGAGCTCCTTGAGCTGCTCCTCCGCATCGGGGTTAGCAGGGTGCCGGGGCCACGGCGTGCCGGGGCGGAGCGAGGAGCGATACGGGCTCCCGACCGCAGTCACGCGATCCACGAGGAACCGTACACCGCTGCTTTCGCGTGCGGTCGAGTCATAGGGGCTGCTGGAAAACGAGACCCGGCCGTGGCCATTGGTCTTGAGGCCAAAACTGTCAGCGACGGCCCCGACGAAATGGCCATATACCCAGACCCCCTCGGCGGCCTCTCCGGTCGCGTCAGTAACGGCAACCGTCGCCTGCGCCGTCCACCGGCCAGCGCGGCGCCGCTCGCTCAACCGCACGCTTGGCGCAAAAGCTGCGGCCGGCGGCGACGTCCCGCTGCGCAGCATCGCAATCGCCCGGCCAAGTGAGACGTGTCCGCAGCCGGTCAACGCGTCGAATCCCGCGAATCCCATGTCAACTGCCGAGGCCTCGATGATCGCGCGTGCGAGCTCCGGCGTCGCCCCGGCACTGATGAGCGATGCCAGCACCGCGGAGACTTGGGCGGCCGCGCCCGAAGTGCCGACCGAGTACCATGCTCCGTACGCCGCCGGCTGGTCCGGGGCGAAGGTTTCTCCGAGAATGCCATCGATGTCGCCATCTCCGTCGGCGTCCATCGACGCGCCGCCCGGAGCAAGAACATCCAGAGCGGAACCGCGGTTCGAGTAGCCGGCGGGAATGACGTCTGAGCCGTTGAGCCCCCGTTGCGTTGCGCCCACTGAAAGCACCGCGGGGTGCGAGGCTGGGTATGCGACCATTGCCGCCCCGTGGTTGCCCGCGGCAGCAACCACTGTGATTCCCAGGGCGGAAAGCTCCGCGAGCGCCTCGTCGAGCACCGGCCCGGGATAGAACTCGGGCGCATACGCCAAGCTCAGGTTGACGACCTCCGCCCCCTGCTCGGCTGCGAAGTACAGCCCTTCGACGAGCGCCGAGGTAGTTCCCACCGCGCTGCCATCGAGCACCTTCACCGGCAGCAAGATCACGTCAGGGGCGATGCCGGCGATGCTGACGCCATTGTCCACCGCCGACGCGATGACGGACGCAACGAATGTGCCGTGTTGATGATCATCCGCCGGATCGGCGTCGTTGTTGACGAAGTCGTAACCCGAGAGCACGCGGACGTCGGCCAGATCGGGGCCGGGGCTCAGGCCGGTATCCAGTAGGGCCACGGTGACGCCATTGCCTGTGACTCCCGCCGCCCACGCTGCGGGCACCGACAGCGCGGCGAGATTCCACTGGCGAGAGTAGTACGGGTCGTTGGGCGACGCGCCGCGGGTTTGCCCATCGACGACCGCGGCCGCCACACGCGGGTCCGCGACAAGCCGACCGCGCACCTGGTCGCTGTTCAGTCCGGAACAAGAGCGCACGCGCAACCACCCATGCGCCTGCAACCGCGGCGTGCCAGGCACGACGCAGAGATCATGGTCGTTCAGGACGCTTGCTTCCAGGTCTTGGGCGCCGCGCTGGAGGTGCAAGAGCAGCATCGCGCCATCGCCCGCGGCGGCCGTTGCCGGCGCGGAACCCGTGGCGCCCCAGGCGCACATCACGGCCACGAGCCAGATCCGCGCCACCGGCATGTCAGGTTTCCGTACCGCGCGCGGCTGCCGTATGCTCATGGGTCCTCCTCGTATGAAACGGATCACGATCCATATTACATGCAAAAACTGCACCGCCGAACGAGCCCGGCCTGGGCCTGCCGCGCTCGCACATCTCGTGATTCTCACGCGATTTTACCGCGTCGCGCGAGCAGCCGCCACGGGTCGCCGAGGGCGATCCAGGCGCGTGTCCCCGCAGGTGGGGCATTCGTGCCACAGGCCTCCCGGAGAACAAGCAAGGCTGGCCTTCTCCAAGGTCGCGGACCGCGGCATTGGTGCCCCACCTGGTGAGGCGTCCCGACCCCCTCGCGGCCTCGCGGCGCTGCATCTTCTCGGCACCAATGCCGCTGCGGACGCATGGACGCTCGGACGCGATCATGAGCGAACGCGGGAAGCGCGGCATGTCTCTTGCAAGACCCATTGGCGAGCTAGCGGCTCAGCTAGTCTCCAAACGGATCACCATGACAAGAAACCTGACCCCAGTCAGCAGTGAGGCTTTTTGGTCGGAGCCTCGAAGAACCGTCGCGGCGCCTGACGCCGCGAGCCGCACCAGCGGTGGCCCTTCAAGTCGCGTGCACCTCTCGATATCGGACAACCAAATGACTGCGGTCATTGATTGCCTCGATCCCGGCTCTCCGCGCTCCGACCCGATTTCGCCGGATGAGGTATACGCCGAGCTCGCCAGGCTCGGCGTCTGCCACGGCATCGATCATCAGGCGATCCAGCTCGCGGTCTCGCGCACGGCCCAGCATGGAACCGCTCCATACCGCATCGTGGTCGCGCGCGGGACGCCGGCGACGCCGGGGTGGGCGGGCGAAGTTACCCTGTGCTTCGATTCCGGCCTCCTGGGGCGCGGCCAGGAACAGGCCGTCGTCCCAGGCCAGATCCTCGCGCGCGTGCGCCCCGGAGCGCCGGGGTCCAGTGGCGTCACCGTCATCGGCGCCTACGTCGCGCCCACCGCCCCAGAGGGCATGACTCTGGAGGCTGGGGCGGGTGTGGTAAGCGATACCGACGGCGTTCAGACGACGTATCGGGCGGCGGCCTATGGCTTCCTGTACGTCACCGATCGCGTGCTGTCGGTCAATCCCACAGTCCGCATCTCGGCCAACGAGCTCGAGGTTCGCATGGACCTCCAGGCGCGGGTCGTTACCGCTGTGCCGCCGCGACCGGACCTCGCGATGGCTCCGTCAACAAGTCCGGCGGCACCCGCCTGGGTCAGCGCCGCCGAAATCGTCGCCACTCTCCACCAGCACGGCGTGACGTTCGGCATCGATGAAGGCGAGATCGCCCGCTCCCTGGAATCCTCCCGACTCTTCGGCCGACTCGTTCGTGACGTCGTCGTCGCCCGTGGACGCACCCCGCAGTCGCCGGACCGACCCGCATTCCTGCTCGCGCAACAGTACCTCAACGACAGCGGCAGCCCGGACCTGGCCGGACCGGCGTACCCCTGGCCGGTCGTCGCCGGCGACGTCGTCGCCGCAGATCTTCCGCAAAGCTTCCGAGAAGGCTGCTCGGTGCGGGGAACACCCATTCCCCACGCGCCGGCGGAGGCCCCCGCTGCGGACGGCGCGGGCCTGCATCGGGATGCGGAAGGGCGCTGGATCGTGGATCGCCGCGGAGTGCTGCTGGTGCACGGTGCGTCCCTGCGCGTCTCCGAGGAGCTCGTGCTCACCGGCGCTCTGTTCGCTCCGGCAACCCTTTCCGTGGAGGCGAGTCTGCGTATCGTCGGCGCAGTTGAAGACGATGTCTTCATCAAGGTCGGCGGCGATTGCATTATCGAGGGGGACGTCGGCAACGCCTTCATCGAGGCTCGCGGCAACGTCGTGGTCCGCGGCGAGGTCCGGGGGACAGGCGAGTGCCGGCTGCGCGCGGGTCAATCGATCATCGCGCGCTCGGTGGCGGACGTCGAGCTCGAAGCGCGCGGGGACATTCTGATCCACGGCAAGGCCGTTTCCGCGCGGCTCCGTTCCGGCGGCTCGGTGACGATCGCCGGCGAACCTGGCCTCCTGTCCGGCGGATGCGTGGACGCGGTGCGCGGCGTTTGCACCGTCAGCCTCGACTGCGGAACCACCGGCGTGACTCGGGTGCGCCTTGGGCTCGACAGTGAAAAGGCGGCCACTCTCGCCGACCTGCGCTGCAAGGTGGCCGCCGGTTTCAAGCTCTCCTCCCGGCAGCGGCGCGAGCTGGATCTTCTGGAAGCCGCGAGCTCGCACTCAGGAGATATCAATCTCACCGTCCTCCGTTCGCTCGGCCCCGATCTCCAGATTCAGATCGGCGAGCATACGCGGCGAGTCACGCGCCCGCTATGCGCCGTAATGTTTGCCGCCAGCCCGCGGGGCTCGGGCATCGTCGAGCGTGAGCTGAACACTGGAGCCGACAAGGCACAGGCAAGCACCGCGGCTCCTGCAACGACCGCCGCAGCCATGGGTACCGGCACTGGCGCGGGCCGCGCGCTCATCGCCGACGCCTCGCGATTTTCTCGCAGCCACCTCGGCGCCATTCTCAAGCGCCAAGGTTGGAAGGTGATCGGCGAAAGTGCAACCGCCGAGGAAACTCGCGAAATCGCCGAGATCACCCACCCCGACGTGATCTTCCTCGATCTCGCGTTGCCGGGAGAGCCTGCCGGTCTGGGTCTGGTGCGCGAGCTGCGCCGGCGCTTCTCAGCGTCAAAGATCTGGGTCATGGGCACCGGAATCGGCGACGACGGTGAAGTGGCATCGCTGGCCGCCGGTGCCGGCAGGGTCCTGCACAAGCCCTTCGAAGCGCCGATCATCGCCGCAGCGCTACACGATGGCGGCAGCGCTTCCGCGCTGCCTGCCGCGCTGAACAGTGAGCTGGCCGGCTCGCCGCACGCCACCGCCGCCGCAGGCCGCCGCAGGACCGTGCTCGTCGTCGAGGACGACCTCGATTGCCGAGAGGCCATTCGCGCCTTGCTCGAAGCCGACGATCTGGAAGTCGTCGTGTCCGGAACTGCCGAGCGGGCGATGCGCCTGATTGCCACGCGATGCCCGGACCTCATGCTGCTCGACCTCGACCTGCCGGGAATGCCGGGAGAGTCCCTGCTGCGCTGGCTCCGATTTCATTCGGCGCGACCCGACTTGCCAGCCATCATCGTCAGCGGGCGAGTCACCAAGAACGCCGTCAGCGACATCACCGAGCTCGGAGTCAGCGCGTGTCTGACCAAGCCGATCGACCCCGCCCGCTTGCGCAGCACCGTGAACCGCACTGCGTCTCCCGCGGATACAGCGGCGGGGGGAGAGTGAGCGCAATTGCGCCGGGGCACCGCCGCGTTTCCGACGTTGGCGCGCTCCATGAGCTCAGCCGCGGGCGGGGCGCGCCGAGGTGGGGCGTCTTCGTGAGGCGCTTTCAGCCGCACAGGCCGCGGATCCAGGGCGGCCGTCACCGCCGGAAGAGCTCCGCGTCGAGCTCGCAGCGCTTTAGCTTCCGCCAGAAGCTCTTGCGGTCCATCCCCGCGGCCTGCGCGGCGCGGCTGACGTTGCCGCCGAAGCGCCGCAACGATTCCTCCAGATACCGCCGATCGAAGAGATCAAGGAAACGCGTCTTCTGCACCTGGTAGGGCTCTTCAGCCGATGGCTGAATCGATACCGCGCCCGGCGTCACCGCACCAAGAGCGTCCGTGTCGATCCACTCCTGATTCGTCATCACCATCAGTCGCTTCACCTTGTTGGCGAGCTCGCGCACGTTGCCGGGCCACTCATGCTCCATGAGCAGCCGCATGGCGCGCGGCGTGAAACCTTTCGTGGTTACATCGAGCTCGGCGCGAAAGCGAGCCATGAAGTGATTGACGAGAAGCGGGATGTCGTCGCGGCGCTCTCGCAGCGGTGGGGTCACGATCGGGACGACGTTGATCCGGTAGTAGAGATCCTCTCGGAAAGTGCCCCGTTTCACCTCGCGTTCCAAGTTCTTGTTGGTGGCCGAAAGTAGCCGCACGTCCACCTCGATGGTCTTGGTCCCACCCACGCGCGTGAACTGCTGCGACTGCAAGACGCGGAGGAGCTGCACCTGGATCGGCGGCGTCATTTCTCCGATCTCGTCGAGAAAGAGCGTCCCGCCATCCGCTTCGTCGAAAAAACCCTTCTTCGCCTTGGTCGCACCGGTAAAGGCGCCCGGTTCGTGCCCGAATAGCTCATCGCGCAGGAGCTCCTCGCTCAGGGCCCCGCAATTGACGATGACGAACGGCGCCTCTTGCCGCTTGCTCATGCGATGAATTGCCCGCGCCACGACTTCCTTGCCCGTGCCGCTTTCCCCGGTGATCAGCACCGTGACGTCGCTCTTGGCAACCATGGCAATCTGCGTCGCGATGTCGCGCATGGCGGCGCTCTCCCCCACCAACACGTCGGACATGCGCCGCTGCCGGCGGTTGGCGTCTTGCTGGAGCGCCTGGACCTGGTTCTCCAGCTCCCACTGGTGCAGGACTTTCTTGACCCGGAGCATCAGCTCATCGGGGCGAATGGGCTTGGTAAGGTAGTCCGCCGCGCCCATCTTCAGCGCCTTGACCGCCGTCTGCACGGTGCCGTGGCCGGTGAGAATGATGGACGACATCCGCGGCGCAAGCGATTGCGCGCGCTGGAGCAGCGTGAGACCATCCATACCGGAGAGCGAGAGGTCAGTGATCATGAGAGCAAATGGCACCTCGCCAAGAATAGCCACGGCCGACTCGGCGGACGGCACCGTCGTTACCGTCAGGCCCTCCGCCTCCAAGATCAACCGGACCGGCTCGCGGATCTCCTCGTCGTCGTCGACGACAAGCACCTGTCCGAAGTCATTTGGAGCCACAGCGTTCACCGCCACGCGAGCGCGTCAAAACGCGCGACTGAACACCGCGACGCGGTTGGTGAGCTGTCCGGTCAGGAAACAGCGGCCTGCCGGTCCACCTTGTTCGGACACCGGAAAGCACCGCAGCGTGAGCTTCGTTTCCTCTTTGAGGCGTAGCTCATCTTCATTGCTACCGGCCCAGTGAACCTTGATGAAACCACCGGCCTCCTCCGCGTGCTTCTTGAAAGCTGCGACGTCGTCGATACCCTCGCGCGTGTTCGCTTGCCGGAACGCCAGCGCCTGCTGGTACAGGCCATCGTGCACCTCGCGCAGCAAGCCGGGGACGCGCGCCGCAAGTCCCTCGCTCGGAATTCCGAACGTCTTCCCTTCCTTCCCCGGCAGGTGTCGTCGCGCCACCACGACGCAGTTATCGCGCACGTCGCGCGGCCCCACCTCCAGCCGCAGGGGAACGCCGCGCAGCTCCCAGTCGTTGAATTTGAACCCCGGAGTGAGACCATCTCGTTCATCGAGGTGCACGCGAATCTCGGCCGCGGCAAGGTCATCGCGAACCCGGCGCGCATACGCCAGAACGTCTTGCCGCTCCTCATTCTTGCGCCAGATCGGCACGATGACCACCTGAATCGGCGCCAACGCCGGCGGGAGCCGCAGCCCGCGATCGTCCCCGTGAGCCATGATGACGGCGCCCACGAAGCGCGTGCTCACCCCCCACGACGTGGTGTGCACGTAGTGCTGCTCGTTTTGTACGTCGAGATATTGAATGTTGAAGACCCGTGAGAAGTTCTCCCCGAGGTAGTGCGACGTTCCCGCTTGTAGTGCCCAGCCGTTGCCCATCATCGCTTCGATTGCGTAGGTGGCGACGGCGCCCGCGAAACGCTCGTTCTCGCTTTTCTGGCCCTTGATGACGGGGATTGCCGCGACTCCCTCGGCGACCTCCGCGTAAATATCGAGCATCCGCAGAGTCTCGTCAAGCGCATCGTCCTGCGTGGCGTGCGCGGTGTGACCTTCCTGCCAGAGAAACTCCGTGGTGCGCAGGAACGGCCGCGTGCGCAGCTCCCAGCGCACGACGTTGGCCCATTGATTGATGAGCAGCGGGAGGTCCCGATAGCTCTTGACCCAGCGGGAAAAGGCGTGACCGATGATGGTCTCGGAAGTCGGGCGGACGGCAAGCGGCTCCTCGAGCTGCTTACCGCCGCCAATGGTGACGATGGCCAGCTCCGGGCTGAAACCCTCCACGTGTTTCGCTTCCTTTTCCAGGAAGCTCATCGGAATGAAGAGAGGAAAATACGCGTTCTGGTGCCCTGTCGCCTTGAAGCGCCGGTCCAGCTCGCGCTGCACCGCTTCCCAGATGGCATAGCCATACGGTTTGATGATCATGCTGCCGCGCACCGGCGAGTCCTCCGTCAGCTCCGCCTCACGCAGGACGTCCAGATACCACCGGGAGTAGTCAACGGATCGGGGGGTGATGACGCTTTCTGTCATGGCTTGCTCCGCTATGTGAGATGCTCCCCGCTGCCGTGATCGATGCGGCGCGCGGTGCGCAGGACAAAGATAGCATGGATCAGCGGCTGATGACAGACGGCCTGCGAAAAGGGACACCCGCTCTCGCATGCGACATTCGTGGATTTGCCTCGGCGCGTCGAGTATAATGGGCGGAGCTCGGGATAGTAGCGAGCTGGGTAAGAGCTACTCGAAGCTGTGATCACACCATGGTGCTCAGACTGCCTCGCAGCATCGCAGCCGCATTGATCGTTGCCGGCGCGGCCCTGGCCAGTTGTCGGGGCTCCGGAGAAAACGCCACGATGGTGGTAGCGATGGCCGGCCCTACGATGGGCGCCACCTACTCGCTAGAAGTCGTGGCTGCAAGCGCAGCGGATGCCTCGCGCTTTCGGGACATGCAGGCCGCCGTCGACAGCATCCTCGCTTCCGTAGATGCCGACATGTCGACATACCGGCAGGACAGTGCGCTGGCGCGCCTCAATCATCACGCCGAGGCGACGCCTTTTCCGGTGCCGCAAGCGCTGGAGGAAGTGCTCGTCAGGGCAGCGGAGATTCACGCCGTCACCGATGGTGCGTTCGATGTCACGATCGCCCCGCTGATCCATCTTTGGGGCTTCGACCGGCCGGGAAGCCGCGACGCGCCGCCCACGGACGACGAAATCGCCGCCGCTCTCGCCGCCAAAGGAGCGAAAAGCGTGCTGGTCGAGAACGGGTTCGTTACGAAGAAGAACCCGCGGGTCACCATCAACCTGAACGCCATCGCTCCGGGCTACGCGGTCGATCGCATCTTCGCGGCGCTATGGGAGGCGGGCGCGCGCAATCTGATGGTCGAGGTAGGCGGAGAGGTGCGCGTTGCCGGGAGCAACTCGCAGGGAGATCCGTGGCGAATTGGCATCAACACTCCCGCTCCGGAGGCTGCAATCACCGACGTAACCACCGTCGCTACCGTCCGCGCTGGGGCCGTGGCCACGAGCGGCACGTACCGCAACTTTTTCGCGTATCAGGGGAGGCGCTACTCCCATATCCTCGACCCCAGGACGGGCTATCCCGTTTCCCATGATCTGGTCAGCGCCACGATTCTCGCGTCTGACTGTATGACCGCCGATGGTCTGGCCACGGCCGCCATCGTGCTCGGGGAAGAGCGAATGCGCCAGGTCATGAGCGCCATGCCAGGCATCGAAGCCCTCTTCATTCACCGCGAAGGCTCCGCACCGGAGCGCTTTACCGTGTCGGCGACGAACGGTTTCCCCCTCGCGCGCAACGACGCTCGGCCGGCCAGCGGTTCCTGACGAGCATTGGCGCCCAGGTCTTCTCATCTGCAGGTTCCGAATGCCGCCCTCTGGAGGTCTTGGTGATGAGCAAAGTCGCGCAGAAGTCAGGGGCGCGAGCACTCGTGCTGGCGCTGGCAATGTCGGTCGCACTTGCGAGCGCCAGGGAGGCCTCGGCGGAAGAGAACGGCGTATCAGCGTCTGTGGACGTGGCGATGTTCTCTGCATATATATGGCGAGGACAAGTTATCAATGACGAAGCCGTTTTGCAGCCGAGTTTGACTGTTGAAAAGAACGGATTATCCATAAACGCATGGTCATCTATGAACATGACGAATCGCGACGATGCTCAGTACGATTTTTCGGAGCTCGATGTTACAGTTTCATACGCGCGGGCGCTCGGACCCATTACGGTCGAGGCGGCGCTTCTGAGCTATACCTTTCCCGGCCCGGGTCAGGGCGCTCAGGGCCGAGAAGCCTGCGTAAGCTTGTCCGCGGACGTCCCGGCGGCGCCGACAGTGGCGGTTTACTACGGCTTCAGTGGCCTCGAGGGCATCTATGCCTCGTTGTCTGTTGGACACTCGCTTGCCTTCGGACAGCGGTATGCGCTTGATCTCGAGATCACGGGTGGATACGGAACGAACAAGTATAACGCTTTGTATTTTGGCGTTGCGGAAAATCGCATGAACGATGTGACGGCAACCGCTGCCTTCTCGGCCACGGTCACGCAGTCGGTCACGGTGACGCCGGTGATCCAGTACGCCGTAATCGCCGACAGCAAGGTCGCTGACGGCGCAAGAGCGATATACGGTGATGATCGCAAGCTCGTGGCGGGAATCTCGATCGGCTACGCGCTGTAGGCAAAGCAGGGCAGCGAGGCGACTTGCATTTCGGCCTCGTCGCGCTATGCTGAGGGGCATGCAACTGCGGTCGTCTGCGCCGGCACGTGATCTCATGCGGAACGGTAATTCTCGGCGCGCGCTGAAACAAGGTGGCGGATCTACCCGGGGGGCGCATTCTCGTGCGCTCTTGGTGGTGCTCTGCCTGCTGCCCGTTTGGGGCGGGGGGTGCGACGTCCGTCCGGATCCCGTCGATGATCCGTACGTGCGGGCAAAGATCAAGGTGCCTGAAGAGCACCCTGACGGCCCGTCGGAGCGGGTCTTTGCGGCCACAGGAAAGGCCTCCGAAACCGGCGGCGATCTGGTCATCAAGGCCAGAAGTGGAAGCGATGCCTTATTCATGACCATTGACAGCTTCCCCGATCGTGAAGGGGTCTTTGAAATGGGATCGAGCACGAGCTTCGGCGCGTGGGGTTCGATTCCAAGCTCGTGTTCCGACTGGGGTCCGACTTCGCCACCGCCCTGCACGCTGACTCACACGAGCCGCCAGAACTGGGGCTATCTCGTGGTCACCACCTATCGCAGTGACCAGATTGCGGGTACATTCAATTTCCGCGCCCACGACCCCAATGAGCCGGAAACATCGCTCAACCTCACCGATGGGGAGCTCAACCAGCCGTGGGCTGGATCACGGCGTGCCGAGTCGGCATTACCTCTGCCCTAGGCGCGCAAACGGGCGCCGGCCGCGGCGCTCCACGATGACGCGTAACCGCGCAGCGGCGGTCTGACAGCAGACCCGTTCGCGGCGCCGAGCGGAGCTGCGGCCAGTCGCAGCCGTATCGGTCGGCACCCGCGGGCCCTGATTGACGCATGGCATCGCGGGGTATTACAATTAGCCGCAATGGCACAACCGGTGGGGCGTGGCCAAGTGGTAAGGCACGGGGTTTTGGTCCCCGTATACGTAGGTTCGAATCCTACCGCCCCAGTTCGTCGGCAGGCGCATGAGCGCGCGGTTAGTGTGATGAAATCAGGACTGAAACGGTCCTGATTCCGGTTTTCTTGGGCAATAGGGCAGTGACGCGACCCGTCTACATGGACTACCACGCCACAACGCCGGTCGACCCGCGGGTCGTCGAGGCGATGATGCCGTATTTCACGGAGCGGTTCGGGAACGCCGCAAGCCGAAGCCACGTGTTCGGGTGGGAGGCCGCCGAAGCCGTGGAACAGGCGCGCGATGAAGTTGCGCAGCTCATCGGTGCTGCTGCCGCGGAGATCGTGTTCACCTCGGGAGCGACGGAGAGCAACAACTTGGCCATCAAGGGCGCCGTCGCCGGGGGCGCACGGAAGCGGCGACCACACGTCGTCACGTGTGCGACCGAGCACAAATCGGTGCTGGAGGTCTGCCGCAGGCTTGAGAGGCACGGAGTTGCCGATCTCACCGTGTTGCCGGTGGACGGCACGGGGAGACTGGTGGCGGAGCAAGTGGGTGAGGCGTTGCGTGGTGATACGGTTCTGGTCACGATCATGCTTGCCAACAATGAGATCGGGGTACTTCAGCCTCTCGCGGAAATCGGCGCGATCACTCGCCAACATGGCTGCCTTCTACACACCGACGCCACGCAGGCGGCGGGGAGGTTTCCGGTCGACGTTGACGGCTTGGGAGTCGACTTGCTATCGTTGTCAGCGCACAAGGTGTACGGCCCTAAAGGCGTCGGAGCGCTGTATGTGCGCAGGCGCCGGCCGCGAATCGACCTCCTGCCGCTGCAGGACGGCGGCGACCAGGAGCGAGGAGTGCGTGCCGGCACGATCAATGTGCCCGGGGTGGTAGGCTTCGGAGCCGCCTGCCGGATCGCGGGCGAAGAGCTCCAACAAGAACCCGCGCGCCTTTCGCGCCTGCGCGACCGTCTGGAGAACGGCATCCTGTCGGGCCTCGCGGGCGTCACCGTCAACGGTCATCAGGCGCACCGGTTGCCGAATAATTCCAACCTGTCCTTCGGCGGCGTCGAGGGAGAATCGCTACTCATATCGCTACCGGAAATCGCACTGTCTTCAGGTTCGGCGTGCTCGTCGACCACCTCCTCGCCAAGCCACGTGCTCAAGGCGATGGGGCTCGACAACGATGCGGCAATTGCCTCGCTGCGGTTTGGATTGGGAAGATGGACGTCGGTGGAACAGGTCGATTTCGCGATCGAGAAGGTTGTCGCCGCCGTGACGAAGCTGCGCAGAAACTCGCCGAGCTGGGCGGCCATGCGCAGCGTAAGAAGGGGCCACGAGCGGCTCGAAACCAAGGAGCTGGCATAATGACGACACAAGCATCGGACGCAGACCTCGCGACGCAGGCTCCCGAGGCACCTATCGGCTTTACGGACAGGGCAGTGGCCAAAATCAGGGAGCTGATGAGCGCCCAGCCGGCCAATGCCTACCTGCGCATCGGGGTACGCGGCGGCGGCTGCGCGGGCATGTCCTATCAGATGGAGCTCAAGACGGATGACATGGGCAAGAAGGACCAGGCGTTTGAGGTGCTCGGTATCACAGTCGTGTCGGATGTCAAGAGCTTGCTCTATCTGACGGGATTGAGCATCGACTACAGCACGGACCTCATCGGCGGTGGATTCAAGTTTGTCAATCCCAACGCCATGAGCACGTGTGGTTGTGGAACGTCGTTTTCGGTATGAGGGGTAGCACAGCGAATCGATGTACGGACATGATCCAATCGTCCCCGACGAGGGTGCTGAGGAGCTGAGACCGAGATCGCCAGCGCCGTCCAGCATTCTGGACCTCATCGGACACACACCGATGGTAAATATCACGCGGATCATCGGGGACCTCCCCGCTGGCATTGAGGTGTACGCAAAGGCAGAATGGTTTAATCCCGGCGGTTCAGTGAAGGATCGGGCAGCGGCGGCCATGATCGCCGATGGCGAGGCACGGGGCCTGCTGAGCCCGGGCAAGATCATCCTGGATGCGACCAGCGGCAATACGGGAATCGCCTACGCGATGATTGGCGCGGCCAAAGGATATCGCGTCGAGCTGTGCCTCCCCCAGAACGCCTCCGACGAGCGCAAGAAGATCTTGAGGGCACTGGGCGCTGAAATCGTGTACACTTCTCCCCTCGAAGGAAGCGACGGCGCGATTCGCGAAGCTCGAAGGCGCTTCGCCGCGGCCCCGGAAAAGTACTTCTACCCGGACCAGTATCGCAACGCCGCCAATTGGCGCGCGCATTACGAGTCGACAGGGCCGGAGATCTGGGAGCAGACTGGGGGGCGTGTGACCCATCTCGTGGCGGGTATGGGGACGACGGGTACCATCATGGGAAGCGGCCGCTTTCTCCGGGAAAAGAATCCCGATATCGAGATTGTTGCGCTTGAACCTGATTCCCCGTTTCACGGCCTCGAAGGCTTGAAGCACATGGAAAGCGCGATCGTGCCAGACATCTTTGATGCATCTTTCCCCGATCGGACCATTCCAATATCGACGGAGGCGGCCTATGATGCCGTCAAGAAACTCGCCCGCAAGGCGGGGATCCTCCTCGGTATCTCTTCCGGCGCCGCCTTTGCCGGTGCCGCGGAAGTTGCTCGGGGGTTGGCAACGAAAGGTGTAGACAAGGCCGTTATTGTAACCGTATTTCCGGACGATGGGGACAAATACCTGAGTGAATCTTTTTGGGATTGACCGACGCCACCTGAACCTCAATTATCGAGGAGATTTTTCGTGCCAGTAAAAGTTCTTATCCCTACGCCGCTTCGCCGCTTTACTGGGGAGCAGGCCGAGGTCGAAGTCAACGATGCCGCCACCGTCGCTGAAGCGCTCAGCGTCCTTATCCGCGAGCACGACGCGTTGAAAAAGCATCTGTTCGACGACCAGGACAAGATCCGCAGCTTTGTAAATGTCTACGTCAACGATGACGACATCCGCTATCTGGATCGCGAGCGAACGTCGATCAAGGAAGGTGATACCCTGTCCATCGTGCCGTCAATCGCCGGGGGCGCGGCGGCCGGTGGTGTCGGCGTGGTGCCGAAAGGCAATGGAACGCCTGCGTCCGCTGCGGTGGTTGACTCTGTCGTTCTTGACCAGGATGAAATTCACCGCTACAGCCGCCACCTCATTATGCCCGAGGTCGGCATGGACGGACAGAAGCGGCTGAAAGCGGCAAAAGTGCTATGCGTCGGCGCGGGCGGCCTGGGCGCTCCGCTGACGATGTACCTCGCCGCAGCCGGGATCGGCCGCATTGGCCTTGTGGAATTCGACGTCGTCGACGTCACCAACCTGCAGCGACAGCTCCTGTACTCCACCCGAGACGTCGGACGCCCCAAGCTCGAGGCGGCTGCAGAGCGACTCCGACACCTCAACCCGCACATTGAAATCGCGCCCCATCCGGATCGTCTCACCTCAGAGAATGCCCTGGACCTCGTGGCGGGCTACGACATGGTCGTCGACGGCACGGACAACTTCCCCACGCGCTACCTCGTCAATGACGCGTGTGTGCTTACGGGCAAGCCAAACGTCTACGGCAGCATCTTTCGCTTCGAAGGTCAGCTCAGCGTGTTCTCTGCGAACGCGGGACCATGCTACCGCTGCCTGTTTCCGACGCCGCCGCCGCCGGGACTCGTTCCGAGCTGCGCTGAGGGAGGTGTGCTCGGCGTTCTGCCCGGCATCATCGGTTCGCTGCAGGCACTTGAGGCAATCAAGCTGGCGATTGGCGCGGGCGACTCCATGATCGGCCGCTTGCTGCTGTTCGATGCACTAGCCTTGAAATTCCGCGAGCTCAAGCTCCGCAAGAACCCCGAGTGTCCGATCTGCGGCCCCCACCGCACCATTACCAAGCTTGTCGACTATGATGAGCTCTGCGGCATTCCCCGTGCAGAGCCGGCGGCGGACAAGGCGACCGGAGACGAGCTTACCCCGCGGGAAGTCAAGGCAATGATGAACCGAGGCGAGCCCTTCGTGCTTCTGGATGTTCGCAATGTCGCCGAATGGAATATCTGCAGAATCGAAGGTGCGCGACTGATCCCGCTCGACGCTCTGGAGCGGCGTATCAGTGAGCTCGATACCGCAGACAAGATCGTCGTCCACTGTCGCTCCGGCGTCCGCAGCCGGCGCGCCGTCGCGACCCTGCGGGACATGGGTTTCACCAAGGCACAAAACATGGCGGGCGGAATCCTCCGCTGGACGGATGAGGTCGATCCGAGCCTGCCGAAATACTAGGTCCACACTCGGCCCCTTGGGTGCAAGAGCGTGGACCGGACTGAGCTCCGCCCGGCATGGCCACCAGCGTGAACAAGCAAGCGGGACAAACGGCAGGGTCCGCGCCGTCGCTGGGCGGTGAGCTCAATGGCGATTCCCTCGCCGACTTTCCCGTCGAGCTCCTGAAGCGCTACCGCTTCGAGGGCAAGGTCGGAACTGGAGCCATGGGTGTCGTGTACAAGGCGCACGACGCCTACCTGGACCGCAGCGTCGCGGTCAAGACGCTGAAAATCCAGGACGACCTCACCAACGAGGCGAAAGAGGAGAACCTCGAGCGGTTTCGCAGAGAGGCCAGAGCGGTCAGCCGCTTGCTGCACCCCAACATCGTCGTCGTCTATGACGCGTTCGAGTCGGGCAGCCGCGCCTTCATGGTCATGGAGTTTATCGCCGGCGAGACGCTCTCGAAGTTCCTGCGCAACCAGGGGCCGCTGCCGGTCGACGTCGCCACCGATATCCTGGCCCAGGTGGCATCCGGCCTCCAGTACGCGCACAAGAGCGGCATCATTCACCGCGACATCAAGCCTGGCAACATCATGATCGTGGACCATTGCCAGGCCAAGATCACTGATTTCGGCCTGGCACGTCTGGCGCATAGCGAGCTGCAAACGCTCACCCGACCGGGGCGAGCCATGGGGACTCCGCTCTACATGTCGCCGGAGCAGATCCAGGGAGGCGATCTCGATGGGCGCAGCGACATCTTCAGTCTCGGCACCGTCTTTTTCGAGATGCTCACGCAGCAACGACTTTTCAAGTCAGACAACGTCACTGCCGTGATCCTCAAGATCCTGTCGGATCCGCCGCCGGCGATCCACGACTTCCGCCCGGATCTACCAGCGGCCGTGGACACTGTCATCCGGCGCATGCTTGCCAAGGATCGCAAAGATCGTTACCCGAGCGCCGAAGCACTATGCAATGACCTGGTGACCACGGGGCTGCTTGCGACTCCGATTGGCGGCATGACGCGGTCGGGTGCCGCCGCACGGCGGGCGTTGGGTGAAGCGACGAGTACCAATCCGCTGCCGCTCGCTCCTCCGGACCTCCCCGAGCTCCCCGCCAACGACTCGGCCACGGAGACACACCGCCCTCAGGAAGGCGCGCAACCCAGTCCGCCTTGGGCCGCCTCCGGGGCTCCTCCGGTGCGACGTCCGCGCATGGTTTTCGCACCCTTGGCGGTGGCCGCGCTGGTCACACTGGTCGCGGTGCCCACCTACTTGGGCTTCACCTATGCGCAACGCGCCGGGCTCTTGCCCTGGGCTCGCGGCGACAAAACCACTGCGGACCCGGGAATCCGGCCGCTGAGCCGCGAGGCGAGCACGCTCGTCGAGGCCGCAAACACGGCGCTCCTGAGGGGTCGCGGGGCCGCCGAAGCGCGCGCGTTGTTCGGTAAGGCCGCGCTTCTCGCGCCAGACAATCCGATTCCCGAGGTAGGTCTGGCCTACTGTGATCTCGGCGACGGCAAGGCCGCCGCAGGACACGAGCGCCTGCTACACCTGTTGGCAAGGTATCCTGGCTCGGCCGAGGTACTGGTCGGGCTGGGCTT
Organism: Candidatus Schekmanbacteria bacterium; assembly: GCA_016188575.1. Lineage (GTDB taxonomy): Bacteria > CSSED10-310 > JACPHN01 > JACPHN01 > JACPHN01 > JACPHN01. The sequence goes on from JACPHN010000023.1 coordinate 38,165, forward strand.
TTCCGAGGAGCGCCAAAAGAATGACGCGGCCGCGCTAAAGTACTATGAAGCCGCGATTAGGCTCAAGGCGGAGCTCCTGGATGCACACATGCGCATCGCCTCGATCTACTATCGCAAGAACGAGCTACTGAACGCCAAGCACGCTTTCGAGGAGGCGCGACGAATCGCGCCAAATAGTCCAGATGTCGTCTTCAACCTGGCCCACGTTTACGCCAAGTTGGGCGATCTCGAGCGCGCTCGCGAGCTTCTCGAAATGGCGACCCGCGATTTCCCGGCAGATCTGGAAATCGCCACACAACTCGGCCGCATCTATGCGATGAAGGGCGACGTCGGCGCAGCGGAAGCTCAGTACCGGCGCGTGCTCAGCTCCGGTGGCGCCGTCGGGCCAGCCGCGTATCGCGAGCTAGCGAACCTGCTGCAGTCCCAGGACCGGTTCGCCGAGGCCCTCGAGGTCTTGCGAACATTCCGCAGCCGCCTGCCCGAGCCGAGTAGCGAAAGCTCCGTGGAAGCGCAGATGCACGAGCTCGAGGCGCGCCTGAAGCAGTAGCTCCAGCAGAGCTCGTCGCGCCACTGCTGGCTTACTTTTCCCGCCTGGGAAGCGAGGCCGCTATTGACCCCGCAGCTCGCTGGCGACCAGCCGGGCGACCACGTCGGCTTGCCTGAAGGAATCGGCAACCGAACGTTCGGGGAAGCTGTGCACCATGGACGCATGCCACAATCTGTGGATCGGCGTTTCGTGCGTAGGCATCGCCGAAAGGTAGCCCTTTCGGTAGATGGGACCCGCTTGTGCAGCTCGGGCAACGCGCCACCACAAGAGGTCGGAACGCTGCCAGTGGAACTGCCGCTCGAGGCCATGCAAGTACTTCTCTACGAGATCTTCTTCCGGCAAACAAAACAATGGATCAGTCGGGCGGGAGTGATAGGATGCCAGATAGAGAAGTCGACAATCATAATCCGGAGAGTTCATAAGGTTGTTATGCTCTAGCATTACATCAAACGGAAGATCCTCGCAGTCTATGTTCAACCAGTATATAGGCAAGACTGATCGCCGTACGCCAACAACGGCACACGTGCAGGCCTGGAACTCGATGCGCCCGGTGGTCCGCACCCACTCCTCAGGCATTGCGACGAGTCTTGCGAGAAGTGGCGGAGTTAGCGCGGCAACGACGGCGCGACTCCGGTAGTGGCCGGTTTTCGTGAGGACACCGGCGGCCATCCCATGCTCGACGACGATGGCGGCCGCCGGCTCTCCCATGCGCACGTCACCCCGCGCGACCACGTCGCGCGCGAGCGCATCGACGAGATCCTGGAAGCCCCCGCGGAAGTAGCACAGCATCTCCCCCTTGCGGAGGGAGCGACCGCTGCGGAGTCGCACGCGGGCGACAAGCCAGGCGGCGCTGATGTCGGGCGCTGCCTCTCCGAATTTGCCTTTCAGTAGCGGCGCGAAGAAGCGCATATAGACCTCCTCGCCACCAATAGAGCGAATCCAATCGATAGCCGAGACGTTGTCCAGGCGCTCCAGCTCAGCGGCGTCGAGCGTGCGGGCAGCGCGTACCAGCCGTGCCAAACGCACCTTGCCGGCAAAGCTCAATCCCGGGAATCGCAGGATCTCAAACGGCGTATTCAGCGGATAAACGGCGCCGCCGACCAGGTAACCGACGCTGCCCGGAACGGTCACGACGCGGTCGGAGATGCCGAGGTCGCGGATTGCCGTGAGCAGTTCCCGGTCGCTCGGGAAGAAATGATGGTAGAACTTTTCGATGCGGAACGTTGGGAACGCGTAGCTGGCGACCAGGCCACCGAGGTCTGCCGCCGCCTCCAACACGAGTACGCGCAGCCCCCGGCGCAACAGGTTCCACGCGGTCCCCAGCCCCGCGAACCCGCCGCCGACAACGATGCAGTCATAAGAGTCCGTCGTCGCGTCCATGTCGCAAGATTTCTCCAATGAGGTAGTAGGAGCCTGTGACGACGATGTTCGCCGCCCTGGATATGAGCTCATGAAGGCGTTGCAGACCGTCCGCGGGGGTGGCGGCAATAAATGCCGCCGGGTCGCCGCTCGCGGCGCGAGGCCCGGTCGCGGCCCCCATCCTCAGGGCGCTCAGCAAGTCCGCGGGCGGAGCGCATCGTGGAGAAGCCACGGCGACCGCGCAGAAGGCCTCGACCACTGCGGCCTGGAACGAGCACAGCAGGCTCATACAGGTGCGGAAATCCTTGTCAGCCATCATGGCCACCAACAGCCCGAGCCGGACATTCGCCTGATCGCAGTCCCGCACGAGCTCAGCCAGCGCCGCAGGATTGTGCGCACCGTCGAGAATCACGGTACGGCCCCGCCAGCTCGCTACCTGCCGTCGGCCAGCGGCGCGGACGCCGTCCAGTATCGGTTGCACGACGCCGGCATCATCGAGAGCAGCGCCGCGCGCGGCCAAGACGGTTTGCGCAAGGCCCAAAGACACCGCCAGATTCTCGACCTGAAAACGGCCGGCGAAGGGAGCGCAGAGCCTGCCGCGCCAAACACGTGGTGGCGCGGGCAGTCCAAAGAGCGCGCGGTGGCGAGGCGGAAAACCGGATGTCTGTTCCGGCGTCACCGCGATGTCCTCGCCAACGACATGGAACGGACACGCTAGCTGCCTGGCCTCGTCGCGCAATACCGACAAGGCTTCCGGCTCCTGCCGCACTGCAAAGGCGGGCACCGACGGGCGCATGATCGCGGCTTTCTCGGCGGTGATCGCGCGCAGGTCACTGCCGAGGACCGGAACATGATCCAGTGCCATGGCGCCAAAGCCGACCGCCATCCGCTTGGCGGCGTTCGTCGCGTCGTAGCGGCCGCCCATTCCGACCTCGAGCACCGCCACATCGACTCGGCACTCTTGAAAGTAGGCGAACGCAGCCGCCGTCATCATCTCATAGTAGCTTGGAACTTGCCCCGAGGGTAGCAGCAACGCCTCACCAAGTCTGGAAATCAGCTCACCAAGTAGCCGGTGCAGCGCGCCCGCCGGAATCGGCCAGTCGTCGACGCAAATCCGTTCCAGTACATCAATGATGTGAGGCGAGATGTAGCGACCGACGCGCAGACCGTGACCGGTCAGCAGCGCGGAAGTCATGTGCACAATGCTCCCCTTCCCGTTGGTACCGGCCACAATGAGCGCAGGGGTGTCGCGTTCCGGGCTTCCGGCCACTCGTAGCAGCTCGCGAAAGCGATCCAGTGACCGAAAGGAGAGCGTCGCCGCAGGATTGCGTTCAGCGTTGTCGAATTGACCCAACAGGCGATTAACGTCGCCGAGTGAAGCAGTCATGGCTTGCTCTGGCGCGGCTGGCCGCCGGAGCGGGACAACCGGGGTGGTCATGGATGTACGCCGCGCGATGCGGGCGGGATCTTCACGTCGCCGGCTCATGGCACGCGGGCTCCTGCGAGCTGTAGCGCGTGCGCTCCACACTAAGCGTCGGCGACGGCGAAGTCAAGGTCGCTCGACCAAGGCAGACGCAGTGACGTCCGCCTTGTCGCCGCGCGGCTCCGCCGTCGCGTTCACGCCCGCGGAGATCGTCGCGAGTACGCCGTAGCTCCACGCGCGGCCCACCAAGGGCAGGCAGGCGATGAAGCCCTGCAGTGTTCGGTGTACAATGTCACAGCAGGTAGTACGCGCGTAATGTTTTGCCTGTCGAGACGTGGTGGAAGCTCCCGAGCCGATCAAGGTTCTCGTCGTCGATGACTCCGCGGAGTATCGACTGCTCGTCGGTCTGTCGCTGAGCTGTAGCGAGATCGACATCACGGAGGCCGCCGACGGGGTGACAGCACTGGAGCTATGCGAGCAGACTGACTTCGACGTGATGCTGCTCGATGTGCTCATGCCAGCCGTCGACGGATTCACCGTCATGCGGCGGCTCCGTGACCAGGTGAGCGCGCCCGCAGTCATTTTTCTATCGTGCCGCGAGGGCACCTCCGACAAGCTCAGGGGCGAGCGACTGGGGGCATTCGATTACATTGCCAAACCGGTGACCGGTGCTGTGCTTCTGCACCGCATTCGTGCCGCAAAAGCACACCGTGACCGAGCTCACGGGAGCCGGCTCGAGTGGATGCTTGATCCGGCCACAGGCCTGCCGAGTGCTCCCGCATTCCGCACGGTGCTCGAAAGCGAAATCGCCTGGGCGAAGCGCTACGGGGAGGGCTGTGCGATCGTCGTTGGGACCCTGCAGCCTCACCACCAGGCCGAGCAGCGGCAGGGGGAGCGAGCGTCCTGTTTCAGGCTCGCCGGCGACGTGATCCGAAGCGCGTGCCGCAGCACCGACAAGGTTGGAAGAACCGGGGACGGTGACCTGGCAATTGTCATCCCGGGTGCGGACGCGACCGCCGTGGAGCGCTTCTGCGACAAGCTACGCCGCCTCGTCGACGCTGCGCTCGACCAAGTGCCAGAGCGCGACAGCATCAACATGCAGCTCGCCTTCGCCCTTTGCCCCGAGGACGGCACGGACTTCGCCTCGCTTCTTTACGCCGCCCGGCACGAGCGGCGCCAGGAGCCCCCGTTTGGCAGGAGCCTGCTCACCTCGTCTCCCTCCCTGACGCCCGCGCAACGCGCCGTCGCCAGGGAAGGGCCCATGAATCTCCACGTGCAGCGCGCTGCTGCATGCACGGCCGAAACCGCGTACCCCTTCGCAGTAGTGCTTGTGCACGTTGGCCAACCGCGCCCGGAGGTGGATGCGGCACCCCATGGGCACCAGCTCATGAGCGCGGCGGATGTGGTTGGTTGCGCAATCGCGGCGACCAAGCGTGCGTCCGACGCCGCGATCGACCCGACCGCCAACCGCTTCAGCCTACTCTTGCCGAGAACGAACGCCCGCGGCGCCCAGGCGTACCTGCGCCGACTGCGGGCGGCCATCGAGAAGAGCGGGAACAACCCGGCTCCTTCATCGTTTTGGATTGATGTAGGCACTGCCATATTTCCCACCGACGCGACCAGCGTGGAAGACATATTGCCGCGGGCTCTCGGCTCAATGAGCCGATGGGACTTTCACCGCTTGGACCACACGAGATCGAGCGGAGCTCGTAGTGACGATGCATGACGACGATCCTTACCAGCTCGAGGATGAGCAGGACGAATCAGAGGATACTGACACCTACGACGACGGCCTGTCCGAGGAGCTACCGGACGGTGGCGATGGGGCCGAACCAGAGGAGGAGGAAGCGGAGAATGGCGATCTTCGGCAAGCGCTGGACACGTTGACGATGCCGGTGTCGGGTCTTATTCTGTATGATCCGTACCAGCATTACCTCGCCAAGATCCGCCGACACCCTTTCTTGACTCGCAAGGAAGAGGAGGAGCTGTTCAGAAATTTCCATGAGCAGGGCGATCGATTAGCAGCTCTCAAACTGGTGCTTTCGCATCTCGGGCTTGTCGTAAAGATCGCCAATAAATATCGTTGGACTGGGTTGTCCATTATGGATCTCATCCAGGAGGGCAATATCGGACTTATGCATGCCGTTACAAAGTTCGACACGGAGAAAGGTGCTCGCCTGGCCACATATGCGGGCTACTGGATTAGAGCCATGTTGATCAAATATGTTGTTGATAACTGGCACCTCGTCAAGACCGTCACTACGCAGACTCACCGGCGATTGCTCCCGAAGTTGCTGCGCGCCCGCCAAAAGCTCCAATTGCTCGGCGAATCCGCGACCACGGCTCTGCTTGCAGATCACCTGAACGAAAAGGAGGAGGATGTTATCGAGGCCCAGTACATCCTGAGTCTTCGCGAGGTATCTCTGGACGCGCCGATATCGGCGGACTCGGATCAATCGATCGGCGACCAGCTATCGTCGGACAATGACGATTTCGAGGAAGACGTCATCGACGATGACTTTCGGATCAAATTTCGCTACGTACTGGATGGGTTCAAGAAAGCTCTCGATCCGCGGGATATCCGCATCCTCGACGCGCGGCTCCTCGGCGATCCTCCCGCGACACTTCAGGCGCTCGGCAGCGAGCTGCACCTGACGCGGGAAGCTGTTCGGCTGCGCGAGAAGTCCATCCAGAAAAAACTAAAGAAATACGTCCAGCAGAACTTTCCGGAGGCGGAGCTGCAAATTCGCGACATGTAGCGGCCTGCCGGGAGCGCGCGACAAGTCGCGCGTCAACGCCATGGTGACGGCGTAGCGGCGCGACTCATCGCGCCGCTACGCGCGAGCGTGTGGACGACAATGCGCATCACGCGTCCACGATGGTGTCTTATTGCGAACCCGAGGTTACTCTGCCACGAATGGCAAGATGGCGATACAGCGCGATCGCTTGATGGCGCGGGTGAGCTGGCGCTGGTGTTTGGCGCAGTTTCCTGAGATTCTTCGGGCAATGATCTTTCCCCGCTCCGTGAGGAAGTTCCTCAGAACGCGAACTTCTGTGTAGACCACCTCCTCGGATGCGTCGGCGCAGAATCGGCAGAACTTCCGCCGCTTTCGTCCAAGGCCTTTTGCTCGTTTGGGTCGTGTGTTCATGTGCTATGCACTCCTCTTCATGTTGGTCAGGCGCAAGCCGGTTGCCCCAGCCATGGGGTCGGAATCACGCCGAAGACACCTGTTGCACCGCTCTGACCACCTGATTTCGGCCTGAGCGTTTGGCGCAATAAAGAGCCTCATCCGCGAGCCGGATGAGCTCGGCCGGAGAGTCCGGCGACCCCTTGGAGGCCACCGAGAATCCAAGGCTCACGGTTACGGTGAGCATTCCACTTTCGCCGCCATCAAAGCTATTTCGCTCGAAGCGCGACCGTATGCGTTCCGCCACTGTAGCGGCGTCCTCGATCCCGCATTGTGGCAGGATCACGACGAACTCCTCGCCGCCGTAGCGAGCCGGGATGTCGCACTCGCGAACGCACGACACCACCAGGTCGGCGCTCTGCTTGAGCACGAGATCTCCAACCATGTGCCCGTAGGTGTCGTTGAAGCGCTTGAAGTGGTCTATGTCCATAAGAATCAGCGACATCGGGCTGCCATACCGCGCAACGCGAGAGTACTCAAAGGCAAGCCGCTCCTGGAAGTGGCGGTGATTGAAGAGCCGAGTCAAGCCATCGCGCGTGGCCAGTTGCTCCAATTCCTGGTTCTGTTGCTCCAGCAGGCGGTTCTTCGCCTCAAGCTCGTACTCGAGCTCCTTCAGACGGAATAGCGCGCGCACTCGCGCCAACAGTTCCAGTTCGTTGAAGGGTTTGGTCATATAGTCGTCAGCTCCGGTGTTCAAGCCCTCAACGACATCGCGAGTGGCGGTGCGCGCGGTAAGCATGATCACCGGAATGTATTTCGTACTGGCTTGCCCTTTCAGGATTTTGCACAAATCGCGCCCGGATAGTTTCGGAAGCTCCCAATCCAGGATCAGCAGATCAGGACGATCCCGACGGATTGCCTTGAGCGCTTCGGCGCCGTCCCCGGCCGAGGAGACCACAAACCCCTGCTCGGTCAGCACCTTTTCCACCATATCCTTGATCATGGCCACATCGTCCACCACCAAGATCCGATTGCGGCTTTCGTTCGTCACCAACAGTATCGTCCGGGGAAAATAGATCTATCTCGTCGCTTCGACGGCCGCAATTGATTCTCCCGCATCAGCGAAGCGCCACACCATGCGGGCCTGGCCAAGCGGGCCACTGATGACGAGGTCCATGCGCGTGGACGAATCGAGCAACTCGCCAATAGCTCGGTGGGGGCTTGCAAAGTGAAAGCGGTAGAGTTTTCGCCACGGTGAAATGACGTCGGGCAAATAGCGCTGGGCAAAGGCATCTGCGACTGGCTCCTCGCGAACTGTAGCGACGGTGAGGCGCTTCCCCTCCGGCTCCAGCTCCAGGAACGCGCCCCAATTGGAACTCTTCCCGGCGAGATCGTTCCACTCCTTTTTTCCACAGTACACCGCGACCAGGAAGTCCAGCCCCGCGGCGCCGGCAGCTCTGGCTTCAGCCAGGCTCCGCTCGGCCAGCTCCGGGGAGCGCCCGAGATCACGCGCCTGAGTAACCGCCCACGCCTCGCGAAGCTCGGCCGCCAGGAACACCGCGCGCACGTCAATGGTCGTAATCCAGTCGCGAATCTCCTTGTCGGCTCGGAGCCAGCGAGCCACGACGGGGCGGAGATCCTGACGTGCAGCGGTGCCTCGCGCGTCGCCTGCACTGTGGACAGCGCCGCGAGCACACGACAGCAGACCGGCGCACAGCAACAAGATGGCGCCGATAACCCGAGAAGGGTAGCGGCGAGACGGGGCTTTGGTCATTCTAGCTCGGCCTCGGCAATGCGGGCATTCTCTTGACATTGCGTCACGAAAGGGAGTAGGAGACTAGCATCCTTTCGTCATTTGCGCCAGAGGATCTCGCGAAAGCGTGCGGGGATCGAAGCCTGGCTGTCGCGCAAGACGGCCACAAGCCCGTTCTTGGCCGCCCGAGATCGACGGTGCTGTTGCGGTGTGGATTGAAGAGGGCCGGTAACGCTGATGTGGTGATCCGAGGTGCTGCGATGGGAAACGCGACGATGCAACTGACGGAGGCGACCTTCGATAGCGAAGTCTACGGCTCGCGATTTCCGGTTCTGGTGAGCTTTTGCGCCGACTGGTGTGCTCCTTGCCGCATGCTGTCTCCCATCGTCGACGAGCTTGCCACCGAGTACTCCGGGCGCGTCAAGATTGCCGTCATCGACGTCGACGAGAACAGTGCCGTGGCGCATCGCCTGGGAATCCGATGCGTACCCGCGCTCGTGCTCTTTGCCAAGGGTGAGGTCGTCGAGCAGCTTGTTGGAGTGCGCACCAAGAAGGAGCTCATCGCACTATTGGATCGCCTCGCCTGAGCGCCGTGGCGCCTCGACCCCACTGTCGCGCGTGCTCTCCGGCGCTTTCGGAACCGGGTTCCCCGCGAAGTCAACCACCTCGGTTCCCTGGGGCAGGGAGAACGCAAATGTCGATTCGGACTGGTCGGCGTCTCTCGGGCACTTCGAGAGGAGGATTTCGGTGCGATTTCCATAGGCATCTTCCACCCGTACAGCGCGAAGCTCGAGCTCAGGTAGCGGCGTCAGATCGACAGAAATGCGAGCAGGCTCAGGGGAGGACGCCTCGGACCTGTCGCGGAGCTCAAGTCGCCACAGTCCCGCTAGTGGTGTCCACGCTCGCGCCCACGCGGCGTCAATCGCCTTGTCCACCTCCGTCGCGCCGGCGAGCAGCAAGAGCCCGATTTGCGTTCCCGAGGCTTCGGCGTATGAACCCACGTAGGCGAGCCGCTCCTCGGGGAGGTAGAACACGAGGTTGTCATCGCTAGCAACGAGCACCTTGCCGCTCGCGTAATCCCAGCGCATTCGGCCTGGCACCGACAGTAGCACGGTCCCGCGCTCTTCGGTCGTAGAGCCGAGAGATGAGTTCAGGGTCGACTGAACGAAGCAGCGACGGACGAGGCCGGACGCTCTGAGCTGCCTGGCGAATTCGGCAACCACCTGCCCCGCCTCGATGTCGGGCGGCCATCCAGCGGCGGACGACGCGAGAGGAGCATGGCTGCCCATGGTCAAAAGCAGGAATGCGATCACTTTCCGAGTCATAGTATTTCGCTCAAGCGAGGCAGATCTTTAGGTTTCCAGAGGACTTCACGCGTCTTTGAGCCCTGAAAGGGCCCTACCACGCCCATTAGCTCCATGGTATCGACCAGGCGGGCGGCCCGGGCATGTCCTACTCGCAGGCGCCGCTGCAAGAGTGAAATCGAGGCGGTTTTCGCGGTCACGATCAGCTCCACGGCCTGCGGTAGCAGGTCGTCGGTCTCGCCAGAAAAGCCGTCTTCCTCGTCGCCATCCTCGCCGACGTCGTCAAAGATAGAAACTTCATCGGCGACCGCTACTCCGGATTCCTTCCAGAAACGCACCACGGCTTCGACTTCCTCGGGCCGCAAGAAGGCGCCGTGAACGCGGACAAGATCGCGACTGCCGGCCGGGAGGTACAACATGTCGCCTTGTCCCAGGAGGTGCTCGGCGCCTACGCGACCGAGAATGGTCCGGGAGTCCTCGCGTTGCGCGACCTGCAGTGCGATCCGGCACGGAAAATTCGCCTTGATCGTGCCGGTAAGAACGTCGACGGAAGGTCGTTGCGTTGCCAGGATAAGGTGGATGCCCGAAGCTCGTGCCTTCTGTGCCAGCCGCGCGATCGACGTCTCGATATCTGCCCTGGCCACCATCATCAGATCCGCGAGCTCATCGATCACTACGACAATGTATGGCATGGCGTCCGGGACCGGCCAGGTTCCGTCCTCATTTGCGGAGGCTCCGGAGGCCTCGCCAATCCGGCGGCTGATGCGCATGCGTTCGCTTTCATCCGCAAGAGCGCGGTTGAAGTCCCTGGCTTGCTGCACGCCGGCATGCGCAAGAATCGCGTAACGACGTTCCATTTCGCGCACGCACCACTCCAAGGCGAGCGGTGCTTTCTTTTCCGAAGTTACCACGGGTTCGCGGAGGTGAGGGAGGTTGGCGTAGTAGCTGAACTCCAGGCGTTTGGGATCGATGAGGATGAGGCGCAACTGATCGGGTCCGGCGTTCATGAGCAAGCTCACCAGGACGGCATGCAGGCACACACTCTTTCCCGAACCCGTCGCGCCGCCGATGAGCAAGTGGGGCATCTGGGCAAGGTCAGTAACGTAGGGCTCGCCTCCCACCGATTTCCCGAGGCCGATGCGCAACACGGAGGCCCCCGCCTGGTAGATCGGTGCACCGAGGATCTCGCGGAGTGCGACGACCTGGCGCCGCTGATTGGGAACCTCGATGCCAATCGTCTCCTGACCGGACACGCGGTGGACACGAACGCCGCCGCGCGTCGCCATCGCGCGAGCCAGATCCTCCTCGAGGTTCTTCACCTTGGACACGCGGACGCCGGAACCGGGTTGCAGGTCAAAGCGCGTGATCACTGGTCCGGGTCGGGCGCCAATGACCTTACCCTCCACAGTGAACTGGGCGAGGGCCGCCTCGAGTCGGCGGGAGATGGGCTCGAGGTCGGCTTCGGTCAACTCATTGGTGTCGCGAGGTGGCGGATCTCTGAGCAGCTCAAGAGGCGGCAATCCACCGCCGGAGAGGCAGTCGGATGCCGGCCACACCGAGGCCGATGATTCGCTCTCCGGGGCTTCCTCGACGGGGTCGGCAGCGGGCTTCACCGTACGCGCGGTCGGCTTTCGCGCTGGCAGGGCCGCGCTGGCGAACGGACCCACCAGCGGTGGGCTGGCGGCGTCGTCTGCCGCCATGGCCGCGCTCTGCCGACCTGCCGATCGCCGCGCGCGCAAGGCGCGCCAACAGGAAGTTCCGACACGACGGCAACGTGCGGCTGCGGCGCCACCCGTGCGGAAGAGCGCCCACCAGGCTCGAAAGGCAATTCGACCGCCATGCTGCAACGCCGGCATGAGCGCGCGGCCGATGCCGCCGAGCCTGTCCTCGCCAAGCGCGTGCGCGCCTGCGCGGGCAGGCCAGACGCCCAGAAGTGCGCAGGCCAACAGGGACGTCCACACGATGTAAGCACCCCAGGTGCCGAGAGTTTCGCCTGTCCGCCACGCCAGGAATCGTCCCACGAGTCCACCCCCCGTAACCGGGCTCAGGTCCCACAGACCCGAGGAGTCGCCGAGCCCTAGCAGGCCGCACGCCGCAAGGCTGAGTAGCACCCAACTCGCGACGCGCCACCACAAAAACTCCAGCGCCCGGCGTCGCGACAGCCTGACCCCGAGCACCAAGATGATCGCGGGCAAGAGCCAGGCAACCAGGCCCCCGACAGTGTATAACAGCTCGGCGATTTGGGCGCCGAGCCTGCCCGCCAGGTTGCGGGTTGGTCCGGCTACCGCGCGCGTCCAGGTGGGATCCGCCGCCTGATATGACGCAAGCGCCACGATGACGTAGGTGGTAACTCCCCACAGCAAGACACCGGCGCTGCGCGCCAGCCACACAAACCCTCTCCCGAGCTCGTGATCATCGCCGCGAGCTCGGGCCATCACCCTGGTATCGGCGCTCGCCGCCGATCGCGGTCGCGTGGTCCGTTGGGCCATGAACCGGCAGCGCCGCCACAATCACTCGTAAAACGGCTTCAGGATGCCGCTTCGAGTAGGATGCCGCAGCTTTTTCAGGGCACGCGCTTCGATCTGCCGGATCCGCTCTCGGCTCACGTTGAGCTCGCGACCGATCTCTTCGAGCGTGTGCTCCTTGCCACGCTCCATCCCGAAGCGCATGCGTATGACCTTCTTCTCGCGGTCGCTCAAGGTCTGCAAAACGCCATCGGTGGCATCGACCAGGGCGCTGCCGCTGGCTTCCTCCAACGGGCTTTCCGCGTCCTCGTTCTCGATGAAATCGGCCAAGAAGCTGTCCTCTTCTTCGCCGACGGGTAGCTCCAGCGATACTGGATCCTTCGCCGCCATCATCAGGTGCCGAACTTTCTCCTCTGGAATCCCCATCTCCTCGGCGACGTCCTTGATCGTCGGCCTTCGGTCTTCGCCCTGCGCAATGGTGGCGTAGACGCGCTTGATTTTCTTCAGTATTTCCTGGGTCTGGACGGGGATACGAATCGTCTTCGCTTGATCCGCGATCGCTCTGGCGATGGATTGGCGAATCCACCAAGTTGCATACGTGCTGAACTTGCACCCTTTTCGGTAGTCGAATTTCTCGACGGCGCGGATCAGGCCAAGGCAGCCTTCCTGAATGAGATCCGGAAAGGACAGGCCCTGGTTCGCGAATTTTCGCGCGATATGTGGGACCAGCTTGATGTTGGATTCAACAAAGAGGTTTCGCGCGCGCTTTTCGCGCTCCCTCACAACTTCGATCACCTGCATGACCCGCCGAAATTGCTCAATGGGACAAGCGTAGCGATCTTCGACTCGCTGGATGCTGGCGTGGGAATCTTTCAGCACGGGGAGGATAGCCGCCAGTTGCTGACGTGTAAACCTGCTGATGCCGACTTGCTCGGGGGTCATCGATTCGTCTGCGAGGAGTGCGGGCAGGACCTTGAGCAGCTCTGTGTGGGATAGCCCCAGCTCGTTTTCAACGGCCTTGAGCCGGGCCATGGAGCGTTCTACGTCGTCGAGATACCGCGTCAGTTTGCGATAGATCTTCTTGATTCCGTCAAAGTTGAGAAGGAGCGACTTGAGTCGGGCGGAGATCCGCTCGACTGTTTTCTCGTGCTCTTCCTGCAGCGCGATCTCCTCGGGGTGCGGCAGGGTCGAGCCGAGGAGTTTCTTGACGGCATCGCGGCGGAGTGCGTCGAGATCCTGAATCTCCTTCATGCTCCAGTCGAGGTACGAGCGGATCGCTCGCTTATCCATCCCGTAGGAGACCTTGAACATGGTAACGGAGAAGAATTCGTCCAGGCGAATGCGGCGCAGTCGAAGCCGCTTTCCGAGCTCGACGACCTCGATCGGCGCCATCGGTGAGCGAAAGAGCAGCTCGGCAATCTCGGCTTGCGCCGACTCCATTTCCTTGGCGAGTTGCACCTCCTCATCGCGCGTGAGTAGCTGTGGTCCACTCACTTGCTCAAAGAAGTGCTCGGTCTCGTTGTGGTCCTCTTCCGCCTCACGGATGACGTCCTCGAGCGAGGTGTGCGACTGGCTACTGAACTGCTGCATGTAGCCCACGTCTCCGCTGATATCGTCCTTAATGACGGGAATCCCTTCGTTGAGCAGCTCGATCAGCATTTCGTCGAACTCGCCGTCGCGATCGATCTCGTCGGGGAGCGCGTCTTCGATGTCGTCGTGCGTCAGATAGCCTTTTGACTGCCCGATGGCTTCTAACTTCTCGAGATATCTCTTTTTGGATTCTTCGTTCATACGCCCACGCGGCTGGCGGGAACGGAGCGGTCCGATCCCTGGGTTTATGGTTTTGGCGGCGACAGCTCCAGTCTCCGAACGCCCTGGAGTGTACGTTGCCGCCGTGCGTCCTTCCTCGGCGCCAGCGGCCGGCCGCGACGAGGAGAGGCTGGGTCCGGGCTTGACCAACGCTATCAATCCTCCTAGGATCAAGGAGCCAAGAATATCAATCGGCAGACTCCGTCGTGTACTTGACCGGAGCTTACGAATTGGACCAGAAATTGGTCTCGAACCGCAACAGGAGTGGAAAAAGGCGTCGTTAATATAGACCTGGCGCTGGCACCTGTCAATATCATTGCGCACGCTTCCTGAAGGCAGTCCGCAAAGGTACTTTCTTATCCTGGAAACCGCGAACAGGGGGAATTCGTTTCCGCGCATCGAGTCAGTGGCTTCGACGCGCGTGGCGGCTCGAAGCCACTGACATGCGGAGTGGGTTGGCCTAGTAGGGTACGGATACTTGGTCAGCTTCGGCAAACTCCGAGGTGAGAGTTTCGCTTGGCGCGGCTTCGTCATGCACCAAGCCACCGCGCTCTCGACTCGACAGAAAATCGACCGCGTCGCCGACGATCTCGGTAAAATAGCGCCGATCTCCGTCGCGCTCGTAGGGCTTGGTTTGTAGGCGGCCGCGCACCGATACCAGCGATCCAACTTGCAAGTACTGCTTGCAAACTTCTGCCAGGCGGCCCCAGACCGTTACCGTCTGCCAGTCTGTCCGCCGCTCTCCTCCCGACCACACGTTCATTGCCAGACGAAAGCGCGTGCATGGCGTTTGCGCCTGACCAACCATACGAAGCTCGGGTTCCGTTCCCACGTTGCCTACCGCGAATACGGCTGCGTAACTCATGGCTGCACTCCTGTGCGAGAGACTTGTCGTTGCCCGTGGCTGACGCCAGCGGGCGGTAGCTCATCAGCGGCTACCGCGCACAGTAGATAGCAAGGAGCATGCCAACAAACTGCCAGGCGCCTCGCCGCCGGCCTACCGCGAGGCGCCGTCCACATCGCCTCCTCGTGCGCAGCCAGCTCCCGGCACGCCGGCATCCGACCGCAGACCCGCTCGCGGTTTCGCAACTCTGGTTGTCGTCCGCAACCCGGGTTTACACCGGCCCGAAAACAGGATCGCAGCGACCACTCGCACCGCCGCCACCGCCGTCCGGTCAGCGCACGCTCTGCATCAACGTCGTCGCGAGTGAATGGAAGCGCGGCCGGAGCCGTCGGGCGGTATCCGGACTGCCACCGGCGTAGGGCCGGTTGGTCAACAAGACGTAGTACAGCTCCCGATCTGGATCTATCCACAGGCTGGTGCCCGTGTAGCCGGTATGACCGTATGACGATGTGCTCAGCAGATCCCCGCAGCTCGCCCCATCGTTTGTGGCCAGATACCAACCCAGGCCGCGCGACTCCTCGAGCCCGGGTGTGCGACTGCGCACCATGGCGGCAATCGCCGGCCGCGAGACCGGCGATTGCCCGGTGCCAAGCAAGGCCCTCGCGTAGCGACCCAGGTCCTTGGCGGAGGCAAACATCCCGGCGTTGCCCGATTCTCCCCCGAGGTGCCGGCAGTTCCCATCGTGCGGTTCTCCCCACACCAGACAGGCGCTGCCACCGAGCCCGCTGCGGCCATTCCACCAGTCCGGAAGCTCGTCACGTTGCTCGGCCGAAATCATGGCCCGTTCCTCGTTGCGCCCCCGCTCGGTCGGCATGATCCGCTCGACCGGCACGTCCAGCGCAGGCCAGAGGAAGCTGTCTGTCAGGCCAAGCGGAGCGAAGATCATGGCGCGTGCCAGATCTCCCAGGCTACGCCCAGAGACGATCCGCAAAATTTCACCGAGCAGAACGTAGCCAAGGCAGCTATAACGCACCAACTTCCCCGGGGGCGCCTCCAGTGGCAGCTCGTACAGTGCGGCCAACACTTCTGACCGGTTCTTGCCTAGCAAGTACAGCGGCTTCCACGCCGGCATGCCGCTCACGTGACAAAGCAGGTGCTCCAGGGTCATGCGGTCCTTCTCCGCGCCGGCGAGCGGGAGATAGTCGGAGATCTTGTCGGCCAGCCACATTTCTCCCTGCTCGATCAGCTTCGCGGCGATCATGGCCGTGACGAGTGGTTTGGTCAAGGAGGCGAGGTCCCAGACAACTTCATCCCCACCCGCGCTCGCCCCAAGCACCTCCGAGACGGCGACGCTGCCAGTGAGTACCGGCCCGTGGCGATCGCCACACTCGAACGCCACGGCTCCGAAAGCTCCTTGGAGGTACCATCGCCGCAGCCACTGCTCGAGCTGTTTGGACGCCAGTCGCGCTCCCGGCCGATTCATTGTGGCATCGCCTCGCGGCCTGGTGCCGCCGCAGCGGACGCGACCGCGCCGGAAAAGAGCACCGACTCCGAGGTAGCGGTGGAATGGGCGCGGAGCCAGCGTTGGTAGGAGAACAGGCTCAGCGCTCCCACGCCAACGGCAAACCACAGGGTCGACAGCCGAATGCCGACAGTCGTCGCCGCGGCTACTGCCGGCGACTGAGACATCTGCAGCAGCACCACGGCCAGGCTCCCCTCGGCGGCGAAAAGGCCACCAGGGAGAAAACTGAGGGCCCCGACCAGAGTCGAAAGCGCGAAAGCGCAGGCAGCGGGTGTCCATGCCAGATTTCCCCCGAGCGCTCTGCATAGAACGTAGAGCGCCGTGCATTCGCAGGACCAGCCGACAGCGCCCAGCGCGGTCCCGACGAGCAGCGGCGCCGGCCGCAAGAGCGCGGCGGTACCGCGATACAGGGCGACCGCGCGCGCAGCCTGCGCGCCGAACCGCGTCTGCTCGGCGCGGCGGAGCATCCTCTCGATCCACTGCTGGCGCGTCAACAGCCATAGCCCGGCGACGACGAGGCCGCCAAAAGCCACCGCCGCACCGCCGCCGAAGCCGGCAGCGCCGGCACTCGCCAGAAAAATCAGGACGAGAGAAGAAACGTCCGTCACGCGCTCCGCCATGACCGCCGGAAGCGACTTCGTCAGCGGCGCCTGGGTGCGCAGCCGCAGCAAGTACGATTTCAGCACTTCGCCGAGCTTGCCCGGGGACGCGGCCATTACCAGCCCGGACAGAAAGATCGCCGCATTCTCCCCGAAGGGAACCGAGATCTCCAGAGCAGTCAGGTAGTAGCACCAGCGTCCGAAGCGCAGCGCGTAGTTCGCGAGCACGAGCGCCAGGACTGGGAGAATGATGCGCCGATCGAGGTGCAGGATCAGAGAGCTGAGCTCGTCGCCCACGGCCAGCAGCGACAGCAGCAGAAACACGAAAGCGCCGAGCAGGATCGACGGCAAGAGCTTTCCCGCCAGACGCCACTCGGGCAGCGTTGGCGAGATGAGCGGCTCCGCCGGTGTCGTGCCCGCAGTGCGGATAAGCGGGCTGGGACTGGAGTCATCCATAAGCCGAGTTCTGTTTCACCGCCCTCTGACGGTGATCGTGGCCATTTCTCTAGGGCGCCGGTCTCCCGGCGCCTCAAGCGACCTACCCGAGGACATCGGCGGGCCACGCCTTGGCGTCCTCCTATTTGGTCTTGCTCCAAGCGGGGTTTACCGAGCCGAGGGAGTCACCTCCCTCGCTGGTGAGCTCTTACCTCCCCGTTTCACCCTTACCGGTCAAGCGGAGGTTCCTCGCGAAACGCGCGCTCGTCCGGCGGTTTGTTTTCTGTGGCACTTTCCGTAGGCTCGCGCCTCCTGGGTATTACCCAGCGCTCTGGCCCGGGAGCTCGGACTTTCCTCCCGCCGTTTTTTTGGCGAACGGCCGGCGACCACGTGGATGACTCCAATCATACTCCAACCCTGAGGGGACCCAGTCTTTTCGCGGCTCGAGCAACGCGCCCATGCACCCGAGCTGCCGCACCTGGCTTGCCCGCGAAACTCGTGACAGCCTGGCGCCGAGGTCCTGGAAGCGAGGCGGCATGCCCCTCGCACCTAGCCCTCCATGGCTTCATGAGCTTCCTCAACCTGCTCATAGTATAGGATGCGCTGACAACTCTCGCACGTAACCAGCCGCGCCTGTGTCCGGAGCTCCGCGAGAAGCTGCGGGCGGAGGTAGACGTTGCAGCCACCGCAGGCCGGGCCATTGACTGCAACTACAGCGATACCTCCCCGGCTAGCCGCGATGCGATCGTACGTACGTCTCAGGGACGCGCGGATCGCCGTCGCCAAGAGCTCGCGCTCGGTGGCGAGGGCTGCCGCTTTGTTCTGAACGTTGATGAGCTCGCCAGCGAGCACGCGGCAGCGCTCCGCCGTGAGCCTTTCCTGGTCTACAAGCGCCGTCTTGCGCTCCTGGACCGTCGCACTGCAGTGGTCAAGCTCTTCGAACAAGCCGAGGATCTGCTCCTCGAGGTCACCATTGGCGGCCTCTAGCAGCCCCACCTCGTGGCGCAGCGCTTCGAGCTCGCGATTGGTCTTGACTTGCCACTGCTGGGACTTGTATCGTTGCACCTTGGAACTGTTGGCTTCGAGATCGCGCTCGAGCTTGCGGCGCGTCTTCTCCGTCTCCTCCCGTTGCTGCTCGGCAGCGACAAGTTTTTCCTTCAGTTCTTTGACCCGCTCCTCAAGCGCGGCACGGCGGCGCGGAATCGCCTCGCCTTGGGACCGCAGATCGCGAAGGCAGTCATCGAGCTTCTGAAGTCGCCGGAGTTGATCGAGATCCTGAACCATGCAGCGCCTCCCTGAGTCACGCGCGAGGTGGCGCGAACGCTACGGCCACTGGCCGTGGAATCGGCATTCAACGTAGTGGGCCCGCCTGGATTCGAACCAGGGGCCTACCGGTTATGAGCCGGATGCTCTGCCGCTGAGCTACGGGCCCGGAGATAGTTGCAGAAACCGAAGGTAGCATGAAACGGCGGCGAGGGCAACGGCGCGGGAGTGATCGCGGCGGCCGCGTGCTTGACACTGGCGGGCTCAACTATTATATTGGGCCAAGGCTCACAATTGCGGTAGCGGGTGCCCCCATTACATAAACTCTCTTTCCTCGGAGGTCAACATGGGTAAGGTTATCGGCATCGACCTGGGCACGACCAACTCGGTCGTCGCGGTCATGGAAGGCGGCGAGCCTACCGTCATCGCCAATTCGGAGGGTGGCCGCACCACTCCATCGGTCGTCGGCTTTTCCAAGGACAACGAACGCCACGTTGGCCAGATCGCCAAGCGACAGGCGGTCACCAATCCCGAGAACACCATCTACTCGATCAAGCGGTTCATGGGACGCCGCTTCGACGAAGTCAGCGAAGAAATTCGCATGGTCCCCTACAATGTCATTCGCGCGGCCAACGGGGATGCGCGTGTCAAGGTCCGCAACAACATCTTCTCGCCGCCCGAAATCTCGGCGATGATCCTGCAGAAGCTCAAGAGCGCCGCCGAGGACTATCTCGGCGAAAAGGTCTCCGAGGCCGTCATCACGGTGCCTGCCTACTTCAACGATGCGCAGCGCCAGGCGACCAAGGACGCCGGAAAAATCGCCGGCCTGGAAGTCAAGCGCCTGGTCAACGAGCCGACTGCCGCCTCGCTCGCCTACGGACTGGACAAGAAGAGCGATGAGATCATCGCGGTCTACGACTTTGGCGGCGGCACCTTCGATATCTCAATTCTCGAGGTCGGTGACGGGGTCGTCGAGGTCAAGGCGACCAACGGCGACACGCACCTCGGTGGCGACAACCTCGATCAGCGCATCATCGAGTGGATCATCGCGGAGTTCAAGAAGGAGCAAGGATTCGACCTCTCCAAGGATCAAATGGCACTGCAGCGCCTCAAAGACGCCGCCGAGCGCGCCAAGTGCGAGCTCTCGACGGTCTCTGAGACCGACATCAGCCTACCGTTCATCACCGCCGACCAGTCCGGGCCCAAGCATCTCCAGATGAAGCTGACGCGCTCGAAGCTGGAGCAGCTCGTGGATGACTTGCTGGAGCGCACCCTGGATCCGTGCCGGCAGGCGCTCAAGGACGCGGGGGTAACGCCGAGCGACATCAATGAGGTCGTGCTCGTCGGCGGCTCGACCCGCATGCCCAAAGTGCAGGAGCTCGTGAAGAAGCTGTTTGGCAAGGAACCCCACAGGGGTGTCAACCCCGATGAGGTCGTCGCCGTGGGGGCCGCGATCCAGGCTGGGGTCTTGACGGGCGAGGTCAAGGACGTCTTGCTGCTCGATGTGACACCGCTGTCGCTGGGTATCGAAACGCTCGGCGGCGTCATGACACGGCTAATCGAGCGAAACACGACGATCCCGACGCGCAAGAGCGAGATCTTCTCCACCGCCGCGGATAACCAGACCCAGGTAGAGATTCACGTGCTCCAGGGCGAGCGAGAAATGGCGCGCAACAACCGCACGCTCGGGAAGTTCCACCTGGTGGACATTCCTCCGGCGCCACGCGGTGTTCCGCAGGTCGAGGTGGCCTTCGATATCGACGCCAATGGTATCGTCAATGTTTCGGCGAAAGACCTCGGAACTGGTAAGGAGCAGCAGATTACCATCACAGCTTCTTCGGGCCTGACGGACTCGGAGATCAAGAAGATGGTGAGAGATGCGGACGATCATTCCTCCGAGGACAAGCAGAAGCGGGAGATGATTGAAACCCGCAATCGGCTCGACAATCTCATCTATCACGTCGAGAAGAGCATCCGCGATAATCGCGAGCGCCTTCCGGTGAGTGATCTGTCAGAGACGGAGGAGGCCATACGAAAGGCCAAGGAAGCGCTGGAGTCGGAGGATCTCAAACGCGTGAGCAGCGCGACCGATGAGCTCACGGCGAAGTCGCACAAGCTGGCGGAGACCCTGTATCGCGATGCCCGCCAGGCGCGGCAAGGCGAGGGCACAAATCAGGAGCCGCCGCGCGATCGGGGCACAGGCGACAAGCCGCGCTCCGCTGCAGGGTCCGATGACGATGTGGTGGACGCAGAGTTCGAGGATGTTCGCTAAGCGGCCGAGCCCTGCCGCTCGCGGCGCACAACCAAGGTAAGTCAATGCCAAGCCACGACGACAACAGTGACTCCCAAGTTATCGACATCGAGGACGACGATTCCGACTTGAGCCTGCTGGCCGCTCAGGCGGCCGCCGCGCGGTACGAAAAGGCGCAGCGAGCAGCAGATGAGGCGAGGGCCTCCAAGCCCGCTGCGAGTAAGGCGTCCGCCGAGAGAACGAGCATTTCCCTGGAGCCAGAAGCGCCCGCCGAAGAAGCCGCGGCGTCCGAACCCGCGGGCACGCGCCAAGACCTGGACCTTGTGGGGCGGGTGGCGGAGCTGGAGCGAGCCCTGGAGGATCAAGCCAAGCTCGCGAGTGAGTATCTAGATCATTTGCGGCGAATGAAGGCCGAGTTCGAGAACTTCCGCAGGCGTTCGCAGCGGGACCTCGAGCGCACTTCTTCGGCGGCGAAAACCGACATCATCGTCAAACTATTGCCGACGGCGGACAACCTCGAGAGGGCGCTGGCGGCTGCCAGAAAACAAGACGAGGAAGTTGTAGGGGCCGCCAGGGCCCTGCTCGACGGCGTCGCCTTCGTCCACAAGGACTTCCTTGAGAGCCTTCGCCGGGAAGGCGTCGAGCGCATCGATGTCATCGGCAAGACGTTCGATCCGCGCACTCAGGAGGCCATCAGCATCGTGCCGGTCACGGACCAGCCTGATGGCGCCGTGATCGCGGAGGTGCAGGCCGGCTACCTGCTCGATGGCGAACCCCTGCGTGCGGCGCGCGTGGTAGTTGCGAAGAATGCGGCTGCCCCGGCGACCGCTCCGGGGGGCGCGGCGGAGGACGGGTAGCGATCGGCTTGGAGCCTATACCTTCGGCAGTTTCCTTGGACGGCGGGGCCCCGTTCGGCCCAGGCTGGGGGCAACTTCGATATTGCCTCGAGCTTGGGCTGTTTCTTGGGTTCATTCTGCTGGTGCGTGTTGCTCCTTCGGCCGTGGCAGCAGAGCGCGCTGGCGAGCTTTTCGAAGTCGGCATTTCAGCCTACAAGGAGGGGCTGCTCGACCTCGCCGAACGCCAGCTCGAGGCATGCCTCCAATCCACCCCGCCAGTGGACCTCGCAGCCGAGGCGAGCTTTGTCCTGGCAACGATCGCCTACGGCAAGCGGGAGTTCGCCAAGGCGGCCACGGGCTTTCAGCGCACCCACGAGCTTGCCCCGGACGAACGTCACGAGTCGCTCTACTGGGCCGGTAAGTCGCTGGCTCTCGCCGGCCACGCAAAAGAAGCCGCAGCATCATTGGCCGCGTTTCGCCGGCAGGTTGGGCCCGCCGCGGTTGGCGGCGTCCGACTCGCTGAGGAAATGCTCCTGCTGCTGCGCCTCGGCGACTGTGACGCCGTCGTGGAGCTCGCGACGAGCGCTGAAAAACACGGTGCCGAGACCGCGGCGCGGCGCGCCAACGCCGCATGCCTGGAGCAGCTCGGTCGCCTGCATGACGCGAGCCTCGCCTACGAGAGCCTGTCGCGAACACCGGGGATGGCGCGCGCGGATCGCGGCGAGGTGCTGTCGGCCGCGGCCCGGTGCGCGCGCGCAGCGGCTGAGCCGGCCCGCTCCGGCCGGCTTTTCCAGTCGGTGGGCACAGACACTGAGCTGCCGTTGCTCGTGCGACTCAACGCGCTTGACGCGGCGGCGCGCGACTACGAGGCGGCGAAAAACTCGACAGATGCGCTGGCGAGCTTGCAGACCGCGATCGCGCTGGCGCGGACCGATACCAATCTCGGCGCGACCTGGCTCCCCGGCCTGCTCTATCGGAGAAGCGCCGTGGCGCTTGAGCACGGCTCCTCGGCGGAGGCTGTGGAAGCAACGCGGGAGCTGCTACAATGGCTCACCGCTTCGCCTCGAGGTACGCGGGCTAGCGGTGATGAAGTGAGCAAGCTTCGCGCTCTACTTGCGGACTTGCTCGAAGCAAGCGGAGCTCCACAGGAGGCGATCACGGTGCTGACAGCGGGAGGATTGGACGGCGCGGCCGCTGCGGAGGCCCAGGTGCAGGCGGGGCTGATCGCGTGCCGGGCAGCGCTGTGGGATGTCGCCGCCGAGCAGTTTGCCGGGGCGCTGGCATCGGGACAGCTCGCCGCGGGCTCGCGAGCGACGGCCCTCGAATGGCGAGGTCGGGCGCTCGAGCGAACCTCCCGGTGCAAAGAGGCCGCGGCGCTCTGGGCGTCGCTCGAAAAGATCGGTGCGGAGCTTTTTTTCATGACCATGGCGTGCTTCGACAAGGGCGACGGTGGCGCCGCTGGTTTGCAGTGGCTGGCTGCTGCAGGTGACCGCGTATCGGGTGTTCCGGAGTGGGAGCGCGCCGCCTGGCACGTGCGTCTGTTGCGCCGCGGCGACGACACTGCCAAGACTCTGAGCGCTTCCCGGGAGTGGCTTGCCACGCTGGGAAAGGCGGCTCCACCTGCCGTTCGCGAAGAAATCGCAGTGGATTTCGGTCTGTCATTGATGCAGTCCGGACACGTGGACGAGGCAGAGCAGGTGTTGCGACCCATAACCGCCTCCGCGTCGGCGCACGCGGCGCGGGCGGCGCTTGGCCTTTCCGCGATCGCCGCCACGCAAGGCGATACCAAGGTGGCGTTGGCGCTTCTGGACTCGGTTTCACGGCGTGGCGAGCTGTCCGAGGAGCTACGTACCCGCATCGACGGAATGAGGAAGGAGCTCCAGGCCCTGGCCGCGGCGACTCCAACCCACTGATCACCGGAGCCAAGACGTGATTCTCCAAAGGAAGTTGGTGGCCTGGTGGCCCCTGCCGCTCGGCGTCGTGCTTTCTTGCTACCTCATCGCGGTCAGTGTCCAGGCACATGCGCAGCAAGATACCGCCACCCTTGACGAGACCCTGCGGCTGCCGCAAGAACTCATCGTGGCCGCGCGGGACCGCATCGTTCCGACGATGCCTGCGCACGAACCCCCTGTCGCCCTCCCCGGTCTGAAACTGGAGCCCTCGCTCGAAAAGGCCGCCACCGATCCGATCACCACGCCTCCGATCCGGGTTGAGCGGGAAGCGTTAGCGGACGGGGAAAAGTGGTACCTTCGCAGCGATTTTGGGCGCAAGCTCTACACTACCTTTGGCGGAGCCAAGGCGCGGGAGAAAATAGCGGCCTACGACTTGTCCAAGGGCCAGTTCGACGAAGCGCTGCGACGTCTCCACGACCTGCGGCGACGGTACCCGGACACGCCGGAATCGGCGCGCGCCGCAAGGCTGTTGGCCTGGGTGTACGTCGGTTTGCAGGACCCGGAGGCGTCACTCGCCTTTCTGCTGGCGGCCAAGGATGAGCTTGCCAGTGAGGACATCGAGGTGCTTTTTCAGGTGGGCCACGCGTATCTCGAAGAGGAGGAGCCGTTCCTCGCGGAGCACTTCTTGCGGCAGTACAGAGAGCTTTCCACGGCGCGCGCGGACCAGTCTGCCTATCTCCTGGGATTGGCGCGAGTGCAACTCGGGAAGTGGCAAGAGGCGCTGAAGAACTTCGAGGAAGTCATCACACGACACCCCTTCAGTCCGCTCAAAGACGAGGCACAGTTTTGCATGGCGGAAGCCGCGTATCGCCTGGGGAGCTATAGCGAAAGCGAACGGCTCTGGACAACATACTTGAAGGGCTCCGGAGGTACCGCGCCCATGGCGGATCAAGCCGTCTATGGGCTGGCGTTTAGCCGCATGGCTCAGGACGACAAGCCGGGCGCCGCAAAACACTTCGCCCGGGTATTCGCGGATTTTGGCCAGTCGCCACTGCGATTCGAAGCGAAGTACTTTCAGGCAACACTCCAGGAGTCTTCGGGGGACGACGACGCCGCCCGCCGCACGTTGTTCGACTTGCTCCAGGCAGACCCTCCCGAGCCGTTTCGTCAGACCATTTCTTATGCCGTAGCGCTTTCGCTCTTTCGCGCCGGCGAGCTTCCCGAGGCGAAGCTGCGCTTCGAGGAGCTGCGCGCCCGGGACCCCGAATCCGCGTTGCTTCCAGAAATTCAGTACATGCTCGGCACGATCACCTACAACTTGCACCAGCCGGCAGCGGCGGCCGAGCTCTTTGCGGCGATGCCGGCAACCGCCAGGCCGGAACGGGTCGCGGCAGCGCGCCTGCGCGCCGGGCACAGTTGGTTCCGCGCCGGACGTATGGAAGATGCGGCCCGAGAATACGCGGCGGCCATGGCCTCCGATTCCGCGAGCATCGATCGCAGTGAGGCCACGTATTGGGCAGGCTACGCCGCCATGATCGCCGGGAAGACCGACGAAGCCGTGCGCCACCTCGAGGCGATCCTGCCGGACAGCAGCGACCCGAATCGGCATCTCCAAACCGTTCTCGACTTGGCGTACTGTTATTCGACACTGGTCCGCGATGTGGACGCGCGCAACCTATTGAGCGAGCTGACGCACAGCGAAAGCGTCTCCCCGCGCGTCCGGGCCGAGGCGTTGGTCATGACTGGAATCGCGGAAACGAATCTACGAAACTTCAGCGCCGGCGGCGAGGCGCTGCGCCTCGCCCAAGAGCTCGCCCCCGCGGAGCGCAGTGCCCAGGAAGCGTCATTTCGCCTCGGTCAACTCTACTTGTCTCAGGAAGAGCTGAGCAAAGCAGAAAGCACCCTCAAACAGTACCTCGACACCTACGGTAGCGGGCCATGGGCTGCCGACGCCATGTACCTCCTCGGCATGGCCCGATTCCGCAAGCCCGATTATGAGGCCGCCGCGGCGACGTTTCTGGAGCTGTCGATGGATCACGCCGCCAGTCCCCTGGCGCTTTCGGCAATGCTAAAGCGAGGTGATTGCTTCTATAACTTGGAGCAGTATGACCGCGCCGTAGAAACCTATCGCCAGGTCGTGGAGCTGTATCCGGACCGTCCGGAAGCCGCTGAGGCGCATTACGCAATCGGCCTGGCGCGCAACCGCCAAGGCGACATCGCCTCATTCGCCGCGGAAACAGAGACGTTCTTGTCAGCCCATGCAGACAGCCCGTTGGCGCCCGCCATCCTCTTCCTGTTGGCAGAGGAGCACCGCAAGGCCGGGCGGATACCGGAGGCGCAGCAGGCGTACGAACGTCTGTTGCGAGAGTACGGAGCGTCGGAGACCGCGGACAACGCGCAATACGAGCTCGCTCTCACCTATCTCGCGACGAAGGACGTCAACCGTGCCATCGCCGCTCTGTGGGAGGTTGCCCGCCGCCCCGGATCGGAGCTCGCCGCGGCCGCCTTGCTGAACATCGGCCAGGCGTCTGCGGAAGTCGGCGACCGCGCCGGAGCGGTCGATGCCTATCGCCGCCTGCTCGGCGACCACGCTACCTCCACGTCCGCCGATCAGGCGACCCTTTCGCTAGCCCTGTTGCTCGGCGAGGAGGGAAAGCCGAGCGAGGCGCTAAACCTGCTTGCCGATTTTGTGGACCGTTACCCCGACAGCACCTTGCGGCCCAAGGTAGATCTGGAGCGCGCGAAGCTCCTGCTCGCCGACGAGGAGCATGGCCCGGCGGAGCTGCTGTTGGCTCAGGTTGTCGAGAGCAAGGACACGCAGGCGGCACCTGAGGCGCAGTTCTATCTCGGTGAGATTCGCTACCGGGAGGGGAAGTGGGAGGATGCGGTGGCCGAGTACATGAAGGTCCCGTATCTGCATGGATATGCGCCCGAGTGGGCGAACCGCGCGCGTTACCAGGCAGCGCTCTGTTACATCTCGGAAGGCAAGCGGAAGGAGGCGCGGACGCTCTTGGAGTCCACCCTGGCCGCATCCCAGGACACGGAGCTGCAGCAGCAAATATCGGACAAGCTTCGGGAGCTGGCCACGCCAGTCTCTGCCGAGCAATAATGAACGAACGTTAGAGGATCAGTCGGTGTTCGAGCTTTGGGATACGTTGTACAAGGGCGGAGTGCTGATGATCCCAATCGGCCTCTGTTCTCTCATTGCAGTGGCCGTTACGGTGGAGCGATTGTTGTCACTACGCGAGGCAGAAATTCTCCCTGCGGTGTTTCTGAGCCGAGCGCGGAGTGCGCTGTCCCGGGGAGAGCACGACTCGGCTCGCGTCGCTTGCCGCCAGGCGAACCTCGGAATCGCGAGGATTCTGGAAGCCGGGCTGATCACGGCAGATCAGGACCGCGAGATCATGCAGGAATCGATGGAATATGTCGGCCGGCAGGAGGCCGCTGCGCTTGATCGCTATGTGGGCGTGTTAGCTACGGTCGCCAGTGTGAGCCCATTGCTCGGCTTGCTGGGCACAGTAAAGGGGATGATTGACGTCTTTCAGAGCATTTCGGTGCATGGCGTGGGAGATCCGCTGGCGCTCTCGAGCGGTATTTCGGAGGCTCTGCTGACGACGGCCGCAGGACTCGTCGTCGGCATCCCGACGCTCGTCGCGCACAACTTTTTTCATCAAAAGGCGCAGCGCCTCGGGCTCAAGCTCGAGAAAGCAAGCCGCGAGCTGTTCGAGCTCATGGGGCGGGTGCCCAAGGTAGCAGGATCGGAACCGACTGCCGTGGGCAGTGCAACGCTTCTGGCCACGCGCGACGACCTCGTGGAGTAGCGCCGATGCGTTTTGCTGAGCAAAGGCCGCTGCGAGCGGAGCTCAACGTCACACAGCTTATCGACGTAGTGCTCCTCCTCCTTTTCTTCTTCATGCTTTCCACAAGCTTTGTCATGCAGCCAGGGATTGCGATAGACCTCCCGGAGGGGACGACGCAGGGTCACCGGACCAAGCAGGACCTGCAGGTGCTCATGACGGCGGCCGGTGATGTGTATGTCCAGGAGCGTCGCGTTTCCATCGCTGGCGTGG
Organism: Candidatus Schekmanbacteria bacterium; assembly: GCA_016188575.1. GTDB lineage: Bacteria > CSSED10-310 > JACPHN01 > JACPHN01 > JACPHN01 > JACPHN01. The sequence goes on from JACPHN010000023.1 coordinate 65,665, forward strand.
ATGCGGCGATTGCCGCGGCGATCGAGAAAATACGGGCGGCCGGCGGTGCGGACACCCAGATCGTGCTGGTGGTGAAGGCGGACAAGAACGTAAAACATGGGGACGTTGTCAGTGTCATGGACAGCGCCAGAGGCAGGGGAATCGAACAGCTTACGATCGCGACGCGGCCAGCGGAACAAGACAAAGGCAGGCGATGACAACGGGCGGTAGCTTTGCGGTGCAGCATCGGCTGGCGCTGGCTATCGCCACCAGTGTCGTCGCTCACACGCTGGGACTGGCGCTTTTGCCGGGAATGCAGTCGCCGCTTGTGGAAAGCCTGCAGAGATTTCAGGTGCATCTCCTGGAGCCGGTGGTCCCGGAGCCGGTGTCGCCGCGGGTGACCATCGAGCCAGTGAAGCCCGCCCCCGCCGCGCCCCGAGCCGAAGTAGCTCCGCGAGCGCTACCGAAAGAGCGCCTGGCCGCCTTAGGCGCCGCGCTGCGGCTGCCGCCGCCGCCGATCGAGCTGGCGCCTACTCACACAGCGAGCCCGCCGAGGCTCCCGGACGAACAGCGGCCGAGCGCTCGCGAGAAAGATCGCGTACCGGACTGGCTTCGGCGAAAGGCGACGGCGCCCGGCGCACCAGCGGGCACCTCGGCGCGCGAGGAGATACGGCAAGCGGAGGCAGCGCTAGGGGCCGCAGCCGCGGGGAGCGAAGCCGGCCCAGCCATCGACGTCGGTCAGGTCCTGAGCCGCATGCGCACCAAGGAGGCTGACTTCCCTGAGATTCGCGGACCGGCGGCAGCGCGAGATCTGGTGTACAAGCCACCGCGGCCGCACGCCGCGATCCCCGAGGAAATGGTCATCGAGTTGAAGTTTTGGGTGTCACCGGACGGTCGCGTAACGCGGGTTGTTCCGCAGGTCAAGGGAAACTCGGCGCTCGAGAAAATCGCGATCGAATTTCTCCTACGCTTTCGCTTCAATGCGCTGCCCGCCGGCGAGCCGCAAGTGGAGCAGTGGGGCATCATCCCCTTCAAGTTCGCGCGGCGATGAGGCCACCGAAGGTGTTCGCGGCGGTATCGATGTGGTCGCGGGTCTGTTCAGTGCGCGACGATCCCCGGTGCGGGGAATTGCCGGCAGAGCTCGACCACCTCATGGCGGATGGTAGCGAGAAGCGTCTCATCGGCGCTGGCGCGTAGGACGGCGCCGATCCATCGGGCAATTTGGCGAGCCTGGTCTTCCCGCATGCCGCGAGAGGTGATCGCGGGTGTGCCCATGCGGATTCCGCTCGGGTCGAAGGGTTTGCGGGGATCATAGGGGATGGTGTTGTAGTTCAGAACGATGCCCGCGCTCTCCAGAGCGACGGCGGCCTGCTTGCCCGTGATGTCGCATCCCGTGACGTCCATGAGGAGGAGGTGGTTGTCGGTGCCGCCGGAAATCAAGGGGAGACCCTGCGCAAGGAACTCTTCAGCCATGGCTTTAGCGTTCTTGACGACCTGTTCGGCGTAGACCTTGAAGGCCGGGAGCGAAGCCTCGCGAAGCGCTACGGCGATGGCCGCGGTCGTGTGATTGTGAGGCCCCCCCTGCAAGCCTGGGAAAACGGCCCGGTCTATCGCCTTGGCGAACGCCGACTTGCACAGGATCATTCCCCCGCGCGGTCCGCGAAGGGTCTTGTGCGTGGTTGTGGTCACGACATCGGCGTACGGAACGGGACTGGGATGTGCCCCTCCGGCGACGAGACCCGCAATATGAGCGATATCGGCGACAAAGCGAGCGCCGACTTCCGCAGCGATGGCGGCAAACGCCGCAAAGTCGAACTGCCTCGGATAGGCAGTGGCGCCCGCGAAGAGCAGCTTTGGGCGGTGTTCTTTGGCCAGAGCGCGGACGGCGTCGTAGTCGATCAGGTGCGTCACGGGATCCACGGAGTACTGGACTGACTTGAAGTACTTTCCCGTAATCGAGACGTTCCAGCCGTGCGTGAGATGTCCGCCATGTGGGAGGCTCAATCCCATGACCACGTCCCCAGGCTGACAGAAGGCGAGGTAGACGGCCAAGTTGGCGGGAGAGCCGGAATAGGGCTGGACGTTGGCGTGCTCGGCTCCAAACAGCGCGCAGGCCCTGTGAATCGCGAGGGTCTCGATGGCGTCAATGTAGATCTGACCCTGATAGTAGCGCTTCTCGGGATAGCCCTCGGAGTACTTGTTTGTGAGGATTGTGCCGCTGGCCTCGAGCACGGCGCGCGAGGCGTAATTTTCGGAGGGAATCAGGCGAATGCACTCGGCCTGGCGGCGCTCTTCACTGCGGACGAGAGCATGGATTTCGGGGTCGGCGAGGGCAAGGTCGGGGTCATACATGATCGCTTTTCTCCGGCAAGGTGCGCAAGGCTCATGCCGCTCGCTTGGGTGGTTCGTGGCGGGCTCCACGAGCGTTGCTTGTGGCGACGCCGCGGGACGACCGGCGCGGGTGTTGCCAAACGCGTGGCGGAATGACTATAGTAGACTTGGGATTGTGGGACGTCCCGGGGGCAAATGTAACGTTCGGGCGCAACAATTATCTTGCCGGCCTCGATAATTCAAGGTGGCTGATTGCCGCCGGTGCGCGGTGCCAGGCGGGAGGTGGGTCGAAGTGAATAGTCGGACTGCGGTGAGGATGGGCACCATGCTCCTACTAACGGGCGTGGCCTTGTACGGGTCGCGGCCCGCCTCCGCGCAGGTGGGTGGCTCTTTCGACCTTTCGTGGAATACGATCGACGGCGGTGGCGAGGCCTCCAGTGGGGGCGCGTTCTCGTTGCGAGGAACCGCCGGGCAACCCGATGCCGGAGATCTTTCGGCCGGGCAGTTCGGACTCATAGGCGGCTTCTGGCGGGGTGCCGTGGAACGCGCAACCCTGAGGGCAGATCTGTCGCTCACTCTTTCTGATTCGAGCGACCCGATTGTCCTCGGTGATAGCCTGACCTACACGGCCGCCAACCATCGACTCGGCCGCCCCCGATCAGGGCACCTGCGACTTTCAGCCCGGCACGCTCACCTGTGCGCTCGGAAGCCTTGCCGCGCTGGCTTCCGTGCAGGTTGCCATCAACGTCACCCCGACGCAGGCCGGTGATTTCACGGTCGACGCAGCTACTGCAAGCAGCGCCACCGACAGCACTGTCGCCGACAATAGCAGCTCGCAGTCGACTACAGTATTGCCGGCGCCGACGGCCACCCCGACGCCGACTTTGTCGCCAACTCCAACTCCCACCTGGACGCCAACGCCTACGCGCACCGCGACCGCGACACCGACCTTGACACCTACGCCCACGTTCACGCCGACATGGACATCCACGCCGACGCTGACCCCCACGCCGACGTTGACCTCCACGCCGACGTCCACGGCCTCGCAGACGCCGACGTCCACGCCTACAGCGACGCCGACCCCAACGGCATCGCCCACCGCCACGCTCGCTCCAGCGCGGATGATCAGACTGCCAGATGTCGACGAGCTCGTAGCGACTGCTGGCGATGGTGCGGTATTGCTGACATTCGGCGCGCTTGCGACGGAAGTCGAAGGCTTCACCGGCACGGTGCGGCGGGTAGTGCGGCGGGCCACAGGCGGCTACCCGCGCGCGCTCTCAGACGGCGATCTTGTGGCCACTGACCCGCAGCCCTTCCACCATGACGTCGGCCTGACCAATAGGCAGACCTACTACTACGCGCTTTTTGTCGAGCCGGTGGGCGGACAGAACGCCGATGTCGGGTATGCGGCGTCGCTTGGGACATTTGCCAAGGCGACTCCGGAATCGGGGGAGACTGACACGGAAGCGCCGAGGATTACCGGCGGCCCGTACGTGACTGCGCTGTCAGAGAGCTCCGCGGTAGTAGCCTGGACGGCCAACGAAGCCGCGCTCGGCAGCGTGCGCGTGGAGCCGGCCGGAACGGTCGTCAATGACACCGTGTATGCCACGGTCGGCCGGGTAGTATTGCAAGGACTGGCGCCGTCGAGCGCGTCCGCTGTGGTTGTCTGCTTGCGCGACGCCAATGCCAACGGCCCGACCTGCTCCGAAGCTGCCGAGATCTCGCTCGGAACCGCGGCAGATGACACAGCGCCGGTATTCGTAGAGTACCCGTCGGTGCTGGAAGTCGACGAGACGCGTGCAGTATTCAAAACGGTGACGGATGACGCTGTTTTCGTCGAGGTTGCGATCGGCGAGACCGAGGCGTACGGGCTAACCGTGGCCAGGCAAGGGGCACCCGCCGCAGCAAACCTGATCGAGATCACGGGACTCTCGCCAAACACCAATTACAACTTCAAGGTCACCACAAGAAACGCCGCCGGGCTCAGCACAACCTCGGACAACCAGACGTTTGCGACGTGCGCCGGCTGCAGTCCCACGACGGGAGCGGAGGGCGATACCGTTTGCGATTCACGAACGACGGGAACGACTGCCGCCGTGATAGGGATTTCGTCGCAGCGCCTCGCACGCGCCACGATTTCGTGGGGAATCGGCGGCGCCGGGCTGACCAATACCGCGGTCACGGGGTCACTCGAGCGGTGGCAGACCCGTCTTATCTCGGGTCTCGGACAGAGTGAAACGCTAAACTACTCCGCGCTCTTGACGGACCGGTACGGCAACGAAGGCGCGCCCCTGACGGGGAGCTGCGCTACCGCCCAGAATGCGCCATCAGGCACACTACGCATTACGGAGGGGCCATTTGCAGACTACGGACATGTCTCTCCGACCATGGCCGTTCTCGAGTGGCAGACGGATTTCATCGCGAGATCGCGGGTACTGGACTTCGGCCTGGCGGCACCGAACGCTGACCTTGGGCCTGCGGGCGCGCTTGAGGGAGTGGCGCTCCGGCGGCTGCAACCGCCCGGAAACGCGATGCCGTACGGACTAAGACACCGCGCGAGTCTGACCAATCTGAGCCCGGCAATGAAGTACTATGTGGTCGTCGAAAACTACGACTTGTTTGATCGCGTCGCGGTTTCTGAGGCGACCGTCTTCTCTACTCCAGAATGGACGGATGTTGCTCCGCTCGCATTCGTCGAGGAACCGACTCTGCTCGTCCTTTCGCAAGACGAAGCGATCTGGGAGTGGAAGACAGACAGGATTTCGATTTCCGAGCTGTTCCTTCGCTCAGTGCCCACTGCCGGCCGAGACGCCCAGGCCTACAGTTGGTCGTCGCCAGAGGCGACAAGCTCACACCGCGCCGTGATTTCCGGGGTCTCGTCAGGCCGGTATGCCGTTTCGGTCCAGGCGCGCACGAGCGGCGGAGACATGGCCAATGCCTCGCCAGACCAGGTCACGGTCGATCCCCAGTCGCCGCCCGACACGACGGCACCAGTAATATCCAATGTGGCCGCCGTGCCGCTGTCGAATGGTCAGGGGTTGTTGCGCTGGAATACCGATGAGCCGGCAACAAGCGTCGTCAAGTACGGCACGAGCGTACCGCTGAGGGATAGAATTGACGATCGCGGCCTGATCCGAGGTCACTTGCTTCAGCTTACCGGGCTACAAGAGGGCGCGAAGATCATTTACGAGATTTCCGCCACGGACGCCGTCGGGAACACCTCGTCCCATGATCTGGGCAATCTCCAACTTCAGGAAACTCGCGACTTGGAGCCGCCCGTTATCGACAAGAACAGCGCTCACGTCAGTTGGATAAACCCGCAAACGGCATTGGTCGAGTGGGACACGGACGAGCCGTCCAACTCCGCCGTGGAGTACGGCGGCGGCATGCAGTACGCCTTGCTAGCTCAAGATGGCCAGCACGTTACGCATCACGAGGTCACACTGGGCGGACTTTTCGGAGGCAAGACGTATTTCGCGCGAGTGTTTTCCATAGACGCCGAAGGCAACAAGAGCAACCGGCTGGACGTGGACGCATTCACACCTCCGGTGCCGCTTGGCGGCAAAGTAGGATACGCTATCGTGATTGTGGTTCTGTCGGTGCTGTTGGCGGTGGGAGTCGGTCGAGGTCGAAAGGGCGGACGCTGGCGAAGATAGGCACCGCACCGCCACCGCAAGGCGGCGGGCGGGGTCATGAACCGGCGACCAATGGCGAAGGGATGAACGGATCGTTTCCGGCGGCGGCGCTGATTGCCGCCGCCCGGAATCGCCGTACCACGGTGCCGGCGGGCTCCACGGCCGAGATCGTGGCGACGCTCTTGCCGGCCAACCAGTAGTCCTGGTAGCTCGCCCCGCGTAGCGAGGCCTGGCGAAGCTGCCACAAGGACTGGAGCGCATAGACTGCCCGCATGACCTTTTTCGTGTTCCGCCCGCGCAGCATGAAGCGCGCCAGCGGACCGGCTTGAGTGCCGATCCTCTCGATGTATGGCGTCCGGATTACCGCGACGGGGACGCCGGATATCTTGTCAGTCAGCGTGATGTCGTCCTCGGCCGCGCGAATGATCGCCTGCTTGTAGTCAGGGTGAACGCGGCATTCGTCGGTGGCGATGAACCGCGTCCCAAGCTGCACGCCGGCATAACCGAGCCGCAACATGGCGACGAACTCGGACTCACAGCCCACGCCGCCCGCGCACACCAGGGGCAGACCAAGGTCCAATAGCTCATCCCTGAGTATTTCTGGACGTCTGGTACCGGCGTGACCTCCGGCCCGACTGTTGACGCAAATCAGGCCGTCGACGCCGGCGTCACGAGCCTTGAGCGCCCACTTTCGCTCCGTCACATCGTGGTAAACGGTGGCGCCCAGCTCTTTTGCCTTCTCGACGATCGGGCGCGGATTCCCCAGCGCGGTGATAAAGAACCGAACCTTCTCTTCGAGGGCGATGTCCAACCAGCGCCTGATTCGATCCTCGTAGAGCTTGGCGGAGGATTCCAGAATGAGGTTAACTCCAATCGGCTTGTCAGTCAGTGCGCGAATTCGCCGCAATCCTTGTCGGAAATCGTAGCCGAAGACGTAGACCAGAGTCATCGGCTGGACGATGCCGACTCCTCCAGCGGCCGACACCGCAGCGACAAGCTCCGGATTGCTGCAGGGGTACATGGCGCCACAGATAAGCGGGACCTCGATCCCGAGGCATCTTGAAAAAGCGGTGTCAATCCCCATCCGCGCTACTCTGTCAAGGCGGTACCGACACGGTACGACGAAGTCATGTGCGGCCTCATTGCAGCGACGGTCCTATCAGCCATTTAGCGGTGCCTTGTGCCACCAGCTCACCTTGCTGGTCGAAGATCTTGGCAACGACGTCATAATGCCGTTTTTCGGCAGTTGCCGGCGGGCTACAATGGCAGATTGCCGTCAGCTTTCCCCGCGCCTTCTTGACATACTCGATAGACAGCCCGGCGAGGATCCCTCTGGTTCCGTCCGGCATGCCGTACGTCATCGCCGCACCCGTCGTGAGCTCCGCCAGATTCGCCAGGGCGACAGCGTGAACGCAATCCAGGTGGTTGCGAACGGCGCGGCGGTCCGCCATCTCGACCTTCGCGTATCCCGGGCTCAGCTCGACGAGGCGCGCGTCGATCGTAGCGCTGTAGGGGGCTGCCAGACCGATGAGCCGGCTGAACAGGTAGCTCCCGCCGGGAAGATTCTTGAGCAGGTCGTAACCGGAGCGAAAAGTCGTGCCCGGGTTCGAGAATAGCTCCATTGCAGAGCTCCGTAGAAGGAGTTGGACAGGTCACAAATTGACGCTTTGCAACAAGACGATATCGCGCCGCAGGCAGGTCGTCAACGGGACCGCTTGCCAGCCGAGATGTCGGTGCACTATACCTTGCACGTACGGCGAGGCGTTTCGCCGCGGCGAGTTTGAGGTTGGGAGCAAGAGTGCGTGCGAACCGCCCAGAGAGCGTGGCGATTGTCAGGGCAGCATCGCGGTTGCGGAGCGCTGCCCGAGACGGTGGCGAGGCAACATGACGAAAACCCCAACCGCCCGTGATCCGGCGGTAGTGGATCGGCTGTCCCGGCGCTTGCGCGTACAGGTTGCGGGAAAACCTCAGCGCGGGATCGCGGTTCCGGCGCCTGGTTTTGCGGCAGAGGCCCTGCAAGAGCTCGGGCGGATTCAGCTTCGCAGCGATGATGTTGAGCAGCGGACGCGGGTGGCGTTGGCGCTGGAACGCGGGCGCGTTCACCTTGAGGGCATTCGCTTTTCCGACCTCTGCCGCCTCACAATGGCGACGCGACTCGCATGCGACGTGCTGTGGGTGCTGCTTTCCGCGCGGGCGCGCGGGTACTCGGCATTTCAGCGACAGCTCGCCGAGGTTCCTCTGGACCTCGCATTTCCGGAGGGCGCGGCCATCCGCATCAAGCCGATTTCGACAGCAAGTGTCGCCTTCCATGAACGCAGGCTCGGAGAGCTCGTGGAGCTGGAAATAAGGAGACGCGGCTACCGGCCGGCCGAGAGCGGCGATGAGGAGCCGTTCCCGCTCAGCGTCGAGATTTTCGAGAACCGCCTCACCGTCGCCGCCTCCCTGGCGGGAGAGCCGCTGTATCGCCGCGGGTACAGGGCAGAGCTGCGGGCGACGGCGCCTTTGCGCGAGGATATCGCGGCGGGTGTCGTCGAGCGGACGATGAGCTTTGCCCGCGTCAGGCGACCCGACTACTTTCCGCGAACCGTGATCAACCCCTTTGCCGGCTCGGGCACACTTGCTTTGGAAGCAGCCGCGGCCGTTCTCGATATCCCACCTTGCGTATTCGCACGTCGATTTGCGTGCGAGCAGCTCTCCGGAGCCCAGGGGAAGGGAGTGCGTTTTGCCCGCCGGCGGTTGCTCGAAGATGCGGCAGAGCGCCTGGCGCCGGCCGCGAGCGTCCACCTGATTGCGCTTGACATTGATGGAGACGCGCTGAGCGCATTTGAGAATAGCGCACGGCTCTTTTCCCGTGCGCTCCGCGATCGGATAGCGCCTGGTGTCGAGGTGAAAGTTGTGACGCGAGCAGCGGACTGTCTTCGGGAGTCCTGGGTCGCGGCAGGTGACTCGGGCGGCGGTGACGGAGATGCGCTCATCCTGGCCAATCCGCCGTACGGGCGCCGACTCCACTGTGGCTCGGACTTGGCGGAGCTGTTTCAACGAGTTGGCCGAGCCGCGATGCTGGAAGTCGAGCGCTGGAGGGGGTATCGCGACGGCACTATTGCCGGCGCCATACTCTGCCCGAACGAATCGTCCTGGCGGGCGGCGCGGGGCGCGTTTGACGCTTCCGATATGGCCATCACGACCAGCCACTTCACCCACGGAGGTCTCGACATGCGGCTGCTTTGTTTCGCATCGGCGCGGCGCCAGGGCCACTGGCCGCCCCCGCAAGTCCAGGAAGACACGGTTGGCACCGAGCGAGACTCGCTCGGACGCCTGTGCTCGTAAGGGAAATGGTGAGGCAGCAATGATGTCCAAGTATTGTCGCGACGTAACCGAGGAATCGTTCGCCACCGACGTCGTGGAGCGCTCGTTTGAAGCGCCGGTAGTGGTCGATTTCTGGGCGGAATGGTGCGGTCCGTGCAGGACCCTCGGCCCCATGCTCGAGCGGCTGGCCGCGGAGGGGCAGGGCCGGTGGTTGTTGGCCAAGGTGGATGTCGATCGCAACCAACGGCTCGCGCTGCAGTTCAGAGTTCAGGGCATACCGGCGGTAAAGGCCTTCGTCAACGGCCAGGTACGCGATGAGCTCACGGGCGCACAGCCCGAATCCGTTGTTCGAGAATTTCTCAACCGCTTGTCGCCGCGGGCCGAAGACCCCAACCTGAAGCGCGCCGCCGACCTGGAACGTGCGGGAAGGACAGGAGCTGCCCTGGTGCAGTACGAGAAGGCCGCCGAGAAGCCGGAATCCGCCGGCAAGGCGTTACTCGGCGCCGCCCGCTGCTGCCTTGCGGAGCGTCGAGTCGAGCAGGCGCGCCAGTATCTGGAGCGGATAGGGCCATCGGACGAGGCAGCCGGAGAGAAAGAACGTCTGCTTCGGATCGTGGACCTCGTGGATCAGGCGCGCGGGGCGGGCTCGCTGCAGGAGAACCGGGAAAGGGTCGCGGCGAATGCGAAGGACTGGCAAGCGCGTTACAACTTGGCGCTGCTGTTGGCGACATCGGAGCACTACCAGGATGCCCTGCGGCATCTACTTGTCATCGTGCAACAGCAACCGGCATTTGCGGACGGCGCAGCAAGGCGTGCGATGCTGTCGGTCTTCGCGTTACTCGGAGATGACGACGCGCTGACGCGGGAGTATCGGTCGAAGCTGGCAAGTGCTCTCTACTGACGGCGCCCAAAAGGCCCAGAGCGCCCCTGGCGGGGGCAGGGGCGCTCTGGCGAAGTTGGGCTCGCGACCCTGCGGCGCCATCCGCGAACGGTCGCGGCGGGTCAGCGAGAAGGAGCTCCGGCAGTGGCGGTCAGTTGACGGCCACAGTCGAGGTGGCGGCAGCTTCCAGGGTGGCCAGGAAATCGACTTGGCCGTAGCCCGTTTCCGCATCTACACCAGCGGAGCCTATGTCCTTGGCGTTCTCGCGCATCACAGCGTAGACTTCATCGGGAGTGAGCGACGGATCGACGGAGAGAACGAGGGCGCCGAGCCCCGCGGCCTCGGGAGTGGCCATGGAGGTGCCCAGGGCGCCGCTGTAGGTATGTTGGCCCGGCTGATACTGGCCGTTACTCGCATCGGCAGCCCCCTTGCTCACGACCCAGGTGCTCCAGACCCATTCAGTGACGGAGATGTCTTCGCCGTTCTTGACGAAGTCCCCGCCGAGAGCCGTAGCGGCGACCTGGCCGTAGCTACCACCGAAATCGGAGTAGTACGAGCGTTGCCCGGCGCGATTGCTCGAACCGACAGCGAATACGCCGTCAAGAGCCGCCGGATACGAGACGCCACAGCTCGTACCGTTCTCTGCGGCGTTGCCCGTGGCGGCGAAGATGGCGACACCCTTGCCGTAGGCGTAGGCGACGGCGTCACTCATGGCGCCGAGCTGGTCCGGGGGAATGGGAATGATGCACCAAAGCTTCTGCGGCATGCCGAGGGACATGTTGATGACGTCAGCACCGTGATCGGCCGCGTACTTGAGACCGTTGGCGATGGCGTTGAGGTCGCCGGCGCCTTCATCGGTCATGACGCGAACTGGAAGAATCCGCGTCCCGCCGCCAGCGGTGCCGGCGATGCCGGCGCCGTTGTCCATGATCCCGGCGATCAGCCCCGCGACGTGGGTGCCGTGGGAGACGCCGACGTCAGTGTAGCCATCGCCATTATTGTCGACGCCGTCGCCATTGCCCTTGTCACCGGCGATATCGGTGGCGGGGTTGGAATCGTTGTCAGCGAAGTCGTAACCGCCCGATGCGATGATGTTCTTCAGGTCGGGATGGGAGACCGCAACGCCGCTGTCGACGACGGCGACGGTCACGCCGCTGGATCCTTTGGAGAGGTCCCAGGCGTCGAGGGCGTTCATATAGTAAAGATAGAACTGATCGACGTTTCGGTCCGAGGGATCGCCGTCATCAACGGCGTACGGGTCATTCGGCGCATAGTCGGCCTTGAACGTCCAGTTGAACGTCACCTTGGCGACAGTCGGGTCAGCTTCAAGGCGGCGGTAGGTGTCGATGATGTTGCGCACGGCGTCGCGTCGAGAGGCAGCGTTGGCCGCAATCCGCACGTCAAACCAGCCGTGCTCGGCAGCGCCGACGACTTTCAGACTGACGGCCCCATAGTGCCGAGCGAGGTTGCTTTGCATGCGCGCCATGTCGGCCGCCGGCTGGAACCGGACGAGCAGAGAATCAGTGCGAAACGGCGGCTGAGCAAAAGTTTGGGGGTTGGACAGCAGATCCGCCGTGAAGTCACGGGCAGACGCCGGAGCGACCACGCAAAAGCTCGCGAGCAAGAGGCCTGGCCAAGTCAGTCGTCGAAGAAGAGCGGGCATAATGTCCTCCCGATACGGTAACACACCACGAAATCTACCTGGGGAAGGATATGCAAGTTCCACGCCAATATCTCCGCTTCACGGTGGCGGTCAATCAGTCCAGCACGTGGGCGCAGGGCGCCTGAAAAGAAAGCTCAGCCATGCGACTTTCGGCGGGAGACGAGGAGAGCGAGGACGGTCAAGGTAGCGGGAAACCCGGACTGCAGTGTCGCGCCGGGACGACACAGTGTAACCCAGAAATCACAGCGAGTACCGGCCACCTGAGGAGCGGTCAGGAAATGGCTGCGTCAAGCAGCGAGAAATTATCGGGTCTTCCCTGACAGTTCCTTAAATGAAAAGAGCCCGTCGAGCGGGCTCCTGGAGCAGGGCGCGGCAGCTTCAGGCCACGGGCTTGGCCTTGTTGATCGCCTTTGCCAGCCTGGATTTCAGTCGTGCCGCAGTATTTCGGTGAACGAGATGGGTGGCGGCAGCCTTGTCGAGGAGTGCCGCGACCTCGGGGAGCGACTCGCCGCCATGATCGTTCTCGCCACTGGAGATCAGCCGGCGCAGCCCGCGCACAGCGTTCCGCAGCCGCGTCATGCGACCTTTGTTCCGCTGCCGATGCGCCTCGTTTTGGCGCAGTCGCTTGCGCGCTGAAATCGAATGTGCCATGTTTCTTCTCCTGATTCTTGATTCGCCTACCCGCCCGGCGTACGCTTTGGTCGGTGGAGCGGTGATGTTTTAGCACACCCGACCGACGATGTCAATTCCAAAGGGGACGAAACGTGAAGATCAGCGTTTCTACAATAGAGTCGTTTGAAAGCCGGCAGTACGAGCTTCAGTTCGGGCTGCGTGAGCTCGGCTCGGATCCGGGAGTGAAGCTCGACGGAGCGGCGCGACTGAACCTGGAAGTAGCGCAGATGACGGAGGGGCACTTCATGGTGCGCGGGGTCTTGCGGGCTCCATGCCGTTACGAGTGCAGCCGCTGTATCGAGTCGTTTCCCGCGGAGGTAGAGATTCCCATCGCGGCCGTGTTCGTGCCGGAGGGGGACTTCGCACAGATCACGGGCGGTAGCACGCAGGACGATGACGCGGCCTTCTGGCCGTATGCGCAGTCGCAACTCGATCTCGGGCCGATGGTGCATGAGTACCTGGCGTTGTCCGCCCCCATGCAGCCGCTGTGCAGCGTGGGGTGCCGCGGATTGTGCCCGCACTGCGGTGCAAACCTGAATGAGGCGACGTGCAGTTGCGCCGGTGACCGCGTCGAGCCGCGCCTCGCCCCCTTGCGCAAGCTGCTGCCACGGCGCTAATAAGCGGGCCTCATCATTGACCTCAATGCTTCGAAAAGGAGTTGCGCGATGGCTCTGCCGAAACGTAAGATCAGCAAGACGCGGCGGAATAAGAGGCGGGCGCACGATGCGCTGACGGCGCCCAGTCTGTCCACCTGCCCCCAATGCCGTGAGCGGAAACTGCCGCACCGCGTGTGCCCGAGCTGTGGCACCTACCGCGGTCGAGAAGTCATCGAGGTCGAAGAATTCTAGCCCGGCGCTCGCGCATTCTCCGGCGACACGTTCATGAAGCAGCTACTCGAGGGGCATACCGCGCTGATTACCGGTGCGAGCAAGGGAATCGGTGCGAGCATTGCGGAGCGGCTGGCGAGCGCTGGCGCCATTGTCGGGCTCCTGGGGAGAGACGTGGCGGCGCTCGAGTCGGTTGCCGAGGGCATTAGAACGCGTGATGGCACTGCCCTACCGCTGGTGGCGGATATTGCAGATGGCGGCGCCGTCGAAGCTGCAGTGAACGAGCTGCGCGCAACCGCAGGACCGGTGACGATTCTCGTGAACAATGCGGGGATCGCGCGCGACGGGCTGCTCGCCCGCATGAAGGACGAGCAGTGGCAAGCAGTACTTCAGACGAACCTCTACGGTGCATTCGCAGCGACGCGCGCGGTCGTTCGCGATATGCTTCGGGCCCGGCACGGTGCGATCCTGAATATTTCCTCCGTCGTCGGCGTTGCCGGCAATGCCGGCCAGACGAACTATGCCGCGGCCAAGGCTGGCCTGATCGGCTTTACTCGATCAGCGGCAAAGGAGCTGTCCCCACGAGGGATCCGGGTGAACGCGATCGCTCCCGGCTTCATCCACACCAACATGACTGCGCAGCTTTCGAAAGAAGATGTACGAGCTATCGAAGCCGCCATTCCGCTGCAGCGGCTCGGTACGCCTGCCGACGTAGCCGGTGCCGCGCTTTTTCTGGTCTCACCGCTGGCAAGCTACATTACCGGGCAGGTGTTACACGTGAACGGGGGCTACTACACGGGAATCGCGTAGCCGCACCGCGTGACATCGCTCGAGGAGGACATGAATGGCAGACAGAAATGATGTGGAGGCGCGGGTCGTCGCGCTGATCGCGAAAGAGCTCGAGGTTTCGGAGGAAGAAGTCACCGCCGACGCTTCTTTCCGAGTCGACCTGGGCGCCAACTCGCTGGACACGGTGCAACTTGTCATGGCGTTCGAGGAGGAATTCGACCTCGACATCTCGGACGACGATGCAGAGAAGCTCGAAACCGTCGGTCAGACTATCGAGTACTTGATCGGCCGTCTGTAGCTGTGGACGGCACGGCGGGACGGCAGCACTTGGCCCGCGAGGCCGGCGACACGGGCGGCCGCCGGCGCGTCGCCATCACCGGGATGGGCCTGGTTACCTGCCTCGGAACCTCCGTTTCCACAACGTGGAGCGCCCTCCTGGAGAGACGCTCCGGAATCGGCCCAATTCGCTGTTTCGTGCCAGAGCCTTCATTTCCTTCCCGCATAGCCGGAGAGATCCAGGACGTGCCCGCGTGCCCGGACCTCACCGCGCGAGAGGCCAAGAGAACGGAGCGATTCGTGCTCCTGGCGCTGATCGCTGGTCGCCAGGCCATGGCAGCCGCCCGGCTGGAAGTTGGCCGGGCATTGCCCCATTGTCGAGTTGGTGTCTGTGTCGGTTCGGGCATCGGCGGCATGCAGGCGATGGAGCAGGAGCACCGGACGCTGCTTCACCGTGGCCATCATCGGGTGGGGCCGTTCTTCGTGCCGCGGCTGATTTGCAACATGGCCGCGGGGAGGCTCTCGATCGCTCTCGGCGCCCAGGGTCCGAACCTGGCCCCAGCGACTGCGTGCGCAGCCGGCGCCCACGCCATCGGCGAGGGTTTGCGGCTGATCCAGCACGGCTACGCGGACGCGGTGGTGGCCGGGGGCACCGAGGCCGCCATCACGCCACTGTGTCTGGCCGGATTCGTCGCGATGCGATCGACTTCGACGCACCGAAACGACTCTCCCGCCTCGGCTTCGCGCCCATTTGACCGCAGGCGGGACGGTTTCGTCATCGCCGAGGGCGCCGGCATGGTCGTGTTGGAGGCCGAGGAGCTCGCGAAGCAGCGGGGAGCCGAGATCGTCTGCGAGCTCGCGGGCTACGGCGCCAGCTCCGACGCCACCGATATTGTCGCTCCGCACCCGGCCGGGCACGGGGCCGAGCTCGCCATGCGCGGCGCGCTTGCTGATGCAGCGCTTGGCGCTGATCAAATCGCCTACGTCAACGCTCACGCGACCGCGACGGTGGACGGCGACCTGGCCGAGCTGCGAGCCCTCGAGCGGGTATTCGGAGCGCGCTCGACACCGGTGTGGGTGGGCGCAACCAAGTCCATGACCGGTCACGCCCTGGGCGCCTCCGGCGCGATCGAGGCCGCCATTACCGCTCTTGCAGTGGCCCGCGGCACCATTCCGCCGGCGCTCAACCTGGAGGAGCCTGAGGCGACGGAGGGCATTCTCTTGGTCCAGAACGAGGTCATGAAGGCGCCGGTGCGGGCGGCTATCAGCAACTCCTTTGGATTCGGGGGAACCAACGCCGCGCTGGTGTTGCGGGAATGGCGGGACTAGAAGAGCGCACGGACAACGATCTCCGGGTCCTTCAGGAAAGGCTCGGCTACCGTTTCAGACAGACGGGGCTGCTCATCCGGGCGCTCACGCATGCCTCGTATGGTCATGAGCTCGTCTGTGACGATAACGAGCGACTTGAGTTCCTCGGTGACGCGGTGGCCGATTTTGTCGTGAGCGTGCTGCTGTTTCGACGCTTTTACTGGTGGGATGAGGGGGAGCTCACGCAGGCGCGCAGCGATCTCGTCAGCTCGAGAACCATGGCGGCCAAGGCCGCGGAGCTGGGGATTGGTGAATATCTCAGGTTGGGGCGCGGGGAGCGGCTCGCGGGCGGGCACTCAAAATCGTCCTTGCTCGCCAATGCCTTTGAGGCGATTCTGGCCGCAATCCTCCTGGACGGGGGAATCGACAAGGCTGCACGGACGGTGTCGCGGCTTTTTGCCACGGAGCTCGCGGCGCTACGGGCGACAAATCGTCCTCCAAACGCCCGTGCGGCGCTCCGGGAGCAGCTTTCGAGCTTGTTGCGAGGCCGCGCCGAGTATCGCCAAACCGCCGCCTCCGGATCAGGTAAAGTAAGGTTTGTGCAGGTCGCGCTGTTCGTTGACGGGGTACAGTGGTCGACCGGCGAAGGGAGAACCCGGATCGAAGCCGAGCAGCGGGCCGCAAGCCTGGCGCTGCGGCGGCGGCGCTCGCACACCGCTCCAGCAGCCGGCGAATAGAGCCGCGGCACAACCCAACGCGTCATTCTTGCCTGCCGGAGTCGCGGGGGTCTCCGGGCGCGGTCACCGCTCAAGGCTGGTAGTTCACCCAGACCGGCGAAGACCAGGCGCGGTGTCCATCACTCTGGGTTACTCGCACGTAGTAGAAGGTCAGCCCGAGCTCGATCTGTCGATCTTCCTCCTCGAATGAGAAGGTATTCTCGCGGGGCTCAAAGACGCGAATTACTTCGTTGTTACGCAGCAGCTCCACCTGCTGCACAAGCGGCGATGGGGAATCGAGAGACTCCCAGGCGGGCCGCTCGGCGCGGACCGTAACGCAGAGCCGGGGCGGGGACTCGGACGAAAACTCCGTGCCCATTGGCCGCCCATTGGCGGCGAAGTGCAAGACTGTCCGAGCTCCGGTAGTTCCGTACACATAGCGCGACGTGAACGCCTCCCATAAGGCATCGCGGCTGAGCTCGCGGGCGTACGCGGCCATGATGCCGCCGTGGTGGCGAAGAATCAGGCGGTGGGTGAAAAGCTCCGTGCGCTCCGGGCTGCCCGGCTTGGCGCAGTGGGTATCTGTGCCGCACACCATGCCGAGGCGATGTCCAAGCGCGAGCGCCGCTTGAACGCTCGCCAGGCGGCTCCGGCTTGGCGCTCTGAGCCGTGGCTCCGAGCCGCGATGCTCTGAGCTGCCGTGCTTGGAATAGACCTCGACGAAGGGCTGCATTCGATCGTTGCGAAAGTTCCAATCCGTGACGATTCCGGTCGCCAGAGGGTGGTGGGGAATCGTCAGCGCACTAAAGGGTTCCAGACAGCGCCAGAGCTTGGGAGGGGTATCCGACTCCCGTTGGGAATGCTTGAAGATCCTCTCGGGAACAGCATCGTCAGCGAAGAGCACGACCTTGTGCCCGTATTTGGTCGCCGTCCACTCGTACGCAACGAAGGAGGTAAAGCGGCCGGGTTCGTAGAACCGGCCGGCGAGCTCCTGGATTTTCTCCCATCGCTTGGGAGTGATCGAGAAGTCGTGGTCGGTAAGCGCCGAGAAATCGAGCTTCGCCTCGTCCCGAGCGTACCAATAATAACTGGGGGGATCGCCGACTGCTTCGCGTGACCATCGGGAGTGTCCGTGCAGATCCCCCCAAAAAAGTCGAGGTTCATCCATGGTGACACTCGAGTGTAGATTGAAAAGCGCATCTAGACCGACTGACCGGCCGCGGCACCGAGTCGCTCCAGGTTGTTTCGATACGCGGGATCGGCAGGCCGCAGACGAGCCGCGGTGCCTGCATAGTGCAGGGCAGTATCCATCTGATCGAGCTTGCGCGCAAGTCGCGACATGAGATAGCAGACCGGCGCGCTGCGCGGATCGACACCGAGGTACAGCTTGCCGAAGTGCATCGCTTCAGCGAACTGACCGAGGTTGGCGCAGATCATGGTGAGCAGAAAGAGCGCCTGGGGATCGCCGGGGCGGAGCTGGACGACTGCGGTGAGAGCGTCCTTGGCTCCGTGGTAATCGGCAATATGATGGTCATAGAGCAAAGACCCGAGCAGGCTGCGCAGGCGGATGGCCGTCGGAAACTCGACAATGCCGTCCTCAAGGAATGCCCGAGCTACCGCATGGCTGTTGGTAGCAACGGCGGCGGCCGCGGCGAGCTCATAGGTGGCGGCGCTTGCCGCGCCAAGGCGGATCACCTTTCCGGTGGCAGCGAGCGCATCCACATTACGGCCAAGCTTCAAGTAGCATGCTGCAAGCTGGTTGAGCGGTTCGGGCTCCCCGGGTGCCCGGCGCATCGCGGCTTTTAGATAGTATAGAGCCATGTCCGGTTTCCCGAGACGGTTCAGCGCCTTGGCAGCGCGCAGCAGTGCCTCTGAGCCACCGTCGCCGGCCGCGAGCCGGGCAGCCGCGTCACGGAACTCGCGTCTGGCTAGCTGGTAATTTCCGGACATGGTTCCGCGATCAAATCAGCACGGATGTTTCCCTCGAGCGGTTCATCGGGTTCGGGAAAGGCGATTTTCAGGTGGGTTCGGACCGCGTCACCCGCCAGCCACAGGCCATCGCAGTCTTCCGCAAGGTCGCGGCCGAGGCGGCGAAACCCGTCGCTCGCGGTCAGCCCGCCAAGCTGGTCCTGGGGAGTCTCGGACAGCGCCTCGCGAAGCAAACGCGCCATTTCGGGCGCAGCTCCGTCCACCCCGATTGGGCACGTCGTCTCCCGACGGCCGACGACGAGGTGACAGTGATTCTCCGCCTGATCTTCGTCGCTGACCACGGAGATGGTGGCCCCGAGCACCGCGGAGAGTCGGCCGGCATCCTGCTTCAGCGATGCTGCGGTGCTATTGCGAGGATCATCCAAGGGGACCAGGGCGCCGCCGATCGCGCGCAGGCCGCCTCTCGGCTCCTTGCGATCCGCGAAAACGGGGCTCGGCGCCGGACTGACCAGCTTTCGCATCGTCTCCACGTGATCTTGGGAAGCGTCAGAATACTCCGCGTCCGCGGCTCTCTCCGAGTCGGACGGCAGATCCGGAGACTCGACTACCACGGGTCGATGTTCCAACCGTTCCGAACCCGGCGGCGACAAGAACCCGCCGCCCTTGAAAGACTGAATATCGGTCATCCTCTGGTGCCTCCCTAAAGCTACGTTGCGTTATCATTTTAGCCTACTTATCGTCGGAATGGCAGCGCTTGTTGCATGAGAGGCGCCATGCCGCGTACTCCCCAAGCCGCGGGCACCGGCAACCGCGACGAATCGACTAGGGCTGCACTTGCCGAAGTCGCCTGCGAATTCCGGGCTGATCCGAATCGAGCTCGAGGGACCGGGCGAAAGCCGCCGAAGCACGCTCGTCGTCGCCTCGCGACGCGTAGACAGCGCCGAGGTTGGCCCACGCCTTCGCATTCTTGGGGTCAAGAACCGTGGCAGTCTGGTAGGCCGTCACGGCGCCAGCGAGATCTCCTTGCTTGTGCCGGGCAACGCCAAGAAAGTAGAAGGCCTGTGCGTCGTTCGGGTTTGCCGCCGTGGCGCGCGCCAGCAGGGCGACCGCTTCATCCACGGACCCGGCCTTGTACCGATCCATGGCAATCTCGGTGAGGGCGATGGAGTTGTTCGGCTCCGCGATCATGGCGAGCTTGAAGGCTTTGGCGGCCCCATCTCGATTCCCGGCAGCCGTGCGAATCTCGGCGAGCAGGAGGTAGCCGGACGCGGCATCAGGCGCCCACAACCCAAGGCGGTCGAGAATCTGCTCGGCCTTCCCGTACTCCTTCTTTTCCTTGTACAGGCGCGCGAGGTCGAGATAGGGCGCGACGTCGCGATAGGGAGCGGCAGTGATCGCCAGCTCCAGCATGTCAGCAGCCTCGTCGCGGCGCCCGACTTCCTGCAGGCGGCTAGCCATGACGACACGGAAAGAAGCTTCGACCGATGCCGATTGAGCGGCCTGCTGGAGATGGGCGAGAGCTTCGTCGTGGCGTCCGAGTCGCCACTCGGCATCGGCAATCCAGCCGACGGCGACGGCGGGGTCGCTGGCAGCGCTGGCGGCCTCTTTCAGAATGCGGTGCGCCTCGTCGACGTTTCCGGCCTCGAGATGAGCGCGGCCCAAGAGCAGGTAAACCTCGGCTCTGGAGGGGACGAGGGGATCGGCGGGAGCGTTTGGAGGAGAGTCGGCCGGCGGCAAGGAATCAGCTAGTCGCTGAAAGTGGGTGGCAGACTCCGGGAATCGTGCAAGCGCGAAGAGGCTCTTGCCGCGCGCCCAGTTGGCAGCCATCCACGCCTTCCAGAGGGGATCGCCAGGCGGGTAGCTCGCCTTGGTGAGGTCCAGCGCGAGCTCGCCGGCGAGCTTGTCGATCGCGAGGAGGCCATCCTGTCCAGGTTCGACGTCAAAGCGATGGGCGGCGAGCTCGATGCGGGCGGAAGCGTCGCCGCTCCAGTAGCGAACCGCGAAATAGCTGCCCGCGCCGGCGAGAGCAGCGGCGGCGAGAATCGTGACAGGGATGAGGAGCAGACGTCTGGAGGACCGCCGGCGTGTGGAGGGGGGATCAGGCCGAGGGGAGCCGCCGCGCTGCGGGGGCGGCGCAGTCACGCGCGTGGCAGCCCCGAAGCTGAGCGCTACCGAGGTAACCGGGGCACTCGAGCCGCGGGCCGCGGGCGGATCGCCATAACGAGGCGCCAGGCTCTCGTCGGGGTTCTTGGCGAGGAAGGGATGGGCCGAGGCAGATGCCGGGGTGGGGGCGGGCTCGTCGAGATCGTACAGGCCGAGTCGATCATCGTCGTGGATAACGTACTCGGTCTCCGCTGGTTCCTCGTCTTGTGGAGTCGGCGGTGGGGTGCGCGTGACCATCGGAGCCGGGCCGTCCTCCGCTGTTCGGGACGGCTCGCGCGGGCCAGGTGCAGGGGACGGACGGCGGCGCGGTGACGCGGCGCGCGGCGAGCTGGGCGACGCGGGCCGGGTGGGTTTGGGCGCCGGTGGTGCGGGTTCGCTTTCCCAATGGAGCTCGAGCTCCGGCAGCTCGTCGCCTCCTCCCGGTTCCTTGGCGCCGCTGGCGGCGAGATCGGCCACGAGCGCCGTGGCGCCGCCGTGATTCGGGTCGCGAAGGAGAATATCCTGAGCAAGCAAGAGTGCCTCTCCGGGACGGTCGAAGGCCGTAGCTTCCTCTGCTCGCGCCCAGAGATCGGCGACCTCCTTTTCGTCCGCCAGGCGTGCCTGCAGGCGTGCTGACATCTCATAGGCGTCGCCATTGGTTGGATCGTGGCGTAAGATCTCGGCGTATGCGGCAGCAGCTTCCGCGAGCGCACCGCGGTCGACCAGCGCCTTCGCTTTTGCCAGCGCCGCCGCGGCGAGGTCAGCGGGCATCGCAGCGGGAGCAGCACGGGCTGGCGGGGGCAGCTCGGGAAGGAGGTCGTCGTCTAGGGTGGGGAGAATCTCGGTGCCGCCGGCCGCGGCGCGACCGAGCTCGGCGTTGACCGTCTGAAACATCTCATAGGCCACGTCGCTGTCGGGGTTGCGGTCCAGCGCCTCCCGAAACAGCTCTGCGGAAAGCTGCAATTTCCCGGCGTTTCTGGCCTCGACCGCAAGGTTGAATAGCGCATCGCTCGCGCCTTTGGCGCCAAGACGTTCCTCGCAAATCGAAAAACACTCCCAGACGATCGGGTCCAGACGGTTACGCTCAAGGAGTGGCAAGAGGCGGCGAAATCCGTCGTCCACCCGGCCCGCGGAAATTGCCTTGCGGACCTCCTCGAGCACCTTTTCTCGGCGCTCTTCCTCGCCGCTATCGTCATCCAGAAGCACCGCCCTGACACCTCCTCGGAGCGCGCGCATGAAAGCGCAAGCCTGGGCCTGTCGGCCTCCCCTAAAGCACCTGTCCTCCGCGTGATTTCTCACTGACGGGGGCGCGCGATTGCTGCACCGCGGGGCTCTCGTCGGCGGCAAGCCGGGCCAGGTCGGGCCATTCCGACTTGCGAACCACGTTGTCGGCCTCGTCGTTACAGCCGAGTCGGCGCAGCAAGCTCACCAGCCGCACGAACAAGTTCTTTCGATCGTGCCGGAGCATGAAACCGGTTCGCGAATAGTACTCCGGCAGGCTCTCGCGGAGCGTCAAAATGACGTCGGCGGCGTCGCGCAGTGCGGCGTATGCTTCCTGCAACCGTTGTTGCCGCACTAGCCACTTGCCGTGAACGTAGTGCACGCGCCAGGTTTCCTCCGGCAAGTGGAGCTTGCGGGCCTCGACTCGGGCTGCCTCCAAGTGCGTCTCGATGACACGGCTGGACTCTTCCTCGGAGGCGAGCGCACTCGCGGCGTCGAGGAGGAGCAGGCGGGCGCGCAGCCGGAGCAGCGGGTCATCTCCCGCCATCTCCAGGACCTGCTCTCCGCAGCTTTTCGCGGTCAGGGAATCGTCGCGGCTGAGAGCGACGGCGCCCCTGGTCAGCATGATGCCGGCCCGATCGCGCGGATTGCCGCACGCCGAAAAGCACTCCTGCGCCTGGCGCAGGCCTTCGTCGGCGTGTTGATGCCGACCTTGCCAGTGCTCCAGGGTGCCCATGACGGCCAGGACCGCAGAACGGGCCGCATCGGCGAGCACCAGGCCCGCCTCCGGGTCGATGATAGGGGCAACCTGGCCGGGGGCGCGGTCGTCTGGGAGGCGCACGCCGACGGACTCGCCGACGCTGCCGGCAAGGTGCCACGCAGCGTCGAAGGCGCCGATATCGCCGAGCACCTCGGCTTCTTTCATGGCGATGCGGAGTGCGGGTCCCGTCTGGGAGGCAGCGAGGAGGAGCTCGCGCGCGTCGGACAGGCAGCGCAGCGCATAGTCGTACTCTCCCATGAGGTGGTAGAGCTCACCGAGCCCGCCGATCGCTTGCCCCCGAACGCTCGGGTTCTCCGCGGCCAGATCGAGAGTCTGACGCAGTCCTTGGAGCACCGCTGCGAAGTCGCCGAGCTGCAAATTGATGGTGCTCCAGCGGAGCCGAGCGAACGCCTCGAGGCCGCGGTCGGACAGGCGTTTTGCCAGCTCGATCGCTTTTGAACAGGTTTCGAGGGCGAGCTTGAGATCGCCGCGGATCTGGTAAAGGCCGGCGAGATTGAGCAGGTCGCCGACCTGAGCGTCGACGTCAGCGAGCGTCGTATCGAGTTGGTAGCCGCGCTTGAAATGATAGAGCGCTCTGGCGAAGTCACCACGGCTGCGGTAGGCGCAACCCAGGTTGGCGAGAATCGAGGCCTCACCGCCGCGATCGCCATTGGCCTGAAAGATCTCGAGAAGCTCGCGAAAGCGCGTGATTGCCTCATCGACTTGACCGCGCGCGAAGAGGTCGAGGGCGAGGGTTTCTTTCTCGCGGATCATGAAGTCGGGCAGGCGCCCCTCCAGGTCGACAGTATCGGCGTCCTCCGGGCGGGCCGCGGCGTCTGGTTCGGCGAGCGGCGTCGAGCGCTTGGCGGCGGATTTGAGCCGCTTCACGACTTCGCTGTCGACCGCCGCGGGCGGCGCTGCCACGGGCTCGCTCGACGCCGCGGGCGCTGCCGGGGGCTCGGAAGTTGCCGGGCTTGGGGGGAGCGGCTGCGCGGCGGCCTTCTCACGTGGGCTTCGGATCACCGGGCCGAGCTCGTCGAAGGCATCGATGTCGACTCCCGGGACCAGCCCTCGGGTGGATGTGTCCGCGACGGAGGGAATCTCATCCGCCTCCACTGCCTCGCGGTCCTTCCTGGATTCGGTTCCGGACAGCAAACCTTTGAAGCGTTTTGCCCAACTCATTTGGCTTCCTTACCCTCGATGCGGTGGCACTACCGCCACGTCCTTGAACATCTCGCGGAGCAACTCCTCGGGTTGCAAGATACCTATATCACCGAACTCGCTGACCCTGCGATTGTGCATGACGTAGCGCGCTCGGGAGACGACGTACTCGAAGTTTTGCCGGAAATCCGCCTTGTCGTGGTCGGCGAACATGGTTTCGAGCGTCTTGAGCTGAGAATCGAGGTCGGCTTTCAGCTCCGTCTTCGGCTTTTTGAAGTCACGGGTCTGGCGTTTGGCCGCAGACGGCGGCGTCGGCAGCCCGAGGAACTGTCGTCGAAGCTCGGCAAGCCGCAGTTGAATTGGGTCGAGCCGGCGCTGGGGAGTAGACGGTGGAGCGGCCAGCAGCGCTGGGCGGCCCGAGCAGTTGGCGGCATGGATCTTGTCGTCCTTCACGATCCAGCCGAGGTTCGTTACCCGCACGCGTGCGGAGAGATTTTTCGCGGTGTTCGTCACGAAAGGTTCGATGACGCGCTGGTGGGACTCTTGAACGTCATTGAACTGATTGAGGACGATCCAGATGCAGAAGTACTGTATGGTGTTTGCCAGTCTTTCGACGGTCGGATGGTCGCCGAGCGCTTCGTGAAGAGATACCACGAAGTCGTCGAGAGTGGAAATGGAGTCGTCGTACACGTCCTCGACGCGATCGATCATATCGTTGAGCAGCATGGCGTACCGCCGTTTGCTCAGCTTGTTGTCGCCAATGGTCTCGTAAAATGGCGAATCCGGAGCAAAAACGATACGGAGCTTGCGAAAGAGGATCGCACGGGCCATGTCACTGGCGGCGAGGGTTGCTGACGGCAGGTGCGGCGTAAGCACGAGGATCCCGGTGTTCGACATGGGAAGGAAGTCCAAAACATTCTCGTCGAAACCGGCTTTGAGGTCCAGGACGATGTAGGTAGCATTGAGGCGGTTAATCGCCTGGATGAGCTCGGCGCGCCGTTGGGGGCGCATGTTGGTGATCTCGTCGATGAGATGCCGCGGTCCCGCGACAAATCCGAACGAGCGATAGTCGCCGTTCCGATCGAGCTTGTCGGGCAAGCTCGTGATACACTCAGCGAGCGTAAAACCCTTGCGAAAGAAGTGATACAAGTCGCGCTCGACAGGAACACCGATCGTATTCCGCACGGACGACGTACCAGTATCCAGGTCAATCAGAACGGTTCGCGCGTGCCGACTGAGCGCAATAGCGAAGTTCACGGCAAAGGTAGTCTTGCCGACGCCTCCCTTTCCCGATGAAATGGGAATGATTCTCCGCAGCCCCAAGCCGCAAACCCGCCTCGACGATCGTTGTCCTGGATCCTGTCCCGAAATGCGATTGCGTAGCCTACGCCTGCTGAACACGACTGTCAATGGCACCACCCATCGCGGGCGGAACCAGGAAAATGACTGACCGAACAGGGGCTCATGGCGCGATCTCGCGTCACGACATGCGGATCGCGTTGTTCACGACGGACTCTGCCTGGACGCTGCGCTCTCTGGTGGAAGCCGGCTTTCGCGTTTGCCTGCTGATCCGACCCATCGCGTATGGGGCGGGCGGGGCTAGTGATCGAAAGCGACGGCGACCGGGTTGGCTTCTCCGGTGCGCGGGGAGAGTCCGGCTGTGGACGCACAGTTATGACAATCTTGACGGCGCTGCCTTTCGCTATCGGATCCCGATCGTCTGGTGTAGCCGCGCCGACAACTGGCGGTTGTTTCGACGGCTCCGCAAGGTGCGGCCACACTTGCTCGTGGCGGCCGGCTTTCCGTTGATCTTGCCGAGCTCCGTGCTGGACCTTGCGAGCTTTGGCGGAGTCAACGTGCATGCGTCGTTGCTCCCGCAGCTCCGCGGTCCTCAGCCAACGGCGTGGACAATCTACATGGGGATGACGGAAACAGGCGTGACCGTGCACCGCATGGCGGCCACACCCGACACCGGCGCGATTCTGGCGCAGCGCCCGGTGCCGCGTTTCGCGTATGATGACGTTGCGAGTCTGTCGATGCGCCAGTTCCAGGCAGGTGCAGAGCTGCTTGTGGAGGTGATCGACCAGATCCGGCGAGGAACAGCGCAGGCGCAGGAGCAAGATCCCAACGCCGGGTCGCACCGCCCGCGGATGGGCGAAGCGGAAGGACATATCGACTGGCAGCGAAGCGAGGCGGCGATCCTGGCTCACGCCCGGCTCGCCGGGTGGCTGCCACTGCACACGCGGTCAGCCGGCGTATCCTTGCGGCTCGAGCGCGTGCGAGCCCGGGGCGACCGCCTCCTGCTGCGCGACGGCCGCAAGGCCACGTTGGTGACGATGCCAGGGAGTCCGTTGCCGCCTGGCGGGGAAGTGGGCTCACGGCCCGCCGCAGGCACCATCCTGGCCTGGTACCGGGACCACGCGCTGGTGAGCACCGCGGATGGGGCGGTGTGGGTCGGCGGACTTCGCCCGCGCCATGGTTGGCTCAGAAGGCTGTGGTGGCGGCTGCGCGGAAGCTCGACGTTGCTCCCGCCGGGAAGCCGTCTCGAGAGCTCCACGCCGTCGCAGGCTGCTCCAGGGACCTCAGTCCCGCGTGAGGACCATGCTGAATCCGAGGCCACCGGCGGCGCAGATGGTCACGAGCCCCGTTGACAGGTCGCGGCGCTTGAGCTCCTTGAGCAGAGTCATGACCAACCGCGCTCCGGTAGCGCCGAAGGGGTGACCGATCGCGATCGAGCCGCCGTTGACATTGAGCTTGTCCAGCTCGGGGGCGCCCATGGCTTGCGTTCGTCCGAGCTTCTCCTTGGCGAACTTGTCGGAAGCCATCTTTTGCAGGTTGGAGAGGACCTGAGCCGCGAAGGCCTCGTGCATTTCCACCAGGTCGATGTCGGCGAGCGTCATGCCCGCACGTTCCAGGGCCAGCGGCGCCGAATACGCGGGGCCAAGGAGCAACTGCTCCTTTTGGATATCCAGCGCTGCCACCGCCCAGGAGCGAATGAAGCCGAGCGGTTCCAGACCGAGCTCGCGGGCCCGCGTGGCGCTGGCAAGGAGCACGGCCGAAGCACCGTCGGTAAGGGGCGACGCGTTGCCGGCGGTAATCGTTCCGTGCTTCTTGTCGAAGACGGGGCGGAGCTTGGCGAGCTTCTCCAGAGAGGAATCCGAACGAACGTCGGTGTCGGTCTCGACGATCGTCTCGTAGGCCGGCGGAATGGGCACGGCAACGAGCTCCGCCGCCAATCTGCCGCTGGCGACGGCGGCGGCGGCGCGCTGATGGCTCAGCAGCGCGAGCTCGTCCTGGGCTTCGCGGGTAATGCCGTTTTCCTTGGCCATGATCTCGGCGCTGTCGCCCATCGTCAGGCCGGTGGTCGGCTCGGTGAGGCCGGGAGCAGCGGGAAGCAGGGCGGAGGGGTTGGCGACGAGCTTCTTCACCAGGGCCAGGTAGTCAGCGGGTCCCTTGGCCTTGCTGGCTTCCTGGAGCAGGTGTGTCAGCTCTCTAGTTGCCACGGCGCGCATGGCGCTGATCGACTCGCCGCCGCCGGCGATCGCCAGCCGGGCGTGGCCAAGCGTGATGTCACAGGCGGCCGAAGCGATTGCCTGGCCAGACGAGGCGCAGTACATCTGGACCGTGTATGCGGGGGTGGCATTGGGTATGCCGGAGCGAAGCACAACCTCGCGGCCGAGATTTGGTCCTTCTACGGGAGCTCCGACGATGCCGAAAACGGCTTCGTCCACGTCCGACGGCGCCACACCAGCTCGGCTGAGGAGCTCCGTTGTCGCGATTCGCGCGAGATCGGCCGCCGACATGTCCTTGTATACGGTCCACGCCCGCGCAAAAGGCGTCCGCACTCCGTCGATAACCGCAACCCGGCCGTTTCCGCTCATCCGCTGGTCTCCTTCGTGAACCGGTCTCTGCGACCTGGGCGGTCGCAATGCAGTGCGTCAATTTGTAGCGCCGCCGCGCTGGAAACGCAACCGCGATGGCATGGCCTGAACCCACCGCCTGGCTGAGTGCAATCTGCGTGGCAAGCGCATCACGAAGACCCCCCACCTTACCGCCCCCCGCCAGCGGGGGGACGGACGGAGGGAGGGCGGATTCGGGGCATCGCTGGACCGCTTGCGTCCTCAGCGGCGCGGCGGCACAATGATCCGGGCATTGCTTGTCCTTGCCGACAGTGGGAGTAGAGAGTGGACGCCAACATGCCGGACTCCGAGCGTCGCGAGGGCGAGCCCGGTTCGCCGGGGCACCGCCTGCCCGCAACCGCCCCGCGCCTGGTCGTGCGGCCGCGGGCTAACCGCCCGCGCGTCATGCTCGTACTGTTCGTAGCCGCAGCCGGCGCCACTGCCTGGCTGTGGTGGGCTTTGATCGGGCGCGTTCCGGTCGTCGATCTGTCGTCCGCGGCGGTCCGCTATCTGGGATCGCACCCGCCCCCGCCGCCGCTCTACATTTCGCCGGTTTTGGCGCGGGATCGGAGCAGCCACGTGTATGCAGGCTTTGCGGATTACCTGTCCCGCTGCCTGCAGCGGCCGGTGCGCGTGCTTCAGCGCCGCACCTACCGCGAGGTTTACGAGCTGCTACGCCGTAGCCGCCTCGATCTGGCGGCGCTCAGCACGGGCGCCTTTCTGCGTTCGCAGTCGGAGCGTGTCCTCATCGAGGCAGTTGCAGTGCCGATCTTTCGCCACGGCGAGAAAACACAGGCGCTGGTCATCGTCGGCGCTCAGTCTCCGTACCAGACGATCAATGACTTGCAGGGACACTCGTTCGCCTTTACGGATCCGCTGTCGCTCATCGGACACTATTATCCGGTGTCGCTACTTTCAGGCGACGGAGCTGATCCCCACACTTTTTTTGCGTCGACGCTCTTTACCTACAGTCACGTGGGCAGCGTGCGCGCCGTGCTCGATGGGGTAGTCGACGCGGCCGCGGTCGATAGCCGGGCGTTCGCGGAGGAGACGAGCCGCGACCCCGAGCTCGGCGCTCGGATTCGCGTCATTCACCAGTCCCCTCCGCTCGGTAATCAGCCCTTCGTGGTGCCGCGGGCACAGGACCCGGTGCTACGCGAAGCGATCCGCGCGGCGATGCTACGCATGAGCACGGACGAAAGGGGCGCGCGCGTGCTTGCCGATCTCGGCGTGGAGCGCTTCGCCAACCCAGTTCCGGAAATGTACGTCGAGGCCGCCGAGGTCGTCGCACGCGCCCGCCGTCATCTGCAGGTGAGGCCGTGAGGCGAAGCTTACCGCGTCTGCGCACGAGCATCGCCGGCCAGTTCGTCGGCCTCTTGTTGCTCTGGAGCTTGCTTATCGTCGCCTGGCTCGGGTACCAGCTTTTCGCGACAACTCGTGCCTTTTTCGCGGAGCGCGGCGCCCAGACGGTCCGCGCGCTTGCCGCCGAGTGCGCGTTTCTCGTGTATCACGAGGATCTTGAAGCGCTGGCGGAAGTCTTCGCGCGGTACCGCCTGGCATTTCCGGATATTCGCTACGTGGCCGTGATGGAGACCAGCGGCCAGGTGTTGGCGAGCACCGTGCCCGGGGGGCTGCCCCGCGACTTGCTGGCCTTGGCGCACCGTCAGCCGAAAGTGGATGGCCTTTCCGTCGAGCTGATCCGCTCGGCCACGGACGGGGATCTGATCTACGATTATCAGTTCTCGCGTCCGACCTTTTGGGTGCGGCTGGGGCTCAGCGCCAGTCCGCTCAGCGAGCTCGCGTGGTCCGCGCTGGTGATCGGCGCTGCTGGCAGTCTGCTGGTCTTTGTTGGGATTGTGATCGTGGCTACCCGTGTGAGTCGGCCGATCGAGGATCTGAGCCGGGGGATGGCGCGACTCGCGTCGCTGCAGGAAGGGGGTCAAGGGGCGCTATCCGAGAGCTCGACCTGGGAAACGGCGACGCTTGCCGGCGGCATACATCAGCTCGTCGAACAGCTCGCGGAGCGCACCCGACAGCTCGACAGGAGCAAGAAGCTGGCGTACCTTGGGGAGATTTCGACCGGCGTCGTCCACGAGCTCAGCAACCCGCTAGGGGTAGTGGCGATCAACAGCGGTTTTCTGGTAGCGCGCCGAGAGTCGGGCGAGCTGAGCGACGGGGCAGCCGAGGAAGTCGACCGGCTGGCGATCGCGGTCAAACACGTGACGCTGGTGGTTCGCAAGCTGCTCCAGTTCGCGCGTCACGCGACTCACCCGGCCGCGCCGCGGCTGCGCGCGGTGCGCCTCGACCGCCTCGTCGCCGAAACGCTTGAGCTGGCGCAGGACCGTGTCCTTGCCCGCGGCTGCGCGGTGCGAGTCCAGCTTCCCGAGCAACTCGGCCCGATTCGGTGTGACGAGCATGGCCTCCAGCAAGTACTCTTGAACCTGCTAGCCAACGCTCTGGACGCCGTGTCGGGCGGGTGCGAGATTCGCCTGGAAGCTGCGGTGGAGAATGGCGATTGGCTCGTGCTACACGTGACGGACGTCGGGGCAGGGATGACGGAGGAGGTGTTGCGGAAATGTCGTGAACCGTTCTTCACCACGAAGGGACCAGAAGGCGGAACGGGTCTGGGCCTGGCCATTTCGGATTCGATCGTGCGCGCCCATGGAGGTCAGCTCGAGCTGACCAGCGCGCCGGGCAGGGGCACGCGAGCCACGGTGCGCATTCCGATCGCCGGACCGGGAGGAGAGCATGGCGAGCTCACCTAGCGCGTGCGGACGCATTCTCATCGTTGAGGACGACCAGGCGATGCGGGCAAGCTGCCGGCAGGCGCTGCAGCAGGCGGGGTATGAGGTCCTGGAGGCGGCGGCGCCGACCACGGCGTATGCGCTGTTGTGCCGCGAGGAAATCGATCTGGTGGTCACGGACCTGCGCATGCCCGAAGGGGGCGGCCAGCGGGTGCTCGCCGACACGCGCGAGGTGTCGCCGGACACTCCGGTGATTCTCATTACCGCGTTTCCGAGTGTCGAGTCCGCGGTGGAGGCGTTCAAGTCCGGGGTGCTCGACTATCTACCGAAGCCGTTCACCGGCGAGGAGCTGATCGAAGCCGTGCAGGCAGCGCTGAGCGTGGGTCGGGCGCGTGATCGGGCGGCGCTGCTGCGACGCATGGGGCCGGCGGGGGCACAGGCCGCGGGGGCGATTGGCAGCTCCCCGGCGTTTCTGG
Source organism: Candidatus Schekmanbacteria bacterium (assembly GCA_016188575.1). Lineage (GTDB taxonomy): Bacteria > CSSED10-310 > JACPHN01 > JACPHN01 > JACPHN01 > JACPHN01. The sequence continues at coordinate 96,379 of JACPHN010000023.1, forward strand.
CGATGCTCGCCGAGGCCCGCCGGGTAGCGGCACTGGACGGTTCCGTGGTCGTCACCGGGGAAACGGGCTCGGGGAAGGAGCTCGTGGCGCGCGCCATCCACCAGTCCTCGACGCGAGCGAATGGCCCGTTTGTCGCCGTAAACTGCGCTGCGATTGCCGAGAATCTGCTCGAATCGGAGCTCTTCGGCTACGAGCGCGGCGCGTTCACTGGTGCGGCGGCCGCCAAGCCGGGCCTGATCGAGCACGCTGACCTCGGTACGCTGTTTCTCGACGAGCTCGGGGATCTGGCGAGCTCGGCACAGGCCAAGCTGCTGCGCGCGCTCGAGGAACGGGCCGTACGGCGCGTCGGGGGCTTGGCCTTGATCCCGGTGGATTTCCGCATCGTGGCCGCGACGAACCGCGACCTGCGCGCGGAGGTCCGCGCCGGGCGCTTCCGCGAGGACATCTACTACCACAACGTGGTGCAGAAGGTCCTGGCGCGCGCCACCGGGCCGCTGATCACCGCCGATGACTTGCGCCGCGCCGGGCTCCAGCCGGAACCGGTGCGGGCGGTCTCCGCGGGCGTTAGTGCGCGCGACGAGGCGGTAACGTCCTTCGAGCGGCACTATGTGGAGGAGGCGCTCCGCCAGCACCATGGGAACATCACGCACGCAGCGCGCGCCCTCGGCATTCATCGCGCCACCTTGCACCGCCTCATCAAAAAGCTCGGCGTCGCCACTGACAGCGCGTCCTGACCCACCAGCGGTCACGTGCGGCGCGGCGCACCTATCGCAGCGCCAATACCACCTTGCGCAGCTCCGTCCCGTTATCCTCGGGGCAAAGAAAGACGAGGCCATCCACCAGATCGCGGAGCTGCGCCACTTGTGCCAGCACCTCGGCGGCCGTGAGCGGCGCGAGCGCCTTGCGGCCACCCGGTGCGCGCAGATGTATGCGCTGGACCGTGCCGTCCGGCCGCTGACGCGTCTCCCACCGCGCCGGCGCCATGGAAAGCTGCGCATAGACGGGTACGTGCGCCGCCCCCTTTCTCACCATAGCGATCAACCGCGCGGCGGCACTGCGGAAGTCCGGTGCGGGATCAACCTGGAAGCGCTGCAGTTGCACGGTGAAAAGATCCACGAGCGGCGCAACGCGCTCCCCATCCTTTTCCAGCAGGACATTGTCGGGGCAAAAGGCCAGCCGTGTCTTGAGCTCGTCGGTCAGTTTCCGCGCGCGGCCAACGGCGGCGGGGAGGTCTGCGTAGTCCTCAGGCGGGGTCTTGCTGGCCCGCCATTGCTCAGGGTTGAACGACACGAAGTCGACCCTGGCCTCGCGCAGTTTTTCCCGCGCCTGCCGGATCTGCTCGATCGACATGAAGCTGACCAGCGTTTTGGCCTTGGGCAGCGGTCTCACGAGAGATAGCTTTCCTCCCCAGTAGAAAACGCCATCGGCCTCGGTAAGCAAGTCATCGTAACGGTCCACTGTCGCCTGGCCGCCGCAGAGGCCGAGGATCAGGGGCAGGTGCTGGGGTTCGGCGCGCAGTGGAGGGCCACTGCCGAGCTGTGTGGCAAGGAGCATGAGAAACAGCGGAAGGTGAGCACAGGGGCGACCGCGTCTGCACAAGCGCGCGATGAATCGCGCGCTTACTCTCTTCGCAACGACGTAGCGGCGCGACTTATCGCGCCGTGATGCATGAGCGTATGCCATGGTGCGCATCAAGCGTCCCCCGTCGAGGCAGGAAGGAGGGCGATTCGACAGGAACAGGATAGTACACCGGGACGCCGCGGATTTCGCGGGTCGGATGTCGCGCGTCGCGCTGGCGCGTCACTGTCGCGGCCCTGCGGCGGTGCGGCAGCGACCACACCAGGAGAGATGCCGTCGTGAAAAGCTCGCGGTGTTGGCATGCTCATTGCTACTCAGTGATCCGGAGAAGACGGATCATGAACACATGTAACGCTTCAACCCTCCTGGTCTGCAGCCCCGAACCGGAGATCGCTGTCGCGCTCGAACGCAAGCTCGGCGAGCAGCGGATGCGGGTCGTGGCCGTAGCACCGGGAGTCGCCTTCGTGCGCAGCGTGATGGCCGAGCGGCCGCTGATGGCGGTGCTCGATCGCGTTGACGAGCGGCCGGTGGCGGCCCAGATGGAAGTCGAGCTTTTGAAAATCGCCAGGCCAGAAGTGCGCATTGTCGTGCTGAGCGCGCACTCAACGCCACACGACGCGGCACTGCTCAAGCAAGGGGTGCTGTATTTCGTCGCGCAGTCATGGCGACAGGTGCTGGCGCAGGTGGTCGACGCGGCAATACAGGCTGAAGCGACAAGAGCGTGAGGCGCACCATGGTCGGTTGTACCGGCGTCGATTGAGACGCGACAAGGAGATGTCGGTATGAAACGAGTACTACATCACCATGGGCACGATGTCCTGGGTAGCGGCGCGGAGCGGAAGGCGTCGACACCATGAGTGAGGCACGCCGCGAGGTGAGCGCGGACCTGGGAGCAGGATCGCGGTGCCCGCGGCGTGCTGTTTCGAAGGAGCGTGCCGCGAAGAGCATGGGCGGCCGCAGACGCGAACGCGACCGGAGAGGGCTCGCCCCGAGGGGGCTCAGAGCGGAGCACTCCGGTGGCACAGGCGAGACGTGACCGGATGACCACAACGCCACGACGATAGGGCGCCTCCTTCGGCCTGGCCGACGGCCTCTGGTCCGTCTCTTTTTTCCCCGCGCTCCGGCGACAGCAATGTGATTGACAAGACCCCGCGACCGGATCTAGGAATCCGGCTATCACTCATCGGAGCTTGTGCCAGGAGCAAACCGCGTGGATCGTGTCGAACAAATCGCTTCCCGTGCCGGCGATCTTCCGCCGCTGCCACAAGTGGCGTCCAAGGTCGTCCAGCTCGTGGCGGATCCGGATTCGAGCGCGGGCGATCTCGTCCGCGTGATTTCGCGGGATCAGGCGTTGACGGTGAAAGTCCTGAAGATCGCCAACTCGGCGCTTTTCGGAGTCTCTCAGGCGGTGACAACTCTGAGCCGCGCGATCACCTTGCTCGGCTTCAACACGCTCCGTTCGCTCGTGATTGCGGCATCGACACAAGCATTGTTTCGGTCCAAACCGACGAGCAGCTTTCAAGATCGGATTTTGTGGGAGCATTCGTTGGCGGTGGCGCTGGCAGGCCGGCTGGTGGCGCGCCGCTCCCGGTATCGCGGTATTGAGGAGGCGTTCGTCTCGGGGCTCGTGCATGATATCGGCAAGGCGGTCATGGATCGAAACATTGCGGAACAGTACCAGCGGGTCGTCGAGCTCGTATACAACGACGGCATCCCGTTCCTGGAGGCGGAGCAAGCGGTTCTTGGCTTCGACCACACGACCGTGGGCGCCCTGGTCGTGCGCAAATGGAAGCTCGGGGAGACCTATGAGGAGGCGGTTCAATGCCACCACGATCCGCGGGCTGCGACCGTCGATCCCAAGCTGAGCGCTGTCGTGAGTCTGGCCAATGCGCTGTGCGTGCGCGTGGGGATCGGTCCGGAGCGCCGCCCTGAGCTCGATTTCGGTAGCCTGCCGGCGCTCGAGATGCTCGGAGTCGAGGTTGCCGAGATCGAGGAGATGACGCAAGAAGTCGAGAAGGCGTTCAAGGAAGAGAAGGAGCTTTTCCGGCTGTAGCGGTCAACCGCGAGCGGCGACTCCGGGCGAAGGGTCATCCGAGCGCCGCGTGTCCCATCGGAACGAGTTACCATGACCGCCAGCAGGTTTCGATATGCGTGGGCGCTACCGCTCGTCATCGCGGTCGCGGCAGGCTTGCGATTCTTTGGCCTCGGGCACGGCATTTCATTCCACCCGGACGAGCGGCATATCGTGATGGTCACCCAGGGGCTGCACTGGGGCGACATGAGCCCTCGTTTCTTCGCCTATGGCAGCTTCCCGATGTACCTGCTTTGGGCGCTGGCGCAGGTCCTCGGACGCGCGCACGGGTATTTGGGCGGCTATGACGGCATGTTCTGGATCGGGCGCGTCGTATCCGCGCTCGCCGGAACGCTGACGGTCGCCATGACCTATCGGCTGGCGCGGGAGTGCGGTTACCGCTCGAAAGTCGCGCTCGTGGCCGCGGCCATTCTCGCCGCCAACGTCTTCCACATCCAGCTTTCGCACTTCTACGCGGTGGACGTGCTGTTGACCGCGCTGACGACCGCGGCGCTCCTGGCGATCCTGCGCACGATCTCCGCGGACGGAACGTGGAGAATGCTGGTAGCCGCCTTCTTCGTCGGCACCGCCACGGCAACCAAGGTGAGCGCGCTCGCGTTGCTGGCGCCGCTCGGTGTGGCCTGGCTCGGAGCGCGTGCGCGGTCGCGGGCATGGTGGTCGCCGACGGCAATCGGCCGACTTGGCCTCGGGCTCGTAGCGATTGCCGCTGTTTTTCTCGTGTTCGAACCGTACGCGGCGCTTGACTACGCGACGTTTCGAGCGAACATGCGCGAGCAGGGGAACATGGCCTGGGGTCGCTCGGAACCGGTCTACGTCATTCAGTACGCGGGGACCGCCCCCTATCTCTATCCGCTCCAGCAGATCCTGGAATATACGGTGGGCTGGCCCGCGGGTCTGGCGATGCTTCTGGGGACACTGTGGGTAGGCGGTCGCGCGCTGCGCGGCCAGGCGCGGGCCGAGCACCTCGTCTTGCTGGCCTGGGTCATCCCCACCTTCGTGCTCGTCGGTGCCTTTCAAGTCAAGTTTCCGCGTTACCTGCTCCCCCTGTACCCCTGCCTGGCGGTTTTTGCCGCCGACGCACTGGAACGTGTGGGCAGGGGACTGGCGCGGCTGTGGCCCAGCCGCAAGCAAGCGTTGCGGGGACTGCCTAACTGGCTGATTCTGGTGCCCGCGGGCGCCTACGCTCTCGCTTTCATGAACCTCTATACCCAGGAGCACGTATGGTTTCAGGCGTCGAGATGGATGTACGGGCGCCTGCCGTGGGGGGCCGCGATCCTCGGGGAACACTGGGACGACAAGCTTCCGCTGCATCTACGCGGCGGCGAGACGCCGGCGCGCTATCGCACGGGAGGACGCGAGTGGGAGCTGCCGCTGTATGAACCGGACGCGGTCGCCAAGCTGCGCGGTGTCGCCGACAAGCTTGCCACCGCCGATTTCATCGCGCTGCCCACGGCGCGCCTGTACGGCTCGATCCTCGGGGTTGCCGACCGCTACCCCGACACGTCGCGCTACTATCGGCTGCTCTTCGACGGCGCCCTCGGCTACGAGCTCGTGCAGACCTTCAAGGTGTCGCCGGCGCTCGGTCCGCTGGTCTTTTCCGACGAGCTCGCCGACGAGAGCTTCACGGTTTACGACCACCCGAAGGTCTGCATTTTCAAGAACCGGGACAGATTGTCTGCGGAGGAGCTCTACGCGCGGATCGGTCCGGGCGGCAGCCCGGTCAGCCGGCCGTCGCGAGCGGAGATCCTGCAGGCGCGATCCGGCGCGACCGTCACGCTCCCGGCCGCGCCCGGTGTGCTCGCGAGCCTGATCCGCTGGCTCTTCGTGCTCGAAGTGCTTGGCCTCCTCGCCTATCCGCTGGTGGCCACGGGGTTTCGCGACGCACCGGACCGCGGCTACGGAATCGCGAAGATCGTAGGCGTCGTGGTCACGGGTTACCTGTCATGGCTGTTGGCATGGTGCGGCGCCTTTCCCGCTACGGGGCCGGTCTTCGCGCTGTGCGTGCTGGCTCTGGGTGGCGCGGGCAATTACGCGGCGCAGCGGTGGTGGGGGGGCTGGCGGCGCGTTCTGGGCGCCGGTGGTCGACACCTCGTCGCGGCGGAAAGCGTCTTTCTTGGCGGCTTCGTCGTGTTCGCTCTGATTCGGTCCTTTCACCCTGAAATCTACTGGGGTGAAAAACCGATGGATTTCACCTTCCTCAACTATTTCGCGCGCCTGGAGCACTTGCCGCCGAACGATCCGTGGGCCGCGGGGCGCGAGATGCACTACTACTACTTCGGGACGTACTTGCTGGCGCAGCTTCTCAAGGTAACGAGCATCGCACCGGGGGTCGGGTACAATCTGGCGATCGCGTCGGTTGCCGCCTGGCTGCTGGCGGCTTGCTACACGGCGGTGGTCGCGATTACGCGCGGGCACCGGGTTGCGCTGTTTGGCGCGGCGGCAGTGGTGATGAGCGCAGATTTCGACGTGCTCTATCGCTGGCTCGTGGAAAAGAAGCCGCTCGGTTTCGACCTGTTTTGGGCAAGCTCGCGTGTGCTGACCTCGCCTGCCATCACCGAGTATCCGCTCTGGAGCTTGCTTTTCGCGGATCTACATGCGCACGTCATCGCGTTGCCGGTCGCCGCGGCTCTGGTCGCGTGCGCCATGAGAACAGCGACAGCGTCCGCGGCGATGACCGAGGACCGGCTATCGCGATGCGCACTGTTCGGCATCACGGCGTTGTTGTGGGGGAGTCTGCTCGGAATCAACACGTGGGATTTCCTGAGCTACGGGTTCGTGCTGCTCGTGGCTCACGTATACGCAGCGCCCGGGTATGGGTGGGAAACGGGGCCGGTGCACGTGGGGCCAACGAGAGGCGTGAAGCAGATTCCGGGGATGGGGCGCTCCTTGCTCTGGGCGGCGGCGCTGGCAGTGGCAGCCGTGGTGTGCTATCTGCCGCTCTTCGCGAGTCTCCGGGGTGGCGGCGGCGGCGGGGCCAGCTTCAGCGTGTCGCGCGAGGGGTTGGACGAGCTCCAACAGGTCGCGCGAGTCCTGGGTCACTGGTGGCTCCTGGTCGGCGCCGCGGCGCTCGGTTTGCTCGGCGCGCGCGTGCGCGCCGGCGTCGCCATGGGGCGGGCCGTCTGGTGGCGAGCAGCCGGAGTCGGCGTGCTGCCCGTGGCGATCGCCGCCGCAAGCTGGGCACAGGCGGACGTGGCCTTGCCATGGGGGATTTTTGTCGCCACCGGTGTCCTTGCCGCCGTCGGCTCGGTGCTCGCCGACAGCGGCGGCGCCTCGCGGCGGTCGCTACGCGCGGCCGGTGCTCTGATCGTGTGTACGGCGCTGTTGACGGCACTGGCGGAGCGCTTCGTGCTCATCGATCGCATGAATACGATCTTCAAGTGCTACAACGCGATCTGGATGCTGCTTGCCATAGCCGCGGCGGGGCTCTTGGGGATGTGGCTCGAGAGGCTCCCGGCCGGAGGGGTTCGCATTGCGCCGCGGCGCGCGCCAATCCGCGGACTGTTGGGCGTGGCGGCGCTCGTGGTGGGCGCCATGGCCGCTGGAAGCGTCGTGGATATCGGCATCATGGTGACCCATCGCCGGGTGGATGGACCGCGCCCGACGCTGGACGGCCTGGCCTACCTCGAGGGGCTCAGGCCGGGTGAGGCGGGATTGGTATCGTGGGTGAACCGCACCGTTCCGGGGACGCCGGTGTTGCTGGAGGCGCAGGGGCGGTCCTACGGCGACCATACGCGTCTGGCGATGTATACGGGGTTACAGACGGTGCTGGGCTGGGACCACCACGTCAAGCAGCGTGGCACGCCGGCGGAGGAGGTGCGGCGCAGGGCGCAAGATATTACGCTCGCCTACACGTCGTCCGACCCCGAAGACGCCGCAGCGGTGATCGACAAGTATGGCGTGGACTTTGTCGCGGTCGGCTGGCTGGAGCGGCGCGAGTACCCTGAGGAGGGGCTCGCCAAGTTCGCTGCGGCGACGGACCTGTTCGTGCCGGTGTATCGGCGCGATGATGATGTGCTTTACGCCACCCGACGCGCGTGGTCGGTGACCGCAAGCCGCGCCGCCGCCGAGCTTTTGGACAGCGCTCCGGAGGGTGGCGGCGTGAGTGGCGATGGCGGCGTTAGCAGCGCAAGCGCGACGGCGGGACTTGCGACCAGGCAGGGGGCGCGGCACCATGGCTGGCTCGATGCGGGCGCGCTCGGTAGCAAGCCGATCGCGCTGGCCTCCGGCCGCGGCGAAGTCTTGGTCTATGATGCCGCTGCAGGACAGGTCCGGCGCATTGGTCGTGACGGCAAGCGGAATCGGGTGCTGGAATTCGTGCCGCCCGAGGAGCTCGAAAACACGGAGGCGCTGGCTTTTGGCGGCAACGGGAAGAGCCTGTGGGCGTTGGCCACGGATCCTTCCCGGCTGCTCCGGATTTCGCTCGACGAGGAAGCGCTGACCACGTATCCGTGGCCAACCGGAGACGCGCCGGCGCGGCCGTCGTCGTTGTCCGTGGATGAAGCCGGTGGGGTTTGGGTTCTCGACGCCGAAGGCAGCGCGCTCTGGAAGCTCGCCGCGACCGCCGGCAAAGCGGCGGGTGAGGGCGCCGTCGCGGAAGCGGAGGCGACGTGGCGGCGCGTTCTGGGACCGGAGGTGCTGGGCGACTCGCGGCCCACTGCAGTGAGCACCGGCAGCGGCACCATCTGGCTCACGAGTGGCAGAACGCCGGAGCTACTGCGGTTCGACCCGCGCGGCAACCTGCTCGGGCGCTCGCGGTACCAGCAGCGGTTCCTGCCGGGGCTCCCTCCGTCTCCCCGGGTCGCCGCTACCGGTACGGGCGCGCTCGTTGCGGGAATCGGCGTAGACGGCGTGATCGAGCTCGACGAGCGCGGCTCGATCGTGCGCACGTTGACCGGCGACTGGATCCTGCCGTGCGAAATCGCGGTGCTCGCCGACGCTTCGGGCACCGCCGACGCGGCAGTGGTGCTGGACGTGGTGGCGGGAGTGGCGCACAAGGTGGGCCTGCCGAGTGGAAAGCGGTTGCTCTCCGGGGTCGAAGGCCCGGCACCAGGCGATTTCCGGGAGCCGCGCGGCATCGCTCGGGGCCCCGACGGCAGCATCTACGTGGTCGACATGCGCAACTTCAGGATTCAACGGTTCGCGGCCGATGGCCGCTTCCTGGATGCCTGGGGCGCGGAGGGCGAGGCTGTCGGCAAGTTCAAGGACGCCACCGGCCTGGCGGTGACGTCGGACGGCTTCGTCCTTGTCGCGGATACCTGGAACCACCGAATTCAGAAGCTGGACGCCACCGGGCGGATGCTGGGCGTTTTCGCGGATGGATTCTACGGCCCACGCGACGTCAAGGAGGGGCCTGATGGGACGGTGTACGTCAGCGACACCGGCAACGGCAAGGTTGTCGTGTTTGCTCGGTCGGGCACGCGGCTGCGGGAGATCGGCGAGCGCGGCGACGCGGACGGGCTCATGCGCGATCCGATCGGTTTGGCGGTGCGCGGCGATACGGTCTTTGTGGCGGATGCAGGCAACGCCCGGGTGCAGGTTTTCACGAGCGGCGGGGCATTCGTGCGGCGCTGGCCGGTCGATGGCTGGGTGCGCGAGGGTATTCGCGAGCCGTATCTGGGTCTCGATCGCCATGGCCATCTCGTCCTGGCCGTTGCCGCGACGCACGAGCTCCGCGTCTACGGTGACGATGGGACGCTCGTGGACTCGATCCCGGTGCCTTCCCTTGGGTTCCCGACGGGCCTGGCCGTGCTCCCGGAGGAGCATGCGGTGCTCGTAGCGGATGCGCAAGGCCATCGCATCCAGAAGGTCACGCTGACGCACCCGTAGGCGGCGAGGGCGGTGGCGCCTGCTTGATGGCATTTTCACCCTCCCCGCGCGCGGGGGGGGGACGAGGATTGGGTGGAGTAGATCGTTGTTGTCGGGTTGCCAGACCTGGACAGCGCCGTCGGTATTGACGTTCTTGTCGCACCTCTTTAGGATACGGGCTGACGCTTGGTCGCGCCGCTTTGGCCCCGCTGCGAGCGCTGATCCTCTTGGGATGGGGAGCGCCAAACTGGTCCAGCAAGCCTGCCGCCGCCGGAAGTGAAGGCGGGCGTGCAGCAACTGACTTAAGGAGAGTACGACATGGGGTTTTCCCAGGTGCTGGAAGCACTCGCCGACCGCCGGCTCGAAGAGGCCGCCGCGGACCTGGAATCGGCGCTGGGACTCGATTGCGAGGAGGAGATGCTCGCTCTGCCCTTACACCTGTTGGCGCTCATCGAGTTCCTTCGCCGCGAACCGAACAACGCGGTCGAGTTTCTCGAGGAAGTGGCCGATATCGAGCAGCGCCTCGGGTACGAGACTCTCGGTGACCATAGTTACAAGCAGGTCGATCTGGTGGCAGACCCCGAGCAGAACCTGGCGAGTTTGGCCAAGCACTACCGTGAGGCCATAGAAGCCGCGCAGCTCAAGAACAACTACCTGGACGCGGCGTTATCGCTGAAATCCCTCGGCGAGCTATTTCTCGTGCGCGGGGAGCGCGATCGGGCGGTGGGCCTGTTCGAAAAAAGCCGTCTGATGTTCAAGCGGGCCTCAGACCCCGCAGCGGGGCACCTATCTCAGTGGTGTACGCTGCTGGCAACGCATTGACCACGAGCGCGGACGCCTTGCCGGCAGCGGGCTGAGCGGCCAGCGCGCGCACGACGTATCGCAGTCGTGCCGACCGCAGCCCGTGAAACGGGTAGCAAGTGATCAGCGTCAGGGTGTCCGCCGCGGTACTATCGAGAACGGCCACGTCGGAAGCGTGGACTACAGTCGTTTCGACGGCGCGGTAGCGGACGGTGCGGCCTGGTGTCGTCACCATGATCTCATCACCCACCTCGAGGTCGGCCAGAAACGCGAACCACGAATCGCGATGCCCTGCAATGACGACGTTTCCGGGCGATCCGGGCCAGGCCGTGCCGTCAACGTGCCCTGGCCCGAAGGCGAGCGAGCTACCCGAAGCACCGCTCAAGACCGCTCGGCGAACACCGAGCCGGGGGACTTCGAGGCGCGCGATGGGATACAGGTCCGCCCACGACCAGGGGCGGTGGTGGCCAGCGTCTTTGAGATGTGCCACCAGCGCCCGATCGATCAAGACTGCGGCAAAGGCCGCCTTCGCCGTCAGCCAGAGTTGCTCTCCAAGCAGCGCCAAGCCGGCGGCGATCAGCGCTGCCGCGACTCCGAGCCGGGTGCGCCGCGACGCGATCATGGGCCGTCTCCTCAGCGGGCGCTGCGCGTCAAGGCGAGTCCGACCGCGAGCAAGGCCAGTCCCGCAAACAGGCGCAGAGGGGCATCGGTTCCGCCACGCGGCAGCATGCCGTGGGACATTCCTGCCGGCACGGCATTGGCGAGGCGGTGCTCCCGCGACTCTCCGGTTGCTGTGGAAGTTTCGTCCACCGCGACGAAGCTCGTGTAGGGGGTCACCAGCTTGAAGAGCGTGGCCAGGGAGATGACGTCCGCGCGCACCTGCCCCGCCGCGGCGCCATCGTGAAGCGAGTCGAGCAGTGCCTCGACCTTGGCGCGCGCCCAGCGCGTGGCGATGCCCGTCGACGTGTGGGCGCTTGGCCTGGAATCCACGCGCAGTGCAAAGGAGGCGCTCGCCGACTTGCCGCGCACCGCGACAGATACCTCGTCGTGGGCACCCCGGAGCCTGACCGCCGCGACCAGCGGCTCCCGCGCGAACAGGTCCGGCAACGGATTCGGGTACACCTCCGCGGTGACATCGATTCCCCAGTCCAGCGCAAGGTCGGTCCAAACCGGCCGGTCGAGCCGGGCGAAAAAAGCGTCGATCGGGTTGACGTCCGTCTCGTTTTCGGCGATGAAGGTCGACAATCCCTGGCCCAGTTGCGCCATTTTCCGCATCAGATAACGGTTCGGCGCGGAGCCGATGCCGATCGTGTGCAAGCGGGTGGATCCGAGGCGTGGCGCAATCTCGGCCAGAATCGCGGCCTCACCGCTCACGGCACCATCCGTTAGAAAGACGATCTGGGTAACGGCGCCGCCGTTTGCTTCCCGGGCGACCAGATCGAGGGCCGTGATCAGCGCACCTCGAATGTTCGTGCCGCCTCCGGCTTCCAGACGAGCCACCCATGCCGACACTGACGCCACGTTCGCGGCAGTGGCCGCATAAAAGGAGCCGCCGAATGTGGACGTGTCATCGTCGAACTCGACGATACCGAAGCGGTCCGTGGCCCGCAATCGGTGGAGCGCCGCCGCCAGCGCTTCCTTGGCGAGGTGAATTGACGCTCCCGCCATCGAACCGGATGTGTCGATTACAAAAAGCGTGCTGGCCGCGAGCGACTTGCCACTTGGGCGCCAGGCGGGCGGGACGATCATGAGCAGCCCGTAGGTCTCGCCATCTCGGGTCTCGGTGAGGAGCGCGGTGGTCGGTTCATCGCCAGGACGGGGCCGCCACCGCAGTGTGAAGTCGCGGTCGGGCAGGAAGTCGCCGGCAGGCGGCAGCACGAGCCAGGCGCCATCGCGCTCAATCGCATGAATGGGATGCGAGTCACTGGTTACCTCGGTGAGCGGCACACCGGCGTCGATGCGCACGGAGATGATTCCTTTCGGGGCGGGCCCCGAGCTTGAGGAAGCGAAGGGAGGACTGACGCGGTCCGCCGCTGAGGCATCCGCGGCGGCGCTGGTGAACCGCGGCGTGAGCGTGAACGGGAACGCCAGGCTGAATGCGCCCGCCTCGTAGGATACCTCGTCGACGAAGCTCACGATGACCGTAACGGACTCGCCTGGGTTGACGTTGGCGACGCTGGTAGTGAACAGGTTGGGCCGCGCCTGATCGAGCAGGGCCGCCTTGCGGCCGGTGGCGCGGGCGTTGGCGTAGGTGGCCTGCGCCTGCTGGCGCTCCATGATCTTGCCGGCGATCTGACGGGAGCCGATGCGCAGCTCGAGGCCATCCACGGCGCTGCGCTCGGGGAGCGGCAAGACGTATATGGCGTCGATGACGTGGTCGGTGGGGTTGGCGAAGATCTGGGTAACCGTGCCCTGAGCGACCAGCCCGGCCACGCGAATGTCGACAGACATATCCAGAATGGGCAGCGGAATTAGCCCATCTGGAGATTGCCACAGCAGCTCGCCGCTACCAACTTCGTCAGTCGAGGCGACGGGGCGTGGCTTCCAGAGCTTCAGCAGCCGCTCGAAAATCGGGTTTGCGGCGTGAAGCTCGGCGCGGGCAGCGGGGCAGAGCAGCAGGAGGAGCAGGGCGGCGACCAGCGAGAGAAGCGCGGCGGTCGCTGCGCGCTGGCCGGTGCGGCGGTGACAGGGAAGGAGGGGGAGTGTTTCGGCGCCGCCAGCGGAGCGCGGCAGATGGAGATGTGCGGTGGCATGCATCGTTCGTGTTCTCCGTAAGAGGACATGGACCTCATGCGAAGAGGAGCACGAAGCGTGCCATCGACCCGATCGCGCGGTGCTCGCGTCCGAGCAGTAGAGACAGGGGCGGAGGCGTGGCTCTTTGACACGTACTGTGGCCGGCGGGCACGGCCGCGCCCGCCGAGCGAGGAAAGCAGCCGGCAAGTCGCCGGCCGCCGTGAGGCATTGTCAGGCGTCCAGCCTGCGAGCGTAAACGTTGATGCCGACCACGCCAAACTTCCGTGCCGTCTTCTCCTTCGACGTGCCCAGGAAGGGATCGAACCTGCGGACCTCGCGCGCGTCCGCGAACCCGTGCTGGCACAGGCCATCGGTAAGCTCTGCGACCTGCAGAGCACCGGCAATTCAGCCGGTCCAGAGATCGATATCGCGGCGGGTTTTCTCCGACAGGTCCTGCTCGACGACGATGTCGGCAAGCTGAAGACGGCCGCCGGGCCGCAGGATCCGCGCGATCTCGCGGAAGGCGCGGCTTTTATCGGGGGTAAGGTTGAGGACGCCGTTGCTGATGACAACGTCTGCGGAGGCTGTGGCCACCGGCAGGTCGAGGGCGTCACCGCGCCGGAGCTCGACGTTGGTAGCGCCCATGACCTTGACCGCGCGATCGGCGCGCTCGAGCATCTCGGTGGTCATGTCGACGCCGATGGCGCGGCCGGACGGGCCAACGCGCCGGGCGGCCAGCAGGAGATCCATGCCGGCGCCGCAACCGATGTCGACAACGACCTCACCCATCTGCAGAGGCGCGATCGCGCACGGGTTTCCGACGCCGGCAAACGAGGAGGTGGCATCCGCGGGGAGCGCCGCGAGCTCGGCGAGATCGTAGCCGAGCCGCTCGGCGGCGTAGTGCGGGCCACGGTGAAAATGGAACTCGCCGTTCGGCTCCACCGCGACGCGCGAGTAGATGGCGCGAACCTCGACGGCGAGGCGCGCCGTATCGAGATCGACCGGGCAACTCAAGGACATGAAACAGTCCTCCGTCGGGTTGAAGGAAGGGTCGCCCGGCCCGGCGCGGCGCGCCGGGTGGCGGCCATGATGCTTTCTGCTTGTAGCATGCGCCTGACGGCGAAACAAGCGCCGAGCGAGCGGTGACGTGCGGAGCGGCCGCGATCGCCGGGAGCTACGACCCATTGGCAAGGGTCTTTCGCGGCGATAGCATGAATGCAGGCGTCGCGCCTTTCACTGGAAAGACCCCTCGCGCTGGGATGGTGCCGGAATGAACCGTACTGGATGGTCTCTCGCGCAACGACCGACGCACGGCCGCGTTTGTCTCATGGCCCTGTGGCTCGGGGTAGCGGCGCTCGCCCACGGGATGGCGGAAGCCGCGACGATCGGGGGAACGATTAACGATCAGTCGGGCAATCCCGTGGCGGAAGGCTCGGTGTTCGTGTTCGATCTGGCGAACGAGCTGCGGGATCCGCCGGTCACGGCATACATCGGCACCGACGGCTCGTACGAAGTGGTGGCTCCCAACAGCGTCCTGCTCGTTGCGGCGCATTCTCCGGGTCACGCCACGACGTTTCACGGGGCGGCCGGTGTGGACGTGACCGATTGGACCCGGGCGGATTTCGTTATCGCGGTGACCGGCGGCTCGCTTCCCATCGACATTCGGTTGATCGGGGCAAGCGGCTACATCGAGGGCAGAGTCACGGACGAGACCGGGTCTCTGGTGGCCAATGCCGCGGTGACCGCCTACCCGCTCATCTCGCTGGTACCGCGGCAGGTGCTGACCAATGAAAGCGGCGCCTATCGGCTGGGGGATTTGGCCCCGGACAGCTACTACGTGGTCGCGCAAGTGGACGGAAAAGCGGCGCAGTACTATCCGTCGGCGGACGTGTGGGGCGCCGCGGTACCGGTCGCGGTCGGCGCCAGCGCGCCATATCCCTCGGGGATCAATTTCACGCTCGGCCAGGCCGGGCGGATTCGGGGTCAGGTGCTGACCGGGGACGGCGAAAACGCCATCGCAGGAGTGGTCGTCACAGCGTTCACGCGCAACCAGGAGTGGGTGCAGCAGGCGCTGCCCACCGGCGACGATGGCGTATTCACGCTCGCGAGCTTGCCTCTGGGCGACTTTGTGCTCGCTACTACCTCGACGTGGCTGGCCGGCAACGGCGGCGGCTGGGTGGACGTTTACTACCCAGAGGCCGACACCTTCTCGGGGGCCACGCCGATCACGCTCACGGCGGATCAGCCCGAGAAACTGGACGCCGACTTTCGACTGAAGGCGGGCAGCTCAATCGCCGGGCAGGTATGCAGCGTGGCCGGGCCGGGCATTGCGGACGCCGCGGTCGTCGCCTTCGCGTCGGACTACTACACCACCGGTACCTATCGTTACGCAGTGACGGATGATAGCGGTAACTACGTCATCAACGGGACGCGGCCGGGGGCGTACGTGCTGGTGGCGCTCGCGGAAGGCTATGTGGCCGAATTCTACGACGGCGTATTGACGCCGGATCAGGCCACAGCGATCGTCATCCCCGACGGCGGTGCGCAACTGCTCGACAAGAGCTTCAGCCTGGAGACCGGGCGCAGCGTGTCGGGGAAGGTCACGGGGCCCGACGGGGTTGCCGTCGCCGGCGGGCAGGTCGTGGCGATCGATCCCCAGTCCGGCCTGGAGCGCGACGATCAGACCGACGCCAGCGGCAACTACACGATCGCCGGCCTGCTGGCGGTAGATGGCTATCGCCTCGAAGCGCGCGCGCCCGGGTATGGCAGCGGCGCGCACCCCGTGCCGATCGACTTGACAGTCAGCGACCAGATTGGAAAAGACATCGCGCTGACCGATTCGCGGTCGCTTTCCGGAACGGTTCGCGCAGACGATGGCGGGGGCCGACATGTGCCGGTGGCCGGGGCCTGGGTGCAGGCCTACTCCGCGACGCGCGGGGGCACGCAGGTGGCGGTCACCGGAAACGACGGCACGTATCGGATCTTCGATCTTCCCGCGGCGAATGACGTGCTGGTCGTGGCGGCGTCAGCGCAGCATGCCCCGCAGTACTACGACGGCGCGAACAGCCCGGAGACCGCCACTGAGGTCGACCTGTCGGCTGGCAATGCGAGCGACATCGATTTCGCGCTGGCGGCGGGGAGGCAGATCACGGGAGCGATCAGCGACGGTGCTGGCCAGCCGGTGGTCGGTGCGGGTGTCTGGGCGTATTCCGCAACGCGCCGAGCGGCGGGGTGGGCGATGACCGGCGTGGGCGGGGAGTATGCCATCACCGGCCTGGTTGCGGCGCCGGACTACCTGGTCGCGGCATCCGCCGGAAACGCCGCCACCACCTTCAATCCTGGCGTTGCGAATCCGGCGGCGGCGACGCTCGTGAATCTGGACGCCAGAAATGGGGAGGCGAGCTTTGCGCTGATTAACCCGGGCAGCATCTCCGGCACGGTGCAGGAGCAGGACCGAGGCGTGGCCGGGGCGGTCGTTTTCGCTTATTCCGGGGCGACGGGCGCCGGAGGCACGGCCGAGACCGCGGCGGATGGCACGTACAAGATCACGGGGCTGGCGCCGGCGGCGGACTACGTGGCCGGTGTGGTCGCGGACAAGTTCGCGGCACAGTTCTTCCAGCAGGTGGGCTCGGTGAGCGATGCAACGTTGGTGCCGGTCAACGCGGGGGCGGATACACCGGCGGTCGACTTCGACCTGGCGCGCGGCGGGCGCATTGCGGGGCGGGTATCGGACGGCGTGGCGGCAGTCGGCGGCGCGAACGTCGCGGTCTTCGATGGCGTGGGCGGCTACGTGACGCAGGCACAGTCCGGGGAGGACGGCACGTTCAAGACGATCGCGGTCGCTCCGGGCAACTACACCCTCGAGGCCATGACGGCAACAGCCGTGCGGCGCGACGTGACGGCGGTGGCGGTCGTGGCGGGGGAGACAACTGACGTCGGCGATGTCGTGCTGGACGAGACGTTGGCGGGAGCAATCTCCGGAACGCTCACGGGCGCCGGCGGTCCGATCGCGACGGAGGCGGTCGTGTTCGCGTACTCCGACTCCGCGGCTGCGTGGGTGCAAAGCGGCGTGGCGGATGGGACGGGCGCCTATGTGATCGAGGGCCTGGCGGCGGGCAGTTATCGGCTTTATGCGGCGGCCGAAGGGTTTGCCGGGGAGTTTTATGACGATGCGGCGGATCTGGCCACGGCGATGCCGGTGGTGGTGGCGGCCGGAGGGGTGACGAGCGGCATCGGCATGGAGCTGGCGGCGGGGGGAGGGAGCAGGCGCGGCCGGTGGAGCGGCTTCATGGCGAACTTCGGAGCGACCACCGGTCCTGGCGCCGGCCGCTGGTACAATGGCGAGCGCATCGGGCTGTCCTGGGTTCCGCCGCAGGACGCTTCGGTGTCCGGATACAGCCTCGTCTGGGATAGCTCGCCGTCCACGCAGGCGGCGCCGCGGGTCACCCTGGATGGCCGGGCCGACACGTCCGAGAGCCCGGTATTGGACGCGGATGGGACCTACTATGCGCACTTGCGGGCTCTCGGCATCGTGGATTCCGAGCCGGTCTGGGGCGATACGTATCATGCGGGCCCCTTCCTGTTGGACCGTACGCCGCCTTCGGCCCCGACCGGCGCAGCCGCAACTGCCTCCGACGGGAGAGTGCAGCTTTCGTGGGAGAGCTCCGCGGAGGACGTCGGCGGTTCGTCGCTCGCCGAGGTCCGCGTGACACGTGGTACGGACGCCTACCCAACTACCTCGCGCGACGGCACGGTGATCTATGCCAACGCGCAGCCGCAGCGCGGCGGCACGGATGGGACGACGGACACCGGGCTGAGCAACGGAACGGCGTACTATTACGGGTTATTCGCGGTGGACGGCGCGGGCAATGAGTCTTCGCCGGTTCAGCTTGCGGCCACTCCGACCAGTGTCGGCCAGGACGTCACGCCACCAGCCTCCGTGCAGGGGCTCACGGCCACACCGGTCGCCGGAGGGGTTCAGCTTACGTGGAAAAAACCGGCGAGCGGCGACGTTGGCGGTGTTCTCCTGGTTTACCGGACGGATCGGTACCCCGGGGATCCCAATGATGGAGAGCTGGCCGGAGATGTGAAGGCGAGCGAGAGCTCCGCGGGGCCTGTTGTGCATGGTGGTCTCAGCGAATCCCAAACGTACTTCTACGCCGCTTTCGCGTACGATCTCACGGGAAATACAGCCGGCGCGATCCCTGGTAGCCGGGCGCAGGCCACGCCTCTTCCCCCCGTGCCAGTGCTGTGGGGAACAGCGGGGGTGGCTGCGTTCGTTCTGGCTGGGATAATGGCGCGGCGGCGGCGGCGCCATAGCGCGGTTGACCGCGGCTTGTGAGGTACATTGGGAGGAACCCGCGCTCGTCCTCATGGGCGCTCGGACAAGAGATGGAGCCAATGTCCCCTCCCCCCGCTCGCGGGCGGAGGACATTAGGCCATCGTCACGTCACCGTCCGTCTCCCGGCACGCGTGATGCACGGTATCGCACACGCTCGGTGTTGCGGCGCGATGAATCGCGCCGCTACGCCGTCGCCTATGGGGCAGGCGTGACTTGTCCCGCGCTCTCACCGCAGCGAATGTCCGGGCGGTGGATCTCCAAAAATGAGGTGCATCACGGGTGCGAGCGGAGGGCGAATGGGTCCTATTCGGGTGCCATGCCGAGGTCGCGCGCTACCCGGTCGCGGAGCTCGACGACAAAGCTCACGGCCGGTTTGGCGAGGAAGCCGGCGAGCCTTTCGGGGGCTATGGAGTTTTGCGCGCGCCGTAGGAGCTCGTCCGCTTGCCCGAGCTCCGTGCGAGCGACATCGCGGTGCCCCAGATGCAGTTGGGCCCAGGCAGCCAGAGC
Source organism: Candidatus Schekmanbacteria bacterium (assembly GCA_016188575.1). GTDB lineage: Bacteria > CSSED10-310 > JACPHN01 > JACPHN01 > JACPHN01 > JACPHN01. The sequence continues at coordinate 115,236 of JACPHN010000023.1, forward strand.
GTGTGCGCGCGCTGCAATAATGGTGGGAATGGAGCCGGGTTGCGAATTTTCGAGCCGGCCGAAAGCGGCAAGGCTTGAACCCAGGTCGCCCTGGCGGTAGGCGACCTCCTGAAGCAAGCAATGCGCCTCGCTCCATGCTCGCAAACTGACGCGCGACCAGTCGGCCAGCTTTTCATCCGAGAGCGTCTCCATGACTTTGCCGACTCGGCCACCAGCGAGCAGGCAGCGCGCTTCGATAACTCGCGCCTCCGCTACATCCTCCTCGTTGCCACCCATCGTCGTGTCGGCCAAGGCTCGGGCAACAATCATCAGTGCTTGTTCAGTATCACCGCGGCTGCAAGCCGCCTCGGCAAGGCGAGACAGGCCCATGCCGCGCAGATCGGTAGCGCCCGCCGCCCCGAACAGCTCGACGGCGGCAGCAAGATGCTGAGCGGCCTCTGTGGTCACGCCCTGTGCGTCAAGGCACTGCCCCAGATTGAAGCAGGCGTAAGCCTGCCCGAGGCGGTTCTGCACTGCCTCCTGTAGGGAAAGGGCTTCTCTGAGATGCGTCTCAGCATTCATGAACGACTCTCGCTCCAGCAGCAACCGCCCCAAGTTGTTCAGGGCAGTTGCCAATCGTGCTGGGTCTGCCACTTCCCGGCATTCGGTAGCGTGGCGCTCGAAAAGGGACACCGCCTCGTTTTCGGCACCGCTTTGGTGGGCCGCAATCGCCCAGTTTCCCAGTGCGTGGAGCTTGGTGGCCGGGTCGCCCAGCCGCGCCGCCAGCTCATAGGCCGCGCGATGACGCGCGAGAGCGGCCACAGGGTCGGTGATGAGGTCGAGAACGCCGAGCCGATCAAGCACCGAGGCGAGGAGATCCAGCATCTCGTCCCCCCCCGAACGTGCCAGCTCGTGCGCCTCGTTCACAGCCTCGTAGGCCGCCGGGACGTTGCCCGTGATGTAGCACACCGTCCACCGCGCCAGCAGCGCTCCGACGCGTGCCCTCACCAGTCGCACCGGCACGGCGCCACCATCCTCCGCCGCACCGTCCCGCAGCCCATCCGCCTCCGCGAGCGCCACGTCGAGCTCGCACAGCGCCTCGTCGTTGCGCCCCGTGTGCGACAGCACCTTGTCCGCCAGCTCGGTCCGCGCCTCGATGGACTCGGGTCCGGGCGCCGGCGCCAGGGACAGGAAAGCCCGGTACAGCCCTTCCGCGGCGTCGTGCGCGTAGCGCGCCACCTCGCGGCGGGCCGCCCGCAGGTAGTACGGCAGCGCGCGCTCGACCACGCCCGCCGCCCGCCAGTGCTCCGCGAGCCGTGCCAGGTGCTCCTCCAGTTCCGCGCCGCAAACCTCCTCGATGCCCAGCGCCGCCGCCCGATGCGCCGCGACCCGCTCTCCCGTCGCCATGCCCTCGTAGGCCACCTGGCGCACCTTCGCATGAGAAAAGTGCAGCTCACCCCGCTCTGCTTCCGCGAGGATTCCCCGCTGCACCAGCGCGTTCACCGCGCCAAGCACCGCGTCATCGTCGCCGCCGCTGACCCGCTGCAGCAGCACCGGCGGAACCGCGGCGTCGAACACCGCCGCCGCGCGAAGAACCCCTAGCTCCACCAGCGACAGGTCCGCCAGCCGCCTGCCGAGCAGCTCCCGCAGCGAGGTCGGAAGCGGCAGATTCCAGTCTTCGCCGCGGACCGCGCCTGAGTGCTCCGCCCGCGCCTCGAGCCGCCATGCTCCAAGCTCGTCCCGCCACAGGACATTCGCCGCCACTGCAGCTCGCAGATACTCTGCCACGAAGAACGGATTGCCCTCCGCGTGCCGGTTCAGGTAGCCGCTGAAGCTCTCCGGAAGCCGATCCATGGCGAGCATGCCGGCGACCATGGCCGCGATCGCCCGCGTATCCAGCGCCGCCAGCCGCAAAGTGTCCACGCCGGGAGCCTCCACGATGGCGCGCAACGCCGGTCCCGGCTCGTCGGTCCGGTACGTCGCCAGTACCATCAGCGCCCGGTCGCGCGCGACCTCGTGCCGCAGCGCGTGGGCCACGGCGCCGAGCGACAGATCGTCGGCCCACTGCAGGTCCTCGAGCACGAGCAGGATCGGATGGCCAGCTACCTCGGCCGCCGCCGCGAAGGTCTCCCACACCGCCCGAAAAAGGCGGTCGTGCGCCTCACGCACAGGCAGCGCGACGGGTTCCGCGAGCGCCTCCTGACCGGCCAGCGACCGCAGCGACGGCTCGTAGGGGTTCAGCACCTTGCCGCGCAGACCGAAAATTCGCTGCGCCGCGTCCCCACCGCTTTCCCGGCACCAGTCACCGAGCAAGCGGAGCGGCCGTTGAAACGGCTCGAGCGCCTGCCTCCCGGCCGCCCCTCCCCCGCCGCAGGCGCCGTCCAAGATGTCGATCGCCATCGCCGCCGCCGCGTGCCCGGCCTCCATCGCGAGTCTCGTCTTCCCCACTCCAGTTTCGCCGCCGAGGAGCAGTGCGCCCCCCTGCCCGGCGGCCGCCCCGGCCAGGCGCTCCTCGAGCTCTGACAGCTCGGCCTGCCGCGACACGAAGGCCGGCCGGTAGAGATAGGTGCGTGGTCGCGGCGCGTCCGCAAACCCTGCGTCGCCCGCCCCAAGCTCCGCCAGCGCCGCGCCCACATCCTGGGCGTAACCGATGCGGCGCGCCTGATCTTTCTCCAAGAGGCGCAGCACAAGCTTGTCCAGCGCGTGCGGTACCCCCTGCGCGAAGGTCGATGGCAGCAGCGGCACCCGCCTCAGGTGGGCCTCCAGGACGCTCGCCGTGGGCAGGTGGCGAAACGGCGGCGTGCCGGTGATGAGCTCGTAGAGAATGCAGCCGAGCGCGTAGAGGTCGGTCCGCGCATCGATGAGCTCGCCGCGGATCTGCTCCGGCGCCATGTAGTCGGCGGTGCCGGCGATGGAGGCGTCGACCTCGAAAGCCTCGCGCCCGGCGTCGCCGGAGAATCGGGTCCACAGGCCGAAGTCGACGATGACCGGCAGGCCGTTCGGGCGGATGATGATGTTGACGGGCTTGAGATCGCGGTGGACGATTCCCTCGCCGTGCAGATAGGCGAGCGGCACGCAGAGGCGACGGACCTGAGTCAGCACGGCGGTGAGCTGCCCGCCGGCGGCCTGCGATCGCGGGAGGGGAGCGGCCTCGGGCGGCGGCGAGCCCAGCCTGTTGTCCCAGGTCGCGGAGCGCGCCTCGTTGTCGCCGGCGAGCGCCCGGGGGCTGATGACCGTGGAGCCCATTGGCGTCGCCGCCGGGTGCACGCTGGTGGTCGTAGATGCCGGGCCGGTGGCGTCGACCGCGTCGGTTTCGCGCGACCCGAGCTCCGCCCCCTCGGTCGTCGGCTCGCCCCCGGCCACCCACGTTCCGGCGACACGCGGGGCCACCGGCTTCAGGCCGCCAAAGTGTTCGCGCAGAGTCACCCCTTCTATCAGCTCCATCGCGTACCACGGCGCCCCCTCCAGGACACCGTGGCCGACGATGTGCACGATTCCCGGGTGCTGGAGCGATGCGAGCGCGAGGATCTCGCGGCGCAGCGCGGACAGGCTGCGCTGGCGCTGCGCGCGGACCGTCTTGATCGCGACGCGCTCGCCGCTGCGCTCGTCCGTGCCATGGTACACGACGCCCATGCCGCCGCTGCCCAGCACGCCGTCGATGCGATAGTGGCCGATTCGCTCGGGTGAGCCCATGAATCCTCCCGATCCCCACTGGGGGGAACGCCCCCGCCTTGCCAGGTTTCAGAGTCGCGAGCCTCGTCCGGGCGGCGGCGGCGCTCCTGGAAAGAGTAGCTCACGGCGGCGTCCGGCGAAAGCCCCGGCGCGTGCGCTGGCGGGGCGCTCTTGCCGGGGCGTGGCGGAGCGCGTACGATGCGAAGAGAGTCGCTCTGGGGCGAGCTCTCCCGGCAAAGAGCGGAGAAATCGATGCTTCTGCCTCCATCCGTACACCAGCTTTTGCGCTTGGCCGTGCCGGCGACCGCGGTAATCGCCGTCCTGGCCGGCGGCGCATACGCCTCGTTCACCCACTTCGAGCGAGGCAGCGCCGTGCAGATCGGGGTGCTACTTGTGGTGGCCCTGACGGCGTTCGCGGCAAGACAGGGGTCTGTCGGGCTCCTGCGCAGGATCCCGGTGCGTTGTCCGCGATGCGGGGGCAGGGCGTACAACCCCAGGACGGCGCCGGCCCATGTCTTCGCCTGTCGCGCCTGCGGCGGCGCGCATCGCAGCGGTTTCGCACCGGGGCAGTTCCTCGGCGGGGCAGCTTTCGCCGCAGTGGGGTTAGGGGTAGCCGCGATGGTCCTTTCGGCGGACGGGGAGGGGTTCCCCAAGCTCGCGGTGGCACTGTTCGCACAGGTCTTTACCGTCACGGGTTTGCTGGTCGCCGGAGGCGGCAAGCGGCTGGTGACGTGGGTGGGCAGGCGCTTTCCGCGGCTCGCCGCGCTGCCGTGGGACGCAGTTGCGGGCGGCGGAATCGCGATGATCGCCGGGATCGCGCTCATGACAATCAGCATCTACGACCCCCGCGACCGCGCTTTTGGCGCCGGCAGACCGCCCGTTTTTCTGGCCGGCCTCGTGTTCTTTCTGATCGGTGTCGCGGTCGTCGCCACCGTCCTGGAGCGCGCGCATCGGGCCGTCCTTCAGGCGATCGCCGGCGTCTCGCTGATCACAGGCATGAGCCTTGTGGTCCTGATGATGGCGATCGACCACCGCTCGCCGCTGGTGGTCGCCGGCGCGGGCGCCATGACGGTGCTCGCGGCCACCATGTGGAACCACTTGCTGGTGCGGTGGATTCCGCACCGGAGGAGCCGCGCCGTAGTCTGCGTCGCGATCGCCCTGGCCCTTCCGGTGCTGGCGGCGGCCCTGCGCAGCCCATTGGCGACGCCGGTGCCGCCGCTTTCCGATGCGGCTCCGAGCGAGATCGAATTTGCCGTCGAGCGCACCGGCGCGTTCCCGGGAGAAATGGTGTCGGTGCGCCTGGCAAGGCCGCTGTCGATGCCGCCCGGCTACTACTACTGGATCACTGTGGTCGCGCCGGATGCACCTGTTCACAGCTATGGGTGGTGGCAATACGTCACGCCGGGGGCAACGGAGGTGAGCGCCCGGATGCCGCAGCAGGTAGGAGAGTACGAGGTGAGGTTGCACGCGGACTTGAATCGCGTGGTGGGCGCCCAGCGCATCGTGGTCCATGAGGGGGCGGAGTACGACGAGATGGTGTTTCCGTCTCCGCCCCCAAGAGCCCGCGGCACGAGCCAACAGCCATGACCGGCGGTTGACGGGATGGCGCGCGGGGCTAACGGTCAATCCAGCAGGTCGGGCTTGAAGGCGGTGAGCATGGCATCAATGCGCAGTTTCTGGTCGGGCGTGAAGCGCTCCATGCAGGCATCGTCGACATAGTCCATGAAATTATTCACCGGGTCCGCCCCCCCGCCCGGGCACGTGTCGCGGCCGACGGGGCAACCAAATGCTGCGCTCTCCTCGGCGGGCGTGTCGTCTACGCGATCGCCCAGATCACCGCAGCCACCCTGGAAGGTGTGGTAGAGGCCAAGGTAGTGACCGGCCTCGTGAGTGAGGGTATCGCCCTCATTGTAGGGAGCAGCCGATCCTCCGGGCACGGTGGAATGAAGGATCACCACGCCGTGCATGAAGCTGTCCTCGGTGTGCGTCCACGGCAATGTCGCCCAGCCCAGCACTCCATCTTGTGGGTTGGCGCTGTAGACGTTCAAGTAGTTTGCGGGGCTGACCGCGAGAGCGCGTTTCATGTCGCGTTCAGCGCGACTCAGATTGGCGACCGTCCACCAGTCGGGATCCTCCGTGCGCTCGACGCTGGCCAGGCGGAACTGGTAGCCATGCGCACCGTAGGAGCGGTTCAGGACGGCGATCTGGTCGTCGATGGCGGACCTTGGCAAGTCACCGCGCGCGCCCTCGTGGATGACGTGCCAGACTACGGGAATGGTGACCGTTGCGGTGGAAGCGGCGCCGGGTACCATGGCGTGGGTCACGGCAGCGAGCTCATCCTCGACCCAGGCCTGCTGAGCGGGTTCGGGCGCCGGCACCCCACAGCGAACGCCGCGCTGCAGGCGGCCATGATCGCCGATGAAGTGGATGTCGGGTCCGAGCCGAGGCGCGGCCAGGGCGCCGCCGGCGGCCGATCCGAGGTGAAGAGCGACGAGAAGGCAGCAAGAGAGACCTGTTCTCACGGTTTTCCTCCACGAGACGGCGGAACGGCGGGGTCGAGCCAGGGTCACCTGGGGACGCGTCGTGCGCCACATCGACCTCGCCACGACGACCGCCCGGAAGCAAGAATCGGGCCAGGTGCCTGGGGGTGAGATAATCGCGACGAGTGTGGAGGCGAACGGTAGAGCAAGCGGTTCTTGCTCGCGAGTCGGTGGACGGGCGAGGGCGCGGGCGAGGCTCATGGTGTCACGACGACGCCAGCCGCCGCGAAGCGCTCGGCGCCCGCCCCAGCCCTCGCGGTGCCCGCGCGCTTCGGCCCCGACTTCAGCGCCCGCCGGCGCCTCGCCCGGCTGCTCGCCCCCGCCGTCCCGCCGCCCATGCCGCCACCGCGGCGCGCAGCGACAACACGGTCACCCCGCCCGCAAGCAGCAGCGTGCCCAAGGGGGACGCCGCCGGAGCCGCGGGCAGGGCTTCGGTCGGGGTCGCGGTCGGCTCATCTCCAGGCGTCGGCGTCGGAGTCGGCGATGCCACTCCGGGGATGTCCATCCGATCCGCCGCGATCTCCCCGGCGAAAATGGACGCGAGCCGCCGCGGATGCATGAGATCTCCCTCCCGGCCGATCTTCGCATAGTCCGGGATTCCGCCCGACGACCATACCTCGTCAGGAAACGCCGTGCTTGGCGTATTTTCGAGAAACGGCGTATACATGTCGATGAAGCGGAGCCGCAGCTCGGGCTGCTCGGCCTGCAGCTCCTCCACGGCTTCCCGCGTGCGGTTCACGAAGCGCTGAAGCTGAAGCGCCACGTACTCGGGATCAGTGGGGTCGCCCGAGCCGCCGCGCTGGTCGTCGGGTAGGTGGCCTGTGACATAGATCATCGGCGAGGCGACGCAATTCGATCCGTTGGCCAACAGCACGATCAGCTCCTTGAGCTGCCGCTTGAATTCGTCGTCGTTGTCGAGCCCGAAGTCGTTGCCGCCGCGCGACGCGAAGGCGACGTCATAGCAATGCGTCCGCGCCTCGAGCTCGCCGCGCCGCTGCTCGAGCCACGAATCGATGCTGGTTCCGGAAATGGCCGATGTCGCGCCCGGGGTCGTCGAGGGATAGGTGCCGGTGTACGGGAAGTCGTCGCCGTCGAGCCACGTCTCCGTTCCGATCCACTCCACGGTGACCGCGGCGTCGCGGAGGCGAAGCCGATCGGCGAGCGGCACCATCCACCCGTACTCCTCGTTGTCATTGCGCAGCTCACCCCCGCCGCGGCCGTTCAGCCTGCCGTCCCCGAGAAACGGCGGCTCGACAAAGTGATTTCGGCGCTCGATGCTCTCGCCGGCGACGTAGATCCGGATCGTCTGTGCGCTTACGTCACGAGCCGCAGCGATGCACGCTAGTAGCGCGAGGAACGCCCATGGTAGTTTTCTCAACGTCCTTGCTCCTCCCTGTCGGTTGCCAGGGGGTCATGCGATTGTGGGTGGGTGCGTAGGCGGCGGGCTGCAGACGGCAGGGGGGCTCGCCGCGGCGCTCTTGGACTCTCGCCGGTCCGCTACCACCCGCGCCGGCAATCCCACGGCAACGGAGAAATCGGGAACGCTGCGGGTAACCACGGCACCGGCGCCGACGATGCTGTGGGCGCCCAGCGCAGTGCCGTCGAGAACAGTTGCGCGCGCGCCGAGCCAGCAACCGTCACCCACGACAACGCCGCCGCGCAGCTCGAGGCCCTGCTCCGCAATTGGGATGTCCAGGCGGTCGGTCCGGTAGTGACTGCCGCCGACGAGATAGACGTATGGAGCGATAACGCAGTCCGACCCCACACGAACGGCGCTGCCGCCGACCGAGTGGACCGTGCTGTTGGTCCCAATTCCCGTTCGCGATCCGATGCGAATCTCGCCGTCTTTGCACGAAAGCGTCACGCGCCGGCTCAAGATGACGTCATCGCCAATATGGATGCCCCCATCGTCCGAACGGGCGTCCAGCACGCAGCCGTCGTCGATCATGACGCGATTACCGAGGTGGATGCGGCGCGGGTGACGAACGATGACCCCGCGGCCGATCACCACGCCTTTCCCACAAGCCCCGAGGATCCACGGGTACGCCACGGCGCGCAGCGCGATCCCTGCCGCCCCAGGAAGGCCGCTCAGCAAGAAGGTGATTGTCTCGACTTTCAGCAGCTCCCAGAGGGAATCAGAGCCGATCACCATCGCCTGGTATCGCCGCAGTGCCGAGCTGCGCCGTGCCAGCCCCACATCGCGGCTGGAGCGATAGCCCTTGGCGCCACCCGGCTCGTCGCGCGCGTCCAGGTCCTCGCCGCCCGCGCCGTTCACCGCGCCGCCTCCCGCGCGAGTGCCCGCGGTGCCGCGGCGGCCTCGGCCGAGGTGTCCACGAAGCGCCGATGCCACAGTGCAAGGTTGAGCAGCGCCCAGAGCGTATGATTGTGATTGGCGCGCAGACTCATGTGCTCGTCGATGACTGCCTGCACACCGGCCGGGCGGCAAATCTCGCGGATCAGGGGGCACGAGCGCAGCGTATCCAGGAGAAACTCGCGCCAATCCTCCCGCAGCCAGTTCTTCAGCGGCAGGCTGTACCCCTGTTTCTTGCGGGTCAGGATCGGCTCGGGGAGGATGTCCCGCATGGCCTGCCGCAGGACCCATTTCGTGGTCATGCCGCGCAGCTTCAGCTCCGCAGGAACCTGAGAAACGGTTTCGATGAGCTTGTGGTCGAGAAACGGCACGCGCACTTCGAGCCCGAACGCCATGCTCATGCGGTCTACCTTGGACAGGACGCTGTTGGCCATGGGCACGGTCAGATCGAGGTAGAGCTCGCGGCTCAGCGGGTCGGCGCCGGCCGTGTGCGCGAGCGCCTCGCGATACGGCGCGAAGGCGTCCGGATCGATCCGCGCCAGGAGCTCCGGAGCAAGGAGCCGCGTCGCGAGTGGGTCATCAAGGAAGTACTGCCAGCGCATGTGCAAGCCGTCATCGGGTAGCGCCGCACCGGCGATGAAGCGCTTGAGCAAGTTCACCGGGCCCTTTTTCTGTGGCCGGTCCCGCAGGCGGCCGGCGAGCCGCGGCAGCGTGTGGCGCCGGAGAGCATCTGGGAGGAACCGATAGAAACGCCGCTCCAGGCGGCTGGCGATGAAACGCTCGTAGCCGGCAAAGACCTCGTCGCCGCCTTCGCCGCTCATGCAGACCTTGACTTCTTTCGCAGCCTGGCGGCAGATGAGGAAGAATGCGAGGGTCGAGAGGTCGGTCATCGGTTCGTCCAGGTGCCATACCACGCGCTCCACATCGGCGGGTTCCGGCGGCTGGATGATCAGCTCTTCGTGGTCGGTACCGAAATGGTCGGCCACGATCCGCGCGTAGCTCAGCTCGCTAAAGCTGCGGTCGGCATAGCCGACGCTGAAGGTGCGCAGCCGCCCGGCATAGTGGCGCGCCATGAAGGCCACTATGGAGCTCGAATCGAGGCCCCCGGAGAGAAATACGGCAACGGGCACGTCACTGACGAGCCAGCGCTTGACCGCCTCTTCAAGGGCCCCGCGCACCTCGTCAGCCCAGGCCGCCGCCGGCCGGGCGCGGCCTGCCGCCAGTGCCGCGCCCTCGGGGAAGGTAATGTCCCAGTATCGCGAAATCTGCAGGAAGCCGTCGGCCGGGCGATACCGCAGATAGTGCGCGGCCGGCAGCTTGCTGATTCCCGCGAAGGCCGAACGCGGAGCGGGAACGTATTCGTGCCCGAGGTAGTAGAAGAGACCTTGATAGTCGACCTCGCGCGGCACGCTCCGGTCGCAGAACAGCGCCTTGACCTCGGACGCGAAGCTCAGCCGGCCGTGGTTGAGCGTGTAATAGAGCGGCTTGATGCCGAGCCGATCGCGCGCCAGGAACAGCTCGCCGCGCCGCGAGTCCCAAAGCGCGAAGGCGAACATCCCGATAAAACGGTCAAGACAGGCGGCGCCTTCCTCTTCATAGGCGTGCAGCACCACCTCAGCGTCAGTGTGGCTGCTGAGCTGGTGCCCGCGCGGTTCGAGCCAGTCGCGAATGTCCTGGTGGTTATAAATCTCGCCGTTGTAGACCAGCCAAACCGTCCGATCCTCGTTGCACATGGGCTCGGCGCCCGCCGCGGACAGGTCGATGATGCTGAGCCGCCGGTGGCCGAGACTGATGCCCGTGCCGACGTAGTGGCCGTCGCCGTCCGGTCCGCGATGGGCCACGATCTGGGTCATGGCCTCCAGAAGCGGCCGATCCTCACCCGTGAATCCCACGATCCCGCACATAGGTCGACTCTCCTCGCGCTACAGATAGGCGTTTGCTCGGTACCAGTCGCCGGTGCGCCGCAATCCTTCATCAAGGCCGATGGCGGGATCGTACCCGAGCTCGCGGACGGCGCGGTCGATGCGGAAGGCGCGGTTTTGCCGATACCAGTCGGCGCGCCGGCGGAATAGCGGCGGCTCGATGCGCAGCGGCATGCAAAGAGCCTCGCACGCCGTGCTCGCGGCATAGAGTGGCCAAAAGGGGAGCTGCACGATTTTTACCGCGGTCCCCATCGCCGCGGCGGTGCGCTTGACGAGGTCCGCGATCGTCACGTAGTCGCGATCCGCGATCAGGTAGGTGCCGAGCGGGGCGTCGGCTTCGCCGGCGCGAGCGAAGCCGGCGCACAGGTTGTCGATGTAGACGGGGTGATAGCATGCGGAACCGTCCCCGAACATCAAGAAGCGGCCCTTCTGCACCATGCGGAAGATCATCAGAAACCGCCCCGGATCGCCAGGCCCGTAGATAGCCGTGGGCCGCAGAATGGAAATCTCCAGGCCCTTGGCGCCGTATGAGCGCGCAACCTCCTCGGCCTCGTACTTGGTCACCTGGTAGAAGTCTTCCGGCGCGATCGGCGAGTCCTCATTGCCCGGGATCTCTTTCACGTCTCCGTGGACGCCCTGGGTCGAGCAGATCACGACGCGCCGCACGCCGGCTTTCTGCGCTTCCTGGCACAGTCTCCTCGTCCCTTCTACATTGACCTCGCGGTAGACTCGTTTCGGCAGGCTGACCTTGCGAAACGCCGCGGCAAGATGCTGCACGACTTCCTGGTCCTTGACGCACTGGCGCACCACCGGCAAGTCGGTAACGCTGCCGTACACGATCTGGACGCCCTTGCGGCGCAGCTCGTCGTCGCTCAGGCCCGCCTTCGTGTCCAGGACCGTGACGGTGTGGCCCTGCTCGGCCAGGAAGTTTGCGAGCGCCGCTCCGGTAAAGCCGGTGCCTCCGGTAACGAGGATTTTCATCTGCTTCTCCCTGAAAAGTCGCTCCTGGGATTGCCGTGCGCCGGCATCCGATCACTGTAGCGCGAGCGCGAGCTCAATCGTTCGCTCGAGCTCGGCACCGACCCGATGCCAACTGAATTGATTGTCTATACGCTCGCGCCCCTTTTGCGCGAGGCGCAAACAGCGCCCATTGTCCGCAAGCAGCTCGAGCAGAAGATCCGCCAGCGCCTCGGTGTCTCCCCGCGGTGCGAAAACGCCTGCATCCCCGAGAATCTCTCGATCGACGGGCCGATCGAACACCACCACCGGCAGCGAGCACGCCATATAGTTGAGCACCTTGCCATTCGCTTCGCTCGCCGAAAGCTTGGGGGCAACCGCGACATCAGCCAGCGCCAGGTAGGCCGCGGCGTCGAAGTACGGGACGCGCCCGGGAAAGCTGACGTGCGGCGTGATCCCGAGGTCGGCGGCGCGTTTTTCGTAGACCTCGACATGGGGGTACCCCATGATGAGAAAATGCGTGTCGGGCTTGCGGCGCACGACGGCCACGGCGGCCTCGAGCAGTGCGTCCACTCCCTGGTAGGCGTTGAGCAATCCCAGGAATGCCACGACGCGGCGCCCCTCCGGGATGCCCAGGCGCGAGCGCAGCAGCGGATCTCGCGGCAGCGGCCTGAAGACTGCGGGATCAACCGCGTCGCATACGGTCACGATCGGACCGCGAAACGTGTTCTTCTGGCGCATCCGTTCCGCCGCGGCGGCGCCGTTGGCGACGGCGACGTCGGCGCGCTTCTCGATCCACGCCTCGACGCGCTGGAAGAGGCGGTGGCGAAGCGAGCTTCTTGGCACAAAGCCGTGGTCGAGGATCTCGCCGGCAAGGCTACCCTGATAGTCGAAAATGAGCGGCAGGCGGAACAGCTTGCTGGCGAAATAGCCGATGAACGCCCCCTCGTGGAGGTGAGCGTAGAGCACGTCAGGCCGGAACTTCCAGGCGCGCCGAATGACCAGAATGAGCAGTAGCAGGTCGAGATAGAGCTTGTGCCATGACGGTCCCGCCTCGAGTTTTCGGTACCACGGGATGCGCGGGATCCGCCGCGTGACGACCCCCGGGGCCTCCCCGCCGTGATGGTAGGTGCACAGCTCCACGGCGTGCCCGCGCCGGCTGAGCTCGTGGAGCTCTTCGTAGATGCGGACGTGGCAGCCGCGGTCGGCGAAAAAGGGCGTCGGGGCGATCATCAGGACGCGCCGAGGCGGCTCGGCGGTGGCGGCCGCCGCGCCGCAGGGTCTATTGCAGGCGTCCTCGGCGCCGCTCGGGCTCATGACGATTGCCTCGGCGGCAGGTGCCGCAATGACCGTGAGGGGGAAGGTAGCGTGCAAGGTAGAGTCAGCCGAAGTCGGAAGCGCCCGTGGTATAGCATGTCGCAGCCGGCAGGTCAAGCTCGGGGAGTGTCCCATGTCGCCGCCGCGGCTTGCGTCAGGTGGTCGTGGGGGAGAAGGCTCAGCGCCATGAGGGAGCGCTCGTGCACCAAGATACCTGTCGACACGGGCACGCACCGGCGGTACGCTCGGGTCATTGGCCGGCCGAGTCGATGTTTCCCTGGACGGTGAACGGGCGTCGGGCCGGGTGCTGTTTTGCGGGAGGTGTGCATGATGTGGAATGCCGATCCTGAGCGGTATTCCGAAGAGCTGGCGATTTTCCGCCGGATCCTCGCGGCCCGCCACTATCACGCGCTGCAACTGGCGTGGCGAGGTCCTCGTGGCTTCGAGCGGCCCTTCATTACCGAGGATGAGCTGAAAAGCTTCGATTCGTGGTTGCGGAGCTTTCCTGTGGAGGTGCAGACTCCCATTCGCCTATTCTACTTCCATGAGGATGTCCTGACACTGTACGTCGAGCGGGTATTCCCAAGCAGAGTCATCGATGCGCTGCAACAGCTCGGCATCCTCGAGGTCGAGCTGGCGGCGGCGCGCTGTCCCTGCTTCTGGGTCGTAAATCGACTCGACCTCACGCTTTTCGCCATGAGCCTGGGGAAACCCGACAAGGACGCGGTCTATTTGGGAGCGGAGTCGTACGGGTTCGTCCAACACGTCTACGGTTTGTTCGGCCGCGTGTTGGACCTCGGGTGCGGTACCGGAATCCTCGGCCTCGCCGCCGCGAGGCAACCCGATGTGCGCGAGGTCTGGCTCACGGACTCCAACCCGAGAGCCGTATGGCTCACCCGGCTCAACGCGGTTCGCGGGGCAGCTCATGCCTGGTCTGGAGCGTACGCAGGAGCGAATCGCCACTTCCTTGCGGAGGCACTACGCGCAGCATAAGTTGCGGTGGGAGCATTACGTCTTGATCGATATCTACGGTCATCGCGGCGACGGAAAGGCCAGGATCACCCGCTGTTGGTAGAGTGGCGGCCTCCGCTGGAACCATCGTCGAGCGGACACTCGCCATGATTGAGCGGCAGGTTTCGCGCGGCGTGATCGATGGCGCGCCGCAGCCGGTCGCGGGCTTGCAAGAGGTAGACGTCCGGCACCTGAATGGTGCTGCGCGCTTCTTCGAGCAGCACGTCCCCGGGTTGCCCGTGAGCGAGCGCATGATGACCGCGCTCGCAGTGGACCAGCGCCAGTAGCAAGGGCCGCTCGAGGCGCGCCCCCGCCGCCTCCGCTTGATCCAACAGAGCGCTTGCGCCGCCATAGTCTCCGATCCTGCGGCGCCATATCGCGTACTGCCACAAGGTCAAGGCTTCGCCTACCGGGTTGCCGATGTCGCGATGGACAGTCAGGGCGTCTTCGAACCGCGCAAAGGCCGCCTCCATCGCCCCTGTGGCGGCCTCGCCCCATGCCAGCACGCTCAGAGATGTGGCTTCGTCCCGGCGGTTTCCTACCTGGCGGTTCAGGAGTACCGCTCTTTGGGCCAGGTCCTTGGACGCCGCTCCGGCCCCCCGGAACATGTCGATCTGGGCGAGACAACCCGTGGTGATGGCCTCGGCCCACAACTCCCCGACTTCTCGGTTGATACCCAGCGCCTGCGCGAAGTAGTCCCGTGCCTTGACCAGATCGCCCTGGAGAAGGCTCAACCGCCCAAGACCGCCAAGAGTGGTACCTTCCAGATGGCGCTCACCGAGTGTCCGGGGTATCGCAAGTGCTTCCTCGAAGAGGTTTCTGGCTACATCAAACTGATGAAGATCAGTGAGAGCGAAGGCGAGATTATGCAGCACGGTCGCGACCTGCGGCTGCGCGTCGAGATCTCGATACACCGATAGCGCCTGCTGCCAGAGAGTGCAGGCCCGGTCGAGCTGACACTCCGACCAAGCGATCACGCCAAGGAGAACGACTAAATCGGCCACGCGCTGACGCATGCCCTGCGCGGCATAATAGGCGAGAGCCTTCTCGTAGCAAGCCCCTGCTTCCCTGTTACGATTTCTTGAACGGAGGGCCGAGCCGAGTACCTCGTCGGTATCGGCCACGAGCTCGGCGTCTGCCAGCGCCTCCGCCTCCACTCTCGCCTGGCGCGCGACGCTCTCCGCCTCGTCGAACCGGCCCCGAATCGACAGTGAACGCGCAGCAAGCTCGATGCGCATCCTCGTGGTTTCTCTGTCCGGAGCGTCGCTTCCCAGCCCAAAGTAGGCGTCGAAGGCCGCGTCGGCCTCCTTCCACGCGTACTGCTCCGCTGCCATCTGGGCAGCTCGCCGATAATAGTCGCGCGCCTTCTGCTCTTCGCCCCCCCGGTGCCAATGTTGCGCCAGCGCGCCGAACCAGGCCGGGTCGTTCGTGCCCAAGACCTGCTCGACCGCCGCCGCCACCGCCCGATGCCGGACGGGCAAAGCGGCCACATCGATATCGTCGTAGGCCACCTCGCGAATCTTGTCATGCGCGAAGCTCAGCCTCCCGCTTCCCGCTGCGATCATCAGTTGGCGGCGCAGAAGCTGGGTGACCACGTCGGATTGCATGAGGCCCGGTCTTCCCACGACCCGTGCCAGCACTTCGCCGTCGACCTCCCTGCCCGCCACGGCCGCGGCGTCCAGCACCTCCCGGGCGGTGGCCGGAAGCGCGTCGAGATGTGCGCGGACCAGGGCGCGCAGTGATGCGGGAAGCGGCAGCGACTCATACGGCGTCGCGTCCAGTCTCGTTTCGCCCGGCTCGGCACACGCCCCCGCCTCCATCTCCGCCGCGGCGTCGCCAACCCGCCACCTGCCCATCTCATCGCGGCGGAGCACCTGCCTGGCAACTGCCAACCGCAGATACTCGGCAACGAAAAAGGGGTTCCCCTCCGAGCTCCGCGCCAGAAATTCGACGAACGCCGCTGGCGCGGACCGCAGCGCCAGCATGTCGGCCACCATGGCCGCGACCGCCTCGGCAGCGAGCCGCCCGAGTCGGACACTGGCCGCCTTGCCGCCCTTGACGAGCATGGCCAGCGC
Source organism: Candidatus Schekmanbacteria bacterium (assembly GCA_016188575.1). Taxonomy (GTDB): domain Bacteria; phylum CSSED10-310; class JACPHN01; order JACPHN01; family JACPHN01; genus JACPHN01. Next base: position 131,020 of record JACPHN010000023.1, read on the forward strand.
TTCGCTCGCTTCCTCGGTCCGGTAGGTGCCGACGAGTAGCACGGGCACGCCGTCGAACCGGCCGCTCCGAGCTGCGAGTGTCAACACCGCCAGCGAAAGCTCGTCGGCCCACTGCAGATCGTCGAGAATCACCAGCAGCGGCTCATCGTCGCTGGCCGCGGCCAGGGTTTCCAGGACGTAGTTGCAAAGCCTGAGCCGCGCCTCCTCGGCCGGAAGCTCCACCGCAGGGCGCAATCGCTCCTGCCCCGGAAGATCGGCGAGCTCGGGAACATAGAGCGCCAAAACCTTGCCTCGCACCCCCAGGACGCGATCGGTCTCGGCGCGCCCCCACTCGCGGCACTGGTCGGCAATCGCCCTGAGCGGCTTGCGAAACGCTTCGAGGGGCCGAGCGCGCGCGTCCGGGCAATCACCTAGAAGCACGCGAGCGTTCATCGCGACCGCCCTCAGCGCCAGCTCGCTCACCAGCCGCGTCTTGCCGATGCCGCTATCCCCGCCAACCAGCGCCAGCCCGCCCCGGCCACCCTCCATACGGCCCACGCGCTCAGCCAACAGCGCCAGCTCGCCGGCCCGGCCGGCGCAGCGCGCGCGATACAGGTAAGGCCGCGCAGCGGGCACAGCCACGGTAGACGCACCCTCAGGGTCCGCGCCGAGCCGGACCAGCACCGCGGCCACGTCGTCGGCGTGGCCCGGGCGGTCGCGAGGGTCTTTCTCCAGCAGCGCCAACACCAGCTCATCGAGCTCCGGCGGCACTAAAGCCGCGACCCGCGACGGCGGCGTGGGCCGCGTCAGGCGATGCGCGCGCAGCAGCTCGCCGCGGTCTTTGACCTGAAAAACCGACCTTCCGGTTGCCAGGCGGTAGAGAATACAGCCCAGTGCGTACAGATCCGCGCGTGCGTCGACCATTTCGCCCACAATCTGCTCGGGCGCCATGAATGCCGGCGTGCCCACGACTCCGCTCGCGCCCCCTATGGCCTCGCGGCTCACCTCCGCCCCGAACCAGTCCGCCAGCCCGAAATCGACGATCACCGGCTCGCCTCCCGCTCGAACCAGGACGTTGTCCGGCTTCAGATCGCGGTGGACGATTCCCTCGCCGTGCAGGAACCCCAACGGGCAGCAGAGCCGACGAACGACCGTCAGGATTCGCCGCAGGACTTCCGATACGCTCCCTCCACCGCGACCCGAGCAACCATCGGCAGGGCGCCCCCCTTTCCGGGGCCAATGTACCAGCGGCCGGCCCGCCATCCCCAGGGTGCCCGCCACGTCGCTCATCGCCGCGATCGACTCCGTCCACCACTCGGCTGCCGGCCGGGGCGGCCTGGCCGCCGTGCCCGTGTTTGGCCGCTCCTCCTCGCCGGCGGATGGCGCCACCGCGTCCACTCCGTACCGCTGCAAGGTCACGCCGTGGACCAGGTCCATCGCATACCACGGCAGCCCGCCCTGCACGCCTTCCGCCACGATGCGCACGATGCCAGGATGGCGAATCCGCGCCAGCGCGCCGATCTCGCGACGAATGCCGGCGAGGAGCAGCTCCTCCGGCATCCGCAACGTCTTCAGCGCCACGACCTCGTTGCTCGCCACACGCACGGCTCGATAGACCACGCCCATGCCGCCGGCTCCGAGCCGCTCGATGACGCGGAACGGTCCGACCTGCGCCGGTATCTGCTCGCTGGGCGTCATGGTTTGTGGGAGCTCCGGTGCATCCGCGGCCTGCCGAGGCGCGTATTTGACCGCAATCTACCGTGGCCCCGCAAGCGGCGCAACCTCCTGTGGCCCGCCGACGCCCGCAGCGGCGCCTCGCCAACCGAAGCAGCCCCGGCGCCGTCGCGAGGAGCCTCCCGGGCTCCTCCTCCAGGGTCAGTGCGCGAAGTCTACCGCCGGGTGAGCGCCACGCCCGTCTGCCCTGTCGGCCGAACCACTGTGCCGGCGCCCAGGCCCGTCACGTCAGGGCCGTGGGCTCGTACCGGTAGTGCCCGGTGACCTCGTAGGCGAACGGCACGTCCTCGATCTGGGGGCCGGCATCGATATCGCGGACGATTTGGTAGCGATCCCCGCCCACAGCGCGGCGGGTCGCTGCGATGCCGATGTGCGGCACCCCGCTGAGAAGGCGCCACGTGACGATGTCGCCGGGTTCCCAGGTAGTAGGTTCAGTGGACGCCGCCACCTCCGTCCCGTACCGCGCGAAGAACGTGACGAGACTGGGCACGCACCGGTGGTCGATGGCGCGATCGGGCCGCTCGAGACTCCACAGGCGCGGAGTGGCGGAGCACGCGCGCGACATGTCCTCGTAGACTGCGACCTCTTGGGTCGACGCCGAGCTCCGGTCGGCGCGGATCACGACGTCGGTGCAGACGCCGCGGTCGACCCGAGGCTCTCCCCGCTGAACGAACCTCGTACGGATACCACTAGCGCTAGGGTGAAGCGGTTGGAATCCGCGAGCGCAAGTGGCGCCGCGACGAATTTCGTATCCCGCACCTGCCTGGATGCTAGCCGGCAGCCGTGGAGCAAGGCCATGCCTCCGTGCTGCCGTTCCACAGGGTGTTGCGTGCCACAATGTCGCTCGGTGCTCAGGAGCACGTAGAGGATCCTACGCGTTTGCGCCGCGGCGGTGCTCTGGCCGTGCTGAAGCGCTCCGCTCCGCGTTTGCCGAGGGCTGTGAAGGTCAAGATGAGCAAGTGGCCAACCAGGAGCCGGAGCAAGTCTCCACCATCCGCACCCGCCCAGCGCCGCTGCGAATTCCGCTCGCTACCGGTTCTCGTACCCTAACCACCTCCCAACGCCTTTCAAGAAGGACTCGTAACCTATGGTTTCTTGACGCCTTCATCTTAATCGCCCAGCATTGGGCCTAGCCGAAGATCTCGTCCACCAGGCAAGCGAAGCCGGGCAGGACGGAGCCGCCCTCGAGGGTCTCGCCGATGCCGAGGACGCGGGGGACCGTGGCGAGCGCGTAGACGGTGACGGTACGGGAGGCGGGATCGGCGATCCAGACGGCCTGGGAGCCGGCGGCGATCCAGTCGCTCGCCTTGTCGCGGACTTCACGCGCGCTGTCGTCGGGCGAGACGACCTCGACCGCCAAGTCGGGAGCGAATGGCCAGAAACCATCGGGAGGACCTTCCGCCGGTACCCGTTCCGCACGGACGAACAGGACATCGGGAGCACGAACTCGGCCGTTGGGCAGCTTGCAGCCAACCTCACCGGTGCCAACCTCGCCAAGATTCCGCGACCTTACGTAAGCGAGCAAGATTGCTGCTATCCAGACTTCGATTTTACCGTGCTTTGCTCCCGTAGGGCTCATTTCGACGATCCTGCCGTCGATGAGCTCGGAACGTCCGAGGCGGTGGGCGATGCGCTCGAATTCGCCGGCGATGGTGACGCGTTCTTGGATGGCGGGGGTGCTCAGGGTCTCGTCCTTTCGTGGGGCGTGCCAAGGCGAGCATAGCATCGCCGTTTAGGCTGCGCGATAGCTCGCGAAGTATTGCCCGCCGGAGACTTCGAGCAGGTGGTGGTGCGGCCATTGGCGTACCGTCGGCGCGGGGAAGAGAGTTGGCGCAGAGACTTGCCTGAGGTGCGTCTATGGTGTATGGTAGTGACCATAGGTATCACAAAAACGAGTACTGGAGAAGCGCCATGCCGATGAGAAAAACTTCGATTACGGTCGCTTCCGAGATCCTGGAAGCCGTGGATGCGGCGGCGCGTGAGCGTGGTGAATCGCGTAGCTGCTTCATCGCGCGCGTGTTGGGCGAGATCGCGCACGCGCAGCGGCAGCTCGAGATCTCCCGGCGTCTCGATGCGTTGTTTGAGGATCCGGCGGTTGTTGCCGAGCAGCAACGCATGACGGAAGATGGCGTACAAATGGCCTATCGATTACCGAGCGAGAGCTGGTGAACGTAATGCGGCAGGGAGAATTGTATTGGCTCAACTTTCCCGGCGTTGGTTCTGAACCAAGGTATCGACGCCCAGCGCTAGTAGTTCAACAGGACGCTTTCAATCGAAGCGCCATTGCGACAACGGTGGTTGCGGCACTTACGTCCAATCTTCGGCTGGCGGAAATGCCGGGAAACGTGCGGTTGAAGAAGGGAGAGGGCGGGCTCGAGCACGCAAGTGTTGTAAACGCTTCGCAGATCTATACGGTTGATCGCGGACGCCTTTCTGAGCCGATTGGTACACTGTCGCCAACACGCATGGCAGAAGTTTTGCGGGGCGTTTCCTTGGTGCTCGGTCTTTCCTGAGCTCTTGCCAGGCGCGCCGTCGGCATGGCGTCGAACGGCGTCGACTGTCACGTCGGCACGACGGCCGTACACCGCACCCTTGCCCAATCGCCGCATTCCGGCCCTGGCATGGAATGTGCCTGGCAATCCGCAGCTCAAGGCACCCCAAACTCACGAGGAAGCGGCATGTCTGCCAACGGCGCACGCAATCACCCACACAGAATTCAAGCCCATCCCGGATTCCAGCTCCACCCGGATCTCCGGCAGTCGGGAACCTGGCGCCTCAGGTCAAGTTTGGGTCATCCTGTGCATCTCGGGCTCCCCGGTCACGAGTCATCTCGGGCTCGACAGGAGGGCGGCTGTCGACGGGAATGATGGGAATGCCCCGATTCCACAGGTTGGCGGCGATATCGTTCAACGTCGCCGCGGCGCCCCGCCACGCTGGATCTGGCCGCGCCAGCCGAGGCCGCCAGCGGGAAGCACGGAAGCTCAGGGCGAAGGGTCGCACAGGCTACGGCCAAGGCGATTCTGATCGCCGAGTGGATCGCGGACCCAAGTCGATCGGGCTCCACGTCCCGCACTCGTCGAAGCTGGGCGCGGGGGTACGCGGGTCAACGAATGGCCCCGGCTGACCATTATCCTCGACATCATGCACGTCGTCGGCTACCTGCGGGGAGCGGCCAACGCACTCCATGGCGAGGGATCCGCGGAAGGAAAAGGATGGGTGCAGACGCATCTTGGTCGAATCCTCACGGGGGGGGCTTCGTGATGCGCCTTCCGCGCAGCTAGTAGCCGAGCGGGCGAGGCATTCAGGGTGTCTTGGGTCCGCCGCCGCGCTCGGTGTTTCTCACCCGCGGGCCGTTGCCGCCATGAGCTCGAGCTGCAGAAGCAACCGCGGATAGAGCCTACGGAACACCTCCGCGAGGCGCGTTGCCTGCTGGCGCCGCAGACCGGAAGAAAAGAAAACGTCGTCGTCGAGCCGCAGCGGATGCGGCAACATCCGCGCCAAGATGTCCACCTCGCCAGCGATTTCGTCGCAGGCGGCGTCCATCGCCTCGTTGTAGATGGTCGCTGCGAGCAGCGGGGAAAAGTGCGCAAAGAATTCAGGAGCCTGGCTCAGATCCTGGTAGAGCTCGGGCGGCTCGGCAATCCCGGTTCTCCGTCCGAGGTCCGAGAGCAGCGGCCGCACCAGCGCCCCGCGCGGTTCAGGGGGGGCCAGAGGCGGCGGTCCCTCGACCACCGGTATCGCCTCCATGCGCTGGCTCGCCGAGGCAGGCGCCCCTGCCAGGACTGCCCCGTAGAGCAATTGGTGCATCGCGCTCAGAGTGAGAACATAGGTTGGAAGCTGCCGGCGATGGCGGGCCATCGTCTCGCGCACGTATTCCGCTTCTCCGGATACCGGCACGAGCCCCGGTTCAGCCGGTGGCCCGAGCTCGGCGATCGCATCGCGGAGCTTCACGGCCTGCGCCACTGTCAACAACCGCACCCGGGCCGCGTAGTCCTCGTTGAGGCGGATCCCAAAGTTGGGGCGAAGCTGCTCCCATAACGCGAGAAGAAACGTTGGATAGAGCGCGTAGCTGCGAAACACGAGCCCGACCCTGCGCACCCCGAGTCGCCGTCGAATATCCTCGAAGGTCTGTCGCAGCGCCCTGCTGTCGGGTATCTCTGGGGTAATCGGGATTGCTGGACGTCTCATTCTGTCCTGTTCCGGCCCGAGAGCTCGCCATCCTGGGGCGGGCTCACGCCTCACCGCCGGCCGGCGGGCGGTGGGGAGAGCCACCGTGGTCGCGCACAAGCATAGCGCCGGCGCCCGCGCTTGCGCCAGGACTGCTCGCGACCCGCATCCACCGCCTGTTTGGCTGCGAGCTGCGCGGAAAACGCATCAGGAAGCCCCCACCTCACGTCCCCCCCCAAGCGGGGGAGGGTCGGAGGGGGACGCTGTCGCGTCGACGCCGAGCAGGTGGTGGGTTCAGGGCGACCTTCGGCGGGTGCCTCGTGATGCGTTTCAGCATCGACTTCAGGAAAGCGGGCGGGCAATCCCATCCGCGAATGCCGGATTGACAGCTCTTTCGCCGATGATGTAATTTCTTTAAGTCTGTCTCGTCTCGTTCGTCTTTGGGAGCGAACCGTGGCCGTAGAGTCTTTAGACCCGCGTAGCTGCGCAATCTTGGACGCAATTGTCCATTCCTTCGTCACCGGGATCCAGCCCGTGGGCAGCCGCACCATTTCCCGCCGATACAACCTCGGCCTCTCTCCGGCCACGATCCGCAATGTCATGTCGGATCTCGAGGACGAAGGCTACATCATGCAGCCTCACACCAGCGCCGGTCGGGTGCCGACGGACAAGGGATACCGGTATTTCGTCGATCGCCTGATGGGTGCCCGAAATGTCAGTCAGCTCGACGCCCGTCTCATTCATAACGGCATCAGCTCGGAATCGGACTGCTTTGACGACTTGATGGCGAGAACGACGGAGCTGCTCTCCGAAATCACCCAACACGCTTCCCTGATCCTCGCTCCGGCGCTGCGCGGCACCCCGCTGAAGCACGTGGAGTTCATCCAGATCCGCGGCCCAAAGATTCTGGCATTGTTCGTCGGCGCCGCGGGCATGGTGCGGGAGCAACTCGTCGTGCTCCCCGAATCCATCTCCCAGGACGACTTGAGCCGGGTTAGCAGATTCGTCAACGAGCGCTTCGAGGGCAAGACGCTTCACGAGATTCGCGACGAGCTTCTGTTGATGCTGAGCGAAGAACGCGTCCAGTACGATGACCTGTTTCGCAAGGCCGTCAGCATCAGTGCCCAGGCGTTCGCCGACGCCGAACCCGGGACCCAGAATGGCGACAGAATCTACATCGGCGGTCAGAACCGTCTGTTCGATCAGCCGGAATTCGCCGATGCCGCCAAGATTCGTCAGCTCTTTCAGGCACTTGAGGACAAGCAACGCCTCGTGGAGATTCTATCCCAGTGCTTGTCCCAACAAAGCGACGTCACCGTAGTCATTGGTTCCGAAAACCCGGAGGCCTTTGCGGACGTCAGCATTGTTTCCGGCACGTACAAGAGACAGGACAAGGAGCTCGGAACGATCAGCGTCATCGGGCCCACGCGAATGGACTACTCCAAGATCGTCTCGCTCGTGTCCTACGTCGCCAAGCTGATTACCGAGCTCTTGAGCTCACCGGAGCGAGAATCGTGAGATAGCTGGTGCTCAGTCCGGAGAGTCTTGCATATCTGGTCGTAGAGGCGCGACGACCGCTTCATCTAACGTAGAGGTAATTTCGTGGGAAAGATCATTGGCATCGATTTGGGGACGACGAATTCCTGTGTCGCCGTTGTCGAAGGCGGCGCTCCGCAGGTTATTCCCAATGAGCGCGGTGGCCGCACCACCCCGTCCATCGTGGCCTTCACTCAGGACGGCGAGCGCCTCGTCGGACAAATCGCCAAACGCCAGGCAGTGACCAATCCGGAGAACACCGTGTTCTCCGTAAAGCGCCTCATCGGGCGAAAAGCCAAGAGCCACGAGGTGCAGATCTTGTCTGAGCATCTCCCCTATCGCATCGGCGAAGCCTCCGGAGGGGACGCCTGTGTGCGCTTGGGGGATCGCGACTACTCCCCAGCCGAGATCTCGGCGTTCATCCTGCAGCAGCTTCGGGCGTACGCCGAGGACTTTCTGGGCGAGCCAGTCCGCGAGGCCGTGATCACGGTGCCGGCCTACTTCGATGATTCGCAGCGCCAGGCCACCAAGGATGCCGGACGGATCGCTGGGCTCGACGTGCTTCGCATCATCAACGAACCCACCGCCGCGTCGCTCGCCTACGGCCTGGAGCGCGAAAAATCGCGCCGGACGGTGGCCGTGTACGATCTCGGCGGCGGCACCTTCGACATCTCCCTGCTCCGCCTCGGAGACGGCGTCACCGAGGTGCTCGCCACCAACGGCAACACCCACCTCGGCGGCGACGATTTCGATCGCCGCATTCTGGACTGGCTGATCGAGCAGTTCATGGACGAGCACGACATCGACCTGCGCCGCGACAAGATGGCTCTGCAACGCCTCCGCGAGGCGGCGGAGAAAGCCAAGTGGGACCTCTCGACGTCGACGGAAACCGACATCAACCTCCCGTTCATCGCCGCGGACGAGCGCGGTCCAAAGCATTTCAGCGCCACGCTCGATCGCGAGACTTTCGAGAAGATGACCGATGAGCTGCTGCAGATGACCATCGACCCCTGCCGGCAGGCGCTCGACGACGCTCGCCTCACCGTCGACAAGATCGACGAGGTCATTCTCGTCGGGGGTCAGACCCGGATGCCGCGCGTGATCGAGCTAGTCAGCGAGTTTTTCGGGCGCGACGCGTGCCGCGAGGTCAACCCTGATGAGGTCGTCGCCATCGGTGCGGCCCTGCAGGCCGGGATCCTCGGCGGTGAGGTCAAGGACCTTCTGCTGCTGGACGTAACGCCTCTGAGCCTCGGGATCGAAACCCTGGGCGGCATGTTTACTCGCCTCATTGATCGCAACACGACGATCCCGACAAAGCAAAGCCAGGTTTTCTCGACCGCGGTGGACAACCAGTCCGCGGTCGAGGTCCACGTGCTGCAGGGCGAGCGGGAGATGGCGGCCGACAACCGCTCGCTTGGCCGCTTCGAGCTCGCTGGCATACCGCCGTCACCGCGCGGCGTTCCGCAGATCGAGGTTACCTTCTCGATCGACGCCAACGGCATCGTCAACGTGTCCGCAAAAGACCTTGCGAGTGGTCGTGAGCAGACCATCAAGGTTACGGCACGCTCCGGCCTCACCGAGATAGAGATCCAACGTCTCGTCGCCGAGGCCGCCCATTTCGCGGATCAGGACGATCAGCGCAAGCAACAGGCTGGCCTGAGAAATCAGCTCGAGGGCCTGATCTACACGACCGAGCGGTCGCTGAGCGGATACCGCGACGTCATTGACGTGTCGCTGCAGCAGGAAGTGAAGGACGCGCTCGTTACGGCGCGGGCCAAGCTATCCGAAGCCAAGACGGAGGACATGCAGCGGGTGCTCGACTACCTGCAGCAGCTTTCCGCAAAGATCACCGCGGTCATTTTTGGTGGCAAGCAGGCCAACGCCTGAACGGCCCGTGCCGCCGCACCCGGAAAGAAGGGGGCATGCCCAGGTCCGACTACTATAAGATACTCGGGCTTGCCCCTGGAGCGTCGATCACCGAAATCAAGCGGGCCTACCGTAAACTCGCGCACCGCTACCACCCGGATAAGAATCCGGATGACCCGTGGGCGGAGGAGCGCTTCAAGGAGGCGACCGAAGCGTACCAGGCGCTCATCGGCAACGGTGAGGGGGCGGGCGGCGGCGTTGGGCGCGGCGGGCGCGCGGCGCCGCCCGCAAACGGGCGCAGCGGGCACTCCTACGAAGACCATTACGAAAGCTCCGCCGAATGGCGCAGCACCTTCGACTCGGATCGACGCAAGCGGCGAAAGCCAAGGACCGATCGACATGTTGACCTGGAAGTCGATCTGCACGTGCTGGTTTCACAAGACCCGGTGGCGGTGCGGGTCAGCCGCCTCGAGAAGTGCCCGCGCTGCGACGGCGGTGGCGCCGAACCGGGGACGGCGCTCAGCGCCTGCCCCACGTGCTATGGTCGCGGCACGTATGCGATTCAACAGGGGCTGTTCAGCACGTACAAGGTGTGCGCCCATTGCTCGGGAGCGGGGACCCTGATCGAAGTGCCGTGCTCTTCCTGCCACGGACTCGGCGGTATCGAAACGCAGCGAACGCTGAGCATCCGCTTTCCGGCCGGCACCAGCGAGGGCGCGCAGCTCAAGCTCGCTGGCCAGGGCGACTGGGATCGAGACGCGCGGGAGTGCGGCGACCTCCACGTGCGCCTCCGGATTCGCCGTCACGACCTGTTTGAGCGAAAAGGGGCCGACATCGCCCTGGAGCTCCCGGTGGGCTTTCCGCTACTCGCCCTGGGCGCCACCGTCACCGTGCCGACGTTGGCAGGCGAGAGGCAACTGCGGATCCCGCCCGGGACCCAGAGCGGCACGATGTTTCGGCTCCGTGGCGAGGGCTTGCCGCGCCGCGACGGTGCGTCGCGCGGCGATCTCATCGTGACGCTCAAAGTCGACGTCCCGGAGAATCTCAGCCGCGCTCAGCGCGAGGCCCTGGAGCAATATCAGGCGGCCACGGCTGCCAGCGATGATACGGGGATCATGCCGACACCGGCCGGGCGCGGCGTTCGCCACCTGATCAGGCGCCTCGTCTCGGTTCTCGTGCCTCCGCCCCCACCTCCAGGGCCGCGGAGCTGAGCGTGAGCCGCCTGCCGCGGATCCCCCTGCCAGACGGCGTGCTCCCCGCGTCCGGTCGGCCACGCCTGCTGCCGGAGGACGAGCACCACCTGCGAGCAGTGCTGCGGATCCGCCCAGGCTCTCGCGTCTGCTTCTTCACCGCGGCTGGATGCGAAATCGAAGCGACGGTCACCTGTCTTTCGCCGCTCACGGTGGCGCCGGTGGGCGCGCGTGAGCTGGACACCGAGCCGGCGGCGGTGGTCGTGCTGCACCCCACGGTGCTGCGGCCGGGGTTCATGAGCATGATTATGGAGAAGGCAACCGAGCTCGGTGCGGTAGCGGTCGAGCCGATCGTAACCGAGTGGTCGGTCGCTGCCTCGGCGCGCGGTGCGGAGAAGGAGGTGCGCCGGTGGGAGCGGATCGCACGCGAAGCCGTCAAACAATGTGGTCGCTCACGCGCGCCGCGAATCGCCTGTCCCGAAGCTTTGGAAGCGTGCCTACGCCACGTTCCGCCGCGGGACCTGCTGATCGTGCTTCATCCAGCGGCCGGTGAGCTGCCGCCGGCAGCACCGGACGACCGCCTGGCCGCAATCCTTGGCGAGAGCGGCCTGCGGCTTTTCATCGGGCCCGAAGGGGGGTTTTCCTCCCGGGACATTGCCTTGCTGGCCGCGCATGGCGCGGTTTCCTGGCGCCTGGGGCCCCGCATTTTGCGCGCCGAAACGGCGGCGGTTGCGGGTCTGGCAATTCTGCAACGGCTGCTCGGAAACCTGTGACGAGCTGCCGGAGGGTGCGGCGGCCCTGACGGCGGGGGCTCCTCGGCCGGCTGACAGGTCCGGGCCGTTGCACTTGGACATGGGGGATGCGGTCGAAGGGGTCGTCGAGTGATGGAAGGAATGGCGGTGGCCGCATCTTCCTTACACCTGAGGCCGCTACGATAGGGGCGCGATGAATCGCGTCCGCTCACCGAAGCCTGCGGCGGGAAAAAGTGTAAAGGACGAAACCGGACATTCGGCCGACGCCAATCCTGGGCGCCCGACTCCCGGCTCGCGCTTCCCAACCGAGCGATCTGCGCAGCGCGGCGTAAGTTCCGACCACAGTCGAATAGCTCAGCGGCCTTGCGTTCCCTCCTACCAAAAAATGCTCATGCGTTCGGCTCGGATGATACCGATCCCGATGCTCGGCGTAACGGCTCAGCGCGGCAACGGTACTGGGATCGGTACGAGGCGGCTCTAGCGGAACTTGGTCTCGACGATCCGAATGATGGGGCCACGGCGGTCGACATCAGCCTCGACCAGGGCCAAGGCTTCCGAGATCCGCAAGCCTGTGCAAGACAAGAGACCGAACAGGGTAGCATAGGTCCAGGGGCGTAGCCCCTCGGGTGGATTCAGCTGACGAGCGGCATGGATCAGATCTCGGATCTCCTGGTCGCTGTACACGTAAGGGGTGGAGCGATGGCGGGGCGAACCCATCAATCCGGCTGGCGGCACCTGGGTAGCAGAGTCGAAATCCAGCAGTTGTTCTCCCTGGCGGAGAAGTTGGGCACCAAGCATACGTCGGTGGGTCAGGTATTGCCCGACCAGGCTGACCATGGTGGGCGGCTGACTGCTCATGAGTGGACCTCCGGCCAAGGCATCGCTACCTGCGACAGATTCTTGGTGTCGATCTTTAGATAGATCGTCGTCGTGTCCAGCGACCGATTCCGAAGCATGTCGGCCACCTCCTTGATGGACGCGCCGGATTCGAGCAGGCGACTGGCCGTGCCATGCCGCAGCTTGTGAGGCGCCTGCACGGGCAGTCCTGCACGAAGCATGTCCCTGCGAAGCGCGCCTTGGACAATTCTGACCTCGATCGGTCGACTACGAGGCAGCCGATGGCGCACGAATACATGTCGATCAACGGTGGATGGCCGCCCTTGCCGAAGGTAGGCCACCATCGCTCTTCCGACGCGGTCCGGCAGCGGCATCAGGTCAGTCCGCCGAGTCTTGTCGGCGCGGACCTTGAGCACACCGGCTCGCCAGTCGATGTCGTCGAGACTCAGGGTGGCCACTTCGACGGCACGAAGTCCGAGGCCGATCATGCACAAGGCCATGGCGTAGTCGCGAAGTCCTACGGGAGGCTGTGGTGGCCGAGGCGCAAGGAGACGGCGAGGGATCACCGTCTGTTGCTCACGCCATGCGGATGGAGCCTTCGCGAGACGGGCACGGGTAGTCCGCAGGTTCGGAAGAGAGAACGCAGGGCGACGACTGTAGGGATGGGAAATGGCGCCATTTGGACGATTCCGGTCTGGCGATGCGTGATGTGCTTGGCCGCATGAGACTCGCGGCACGGCTTGCTTCGCGCGTCTTGCCGAGGCATACTGGGTAGTGAGGCGAACCGGAGGATGCCGATGACGCAGCGCGTCGCTTCTCTCTCTCTCTCTCTGTCTTGGTAGTCGCGGTTGCGACCGTGGCCGCCGCCGCGGGTGACTCCTTCGAGAGCGGCACCACGACGGCGCTGCCGTGGCACGCCGACCCGCCAGACGGGTGGCGGGTCGAAGCGGGAGACGCC
>JACPHN010000220.1 GCA_016188575.1 Candidatus Schekmanbacteria bacterium
CAAATGCAGAACATGTTGCACCGAACCATCCTCGCGGACGATCGCGACACCAGTCGTCCTGGCCCCCGGATCTAGCTTCAGGCGCAGCGGTGCGACCACGCTGTCCTCGAGGACGCGATCGACCAGGCGGATGGTGAAGGGGTGCAGGCGATGCACCCGCGCGCGTCCCGCCGCGAGCAGCTTGCGCGCCCGCCCTTCGGCGCACGGCGTCAGCGGCCGTTTGCGCTTGTCTAACACAAAAACCATCGTTACCTCCAATACCTCCGAAGAGGTCCCCGTAAAGGGCTTGTGACGCCGCCAAGCTGGCTTGCTCGACGGTCTCCCCTCGACCCTGTTGAACAGCAGCCGTCTGTGCACATCCGTTTCGTGCCGACCCTACGGCTTGTCTGCAACGCGCACTTACAGAGTCCGAGGCTGAGGAAGCACCTCGGAGTGTTACTTTTGCTGATCGTCCAACGCATCTGTTTCAACGATTGCCAATCTCAACAACTTGGTCTGGTCAACATGCAAGCCTCGCGGCTTACGACCTTCCTCCGGAGCAAGCTCCGGCCTTCAGGCCGGGGTAGTTGACCGCATCCACCTCGAGGGCCGACCTGGCGGGCGCGAGATTCGAATCCTCGGACGCCTTCGCCAGCGGTACGTTAGCTCGACATCGTTCGCTGTGCAACCGTTTCATCGAAAGCCGGAAGTCGCCTCGCCGCTGCGGACGACGATACGCCGCGGACCTGGAATCTGTGACCGGTGCTTGCCTGTACCTGCTGCCGGGAGACCGCGGCAGGCGTTTGCCGGATGACGCTGCGCGCCCCGGTGACCAGGTGACGGATCTGGGGTCTCGTTCCAACTTGTCCAATCGCGTGCTTCGAGGTAGTGTTCAGATTCGGCGTCAGCTTCCTGGCGTAGCCGGGATCGAAACCTGCCGAGATGCGTTCGCACGCCTTTGACACCTTCAGACTGCGCGCCATGTTTGGAAGTTTGCAAATTGTCGGTTTCGTGGCACTCCTCGCGCTGGCAACGTTGGCACACGGCGGGGAATGGCAAGCGATCGGACCGAACGACCCGCAAGACAATGGCATTACGAGCATCGCCGGCGCCATCGGCAACGCCGTCTATATCAATACCTATTGCTGCACCTACCGGTCGACAGACAACGGTCAGTCCTGGACGTTCCTGGCCACGAGGAACAGTACGTTCGTCAGCCCCACTGGTCAGTTATTCATCGCCGCCTACGACACCATCGCCACGAGCGCCGATGGCGGCACGACTTGGGTCCCGGTGGCCACGACCCCAGCCCCGTGCGGTGAGTTTGACCGAAGCGGTACGGGAACGCTTCATGCCGCATGTGGCGATATCTTCCGATCGACAGATTCCGGCATCACCTGGCAGGATGTCTATCAAGACCCGAGCTCCTATTACTCGTTTCGCGAGATCGTTGCGGACCCTTCGACCGGCTCAGTAGCTCTGGCCCAGACTTCAACTACCATGTTTCGAAGTAAAGACGACGGCCTGACCTGGAACGAGGTCATCGGTGGCGCCGTTTTGCGCGACGTCACCTTCTTTCGCGACGGCCACACCGTCGTCGCCTCACGCTACGCGGAAGGTGTATATCAATCCTCAGACGCCGGAATGACCTGGTCTCTCGTGGTGGCTGCGCTCGCCCCCTCGGACTTGTACCGGCACCCCAATACGGACGAGCTCTTCGCCCTGATCGGCGGGTCAATACATGCTTCGGGAGATCAGGGCCGTTCATGGCACCCCTACCCATCTGGCCCCCCCACCACCGACGTGATCAGCTTGGGAATCGATCCCGCAAGCAATGCGTGGTACGCGACCACCAGTCATGCGCAAGGCAACTTCTGGTACTCGACGAACGGCGGTGTCTCCTGGAACAGCGCGAACACGGTTTCAACGCCTACGGTGCACGAGCTGGCCGCGCCCGGGCCCTCGCCTACCGCCATATTCGCGGCGGCGGACGACCTGGGGGTGTGGAGATATGACGGAAATACCTGGCAAAACGTCACCAGTAATCTTCCTTCCAAATACAGCAGTGGAATTGCAGCAAGTAAGACAGATCCGAACACAGTATATCTCAGTCATGAGGAAGGCACGTATCGCACCAGCGACGCAGGAGCTTCCTGGCAACAAGTGCTTCAATATCGAGCCGAGGAGCTTACCGTAACCAAACAAGACACGCTCCTGGTAAATGTCTATGGTGCGATCAAACGCTCCACTGACCATGGCACCACCTGGACCGAAGTATTTGGCAGCGTCACGGTTGGCGGCTTTGGCTACGATACCCGAAGTGACAACGTTGTATATTTCACCACCTACGACGCCATGAACCGCAGCACAGACGATGGCGCCACCTGGCAAACCATTCCGCTTCCTTTTTTCAACAACCAAACGGTCGCTGGCACCACCGGCCTTCTGATCGTCGGCGCTAACGAAGGGATCTTGCGCAGCACCGATGAGGGCGTGACCTGGACCGAAATCGAGGATTCGCCCCGTAATATCATCAAGATCCTCATCGATCCCGGTACCGATGATCTGTACGCCGGCGGCTACTGGCCGGGAATACTCGTGAGCCGCGATGCCGGGGTGACCTGGAAGCCGAGCGGCGTCACGGTGGCGAGCATCGCGGTGCGGGATTTCCTGCTCGCCGACGACACTCTGTACGCCGGGACGGTATACGGCGGTGTGATGGCGAAATCACTGCTTCCCCCTGTTCCGCTGCTGGGCAGACCGAGCTCCATGCTCCTGTTGTTGCTGGGCGTTTGCCTCGCGGGACGGAGAGGGCGAAGACCGGTACGGACATAACGTCGGCCGCCGCCCAGACAGGATTCGGAAGGGCCTCGGAAGGCGGGAATCGTGGCTCGCGTCGTGTCGTCGCCATCGTGCACTGGTCGTTTGCCACCGTTTGACACGCGACGAGGTGATCGACTACCTTTTCAAAAATCGCTCATGACCTGTGGACCCGCCGCGCTGGCAAGGCTGGGGCCGCGGCTCCTTGCCATGGATTGGACGTTCTTCTGGTTTTGGATGTACTGCTTGATCACGGCGAGCGGAGCGCCGCCGCCGGCCCCCCAGCCGCAACGGTACCGGCAGCACTCGCCACCGACAGCGGCCCCAGCGCCTGCGTAGCGGTTTGGAGCAAAGACCACGAGCGCCGCATCTTCCCTCTCCGGTCAAATAATCCGTGGTGCATCGACAGGTCGATTCCCGCGGACCAATACGGATGCCGGCCTTTAGGCCGGCGACATGTTAGGGCGGGGTTTGGACCCCGCCCTAACCACCGCTGAAACCCCGGCCTTCAGGCCGGGGTTCCGCGGCGATTCCGCCCTGAAGGGCGGGGTTTCGGACCGGCTGACGAAGGGATGAAACGTCCTTGTCAACGCCGGAGCCCGACCAGGCTCGCCGACCTTTGAAGCGCCTGTCGGTGTCCAGACGACCCTGAGCACACAGGAGCTCCTCGAGTATCAGGCGCGCGCCGCGGCCGCGCGCCCATGCGACAACGAAGGCGGCGATTCCCCCGATTCTCACCACTCCGCTGGTCTCGTCGCGCATGCTCGAGCTGCTGATGGTATCGTAACCCGCATAGATGGCGACGCCAACCGGCTCGCCACATTCACCCTCGATTTTTCGGTGGATCGCGCCACCGCAGCGCCAGTACAAGACGCGTCCATGATGCACGACGCTCTACCTACCAAGGAGACCATGATGCAGGCGATGCTGGCCCGAGACGCGAGCTACGATGGGATCTTCTACGTGGCAGTCCGGACGACAGGGATATTCTGCCGCCCGACGTGCCCTGCCCGCAAACCCCTCCCGGAAAACGTCGAGTTCTTTCGCGCGACCGGAGAGGCGCTCCATGCGGGGTATCGTCCGTGCCAGCGCTGCCGGCCCATGGAGCCGGACGGGCAGCCGCCCGCGTTTGCGCGCCAGGCCCTGGAGCTTGTCGAGGCCGCGCCTTCCCGCCGCCTGACCGACGACGAGCTGCGCGGGCACGGTATCGATCCGGAACGGCTCCGGCGCTGGTTTCGGCAGGCCCACGGCATGACCTTTCAGGCGTACGCGCGCTCGCGCCGCCTCGGGACCGCGCTCGGTCGGCTTCAGGATGGCGAGGCGCTCGTCGACACGGCCTACGATCACGGCTTCGAATCGCTGAGCGGTTTTCGCGAAGCGCTGCGCCGCTGGGCGGGAAAGACCGCAGGTCAGGCGCGGCAGGCGGAACGGCTCTGGCTGGCGCGGCTGTCGACGCCGCTGGGGGTAATGGTCGCCGGCGCGACGGAAGAGCGTCTGGTGCTCCTGGAATTCGCCGATCGGCGGTCGTTCGAGCGGGAGCTCGACGAGGTGGCGCGGCGCTGCAACGCGGCGCTCGTCCCGGGACCGAATCCGCTGCTCGCGCAGCTCGAGGAAGAGCTCGGCCAGTATTTCGCCGGGGAGCGCCGGCACTTCACAGTGGCCGTGGCCATGCTCGGCACACCCTTTCAGGTCGCGGCCTGGGAGGAGCTGCAGCGGATTCCGTACGGCACGACTCGGTCCTACGCCGAGCAAGCGCGGCGTCTTGGCCGCCCCGAAGCGGTCCGTGCCGTCGCGTTGGCCAACGGGGCCAACCGGATCGCAGTCGTCATTCCCTGCCACCGTGTCGTGGGAGCGGACGGCAGACTGCGCGGTTATGGCGGCGGCGTGTGGCGCAAGCAGCGGTTGCTCGAGCTGGAATCCGCCGGGACCGCACCGCGGGAGGCGAGCTGATCGCTGGCCGGCACGCGGCGCCGCGCCGGCCTCAGTCGCTGCCGGCAGCCGGCGGGAAAAGCCCGAGCCCGAGGTGGCCGCCCGCCCCCAGCGCGAATGGCTCGAGGATGGCGCGGCCGCGCTCCAGCTCAAGGCCCATCCCGGCAGCGGAGCTTCGCCCTTACGGCGGGGCAGGAACGGAAACCACGGGATCGCCCGATCGCGCCCCGGGGTGGCGCCGGTAGGTCGTGCTCGGCGCGGGTCCGCGAGGCTGTGAATGGCGCAGTCGCGCGATTGCCGGGACGAAGGTCCGGGCGGATCCTGCGCCGGGGCCTGGGAGACATCGAGGTGGCCAATGGCTTTGCCAACCGCTTCCTCTGGGTCTTCGTCCGCCGCTCCAAGCTTCTCCCGGAGGGCCGGCGCTCTTGGGGACGAAGCGCTCATGCCGTTGGCCGAAGCGCTCCGCCAGCCGCTCGGCGAGATCCTCCTCGGGATGGATGACGATCGCCGCGTGGAGGTGCTCGCGGAGGGTCTGAAGCGTCTGGATCGACAGCTCCGCCTGGCCCGCGAGGACGCGGCTCAGATGGCCCGGATCGATACCGGTCTCCGTGCAGAACCGATAGCGAGAGCCGTGGTGCTGCTCGATCAGGTCGAAGAGATTAATCGCGGTAGTCGGGCGGCGCGACGTCACCCTGCGCGATCCCCAGCCGCGCTTGGAGGTCCTGGCACACGCGATGGACGGGAGAAGCCTTCTCGAGGCCGAGCTCCTGGGAGGCCGCGATCCACCACGCGGCGAGCTCCGAGCATTCCGGTCGGGTCTCGTATCGCCCTCGCACTCTTGCCAGGAACGCTCGTTCCCGATCGTCCAACCCGTCGAGGTCCAGAGGCCGCCGCGTGATCATCCAATAGATCCGCTCTTTCATCGAGGTCTCCTCGGGATCAGCTGGGAGCTTCGGGTGCGCGAGGGTTCGCCGCGGTTCGAAAACGTCAAGACGAAAACGTTCTTCCGAGCGGCACTGTTTGCTCCAGCCCGCCCAAGTCCGCCTCGGTTGCGGTCAACCTGGCTGTCAACCGCCCGGGCGTCTGATCAGGCGAAGAGCTCCTCGAGCGGTAGCTCCAGGCCGGAGAATTCGCCTGGTCGGAGAACCTCGGGACTTCGTGTCTCTTCTCCGAGCCGGTAGCGGTCTCCATCGAGCCAGTAGAGGGAAACCTGATCGATGTCCGGGTCCACGAGCCAGTAGCTCGGCACCTGGAATCGCGCATAGAGGGCCGACTTCGTGAGGATATCCCGCCGCCTCGTCGTCGGTGACAAGATCTCGATCACGAGATCTGGCGACCCCTGGATGAATCGTTCGGCGATGATCCCCGTCCGGTCCGCACGGATGAAGACGAGGTCCGGCTGGACGATGTCCGTGTCGCTGAGCACGACGTCGACCGGCGCGAACAGGAGCCGCCCCAGACGGTGCGTCCGGACACGCTCGCCGAGCAGAAGATGGAAGTTCGCCGCGACAATCTGGTGTCTTGACGTCGGGGCCGGTGTCACGTTGAGCTCTCCATCGATGATCTCGTAGCGCTTCCCGTCGTCGGGGAGCTCGAGGTATTCCGCGTAGGTGAGCCTGATCTTCTCGGGCGGGATTCGCGAAAGCGGTGCCGAGGACATGCTGACGCCTCCGGTCTCCTGTGGGCCCATTATCACCGCCTGAAGCGGGTTGCTGTCAAATGATCCCGAAGCCCACCAAGCAAAAATCCTGCCAGCAACTGAAAATCCGCATCAGGCGCGCGATGCCGGGAGCGGGACTCGAACCCGCATGGGCCTTCGCCCGGGGGATTTTAAGTCCCCTGCGTCTGCCATTTCGCCACCCCGGCTGCGCGGTACGATAGCATGATCATCCGTTTTTTGCTGGTCACGCGGGGGCGCCGAAGGACACGTTTGGACACCAGGGTGGGCAGCCATAGGGGCAAACGAATACGCCTGCGAACCCACTCCGCAGCGCGTTGGTGCACGGTCGTGCCGGCCAGCTCGCCTGCAGCATGCGGCTCAAGGACGAAGCGGCCTGGGTCGCGATCTACCGAAGCGTCTTCCCCGAGCTCGTCGCCGGGGTGCGCATCGACGCCGACTGCGCCGGGTATCGGCAGGCCGTGGACCGCATGCTGCTAAACGCGATGCTGGGGGTAGTCCGGCACTGGAGCTCGCGCCCGCGCCTAGTCGCCTCTACGTCTTTCCCGCCTACGTGCGGGCATCGCCGCATCCGTACCATGTCCCGCGTTGCCGACTTTCGCCTCCGCGACGTCGAAAGCGCAGCGGTGCTGTCGCCGCTCATGCGCATCGACATCGTCGAGCTGCCGAAATAGGACAAGCCGGCCGTGGCGGCGGCGAGCCTCGAGGAGATGTGGATATCCTTTCTGAAGGAGGGCATCGAGATGAGCACGGAGGTGTTGGAGAAATGGGCGACGCCGGAGCTGGCGAAAGCCCGCGCGGAGCTGGAGCGGCTGGCGGCGAGCCCGGAGCTGCGCCGGCAGTACGAGGGCCGCATCGACTGGCTCCGGGACTACATCACCGACATGGAGGGCTCGTTCGAGGACGG
>JACPHN010000024.1 GCA_016188575.1 Candidatus Schekmanbacteria bacterium
CGTGGCGAGCGAGCCGCGCGAGCAAGATCTCCCAGTCGATGCTCGGGAAGTACTTGCGGATGTCGCCCCGCAGCACGTAGGGGAAGGCGCGCGCGAAATGTTGGAATCGGCGCACGGCGGCGTGCGTGCCCTTGCCCTGGCGGCAGGCGTACGAGTCGAAGATGAATTTCGGCTCGAAGATCGGTTCGAGGATGGAGGTGAGCGCATGGTGTGCCACGCGGTCACGGAAGGGCGCGGCGCTGATCATGCGGCGTTTGGAGTCGGTGACCACGAAGGTGCGGTAGGGGCCGGGACGATAGGTCTGCGAGGAAAGCTCCTCGTGCAGCGCCCACAGCTCCTTTTCGCGGTCGAGGTCAAAGGCGGCGGGAGCGGGCTGCAGGTGTTTTCCACGGCGGGCGAGGCGGCAGGCGGCCTCGAGGTGCGGGTAGGAGACCAGGCGGCGCCACAGGGAGCCGTCGCCGGGGTCACGTGGACCGCTGCGGCGGCGGCTCATGGGGACGGCTCCCTGGCGTGCTGTTGCCGCAGCCAGCCGCCGATCATGCGGCCGATCTCCGTAATCTGCTCCATGGCAAAGGTGTGGGATTTCCGGCTGAGCAGGCCGAGGTCGCGCAGGGCGCGAAGCAGGAACCGGAGTTTTTCCGCGGCGAGGTTGGCGCGTTCGAGCAGCGCGCGCTTGTGGCGGCTGTAGGCCGCCTCCACCAGGGTCAGCAGGAGCTCGAGCGTGACGTTTTCCAGACGGTCGCCGAGGGTGAATTTGCGGCTCCTCGGCATCTTGTCGATGTGCGGGATCAGCCACAGGAGCAGATCGTAGGCCTTGACGACCACAGGGAGCTGCTGCCGCTCATCGGTCATTGACGCACTGTGTCATCTGGAAGTAGGGCATTGCCTTCTCCGTCGGGAAAAAATCCTCGGCTCGCCGCCGCACGCGGCGGCGAGCCCCGGATCAGGATCAGGAAAGGACAAAGGACCCAAGAGGAAAAGCGCAAAGAATTACAGCGTCCTCGCGCAGCGGAACCCTATGTCGTGGTACCAGTACGTCGGGTAGTTCCAGTAGCGGTCGGCGGAGCGGAGCCACGTGGCGCTAAAGTTCCACGAGCCGCCCCGATTGACGCGGTGGGACCCGGAGGAAGGGCCGGGCGGATTCTGGTACGGACTTTGCGAGTAGTACCCGCTGTCATACCAGTCGCTCACCCATTCAAATACGTTACCCGCCATGTCGAATGCTCCATACGGCGACACCCCGAGCGGATAGCTCCCCACCGGCGTGGTCGCACCCACACAGTAGTCGTGGTTCGCATACGTGCAGTCCGGGCTCGTATCCCCCCACGGAAAGATCCGCTGGTCCGTCCCACGCGCCGCCTTTTCCCACTCCGCCTCCGTCGGCAACCGTCTGCCCGCATAGGCGCAGTACGCCGTCGCCTGGTAATGGTCGACGCAGTTGATCGGATGCTGCTCCTTGCCGCTGGCGTTGTACGTACACGACCCGCCGGTATTCGCCGCCGTACACGACCCCGCGGTCACGCACGACTTGTACTGCGCCGACGTCACCTCATACGTGTCGATGTAGTACGCGTCCAGATTCACCGCGTGCACCGGATCTTCGTCGCCGTACGAGTCGCACGAATCCGCCGGCGTCGTCCCGTCGCAACCCATCTGGAATTCCCCCGCCGGTACCAGCACCTCGTCCCCCACCGGTGTCCCCGGCGTCGGAGTACTCGTGGGCGTCGCCGCCAGCACAATCGTGAACGTGTCATCACTCCGGTCCGTGTACGCCACCCATGCACTGTCGTAGGTAATCACCTTGACCCAGCAAGCACTGCTGTCGATCCCCGCGGGAATCGTCCAGTTCGTGCTGTTTCCCGCTACGCCCGACGCCACCCCGCTCCCCGATACCCCCGCGTTGGTCGTGTACTGCAGGTCGACTCCGGGTTGAATCTGGTTCGCCACACTCCACTGTACCGTAATGGTCGACCCCGCCGTCAGCACCTCCCCGCCGTTGGGGTAGGCGACCTGCGGCTGCGGGGAGATTGCCGTCGCGGTCCGCGTCGCCGTCCACGTCACGGTTGCCGTACGGGTTGGCGTCGACTGCACCGTCGGCGTGGCCGATACGATCGTGAACGTCACGTCGCTCTGATCCGTGTACGGCGTCCACGAGCCATCATAGGTAATCACCTTCACCCAGCAATTGCTCGAATCGATGCCCCCGGGAATGCTCCACTCGTAGCTCATTCCCGCGACACCAGAGGCCATCGCTGTCCAGTTTACCCCACTGTTCGTCGTGTATTGCAGATCCACCCCGGGTTGTACTTGATTCCCCACCGTCCACTCCACCGTGATCGTGCTCCCCGCCGTCAGCACCTCGCCGCCGTTCGGGTAGACCACCTGCGGCACCGGGTACGTTACCGTCGCGGTCCGCGTCGCCGTCCACGACACGGTTGCCGTACGGGTTGGCGTCGACTGCACCGTCGGCGTCCGCGTCGCGCTGGGTTGCACGGGAACCGTCGCGGTCCGCGTCGCCGTCGGCTGGACTCCTACCGTCGGCGTCGGGGTCAGCCCCCCTCCATCCTGAGCAACCGTCACCTCCAAACCCGCCACTGTGATCATCCCCTCGCGAGGAGACAGCGTATTGCCCTCGACGAAATATGTCACGGTTCCAGGGCCGATGCCGGAGGCATCGTACAGAAAGGAAATCCAGCCCACGTCGGCGATCGCAGTCCACAAACAACCCCTCGTGGTCTCCACATCGATGCTCCCGGAGCCTCCGAGCAACGTGAATGAGGCGTTCGCCGGATCAATCGCGTACGTGCAGTCTCCCAACGTAACGTCGATCGTGCTGGTTTGCGTCAGACCCGCGAGGTCCTCTGCAACCGCCTTCAGCACATAGTTGCCGCCCGGAAGCTCCCGTGCATCCCAGACCACCGCGGGCTCGGTTCCCACGTCCGAAGCGATCGCTTGATCGCCTCCTCCAGCGTTGTAGTAAAACTCCACGCTGTTGATACCTGTGTTGTCGCTCGCATCAGCGGCCACGCGAACCAGGCCGGTTACTGAGGCCCCATCGCTCGGATCGCTGAATGCAACCGATGGTGGCGTCGTGTCCGTGGCCCCCGTATTGTCTATGGTGAAGGGGGACGAAAAGGATTTCTCACCCTCACCCAGCGACCCGCGCTCGTCCCAGGGTCGCACCTCCAGCCACAGATCCTCCTTGACCGTTCCGGGAAAGGTCGCGGCAGTATTGATCCAGACCGTCACCGTCGTGTACGGGGCCTCGATGGGAATGTCCTTGACCCAGCATATCTGCGGCGGACTGACGCCAGGGTCCTGCACGATGTGCCCATGGCTGGTCGCGGACAGCACCGGGCACTGTCGGGTCGGCCACCAGCTCCAGCCCCAGGCGTACCGGATCTCCACCGTGGCGGTGGGACTGACGGCGTCGTAGATGCGAAAAGTCAGGGGAATCTGACCGGCGAAACCGGCGACCGCCACGCGCGATACCACCGGATCGTGATCCACAGGCTGCGCTTCCAAGATTTCGATTCGCAACGGACGCTCTTCTCCCGGAGCATAGACCCAACACTTTCCATAATACTGATCCTCCTGGAAACCCGCCTGTACCATTTCCTCGACGATAGCGTCCGTACCTTTGTCGACAAGAAATGCGATTCCAGCTTTGGCGTCCTCGACACCCAGATGCAGGGTCCTGGCAACTTCGGGGGCGACACGGCCCGCGACACCGCTCATCGCCGCGCTTATCGCCATTCCGCGCAGCTCGTCTGCGATTGTGTGCAGATCGGCGCGGGCGCAAACCCGGTAGATGCCACTATCCCAGTCAAAGTCGTGCCACACATCCACTGCCTCGTAGACGTGGAACGCCGTGGTGCCCACTGCGGCAACTTTCATCAGTATTAGTGCCACCTGGATCACTCGGTTCGCCGCGAAGGATTCTCGGAGCTCGTCGCTGCTCAGGCGAACCGTGCTCGGGAAGCGTTCCGAGCTGGGATCGTAGGCGGTCACGATCAGTTGCCGCGCCGTCAAGGCGGCGTAGCATTTTGCTCCCGAAACGGGGTTGCCGCTGCCATCCCGGGTCGTACAGGTGACTTCACCTGCGCGCCGGCCGCCGGGCGTTGCCAGCGTCAGGGTCACGGATCCCGTGGCATCCGTGGTGCCATCGCCGATGGCGGCGGGCTCCGCCCCCGGCGTTACCTGCGCTTCGTTGCTGGTCTGAAAGCTGCCGTCGGCGTCGAAAGCGAGAACCTTGTAGAAGTAGGTCATTTGCGCTTCGACGCTGGTGTCGGTGTAGGTTCTCGAAGATTCGTCGCCGACGGTGGCGGCCAGAAACCAGTCGTCGGGATCGGCCAGGACCGCGCCGGGAATCACCACGGCAGCCGCGCCAAGAGCAAGGAAAAGGGTAGCGCGCCGGCGTCGTGAGCGGATCAGGGCGCCGGATATCGCAAGCAAGAGAAACCCGGCGGGAATACCGATGAGGCCGACTGACGACGGCACGCCAAAGTCGGAGGTGACAGATCGCCGCACCTCATAATGGTGGAAGCGCTGGAGATTGGCGGCGGTCCAGGAGAGAGTCACAGATGAGTCGGTCGCGTCCGTGACTGTAAGGGTCAAAGGGGGAGCGGTGACGGAGCCGTATGAAACGCGAACCCAGTCGTGGTACGCCTTGCCCGCGGACCCCGACGAGCGACTGCCGAGGACCACATTCCGACCCTCGAGAAGCGACGCATGCAGCTTCTTGGTGCTCGTCCACAGCAAGGTGTCGTCGACGTGGAACCGTACGCTCCGATCCGAACCGACCTCGATCCTGAGCCGATGCCAGCCATTCGCGTAGGCGTCAGCGTCGAATGTATATTCCGGCATTCCCTCAGTGCTTTCATCCTCGGCGACAATGCCACCGAAGAACCACGCCTTCCGGCGATACTCCGCCGGCGCGCCCCAGCACGCGTCGCCAACCGCGCTCAGGTTGAACCAGATGCCGTGACCTCCGCTGAACCCTTGTTCGGACGTGGATGGGTCGGCGTCCCTGGTGAGCCCGATTTGAGCGTCGGCCCAGCATCCCCCAAGGTCCGCAAAATCCAGGTAGACCTCGGACTCGATTGTCATGCCTTCGGTGCTGCCCACAAGGGTCTTCGAGAACCCGCCGCTGTCATAGTTGGGGTCGCCGTTATTGTCGAACACCCCCGTGCGGTCGTACGCCGAGGAAGCCCATTGCGGCAGCGGGCTCCCGTAAAGTGTCCAGTTACTCAGGCCCGACCCAGCGAAGTCGTCGAAGAGAGCTTCGGCGGCTGAGGCCGCGCTGGCAACAAGCGACAGGGCCAGGGCGGCCGCGGCGGCGCCGCCCCAGGCAGTCCGCAAGCACCGGTGTCTTTGCCGATCGGTTTCGCAGGTTGCATGCGCACTCATCACTGCAAGCCTCCTTCTTCGTCCAGGTTTGTGGTCCGGGCACCAGTCGGGTCACGGTCGAAAGCGGCGTCGGTCGGTGAGGCGGGCGCGGGCGGCGCGTCTTCCCCCTCATCCGAGTCTTCCTGCGCGGCACGGGTGGCGCGCAGCTTCTGAAAGTCCTTGTCGGCCCGGCCCGCGATCGCGAGCAGCGTGCGCCGGAACGCGACCAGATCCTCCTCGAACGCAGCGCCCGCCGCGCGGGTGGCGGCGAGCCGCGCCTGGTACTGGCGGTCCGCGGCCTCCGCCTCGGCCCATTCCTGGCGCGCCGCCACCGTTGCCGTGTCCAGGGCGGCCAGCGCCGCGGCGGCGTAGGGCAGCGGCTCGCCGGCCGCGGTCCGCGCCTCTTCGATCTGCTCGGCCAGGCGCTCGGCATCGGCCAGCAGGTCGTCGGGCACCGCGCTGCCGGCGGCGTAGGACGCGGCGTCGAACCCGGGGACGTCGCGGGCGAGCAGCGGCAGCCAGGCGCGCACGGCAGCCAGCATCGCCGCCGCCGCGCCGCGGCCCTCGTCCAGCTCTCGGCGCCACGTCGATTCGTAGCGCAGGGTCGCGTCATAAGCGGCGATGAAGGCCGTCGCGTGCTCCTTCAGCACGGGGTCGTAGGCGGCGATGGCGGGGGACTCGCCGCCCCGGCGCTCGAGGACGCGGATGGCGCGAGGGGCCAGACGGCGAAGTTTCCAGTTGGGGCTGCTCGGCATGGTGCTCCTCCGGTTGGGGATCGGGCTGCTGATGGGCTCGCCGGCGGCCGGGA
>JACPHN010000215.1 GCA_016188575.1 Candidatus Schekmanbacteria bacterium
CGGCTACCTCCCCGAGGGCGACATCGCCAACCCCGGCGCACCCGCCGGCAGCACCCTGACTTTCGGCATCGAGGCCAAGCCGAACTTTGCCTTCAGCCAGGCGAAGCTCGAGCTAGCGTTCGCCACGAGCCGCTTCCCCGGGATCGCGAGCAAATGGCCGCGCGGCTCGGTGCCCGCGAACCAGGGCGACATGATCTTCAGCCCGGTGACCGCCGGTGCGCAAACCACGACCGTGACGACGACCCCGTGGGCCGCGCCGTGGGTCGACCCGTTCGCCGCACGCTGGACCCCGCCATACGCCACGACCCCGATCCCCATCGGCCTCGACCCGCGCGCGCCCCCGGCCACCGACGCGGACAAGGTGACGCAGATTCCCTACACCCACCCGGGAGAGGCGTTCCCAGACGGCAACTGGACCACCCCGAACCGGGAGGCTTCGCCCCGCCTGGCCATCGACCCGCTCGCCGACGCCGATACCGACGGGTATCCGGAGAACGCCCACCCCGGAGACGGGCTGCTCGCCTACGACGAGTTTCGCGGGTTCGTGTTCGGGGGATACGACACGGCCTCGCCGCCGCACCTCCGCGGCGAGCCGCTCACCAAGGATCTCTTCCTGGTCAACCGGAACAGGCTAATAGGACTGTACGGGGACTACAAGGATGCGACCCGCCTGCGCCTGTGGGAATGGGTTTTTCCCGACGCCCCGCCGGCGAGCTCGCTGGCGCCCTACGCCCACCTCACGGCCCATCGCGCCACTCCGGCGGGCGGCGACCAGTGGGCGATGGTGGTGAACGTAATGACCTCCAACTGCCAGCAGCCGCATATGTGGGGGCAAACTGCGGGCGTCGGTACGCCGCGGTGGATTAACCCGGTGTTGGCCCCCGATTGCATCGAGGCAGAAATGCCCACCGCCGATCGCGCGTTGAAGGACGCCGTCACCCGCAACGTCTTCGCCCACGAGATGCTGCACGCCAGCAGCCTCGACGACCACGGCAACGTCGGTCAGTGCGGCACCGCGCTCGAGTGCTGCTCCAGGAGAAAGCCAAAGGGGCGCCCTGCGTGCTGAAATCCCCGATCTGGGACATCTACCAGGCCGAGAAAAACGCGGGCTTCGGCTCGCCGGACTACTCCCAAGTCGCAACGTTCGTCAGGCTGTGCGGGCGGGGCATCCCGGACGAGGACAGCCTGAGCTTCAACATCAAGGATTGGAAATGAGAGCCACCGTTCGACTTCTGATAGGGATTCTGCACTTGGGTGCGGCCCTCGACGGCTCCGTGTCGGCGCGGGCGCAGACGCCGACGCCCGCGGCCTGGATTCGCTCCTACGTCGACAGCTCGGTCTGGTACTGCGCTGGAGGAAGCTCCTTCCTCAACCGGCGGCATCCTCTGGCGGAGACCCGCTGCGCCGAGCCGTGCGCCGTGCCCCGCGGCGTCCGCATACCGTTCGTAATTCACCTCATTAATGAGGCCGGGCACAGAGCGATGGGGACGCTCAACACCAGGCAGTATTGGACTTGGAGCGATACCGGCGAGCCCCCCGCGACCTATCCCAAGGTCGTCTTCACTCGGGAGTGGATCGAGACCATCGACTGCTCGTTGACTGCGTCCACGGGCGACCGCACCCCCATCGACTGGCAATCGTGGGTGGACGGTCCACTGAAAGACCGGTACCCAGATCCTGCGGGTGGCCCGCGGAGGGCTTGGAGGGACCCCGAATACGTGCTTCCGCCCCGTTTCCAGGTCACTGTCCCCGGCGAGCTGACCGACACGCTGCGCCCCGGCCACTACGTGCTCGAGTGCTCGGCGGTCTGGGAAGACGGCAACCTGGTTGCGGGCCGAGACGAGCTCGACGTGCGCGACCGCGACACCGCGGAGGCGCGCTCGGTGTATGCCCGCGACCGCGCACTGGCCTCCGGCAACCGCTGGCAGCCGACCCCGGAGCGTCTGCAGTGGTTTCTGCAAGCCATCGAGGAGGACCCGGCCACGCCCGGTTACTACGAAGAGGCGGCGCTGACCGCCGAAGTGCTGCGCCGTTACGACCTCGCCGCGGACCTGGTGGAGAAGTACCTGGCGGCGCTGCGCAAGAAGGTCGAGCTCGGCGCCTACCCCTACGAGCCGCTGCAGACGCCGGCCGGATTTCCCGGGGTGCCGGCCTTCGATCCCTGGGCGGAATTCGCCGAGGAGGAGGAGGTCCGGAGAGAGCACATCGCGGAGCTGCGGCAAAAGGCCCGGGAATAGCGGCAAGCGCTGTCACGCCGACGGCAAGCAGGCGGTGGACTCAGGCCGGCCCCTCCCCCTTGCGTCGCACCGCCGATTGAGCCTAGCCTTCGGGGCAGCGTGGTCCCCGAGCTCTCCGGAGGTAGGCATGTCGTGGCGCATCCCTTCTCTCTCTCTCTACTTCTGGCTGCGACCATAAACCTGTTCGTGCTGATGGCCGTCCCCAGCCCGGCGCGCGCCGCGGGCGACTCCTTCGAATCCGGCACCTTCGCCGCGCTGCCGTGGGAAATCAGCCCGGTGGACGCGTGGCAGGTGGTCGCGGGTGACGCGGCCGATGGC
>JACPHN010000018.1 GCA_016188575.1 Candidatus Schekmanbacteria bacterium
GGGGCGTCCTGCGTGCTGAAGTCCCCGATCTGGGACATCTACCAGGCCAACAAGAACGCGGGCTTCGGCTCGCCGGACTACTCCCAAGTCGCAACGTTCGTCAGGCTGTGCGGGCGGGGCACCCCGGACGAGGACAGCCTCACCTTCAACATCAAGGATTGGAAATGACGGCCACCGTTCGACTTCTAATCGCGATTCCGCTCCTGGGCGCGACCCTCGACGGCTCGGAACCGGCGCGGGCGGGGACACCGCCGCCCGCCGCCTGGATCGACCTCCACGTCGAGGGCAGTGGCGGGTACTGCACCGGAGGCAGCACCTTCCGCAACCGGCGGCATCCCCTGGCGGAGACCCGCCTCCCCGAGCCGTGCCCCGTGCCCCGCGGCGTCCGGATTCCGTACTACATGCACCTCAGCAATAAGACCGGGCACAGGGCGATGGGGACGCTCTCTCTCGAGGAGCGACGGATCCGGCGCGATACCGGCGAGCTCCCCGCGACCTATCCCAGGGTCGTCTTCACCCGGGGGTGGATCGAAACCATCGCCTGCTCGCTGACCGCGTCCACCGGCGAGCGCACCCCTATCGACTGGCGGTCGTTTTTCGAGCGCCCCATGGAGATCCCAGAGGCGTATCCCGATCCGAACGAACGGGGGTTGAGCGTGCCCGCTCGATTTCCGATCGTCATCCCCGGCGAGCTGACCGAGACGCTGAGCCCCGGCCATTACGTGCTCGAGTGCTCCGCGGTCTGGGAAGACGGCAACCTGGTTGCGGGCCGAGACGAGCTCGACGTGCGCGACCGCGACACCGCGGAGGCGCGTGCGCTGTATGCCTACGACCGGGGAGAAGCCTCCGGCAACCGCTGGCAGCCGACCCCGGAGCGGCTGCGGTGGTTTCTGCAGGCCATCGAGGAGGACCCGGCCACGCCCGGTTACTATGAAGAGG
The DNA here is from genome assembly GCA_016188575.1 of Candidatus Schekmanbacteria bacterium. Classification (GTDB taxonomy): domain Bacteria; phylum CSSED10-310; class JACPHN01; order JACPHN01; family JACPHN01; genus JACPHN01. The sequence continues at coordinate 940 of JACPHN010000018.1, forward strand.
CGGCGCTGACCGCCGAAGTGCTCCGCCAGTGCGACCTCGCCGCGGACCTGGTAGAGAAGTCCCTGGCCGCGCTGCGCAAGAAGGTCGAGCTCGGCGCCTACCCCTACGAGCCGCTGCAGGCGCCGGCCGGATTTCCCGGGTTGGCCTTCGATCCCTGGGCGGAATTCGCCGAGGAAGAAGAGATCCGGAAGGAGCACATCGAGGAGCTACGGCAAAAGGCCCGGGAATAGCGGCAAGTCGGGGCGGCTCGACCGCTCGGGTACGGCGCCATGGGCGCAAGCGAGCGGGCCCGCACCGGCGACCGCCACATCCCGCTGCCAACGCCCGCCGGCCCCGAGTCGGCCACGTCCCGCGGCCTCGCCCCCATGCCGCGCGCGGTCACGACGAGCTCGTCACGAAGCTCATCTGCTCCCGCCACCAGGCGCGGTCCGTGTGCGAATTGCGCGGAAAGCGCATCACGAAGTCCCCCACCCCATCTCCCCCCGCAAGCGGGGGGAGGGACGGAGGGCGGCGCTGTCGCGTCGCCGTCAAACCGGCGCTGGATTCAGGTCCCCTCCCCCGCTTGCGAGGGCGACGGGGAGGGCACCCGCGTCAGCGCCGCCCTGCCGCGGCGGCGCGGCGCCGCTGCCGGCCCGCAGCCGCGGCGCGGCACGTCGCGAGCAGCGCCAGCAGGAACACGGCATCCAGCCCCGGTGCCGATCCGGCAGCGGGCCGCATGGAGCGGAAACACCCGCCGCCGCCATCGCCGCCGTCGTCGGTGGACCCGCCGGAGCCGATTCCCCAGACTCCCCGCCCATGCGTCGCGGCAACAAGTTGCCGGGTCCGATCGTTGAAGTCGAGATCGAAAACCGCCACGTTGGGCAGGCCAGTCGAGTAGTCCTCCCACGAGTCCCCCTGGTTGGTCGAGCGAAACACGCCAACGTCCGTCCCGATGTAGAACGTATACGTGCTGCCCGACACGTCCAGTGCAATCGAATTCACGGGAATATCCGGCAGGCCTCCAGCGGCGCTGTTCCATGTCTGCCCACCGTCGTTGGTGCGGTAAACGTGCGCCGTCCCGAATCCCGACATCGTTATCATCGCGCGGATCTGACTGTTCGGATCCGCGACGACATCGGTGATCGACCGCGCCGGCAGGCCTGCCGTCCGGTTGTACCAGCTCTCTCCGCTGTCGGTCGAGACGACCAGAGTGCCGCGTCGCGACCCCGCCCAGTACGCTCTTGGGGAGGTGTTGGACACGCTTACGGCCCGCGCGCTGTCACCCTCGGCGAGCTGCCAATCCGGGCCCAGGTTCGACCACGTCACCCCGTCTTGTCGGCCGACCAGCATGCGCCTGGCGCCGGCCACGACAATCGAGGGGTCGGTAGGATCGAGAACGAAGGGGGCGATGAAGCCCGCCCCTCGGTCGGCACCCGAGAATACGGTGCGCCAGGTCACGCCGGCATCGGTCGATCGCCGCACGCGCAGGTACTGCGTCGAGATGTACTGGATTTCCGGCTGTGTCTGCTTGATCGCCGTGGCCGCTCCGTCGCCTGAGCTGATCGTGTACCACACGTTGCTACCTTTTCGCATTTGCGGTGAGTTGTCCTGAGCCCCCGCGAGGATGTATCCCTTGTCGCTGGGGTGCTGGGCGGCCCGGTAGAACTGGGTGATGACGAGACCGCTCCGATTGAGGCTCGACCAGGAGACGCCGTCGTCGGTCGTCTTCCACACTCCACCGTCACAGCCCAGGTAATACGTTCCGGGGTTGCTCGGGTCAAACGCGATGGCGTGGTGGTCCACGTGCACGGGCGCCTGGAAGGCGTCAGGGATCCCATCGGCGTCGGCGTCGACGTCGTAGTTGGAGGCGAAGGTGGCGGACCACGTCGCGCCGGCGTCTGTGGAGCGCGACCAGCCGACCCCGCCGAGGAACACGAAGCTGGAGCTCCGGGGGTGAACTGCAATGTACTGGTCGTACCAGCACTGGCTGTCGCAGGTGTCGGGGGCGTTTTGCAGCCGCGTCCACGAGGCGCCGCCGTTCACCGACTTGTAGACGCCGACTTGCTGACCGGAATCCCCGTAGCTGAGGTAAACAACCCCGCTCTGGTTGGGATCAGTGGCGAGGCGGATGTAGTGATCGGAGGTAAACGAGGGGAGGCCGCCGCCGGAGAGCTTCGTCCAGGACGAGCCGATAGTCGCAGACTTGTAGACTCCGCTTCCCGAGGTGGCGTTGACCGCGGCATAGAGCACGGACGGGTTCTGCTGGTCGATCTTGAGGTCCCAGATCCTGCCGCCGGTGAGCGTCGGTGTCCAGGTCACCCCGCCGTTCTGGGAAACGTAGACTCCATAGCTGAGGGTGAGGCCGGTGGTGCAGCACGACACTCCCGTGGCCACGAAGACGGTGTTGCTGTCGGTGGGGTGCACGATGACCTTGGCGATGCTGCGCTTGGTGAAGTAGTCAGAGCCGAGTAGTGTCCACGTTGTGCCACCGTTGGTCGACTTCAACAGACCCGCTCCGTAGTAGGCGTCGCCGGCATAGGCCATTTCCCCGGTGCCCACGTAGATGGTTTCGGGGTTATTGGGGTCGATCGCGATTGAGCCGACAGCAAGGGAGGGTTGGTCGTCGGTCAGCGCGCGAAACGTGGTGCCACCGTCGGTGGATTTCCAGACGCCGCCCTGGGCTCCGCCTACGTAGAGCGTGCGGCCATCTGTGGGGTGGACAGCCAGGGCCGAGACGCGCCCGGAGCTCGCTCCCCAGCTCGGGGTGAATTCGCCCGGCAGGCCGATGCTGCCTTCCGGACCGAGGCTCGTCCAGGTGTCGGCGGCAGACCGCGCCCAGCGCACTTCGTCCCTCATGCGCTGTGCGTCCTTGAGCGCTCTGAGCCGCGCGCCGGCAGGTATGGACTCAAAGGGGTATGCCCGCTCCCAGTAGAAGTCGGCGTTGCGGCGGGCGGGGTCATCGGCCTCATGCTCCGCTTGCGGCTCCGGCTCAAAGGCGGGCTGCTCGGCCGCGAGGGCGGCCAGGTCTTGTGGGATCCGCCGCCCCGCCTGGTCATCCATCGGCAGGCGGCCGCGGTCTCGATCGGCACCCCGATCGAGCAGATACGGGACTCCGAGATAGCCGACTCCCGTCACTACCGCGGCAAGTACCACCCACGCCCCGCCCTTTCGAGCTCCCATCGCAGACTCCTCTCAAGTTGGTGCCCCCGGTTGAGAGCTCCGGGGGGTATTGAAGTCGCATGAGCGCCGGCGACCCTGCTGGCGGGTCGACGCTTCTCGTGCGTCTCGTAGCGCGACTTGCCCGGGCAGCTTCGGGGCGCCGCATCGGGCTCGGTCGAGATCCTGCAGTCTTGCGCCAATGACCCTCGGGGTCAAGAGCGCGGCGCGGACCCGCTGGCGGGCCGGCGGCACCCGGCGCTAGTCTGCGCTCCATGCATCCGGCGCCAGCAGCTCCCGCACCAGAAGATCTCGAAGGAACGATGCGCCGGTTCGCCGGCGTGTTTCGCTACAGCCGCCGCGCGGTCGAGCTCGTCTGGAGCACCAGCCGCGGGCTCACGGTAGGGCTGGCACTGCTGACGCTGGCCGGCGGCGTCCTGCCCGCGGGCGTGGCGTGGGTCGGCAAGCTGATCGTGGACGCCGTCGTGCGGGCGATTGCCGAGACCGGTCACGACGCTCACGAAGCGCTCCTGTGGGTCCTCTTGGAGGGCGTTCTGGTGGCGGCGCTGGCGGGCGTACAGCGGTCCCTGGGCGTCTGTCAGTCGCTGCTCCGCGCCATGCTCGGGAATCGCGTGAATGTCATGATCCTCGACAAGGCGTTGACCCTGGAGCTGGCCCATTTCGAGGACGCCGAATTTTACGACAAGATGACCCGGGCACGGCGCGAAGCGTCCACCCGTCCACTGAGCCTGGTAACGCGGACTTTCGGGCTCGTGCAAAACGGCATCTCGCTGGCCAGTTACGGCGCCATCCTGCTGGCATTCTCCCCCTGGGCGGCGCTGCTTCTGGTCGCCGGCGGCCTGCCGAGCTTCATCGCGGAAACCAAGTATTCGGGGGAAGCATTTCGCCTGTTCAAGTGGCGAGCGCCGGAAACGCGCATGCAAATGTACCTCGAAACGGTCATCGCCCGCGAGGATCACGTCAAGGAAGTCAAGCTCTTCGGCCTGGGTCCGATCTTGCTGGCGCGGTATCAGGGGATCTTCACCAAGCTCTTTGGCGAGGACCGCGATTTGACACTGCGCCGCGGCTTGTGGGGCTTTATCCTCGGCCTGCTGAGCACGCTGACGTTCTACGCGGCGTACGCGTGGATTGTCCTCGAAACGGCGGCTACGGCCATCACGCTCGGCCAGATGACCATGTACCTGCTGCTGTTCAAGCAAGGTCAGGCGGCCGTCTCCGCGAGCCTCTCGGCAATTGGCGGCATGTATGAGGACAACCTGTATCTGTCGAATCTGTACGAGTACCTGGAGCACGATCCGGTGGAGCACCGCCGGACGCTCCACGACGGGTCGCGGGCGACCGCCGGGCCGGCGCCGGGCGACGGCGTGCGCTTCGAAGGCGTCAGCTTCACCTATCCCGGAGCTCAGGAGCCGGCGCTGCGCGAGGTGAGCTTGCACCTCCTGCCGGGCCGAAGCCTCGCTCTGGTGGGCGAGAACGGCTCGGGAAAGACGACGCTCATCACGCTGCTTACGCGCCTGTACGCGCCCGCAAGCGGCCGCATCCTCCTCGATGGGCTCGATCTGCGAAGCTGGGATGAAGAGGCGCTGCGGCGCCGCGTGGGCGTCATCTTTCAGGACTTCAACCGCTACCAGCTCATGGTTGGCGAGAACGTGGGTGCCGGCGACGTCGCCCACTTTGCGGACGAGGCGCGCTGGCAGGATGCCGCCGAAAAAGGCATGGCTCACCCGTTCATCGCGAGCATGCCGCGAGGTTACCGGACGCAGCTTGGGCGCTGGTTCAAGGACGGCCGCGAGCTCTCCGGGGGACAGTGGCAGAAAATCGCGCTCTCGCGCGCCTTCATGCGGTCGGGAGCAGACCTCCTGGTGCTCGACGAGCCGACGGCCGCCATGGACGCCGAGGCGGAGGCCGCCGTGTTTGAGCACTTCCGCAGGCTCACGCGGGACCGCATGGCCATCCTCATTTCCCATCGGTTCTCCACGGTGCGCATGGCCGACCACATCGCGGTTCTGCACCAGGGCCGCATCATCGAGCAGGGCACCCACGATGAGCTGATGGCGCTTGCCGGGCGCTATGCGCATCTGTTCACGCTGCAGGCGGCGGGCTACCGGTAGCTGTCACCGAGCGCGCGCTCGCAATAAGCGAGCCTGCTCGCGGCCGATAGCCTACTTTTCTCGCACCCAGCTCACGGCGCGCTGGAAAATCGGATCATCGTGGCTGAACGCATTCCAGGCGTCGATGTCCCGGTTGGCCAGATGCTCGGCAAACTTGCTATAGAGCTTGCCAGGGTCCGGGCCCATGGTGCCCCAGAGCCCCCCGGGACGTCGCGCGTGACCGCGGAGAGCGCGTGAGCGATGCCGTTGGCCCAGTCGATGATCCCTTTCTTGCTCTCGAACCGCGCATTCGCGGCGGCCACGAAGCTTTTTGCCATGAAGCGCTTGAGGCCGACGACCTGGTTGCGATCGGACTCGTTCCCACTGTTCCACGGCTCGCCGCCTCCGTGGCCCAGCTTCTGCAAGTAGCTCCGGCGGTCGGCCGCGCTCATGCCGCCAAACGCCCTCGACAGCTCCACCCACTCCTGGCCACCCGCCGCTTGCGTGGCCTCGTTACCGCTGTAATCATCTCGTGCGGGTGCGCCGGTGTCCGCAACGGCCGGCGGCTCGCCACCGGTGGCGGGCTGAACGGCAGGCTCCTCAGCGGGCTGCGTGGTGCGGGCGGAAACGCTGCTTTGGGTTTTCTCAATTGCCATGGTCATCTCCGGACGAGTGGATCGCCTTCACTCGTGACTGCCAACCGGAATACGTTCGCACGGACGCCAGTATTCATCAATTCACAGGCGCCGCGGGCCGCGGTCCGACCCGTGAGCGTGCTTGCCGCTGTCGGCGTTTTCTTTCGGCAATGTATGCTCCTGCGCTCGCATTTCCAAGGCTTGAGCGGAAATTGCCACCTCGCCGTTGCAGCACTTTCCAGAATACCGCCATCGAATCCGGCACGTGGTTTGCATTCCTATGCAGCGAGGGCCGGTCGCCGGCTCATCACAACGGAGGATGATCATGAAGACGAGGGGCGAAGGGTGTGATGTGGGCATGAAAGCTACAGTGCTTCTTGGGTTCGGTCTCGCTCTGCTTCTGGGTGCCGCTGCACAGGCCGAGGCCTCCGGCTTTCTTACCGGAAAATCCTATAGCTGGAGCTGGAGCTCGCCGAAAGGCTACCTTTATTCGGTTACGGATCATTATGACTGCACCGACGATGCCCCAAGCTTTGGTTCCGCCTTCACAAACAACACAGATGACGGCTACACCTGTAACGAACAGCAGGGCCTGTACGCAGCATTCATCGCCGAACCATCGAGTAAAAGCAGCGTCGAGTATCTCGTGCTGATATTTAACGGGCAAAGCATCAGCACGCCGGACAGCGCGTGGACTGGACAGGACGGCGATTACAATACGTACAACTGCTACCCAAACTGCTACGTTTCCGGCTCCTCGAACAGCTACCCGCTGCGATACTCTTCCTACGCCCGCCGCCTTTATGTAAACAAGATGGGACAGTGCCTCTCGGGGTCGGGCGGCGACTGCGTGGGTAGCGCGGATAACCCGGATCCGGTTTTCCCCTGGGGGAAAACCCTCTTTATCTCGATCTTCGACCACGCCTACGACTACGGCGACGATCAGGATGTGAAGACTGAAAAGGCGAACACATGGTTCAACTGGATCAAGGGACTTGCTTACCCGGAGAATCTCAAAGGCATTTACATGCTCGGCATGAGCCGCGGCGGATGTCTGGTCCAGCGCCTGTCCAACAAGCTAAAAGACGACAACGACTGGGACTACGTGCCGATGCAGATCGCGCAGATCGACCCCGTCTGCACGCCGCCGGATGAGGACCCGGGCTGCGGAACGGACAACGAGACAGGGATCCACAGCAATCATATCGAGAACCCGGACGACTCGAGCAAGAAGTGCCACCAGTGGGACATGTCCGGGGAGGTCCATACGTCGGACGCGGACCGGCGCTCGATCCGCATCACCGCCTGGGTGACCGGTGAGCAAGTCGGCCCGGATGCGCTTACGTGGGGCAAAGACGCCCGCTGCTCGACCACGTACTACCAAGAGCTGACGACCACCACAGGGACGTCGGACGATCGCACCTGGTCCAGGCGCTACTGGAGAACCGACCTGAACCATTCGGAAATCGGCCGCGAAGTCTCGATGACACAGGACATCATGGACACCGAATTCGACAAGATCGAGCGCTACATGCACGGGTGGTTCGACTGCGACGACGATTCCTGGGGGTCGCACGGCTACTTCAGCGCCGCGGACGGTATTTGCAAGTGCGACTCAGGATACACCTGGGTTTGGGACAACTACACCGACAAGCAGGGTCATTGCGAGCCCTGAGGCGGCGAGCGCTCCGGATGCTCTGAGCGGTGAAGCTGCCGGGGCTGCTGGCGCCCGTCAGCCTCACCGGCTCCTCACGCGACGCCGCCTTGCGGGTGCTCCGTGCCCGCCGCCAGGATCAAGAAGCGGCCGGTCGGATATTTTGGTTCACCCGGAAGAAGTTCTCGGGGTCGTACTTCGCCTTCACCGCTGCGAGGCGTTTGTAGTTGTCGCCGTAGGTCGCCTGCACGCGGCCGTCGACCTCATCGTCCATGAGAAAATTGACGTACGCGCCTTCGAGGTTGAAGGGGTGAATGGCCGTCCAGTAGGAGCGCCCCCACGCCCTCAGAGCGCCGGCGCTCCGGGGATCTGAGTCGATTCCAGCGATGACCATGGACCAGGTCGCCCCGCGCGTGTTCCACGCCATCGCGTCCTTGGCCACCCGCCGGACAGCCCCATCGATGGGGTACAGGTGCATGAGCGACAGCTCGCTCGGCGCCTTGGCGGCCTGCGCAATGTGCGTGTCGATTGCCGCGTCCGGTAACGACGCCACGAAGTCGCCCTTCCAGTACCATTGCAGACCCTTCGGAAAGAACGGGTCGAAGAGCGCCTGCATCGCTGGATACGGCATCGCGCTCATCCAGTTGAACAGGGGCTGCGGCACGGAGCTCAGCAGCGGCGCCATCACTTTTTCGCCTTCCGCCGCCGGGCCGGAATAGCTCGAGATCACCGCGCAGGCGCGCCGACCCCAGCATTCCCTCGGGAAAGGATCCACCGACGGCACCGTCTTGAGGCCCACGAACGCACCCAGCTCTTCGGGCGCCGCCGGCAGGAAATCGCGGTAGGCTCGCATCACGGCAACAGCGTCGCGAGCATCCCAGAAGACTGGCCCCGCGTACACCGTACTGACGGGATGCGCCTGGAACAGAAAGCTCGTAACGACGCCAAAGTTGCCGCCGCCACCGCGCAGTGCCCAGAACAGGTCGGAGCTCTCCTTCTCGCTGGCCGTGACGAAGCGGCCGTCTGCGAGAACGACGTCGGCCGCGAGCAGGTTGTCGATCGTGAGGCCGTACTTGCGCGTGAGATATCCCGTGCCACCGCCCAGGGTCAGACCCGCAACACCCGTGGTCGACACGATGCCAAAAGGCACGGCCAACCCGAACGCGTGCGTCGCGTGGTCGACATCGCCCGAGGTGCAGCCGGCGTCGACTCGAACAGTTCTGCTAGCCGGATCCACGCGCACGCTTTTCATCATCGACAGGTCGACCACCAGCCCCTCGTCGCAACTGCCGAGCCCCGGGCCATTATGGCCACCGCCATGGATGGCGACAAGAAGGCCCTGCTCACGGCCGAAATTCACGGCGGCGATGACGTCTGCGGCGTCCACGCAGCGCGCGATCAACCGCGGCCGCTTGTCGATCATGCCGTTAAAGAGAGCGCGCGCCGCATCATAGTCAACATCGCTCGGGCCGATGACCCGGCCGCGCAAGGATTGTTGGAGGGTAGACACGATCTGATCAGTCATAGGTAATCCCTTCCTGGGGTCGGTCCCGCTTCACCACGATGGTGGCGGCATCGACCGCTCCTCCAGAGCACCGCCACCGCGGGCGCGATGAGGTGCGCCCGGGCCGGCCGTGCTCGATTTCGCCTCCGCACCGCATGCTCACCTCGGCCGGTCAGCGCGGCGTGAGGCCAACCAGAATCTTGGAGCCATCCACGATCAAGCCCACGCCAGGCGCATAGATTTTGGTGTCGCGCGCGTTCGGCTCCAGCGGGGTCGTTTCTTCGGTCTCCAGGCAGCGGTTGAAGACTGCGACTGGGGTGTCGACGACCGCATCGAGCCTCAGTACTTCTGCTCTGTCCAGTGCTACGTTGGGAGCAACTTCCTGGAAATAGCGCGCTCCCAACATCGGGCTTCCAGGCACAAAGACCCCTGGCAGCGCGCCGTCCGTTCCTGCGCGCCAGGCGCCGGCGTGACCGACAACTTCGCCGTTTTCGTAGATGTCGACGTCCTCCCCAAAGTAAAACATGTTCCCCGTTTCCTTGCACAGGGCGAAGAAGTTCCGGGATACTTCGGCCAATGCTCCATCTATGGTTTCGTACTCCTCTACGACCCTTGTGCGGACGCCACTGATCACCTCGGTATCGTTCAGAACCGTGATTACTACTCTGATCTCCTCCTTTCCTTCTGTACCATCCAAGATGAGCTGGTGACCCGGTTCAAGAACAAAGTAGGAGTTTCTTCCCGAAGAAGAAAACGTGCATCCCTCAATGAGAAAATCTTCTGTGAAGGCATGAGAATCGCCATCCGCGGGAGTTGGTGTGGCGGGGAATGACGCGCTCCCTGCCACCATCAGCGAGGCCAGAGACAATGCCTTCGCGCTGACGCGCCTCATTGTACACCTCCAATTCCTTACCGCAGTGTGGTCCGGCCGGGGAGGGCGAAGCACGCGCTGCACCTTGCCAGCGGGACATCCTCTACCTGGCAATTAAGCACCTTTTTGAGCAGCCGCCAACGCCTTGCATCGAGCGTGTGCGACAGCGCTCTCGCCTTCACTTCCGGCGCCAAGACGACTGCTCCTACGGGGCGACTCACGAGACGGCAACACCCTGCGCCCCGGCCGCCGCTGCCGGCCGATGGGTGCTCGGTTTGCGCGACGCGCGTGCGTATGTGCAGCTTGGCAGCTTGCGGAAAAGCGGCCTAGCCGCGCGGTATCCCGCGCTGCCGCGTCCCGGCGATCACGGCGACGACCGCCATGGCCGCCAGCAGCACGGCCGTGGCCGCGCCGCTTGGCGCCGGAACCGCGCCGCTGGGAGTCACCGTCGGTGTCGGCGTCGCTGCCGCCGAAACTTCGAACATGACATCGTCGATTCCGACCGACGAATAGTCGTCGGCACCCGTCTGCAGGTGAAAAAGCACGCGTGCCGTCTGTCCCGAAATCGCGCCAAGCTCGGGCGCGCTGAGGTCTGCCGTGGCGAAGGTCCAGGGAAGATCGGTGGCGAGCAGCATCGAGTTGAAGACAAGATGGATCGGCGTGCCGCACGGTGCCTCGGGAGTGGCGACCGCCGGATCGCAGAGCATTGCGGTAAGGGCGTTGTCCGCGGAAGCGCCGAAAAAGCCCACGTCCGCCATGTACCAGAAACTGAGCCGCGCCGATTCAACGTTGGCAGGCACCGCGACATCCTGCCAAAGCCAGTCGTCACCATTGGTGATGATCCCCAACCAGGCGCGGTACTGACCGCTGTGAGCGTCACCCTGGAAGATGGTCGTGGTGTCATCGTCCTGCCACTTCCACAGTGGGCTACGTTCTTCGAAGCCGCCGTCCACAACCAGATCCTGGAGCTCCCCGGGCGTCGGCGTGGGGGTTGGCGCCGTGCTCGTCGCGGTCGGGCTGGGTTGGGTGGGCGTCCCGGCTGGCGTCGTCGCGGTCGCCGTTGCGGTGGCGCTGGTCGTCGTCGCGGTCGCCGTCGCGGTGGCGCTCGGCGTCGCCGTTATCGTGCGGGTTGGCGTCGGCGTTGCGGTGCCGGGCTGCGGAGTAGGAGAGGATGCGCTCGGTGGGAAACGGCCCATGAGGACGCCCTGATCCAGGATGTGTCCCTGCATGGCGGTGGTGAGCTCCCCACCGGTTGTGGTTTCCGGCAGCGTGAGCGCCGTGTCCAGGGCGTAGACGCGGAACTCGTAGCGATGCGTCTCGGACGGCGGCGGGCACGGTCCATCGTATCCGACTCCTGACATGCCGAAGGCTGCAAAATCATTCTTTCCCTGCCTGGCACCGTTCGCCAGGGTGGCAGTCTTGGGCTGGCTCTCGTTCATGGAAGAGCTGCCCGTGGGCCAGTTCCAGAGCACCCAATGGGTGAAGTTGGCATCGGGGTCGAACAGGAGCAAGGCAACGGCCTGTGTGCCGGGAGGAACGGTCGTCCACGAAAGCTGCGGAGACACGTTCTGGGCCCCCGGAAAGCCGCAGTTCACGGCGTCGTCCAGAGCGTGCCGAAAGGGGATATCACCTCCCTCGACAAACGCCGAGCTCGTAACGTTGATCGCCGCCGCTGCCGGAACGGCGGATCCGAGCACAAGCGCGAGGATCGGCGGCAAACACGCGAGCAGCATCCACGGTCTCGGGGCAGACAGTCGCATTCCCTTTTCTCTCCATTTCCGCAACAACGGTCCAGGCATCCTCAAGAGCGTCCACGCTCCCGCTCCTCAGGCCCGCGGTGGTCTCTCGCCGGTGTGGACCCGAGCGCAGGATAGCACCCCACGCCGCCCGTTGTCAGCCTCAGCGAGAATCGGTTGACGAAGATGTCGTCCCCGAGCTAAGAGGTTCCCTGTGCTTGCGTCGCAAACGCTGAATGCTCCCGGCCGGACTCCACCGTATGCAGATCAGCTCCACATTCTTCGACGTCACCAAGCGCGTCGCCTTGACCACGAGCCGGGCGACGACGGCCGGGTCAACCAATCTCTGGGTGCGCGTCGCGGACGAGGGAGTAGAAGGCTGGGGCGAGGCGGTGCCTATCTACCTCCATGGCGGAGGGCTGAACGCCTCCGAGTTGGGCCTGGCCCTCGAACGAGCCACGCGGTGGCTGGCGTGTGAGAGCCCGTGGCGGCGCGACGCCATCGCCGCGCGCCTGCTCAGAGAACAAACCCCCGCGCCAGCCAGAGCCGCGCTCGACATCGCACTTCATGACTGGCTTGGCAAGCGGCTGAACCAGCCGCTCTGGCGCCTCTGGGGGCTCAGCGCGGAGGCCATGCCGCCTACGTCCGTGACCATCGGCATCGCCGTCCCCGACGTGGCCCGCCAGCGCGCTCGGCAGTGGTTGACAAGCACCGATGCGCGGCTGTTCAAGGTCAAGCTCGGCAGCCCCGAAGGGGCCGCGGCGGACCGCGCGCTGTTCTCAGCAGTCCGCAACGAGCTTCCGGAGGGGTTTGAGATGTATGCCGACGCCAACGGCGGCTGGACGTTGCCGACAGCCGTCGCCATGGTCAGATGGCTGGCCGAGCAGGGTGCACTGTTCATCGAGCAGCCGCTACCAGAGGGCGATGAGGCACAGCTTGCCGTGTTGCGCAGCGAGACGTCGCTGCCGATCTTCGCCGATGAGAGCTGCCGCTGCAGCCGCGATGTCGCGGCGCTGGCCGGTATCGTCGACGGCGTCAATATCAAGCTCATGAAATGCGGCGGCCTGGCCGAGGCCGCGCGCATGGTCCAGGTGGCGCGCGCGCACGGGATGCGGGTGATGCTCGGCTGCTTTGGCGAAACCTCACTGGCGATCAGCGCCGCGGCGCAGCTCGCCCCGCTCGTCGACTACGCCGATCTCGACAGCCACCTCAATCTGCGCGACGACCCCTTCGGCGGTGTCGAGTTGCGCGATGGCCGGCTGCGCCTTCAGGACCATCCCGGAATCGGCGTGAGGAGACTGGCATCATGACGGCAACCGGCCAGGCGAGAGAAACTCGCCACTTGCAGCAGGGCGATCGCGTCGCCATCCTCATGCATGGCGGCACCAAGGACATTCACGGCAAGACGGGAAAGACGATCGTCCGCTACAGCACGGCCGAAACGGTCGCAGTCGTTGACGCAGAGCAGGCGGGCGAGGACTGGCAAGCATTGACGGGGATTTCGGGGCGAATCCCGATCGTCGCATCGGTCGCCGAGGCGCTCGCCTTCGCGCCGAATCGACTGGCGATCGGGATCGCGCCGAGCGGCGGGAGGCTCCCTGAGGATTGGCGGCCCGAGCTCCGCACCGCGCTTGCCGCGGGTCTATGCGTGCTCAACGGTCTGCACACCGCACTGGCTGCCGATCCCGAGCTCGCGTCGCTCCTGTCTCCGGGACAGTGGATCTGGGACGTGCGCGCCGAGCCGCCGGAGGCCGGCGTCGCCCGGGGGCGCGCGCGCTTGCTTTCTTGCCGGCGTATTCTCACGGTGGGAACCGATATGGCGGTAGGCAAGATGTCGGCGGCAATCGAGCTCTACCGCGCGGCGATGCGCCGCGGGCGGCGCGCGAAGTTCCTGGCGACGGGCCAGGGCGGGCTCATGATCTACGGCGACGGCATCGCTCTGGATGCCGTCCGAGTCGACTATGCGGCAGGTGCCGTCGAGGACATGGTGGTGCGTTTCGGAACCGATCACGACGTGCTGGTGATCGAAGGTCAGGGTTCTTTGGTGAACCCCGCCTCGACCGCGACGCTGCCGCTATTGCGCGGCGGGCAGCCGACCGACATCGTGCTCGTGCATCGCGCCGGGCAGCACGCGCTGACCGCCTTCCCGGACATCGCGATCCCGCCTCTCGGTGAGGTCATTCGGCTGCACGAGATGGTTGCTTGTGCCGGCGGGGCGCTGCCGCCCGCGCGCGTCGCCGCCGTGGCGCTCAACACGGCATTTCTGAGTCAGCGGAGTGCCGCGAAGGCGGTCGCCGAGGTGCGCAGCGACACGGGTCTTCCGTGCGCCGACATCGTTCGCGACGGCGCCGACGAGCTGTTCGCGGCAATCGTCGCGACGGGGTAAGCACCGCCAGCGGGAAGGACAACGATGTGGTGGATGTGGATGGATAACGGTGGGAAACGGGCTTTTCGCACCGTCGCGGCGCGATCCGCCTTGATGATCACGGCCGCGTGCTGCGCTGCCGGAGCCGTGCGCGCCGGGGCCGACGACGTCGCTGTCTACGACGACAGTCTGGCGGCGGGCTGGGCCAACTGGTCCTGGGATGCGCAGCTCGATTTTGCCGCGGCCAGTCCCATTCACGGCGGCACCGCAGCCATCTCCGTCACCTACACCTCGGCCTGGGCCGGTGTTTACCTGCACGTCGCGCCAACGCTTTCGTCCGCCGACCTGAGCGGCATCCGCTTCTGGCTACACGGCGGCGACACGGGCGGCCAACGCCTCAATCTCGCGCTCTACGACGCCTCCGGGAATGCCTCGGAGAATCTCTCCGTGACCGCTCCGGCTGGCGAGTGGCTCCAGGTCGAGGCGGGTCTCGGCGAGCTCGGCTCACCGGCCGCAGTCAGCGGCATTGTCTTGCAAGATGCCACCGGCAGCGCGCAACAAACGTTCTTTCTCGACGACATGACCCTTCTCGGCGCCACGGGAACGCCGACCCCGACGCCCGTGCCCGGCGTCGGGCCGGAGCTGACCGTGAACGCCGGCGGCGTCTCCTGGCCCATCGACGAGCGCATCTATGGCATGAATTTCGCCGACGAGGCGCTCGCAACCGAGCTCCGCCTGCCCGTCAACCGGTGGGGTGGAAACGCCACGACGCGCTACAACTATCTCCTCGATACCGCGAATCATGCCTCCGACTGGTTTTTTGAAAACATTCCGAAGGATAACGCCAATCCGGGACAGCTTCCCGACGGCTCGCAGGTCGACGAGCTCATTGCCGCCAATCGGCGCTCCGGAACCGCCTCGGTGATCACCCTGCCGCTGATCGGATGGGTCCCTCGCGAGCGGGCCTACGCGTGCGGGTTCAGCGTTGCCAAATACGGTGCTCAGCAGCAAACCGATCCGTGGCGCCCTGACTGCGGCGATGGCGTGGATCTGGCGGGCCAGCGGATCACGGGAAATGACCCCGCGGACACGAGCCAGCCCGCTGACCCGGCCTTCGTTGCCGGCTGGATCGCGCATCTCGTGTCGGTCTTCGGCGCGGCCGCCGCGGGCGGCGTCACCCTGTACAATCTCGACAACGAGCCGATGCTGTGGAATGACACGCACCGCGACGTGCATCCCACCGCCACGTCGTACGACGAGATGCGGGACCGCACGATCCCGTTTGCCACCGCTGTCAAGGACGCCGACCCCGGGGCTCTGACGCTCGGTCCCGTGCTCTGGGGCTGGACGGCATACTTCTATTCGGCGCTGGATTGGGAAGCCGGGGGGAGCTGGTGGCAAAATCCTCCGGACCGGCTGGCACATGGGGACGTTCCCTTCGTCGCCTGGTATTTGGAGCAGATGCGCGCCGCGGCCGAATCGTCGGGCCGCCGGTTGCTCGATTTTCTGGACCTGCACTACTATCCCCAGGCCGCCTGTGGGATTCGAGCTACGTGGACGAGAGCTGGATCGCCGAGCCGGTTCGCCTCTTGCCGCGGATGCGCGAGTGGGTCGATACGTATTACCCCGGCACAAAGCTGGCGATCACCGAGTACAACTGGGGGGCTCTGGATCATATCAACGGCGCGGTCGCTCAGGCCGACGTGCTCGGACTTTTCGGCAGAGAGGGGTTGCACGTCGCGTGCCTGTGGGATCCGCCGGCGAGCACAGAACCCGGGGCGTTTGCGTTTCGCATGTACCGAAACTTCGACGGGCAAGGCGGTCGCTTCGGCGATACCGGCATCCCCGCCACCAGCGCGGATGCGGACGCGGTCTCCGTTTTCGCGGCGCGGCGCACGGTGGACGCGGCGATTACGGTGATCATCGTCAACAAGAGCGCGACCTCGCTGACGAGCACGCTGACCATGGAGGGGCTGGCGCCACCGGCGCCCACGGGATGGCGCTACTCGGCGGCGGACCTCGGAGCGATCGTGCCGCTCGGCACCTTGACCGTTACCGGCAACCGCATCACGGTCTCGCTGCCCGCCGCCAGCATCACCGCGCTGGCGTTCGCGCCGGACGCGGTAGGCGTCGCCGCGATGGGCTGGGTAGGTGGTGCAGTCGCAATGCTGCTCACGGCCGCGCTGGCACCGCGGCGGCTACGCCGGCTCGATCCCCGCGTTCACAGCACCAGCGGCAGGATCGCCCTGCGCCGGGGCGGGTAGCACGGGAATGTTCGCCGATACCAGTCGTGATGGGAGAGCGCCCGAGGCACGAGGTTGGCCGCCGTCCATAGCGCGAATGACAGGCCTGCCAGGGACCAGGTAGCCACGGCCCAGCCGGTCCATTCGATGAGCTCGCCCAGGTAATTGGGACACGAGACCCAGCGATAGGCCCCGCCGTATGGGACCTGGTAGCCCGCTCCGCATCCGCGGCGCAGCCGACGCAACACCGCGTCACTGTGCAAGTTGAGGGCGAGACCGGCGAGGAACAGAAGGGTTCCCGCGATAAGCCGCGGATCGGTCGTCCAGGTGGCAGGATAGCCGCCGGAGAGCGCAAAGATCCAGCGCGCATTGAGATACGCGTTGATCGCGCAAAAACCGCCGCCCATGAGCGCAATCGCGACCGGCATCGCGCCGGCCTTGGGGCGCGCGCGGCGAAACGGATAGATCCAGGCGCGGTGAACGTAATGGATCATCCACATCGCCAGAAACAGAAGAGCAGGCAGACCGTCGTGGTGCGGGCCGCGGAAAAAGAGGGCGAAAAACACGAGCGGCGCCGGGCTCTCCATCACCAGCCATCCGGTGCGATCCGCCAGCCGTGGCCCCCACCCCGCGCGCTGGTGACGGCCATAAGGGGCGGGAACGATCCGCAGCGCCAGGCCGGTGATGACCGCCACACCGCACCAGGCGACGACGACTGGCACGAAGAGCTGCGTTTCGCTCACAGCAGGCGCTCGTCGCGCAGCCACGCGTAGGTGTCCGCGATCGTCTCCTCGAGCGGCCGGGCGCGGAAACCGAGGTCGCGCTCGGCGTCCCGGCAGTCGACCCGGCGGCAACCGAGACGGAGCGCTCTGAGGCCCTCGGGCGTCAGCTTCGCGGAGGATCGCATCAGCCGGCTCCAGCGAAGCGCTCCGGGGGCAACGGCGCGCGCCAGCCACATCGGGCACGTAAACCGAGGCGCCGCCACGCCGCTGACCTGCGACCAGAGCGCGGCGAGCTCCGCCGTGCTGGCCCAGCGCCCGGCGAGCAGGTAGCTGCGCGCCCGCCTTCCGCCTTGTGCGGCCGCCAGTGCGGCGGCCACGACGTCGCGGACATCGACCCAACAGAACCCCCCGGCAACCATGGCTGGCATCCGCCGCCGCTGGAGATCCAAAAAAACCTGACCCATACGCGAGGGCTGCTCGTCGCGCGGCCCCAAGACGCCGGCCGGATTGAGAATGACTGCATCCAGTCCGTCCGCGATGGCGGCGCGGACTTCTTCTTCACCGCGAAACTTGCTGAAATCGTAGGCGCCATCGCTCGGGTGGTTGGCGCGCGGGCTGTCCACCGTCAGGGGCACTCCATCGGGCCGATGGCGGAATGCGTGCACCGAGCTGAAATGCACGAGCCGCCGCACTCCCGCACGCAAACAGGCGCGCGCCACGTGGCGGCTCCCCGCGACGTTGGTCCTCTCGACGAGACCGCCTTCCGGCCCGACGATCGAGATCCGCGCTGCGAGATGGTAAACCAGGTCCACGCCCTGGACCGCCGGCTCGAGGGATGCAGCGTCGCAGACGTCCAGGGGAACCAGTTCGATCGCCGCCCCGGCCGCGCCGCCCCCAGCGGCCCACGCCGGTGCGCAAGTAAGCGGGCGCTCGTGGATGCCCGCGCGCACATGATGTCCTGCGGCCTGCAGGGCGCGCACGAGGTTGCTGCCGATGTGGCCGGTCGCCCCGGTGACCAGGACCTTCCAGGGCGGCGGTGGCAGACGTCCGAGGTGCGGCGACGGCGCGATCAGCAGTGGCGGAGTGGATGACGAGCTCGGCATGGCAGCCCAGTTTGCTTGTTCATGGAGGCGGCCTTTCGCCGAACCGCGGGTGGATTTACGGCGGTAGGCAAGAAATGCCCCGGAGCACCGCTCCGGGGCCTTGCGAGAAGTCTTGGAAGAGCCGCCGATCTCCGCTCATGGGCCATGAGGGAATCGAACCTTCAACCTACGGATTAAGAGTCCGCCGCTCTGCCAGTTGAGCTAATGGCCCGATATCGAACGAAGGCAAGACGATAGCAGAAAATGCCTGTCTTGTCAATCTGAGAAGCCGATGAACTCCCTGAGGATGCAGTCCTTGGGAATGACCGCGTAAGACGTGTCCTCCTGGGGTCGGGTCTGCTCCAGAAAACCCCGGACGCGGGTTCCGCGCACCAGCGCGTCAATGCGCCCGCGGCGAGCGAACCCCTCGAGGCTCGGAAAACGATCGCCGATGAATTTCCGCAGCACCGGCAGGTCGAAAGCAAAAGAACCGTTGATGACGCGGTCGACGGTGCCGATGTAGGGGATCAAGTCACGCAGCTCGCCGCGGCGCACGTAGTGCCAGTGGCCGAGCGTGCGCTCGACGGGATGCCCGCGCCCGCCGACATCCTGGGGCCGGGAGTCCCGGATCATGCGCCGCAGCATCCGCACGTCCGTTGGCCGAACTTGCTGGCCGCTCCCGTCCGCTTTTTCGTTGATCGTGTGCAGCGCCTCGATATGCAGGATCATCTTCTCGTCCCGAGGCACACAGGCCGTCATGGGCGGAAAGGCCCCATACAGGCTGTCCAGGAGCAGCAGCTTGCCACCCTCCAACGAGTAGGTGACGCTGCCAGGTCGCTTGGCTCCGGCCTCGAAATCGTAGATATCGGGCGTGACCTTCTCGCCGCTCAGCAATCGTTGTACGTCGTTATTGATCTGATGCAGATCTAGCGCTTGCGGCGTTTCATAGTCGAAGTCGCCGTGGCGATCGCGCGGGTGGTTCATGTAGTCCAGGAAGTAGTGGTCCAGCTCCATGCGCGAGCACTCGATGCCCTCGCGCGCCAGGCGCTGCTCGAGTAGCCAGGCGGTCGTCGACTTTCCGGACGACGAGCAGCCGGCGACGATCAACAGCAGCGGCATTCGCTCTGCAACCCGCTTTACAAGGGCGTCCAGATCCTGCTCGAAAGCCGCGACCCCAGCCTCGACGACCTGGGCGAACCTGCCGGTGTTCACGATCTCGTTAAGCTCTTCGATCGACCCGCAGCTCTGATCGCGATTGAAGTTTTCGATTTTCTCGACGATGTTCATGGGCTGCCCGGTAGCAATGAACTCCTCGAGTTTGATCTCGCCCTGTCGCAGTTTCGTCCGCCCCCACCGGTAGGTTCGGTAGGCCTCGTAGGTGTCGACGAGGCCGGATGCGTAGAGCGCGTATTCGACGGCATCCTGAATCTCTTCGATCGTAGGGTGCTGAGTCTCGCTGATGCCCATCTTGAAATTGAGCATGTGGATGGCGAGATCGGACACAATTTGGGCAATCTTGTCATCAGGGAGCAGCGCGCCGGAGGGATCGACGTACGCGGCCGTGAATGAGGCCGGAAACCGGTGACGCGCGCCGAGCAGAAAGTCATTGCGGAAACCGCCGATCGCGGCGGCGGCGCGCAAAACGGCCGCCGTAATGTGCTCCTGCTCGAATCTGACCCAGACACTCGAGCGCTTTCGAATGAAGGTGAACTCGTTATTGATCCGCATCATTCGACTCCAGGGACGGTCTTGGAGACGGCCGTGCTGACTTTTTGGCGCAACTCGGCGGGTACGAGCTCCATGACGGCATCCTCACCGGACTGCTGATAGCGCTCCATGAGGATGGCCGGAGTGACCCCATCGTCGATCATCTGTTTGCTGAGGCGCACAACCTCAGGATCATTCAGGAGCTGCAGGATCACGTCGCTGATCTGCTGCACGTCCAGGCCCCCGAGCGCCTCCTGCCCGGCGGTGCCGCCCGGCAGGCTCTCCAGCACCTGCAGACCCGTCGCCAAAGCGGCGCCGGTGTCGCTGTTTCCTCCAGCACCGAGCTTCCCGAGCGCCTCGGAGATCGCCTCGACGCGCGCACGGCGTTTCACCGACTCGGCATCCCGGCTGGCATGAGCCGTCTCGACCTGTTTCGCCTGCGCGCCATAGGTGCTCACTGTGCGCCGGTCCGAATCACCGCTTGCAGCCTCGCGCGGGCTACTCGAGACGTGGGTCTTTCCAGTCTCGTCCACCCAGCGATAGACGTCCGCAGCGGCCATCGAACGGACGCCAAGGGTCGCCAGACAAGCGGTCAGGAAAATCGCCGGCAGTGCCCGCCTGGCCAGGAGCATGCGGGACGAGTGTTGGACGCATCGCACGGAGCAGCCTCCCATGGTTACGGGTTGTTGCAGATGTCTGTAGCGCTCTTATGGATTGTAGCTATTCTCGTTTGCTGGCGCCAGTTTCGGAGGGGGCGCAGTCGCGTCGACGGCGAACATGCGGTGGATTCAGTGCACCCTCCCGCTGGTAGTTGAGCCCGACTTCGTGATAGTACGTAGTCAATGCACCTGCCGCGGGCACCAGCGTGTCGCGGCCAGACGTCCTCCAGACCAATCCCCGGCCTGGTCCCAGTAACACCCACCTGGAATCCTCCCATGACCGACGCCCTCAGCTTGGAGGCGCCCTTCGCTCCCGAGCGCCGCCCCGTGACTCCGTCAAGCTCGACCTTCCGAGAGCTCCGTCATGTGGCCTCAGTGCAACGCCTCGCGTTCAAGAACCTGCTGCAGGACCTCCACGGCGACCGCCTCGTGCGCGTGGCGCTGGCTCTGGTTCTGGCAGTTTCGTTCGCGCTGTTCTCGTTCGTGCTTACGGACCGCCTGGTCACCTACATTCTCGCTCAGGAATCTCTCGGCGGGCTCCGACTCGTGTTGTTGTCGAAGCTTACCAGCATGCTTTTTCTTCTGTTTCTCTTGATGCTTACCTACTCGAACATTGTCGGCTCCCTCTCGGCGTTGTATCTATCCGAGGATTTGTGGCTGTTGTTGTCATCCCCGATCCGCGTGCAGGCGGTGTTCTGGTCCAAGGCGGTGCAGACGTTGCTGACCTCGTCGTGGATGGTCGTCGTCTTTGGGCTGCCCGTCTTTTTCGCCTACGGAGTGGCGCTGGACGCCGAGCCATTCTATTTTGCCGGGGTCTCTTTCATCGTGGGCCTATTCGTTCTGGCTCCGTGGGCAGCCGGCGTGACGCTTTCCGTGCTGCTGATGCGTTTCCTCCCGGCGCGGCGGACGCGGCAAATGCTCGGCCTTACCGGACTGCTGTTCGCCATCGCTCTCATCGTCGCCGTTCGCCTGATGCAGCCCGCCGACGTCGTGAACCAGATTGGCATGCAGGCGCTGACGACGTATCTCGAAGGCATGCGCGTGCCGGAGCCGGTCTTGCTGCCGAGCACCTGGGCGATGGAAGCGGTCATGGGGCTGATCGACGGCTCCGGCGCCGGGCGCTGGACGGTGGCCCTGCTGATGCTGAGCGGGACGCTGATCACGCTTGCGTACGTCGCCGGTGGTCGGTTGTACCTCGCCGGCTACCATCGCTCGGTGTCAGGAGCAGGTCGGTCGGGCACGGAAGCAAGCGACGACCGCGTTACCTACGCCACCGTCGACGCCGGCCTCTTCATCCCCTCTCGGCATCCACCGCGCATGGCGGCGTTGTCCTCGCTGTTGCTCCGGGAGCTCCGCACCTTCGTCCGCGATTCGGCGCAGTGGTCACAGGCATTCATCCTCCTGGCCCTGGTGTTTCTATTTGTGCTCAACTTCTACAGCCTCCCGCATCAGCTCTACGACTACCAGCACGACATGGTCTACGTGGGGACGGCTGGAGCAGGCTTTATTGGAGCGGCCGTCCTGCTTCGGTTCGGCCTCACCGCGGTGAGTCTGGAAGGTGACGCCCACTGGGTGGTGCGCACGAGCCCGCTTCTCCCCCGCCGGTATTTGTGGAGCAAGTTCGTCTGGAACACCCTTCCCGTGATCGTGCTCGCTCTCATCCTGACGGCCAGTACCTGCGTGGCGCTGGACGCCGGCGCTGACTTTGCGATGCGCGCCGTACTGACCGGCGTGCTGACCTCCGTCGCGCTGGGCGGTCTGAGTGTCGGGCTCGGCGCCAGTCATCCGCGGTTTCGGGTCGGCGATCCCAGCGAGCTCGCGTTCTCTATCGGCGGCATCCTGTTCATGGTCGCGGGCATGGCGATCATCACGGCCATGACCGTCTTCCTGGCTGTTCCGGACCTGGTGCGCCTGGTGCCCGAGCATATTCCGGGAGCGCGTTGGCTGATCGGCTGGGGATCTTTCGCCTCGGTCGCTCTGCAGGTGCCAGTCGCGGTCGGCGTGGCAGCGTCATCACTGCGCTCGGGATGGCGTCAGCTCGCCCGGCTCGAATCGCCGTGAAGGGCGGGGTTTCGGACCGGCTGACCAATAGATGATCAAACGAGTGTGACGCGCCGCTCGCGGAGGTAGTCGCGAGCCAGCGGTGTAATCCGGACGCCCGCCGGAATGTGGATGGTCCCGGCGGCGATGTCGATTTGCGCGGCCACGTCCGCTTCGGTCCAGAAGCGCCGATTGGGCATGGTCGCTGTGAGCGGCGCTGCGGCCGGCACCGTGGCGGGCGGGACGGCCACAAGGGCGGGTGTCTTCGGAAGCGGCTCCGCGGCCGTGGGCAAGGCAGCCGCGGCAGGGGCGGGTGGCCCCCCCGCGGGCACTTGCCCCGCGGGCGTCTGAGGTGGTGCGCAGAGCGAAATCGCCCCACTTTCCGCGAGGCTCTCGATCACCAGTCGCACAATGGTCGCCAAAAGCTGGTCGTCAGCCTCGGCGCCGCCATGCACAGCAACGGACCGCGTTTCGAGCGCCGAGATCTTGTCGATTCGGCGTTGATGACGACCGCCTTCGAAGGGAGTGGACGCGAAGACGCGCACGATTTCCTCGGCGACTGCGATGCCGACGATACGGGCGCCAAGCACCAGGACGTTGGCGTCATTGTGGCTCCTGGCGTTGCGAGCGCTGACAGGATCGTTGCACAGGGCCGCGCGGATTCCGGGAACCTTGTTCGCGGCGATGGAGCTTCCGACACCGGCGCCGTCGAGCACCACGCCCCAGGTCGCCTCTCCCGAGGCAACTGCCCGCGCAACCGCGCGCGCGAAATCGGGGTAGTCGCACGGCGCCTCCGTCGCCGTTCCGAGATCGCTGAGCTCGATGCCCAGCGACCCGAAACACGGCTTGAGGCACTCCTTGAGCTGAAATCCGGAGTGATCGCTGCCGAGAGCGACGCGCACGTCCCTATAACCCGTACACCGAGCTAAATGGGTTGGCGAAGAAGAGGATCATCGCAACCACGAGGACGTACAGCACCAGAGACTCGATAAAGGCGAGACCCAGAATCAGCGTGCGGAACAGGTCTCCCGAGGCGCCGGGCTGGCGGGCAATCCCCTCGGCCGTCTGGGCGATGGCCTTTCCCTGACCGAGCGCGCCAAACGCCGCGGCGAATGCCAGGGCAAACCCCGACGTCACCACGATCGCCACGAGGAACCAGTCTCGCCCTCCCATGGCGGCACCGCCATCAGCGGCAAATGCCAACGCGGGAGCGGCCAGAACGGCGAAAACCGACAAAGCCAGCGCAACCACCGAAGAGAGCGACTGCGATCGTTTCATCTCAAATACCCCTTTCTGCATGACAGCGAGCACGTCTCCTTCGCGCGGAAACGGTTGACAATGAGCCGCGACTGCGACACGGCCAGGCACGCGGACCGGCTACCGGTCCGGTAACCCTTTCTAATGTTCCTCCTCCGCCACGGCCCCGCCAAGGTAAACAGACGTCAGCATGACGAAGATGTATGCCTGCACGAATGCCTTGAAGATCGCGAGAAACATCAAGGGTTGCACAGGAATCACGAACAGCCCGACCAAACCGAACAAAATGACCAGGATGACATCGTCCCCGAAGATATTCGCAAAAAGCCGCAGCGCCAGGCTGAAGGGCCGAGCGCAGTGACTGACGAGCTCGATTGGGACCATGAGCATCCGGATGGGAAACATGTACCAGGCGAGCTTGGGGCCGGCGAAGTGCGCCAGATAGGCACCGAGCCCGTGCGCGCGAATTCCTTCCGCGTTGTAGAAGACAAAGACCACCAGTCCGAGCGCCGCCGTCGTGCAGAGGCTGGCAGTCGGCGAAGAGAAAAACGGCACCAGGCCGATGGCGCTGCCGACCGCGATGAAGACCGCCTGAGTCGCGAGCAGCGGCACATAGCGCCGGCCCTTGTGGCCGATGACGTCATCAGCGAGACTATAGATGAACTCCATGAAAAGCTCGAGAACATTCTGCAGCCCCCGCGGCGTCTTTTGCAGGCGCTTGCCGGCGAAATAGGAAAAGGCGGCCAGCCCCAGCATCACGACCCAGGTGCCCGCGACATGGTTCGGGATCGGCATGTGCGGATCGTGGTGTACTCCGATTGCCTGCAGAAGCGTGGCCACGGGCGCTCCAACGAGCTTGTTGACGAGGACGGTTACCTCTGCGGTATGTTCGATTCCTGCCACTGCATGCCCCCAATGAGTATCCGCGCCGCCTCCGCGAATGCGCCAACCACAATCGACGACAGCCCGAGCAACAAGCCGAGCGCGTGAACAGCGGGGTGCTGCACCGCCGCGCCAAGAATCACGGCGAGCGCCAACATCTTGACCGCATTAGAAGCGAAAAAGATCCGCACGGCAAAGTCGCGGTGCAGAACCCTGGCAAGGATCCGCATGGAAATCCAGAAGGAACCTCCCGCCAGAACGCTACCGAGAAGGATGCCGTTGCGCAGCGGCACGTGGCCGGCAAGCTGGGCCCCCAGCGCGGCGATGAGCGCATACCCAACCGCCACGCTGCCGACGCGCTGAAGCGCCTTTTCGGTGCCCGCCCCGCTCACTGCCTTCGCTTCCTCGAACTATTAGTTTCCGTGAAAAAGTTGGCCAAAGACTAGCCGAAATGCGTGACAGTTGCAAGACCTCACTTGCGCGCGCGGCTGGTGAGCCGCCAGACGTTGCGAAACCCCGCGACCACGCCCAGGAGCATGAACAGGAGCAGGAAGATGGGAGCACTGCCGAGCCACTGGTCGAGGTAGTAACCGATCGCCACACCGATCACGGTACACACCACCAAGTGAATCCCGACCGCCGCGAGATTGGCGACCTCCTTGGCGATCTGCCCCCAAGAGGATCCGGTGCCACCGTTCACGAGCTCGCTCCTTTCACGAGTCCATGCGCCCCTCTCTTTCCCTCCCCTCTCCCAGGAGTCCGGATAAGGTAGGACAGCGTTTTTGCGCCGAACATCTCCGATACCCTTGCCCGCACCCAGGGACGGCAGGCCACAACGCGGTCCGCGATTGCGGAGTCGCCTACCTTCTCGTACAGCGCCGTGAAGTTTGCCGCCACCTCTTTCAAGGCCTTGTCGAGACCGCAATGCAGGAATAGGATTTGCTGCCTATCCCTCACCTCCCCCGCTTGCGGTGGGTAGGGACGGAGGCGGGGGAAAACGCGCCGGCCAGGCCGTGGATTCAGGGCGCCAGCCTGGCCTCGCGCCGGTCGTGCAGCCGCGCTACGCTGCCCGGCATGCTCAACGCGCTCGAAAAGCTCCCGCGCTGGCGCGCGGTCGCGGCGCTCATCGCCGCCATCCTGGGACTGGCGCTCGGGGCCTGCCCGACCCGGGGAGCGGCGCCGCCGGAGCGGTCCGCCACGCGGACTCGAGTAACCCAGGACGTACAAGACCTCGTCGCTCGGCGCATCGCCGCCAGACGGGCGCGGCCTCCCGCGCCCCATGACAAGCCCCGGGAAGCGTTGGCCTTCTACCTCGAAAAGCGCGTCCCTCCCGGCGAGTCTCTGGACGTCACGCGCTATCGAGCGGCAATGGCCCACAGCGCCCGTATGACCCGCTACGCAAGCGGCACCGGCGCGCGCCTCGAACCCGCAGCGCAGGCGCCGGGGCGGAGCGGGCCGGTTTGGGAGGCGCTCGGGCCCGGAAACGTCGGCGGTCGCACGCGGGCGCTGGCTATCCGACTGGACCTGCCCTCGACACTGTACGCCGGCAGCGTCGGCGGGGGGATCTGGAAAAGCACCGATGCCGGCGACTCGTGGCGCGCCCTCGACGATTTCCTGCCCAACCTCGCGGTCAGCTCGCTGCTCATCGACCGCGCGGACCCCACCCGGCTCTACGCCGGCACAGGTGAAGGCTACTACAACGCCGACGCCATCCGCGGTGCCGGCATCTTCGCCTCTACCGATGCCGGCGCCTCCTGGCAGCGCCTGGAAGCGACTGCGACCACAGCTTTTCAGTACGTCAATCGCCTTGCCCAGAGCCCGAACGACCCCTCAACCTTGTATGCGGCCACCCGCGCCGGTCTGCAGCGAAGCACCGACCGTGGGGTCTCGTGGACAAACGCGCTGGAGAACCCCAGCGCGAGGGTCGCTGGCCCCGCCTCCGCCGCCCGCGACGCCGCCGCCGCGACTTCCGCCGGCTTGCTCGAGGTCATCGTGCACCCGACGCGCTCACCCGACCTGGTGCTGGCCACGAGTGGTAGTTTCGTGTCGGATGGCGTCTACCGTTCGACAGACGGGGGCGAGAGCTGGACGCGCGTACTGGATTCGACCTCGGCGGGGGTTGCGGTGGGTCGGACGGTGCTTGCCTACGCGCCGTCGGTTCCCGACACGATATATGCGGCGGTTGCCGACACGGATGGGGCGGCGGCGGGGCTATTTCGCTCGACCGATGCCGGTGCGAGCTGGACACTCCGGCACGGCGGTGCCGCGGCGGGCCTCAACTGGCTCGACAACGTGTGCTTTTCGGGGTCGAATCAGGGCTGGTACGACCTGGCGCTCGCGGTGGATCCGGTCAACGCCAACCGTTTGTGGCTGGGCGGCATCGACCTCTTTCGCTCCGATGACGGAGGCGCGACGATTCGCCACGCGAGCTACTGGTATTTGATCGAGGTGCTCTTCAACTCGTATGCGCACGCTGACCAGCACCTGATCGTCTTTCACCCCGGCTATGACGGCGCGGCCAACACTACCGTGTACTTCGCGAACGACGGCGGGCTGTTCCGCTCAGGGAACGCACTCGCGGCGACCGACAGCACCTTTGACTGCAACATCTTTGGACTCGCCGACGTCGAATACACCAATCTGAACAACGGCTACGGCGCTACGCAGTTCTATCACGGCGTACCGTTCCCCGACGGGCGAACGTATTTCGGTGGCACGCAGGACAATGGCACGGTGCTCGGAACGGACGCTGATGGTGCCGACGACTGGCGGCGAGTGCACAGCGGAGACGGCGGCTATGTGGCGGTCGACGCGACGAACACGGACGTCCTGTACGCGGAGACCACGGACATCTCCATCGTCAAGTCGACCAATGGTGGTAGCTCGTTCAAACCGGCGACGACAGGCATTTCGGATACTGGTCTGTTCATCAATCCCTTCACCATGAGCCCGAACAACTCGCAGATCTTGTGGACGGGAGGGTACAAGCCGTGGCGGACGACGAATGCCGGGGCGCAGTGGGAACAGGCCGGGACCTTTCCCGGCGGCGGGCGCGTCACCGCCCTGGCGGTGGCGCCCGGCAACGACGCGATCGCGGCCATGGCGACATCGAGCGGCATCGTCTACCGCTCCGCAAATGCGATGGATGCGGCGCCGGCGTGGAGCGACGTATCGGCAGGTTTGCCGGGCAGCCGCATTTCGTGGATCACCATCGATCCCAACGACGCGGACGTCATGTACGTCACCCACTCACGGTTTGGCGCTGGCCACGTCTATCGCACGACAAATGGTGGCGGCGAGTGGGCCGTCATCGATGGTTCTGGAGACACGGCGCTCCCGGACGTGCCGGCTCACACCCTCGCCGTTCACCCCGAGATTCCGGATCAGCTCTACGTCGGCACAGACCTTGGCGTTTATGTGACTCTTGATGGCGGGACCTCCTGGATGGTCGAGAACACGGGTTTCGCAAACGTGGTCACGGAGTCGCTAGCGGTGCAGCAGTCCGGCGGCAGGGTGCGGCTGTTCGCCTTCACGCACGGGCGCGGTGCCTTTCGTACCGACATCAGCGTCACCCCGACGGCGACGGTGACAGCGACGCCCACGCGCACGCCGGTCGCCAGCGCCACTCCGACCGCGACCATGACGGTGCCGTCGACGGCCATCGCGACGGCCTCCCCGGCGCTACCAGGGACCGCCACCGCGACCCCGACGGCGACGGCGACGGGCAGCGCACCTGGGGCGGTTCCCATCGGCACGGGCCGGGACGCGACACTTCACGCAATCATCATCGGCATCGCCCTGTCCGCGCTGCGGGTGCGACGGGCGCGGAGGGCACGCCGGGGCGCCCCCGCGACGGTTTTTCTCCGCTAACGCCTGGCTCACTCCCATGCGAGGCTTCTCATGTACGAAAAGACGTTTGTGGCTGGTTGGGCGGACATGGATTTCAACTCCCACATGAAGAATACCGCGTTTCTGGACAAGTCGGCCGACACGCGCATGATGTATTTCGCGGCAAACGGCTTCCCGATGTCGCAGTTCGTGGCGCTCGAGATTGGCCCGGTGATCATGAAGGATGAAGTTGAGTACTCCAGGGAGGTCGGGCTCCTGGAAACGGTGAACGTGACGCTTGCGGTCGCCGCGCTGGCGAATGACGGCAGCCGGTGGATGATGCGCAACGAGATTTTTCGCGCGGACGGGAAACTCGCGGCCCGCGTGACCAGCACCGGCGGCTGGCTGAGCCTCCGCAGCCGGCGGCTGGTGGCTCCGCCGGAAGCGTTGCTTGGCGCTTTGAGCGCACTGGAGCGAACAGCGGATTTTCAGACGCTGGCGTCGAGTCTGCGCTGAGAGTCAGGTTGGGGTTGGCCCGGACAGAAGCAGCGCCGGGGCAGCTCAGCGCCCGCGCGCTGCGCGCTCCTCGAGCACCTGGCGCGCCGCCTGGAGAACGCGGTCATGGGCGCGGCCGTTGGTCGCCGCAAAGCCATCGCGATTGTGCAGACGCAGCATCGGCGAGCCGATATCGTCGGCCCTGTTCACTTCCAGGAGCCCGCCGTAGACGATGGGCGAGCCGTCGAGCTTGGTCAGCATGCCACCCGCCGCCACGAGAATGGCGTGCGGTGCGCAGGTATCCCACAGCCGGGTACCGGATGACGGGTGAAGATACAGATCGGCATGCCGGCAGGCGAGCATCGTGACCTTCACGCCGACGCTCCCGCGGCGGACTTCGGACTCAATTCCCAGGCGCTGGGCGATCGCCGATACTGCGTCGGAGCGATGCGATCGCGACACGACCAGAGTCATGCGCTCCGGTTGCGACACGGTGCTCACCTGCAGCGGGAACGTGTCGAGCGGCGCGGGGAGCGGCGCGTCTTCGGTAGCCGAGGCGTCGACCTCGTACCGTTCGATGCCCCCCTGGCGTTGCATGGCCCAGGAGAGCAGCCCGGGTTGCGGTTGAAAGACTGCCCCCACGACCGGCGATCCGGCCACAGCCAGACCGATCATCACGGCGTAGTCGTCGCGACCATCCAGGTATTCGCGCGTTCCATCGAGCGGATCGACGAACCAGACGCGATCGCGCTCGAGCTCGGAGATGTCCGCGGACTCCTCGGCGACGACGCCATCCTCGGGGAAGGATGCCTTGAGCGCCTCGACGATGTACCGATTGGCGGCGACGTCGGCAGCAGTCACGGGTTCGGCGTTGTCCTTTGCCCAGACAGCGCTCGCGTCGGAGGCGATGCGGTCGCGCATCCGCAGCAGGATGATGCCGGCGCGAAACGCGAGCCGCCGCGCCGCCGCCAGCTCGGCGCCGTAGCGCTCAGTCGCGAGCTCTGGATATGTAGACATCGCACAGTCTCCGGGAAAGCCATTTGCGATTCCTGCTCCCACTATAGCCCGACGGGAGACCGACCGCCCGCATGCCGCGCCCGGCCGGGGCAGCCTGAACCCGCCGCCGGTTCGACTACATGCTGAGTGGAACGCGCATCACGAAGACTCCTTACTTCACCTTCCCCTGCAACCGGACGGCGGGGCGCTGTCGCGTCGATATCGAACCGGTGGTGGATAGGGCTGGCAGGCTCGCTTGACAAGCGCTGCCTACGGCTCTACGGAAGAGAGGCAGAGCGATCGCCCCGGCCATT
This sequence comes from Candidatus Schekmanbacteria bacterium, assembly GCA_016188575.1. GTDB lineage: Bacteria > CSSED10-310 > JACPHN01 > JACPHN01 > JACPHN01 > JACPHN01. The sequence goes on from JACPHN010000018.1 coordinate 31,176, forward strand.
CCTCGCAACGCCTTCCGCGCCTGCGGCGCGGCACATCCATGGAGCACATCCTTGGCTAGACAACCGGTACTCCTCGGCTCCCGCTCGGGCTGGGCGCGCCCGCCGTGGGCCACGCCGTTGGCCATCATCGGTGTCGGCGCCGCGTTTTCGGTGGTGGCGGTACTCGCTGGTCAGGGTCGGCTCCTGGCGGGGGGAGCGCGGCTCATGCCGCCGGTGTCCGCTTCCATCGAGCAAGCGGTGTTGATCGCGCTGTTCGCCCTCGGCGTCCTGTTCTGCCATGGCTCGGCCTACGTCGTGTTCACCCTGAGCGATCACGCGCTGCTCGGCGGGGTCGGCACGAGGGCGCTCTGGCTCCGCCGCCTGCTCGCCTCCGTAGGCACCGCGTCCACCGTGGGCGCACTATTCATTCAGTTGTTCGTGGGCGTCGAGAACCTTCAGGATCGGTTCGCTTACGCCACACATGGCATTGCGTACGCGACCGCCCCGCTTGTGGCGATGGCGCTCGCCTTCGTCGTGCTCGAGCGGCGCCGGCCGACGCCCCCCGCGAGCAGCGCCCCACAACCGTACGTGCCCCCGCAGTCGACGTGGACACCTCCGGACGTCAGCCAATGGTAGCTCCGGCCGCCGCTCCCCTGAAGCCCGGCCTGCGCGACCGGCCGCTCGACGCCAGAGACGTTGCGGACGCCAGAGTCCCGGATCTCGGACCGTGGCTCGCCGATCCTCCGACGATCGTGCCGTTTTCCTGGCTTGGCAGAGCCCTGCGCAAGCTGCGACTCAAACACTGGCAGTTCGTTTCCGTCACCTCGCCATCGCTCTTCATGGGCATCGGCGCCGTCTCGCTCCATTTTGTCAGCGCCGCCTTTGCATACGTCTACCTCAAGGAGGAGAAGCGCTACGAAGAGTTCTCCGCGGTGGCGCCGCTGGCACTCGGAACCACCTACGGCGGCCGGCCCGACAGCGGCGAGACCTCATTTTCTACGCCATTCATGAACGTCCGCTTCGCCAGCGACTGCGTGCGGCACGTGCGGGAAATCTCGGTGGACGCCAGAAAATCCTCGCTGCGGTTGCGGGCGAGCCTGGTCGTGAGCGAGCTGCCAAGCTGGTCCTCGGAGGCCCTCAACCTGGTATCGGATCTCGGTGGCGGCCGCCCCAGCTTCACCTTCAAGGCGGTGGGAGCTCCCGCCTCGGGCGGCGTGTTCCTCGGCAAGGAGCATTTCCCGGTGCGCGCCGGAGAAGCGCTCGCGTGCGTCGACTGGACGACCGCGTATTCGACCCGCGTGACCACGTGGAATTGGGCAAGTGCCGCTGGCTTCGACGCGCGCGGTCGCATCATCGGCTTCAATCTCGCGCGCGGCATCAACGAAGCCGCCAACGGCGTCACCGAGAACGCGGTCTGGATCGAGGGACGCCGGATGCCGATCGCCACCTGCCGGTTTTCCTTCGACCATGGCAATCCCATGAGCTCGTGGACGATTCGCTCCGACGATGGCCGCATCAGCCTCCGGTTCCTGCCGGTCGGCCTTCGGCGCGAACAGGTGAACCTGCTCGTGGTCAATTCGAACCTGCTGCAGACCTTCGGGCTGTTCCGCGGCCACGCCGTGGATAACGATGGGGTGCGACATGGCTTCGACAACATCTTCGGCGTAACGGAGGACCATTACTCCAGGTGGTAAGCGCATGGCGCTGTTAGATGACCGCCTCGCCACCCTGCCACGTTGCCCTGGTGTGTATCTGTTCCTCGATCGCGGCGGCAGTGTTCTGTACGTAGGTAAGGCGGCCAATCTGCGCGCGCGGGTGCGCTCCTACTTTCACAGCCCGGAGCAGCTCTCCGAAAAAACGCGCTCGCTCGTGCAGCACATCGCGGACCTCGAGATCATTACCACCGATGATGAGCTCGCGGCGCTCGCCCTCGAATCCAATCTCATCAAGGAGAAACGGCCGCGCTTCAACATCATCCTTCGCGACGACAAGCAGTACCCGTACGTCCAACTCACCGCCAGCCACGCGTTCCCGCGCATCAACGTCGTGCGCCGCGTGGAGAAGGACGGCAATCAGTATTTCGGCCCGTTCCTATCGGCCAGCGCGCTGCGGGCGACGCTGCGGCTGATTCACGCCATTGTTCCCATCCGGCAATGCTCGGATGGCATCTTTGCCACCGTCAAGCGGCCCTGCCTGTACTTTCAGATTGGCCAGTGCGAGGCGCCGTGCGCGAGGCTGCAGAGCGCGGAGGGGTATGCCGAGCACGTCGCCGTGGCGCGCGAGCTCCTCGCGGGCAGGACCGCTGCGGTCGTCAAGATGCTCGAGAGCCGCATGACCGAGGCAGCGGAGGCGCTCGCCTTCGAACGTGCGGCGGAGTTTCGCGACAAGCTGCTGTTGCTGCAGTCCTTCTCCGAAAGACAGGACATGATCAGCGTGCAACAGGAGGATGCCGACATCGTCGGGCTCGTGCAGGCGGATACCAAGGCGTGGGTCGTCGAGGTGTTCCACGTGCGTCAGGGGCGAGTCGTCGGCCGCTACCGCTCGCGCGTCAGCGACCGCGAAGGAGGCGGCACCCGGAGCGAAGTCACGGGCGCCTTCGTCGAGCAGTACTACCGCACCGGGCGTTTCGTCCCACCGGAGGTCGTGTTGCGAGAAAGGCCGCAATCAGCGGAGCTGCTCGAAGCGTGGCTCACGCAAAAGCGCGGCGGCAAGGTCGTGCTGCACGTGCCGCAGCGAGGGCGCAAGGTCAGGCTGCTGCGACTGGTCGAGGAGAATCTGGCGATGAAGGCGGAGCTCGGCGGTGGCGAGGCGCCGGAGAGTGAAGAGGTGCTGCTGGAGCTGCGCGAGATTCTCGAGCTCGACCGCGTGCCGTATCGCATCGAATGTTTCGACGTGTCGACGTTTCAGGGCGCTTCGCCCGTCGGCTCCATGGTGGTGTTCGAGGGCGGAAGGCCAAAACGCGAGGACTATCGCCGGTTCCGAATTCAACACGTCGAGGGGGTGGACGACTACGAGATGATGCGGGAGATCGTCGGTCGGCGGTATCGGCGGTTGCGGGAGGAGGGGGGACCGCCCCCCGACCTCATCCTGATCGACGGCGGCGCAGGCCACCTGGCGGCGGCCTGCGCGGTGCTCGCCGAAGAGGCCATTGAAGCCGTTGACGTGCTCTCCATCGCCAAGGACCGAGCACGCGGATCCGGTAGCGAGCGCATGCGCACCGGCGAGCGCATCTTCAAGCCGGGCGTGGAGGCGGCGCGGGTGCTGGCCGCCGACGAAAGCTCGGAGAGCGCGCTGCGGCTATTGCAGCGGGTGCGCGACGAGGCGCATCGGTTCGCCATTACCTATCATCGGAAGCTGCGGGGTGACACATCCTTGCGCTCCGCGTTGAGGCAGATCCCTGGCGTCGGCCCCAAGCGCTGCCAGGCGCTGCTCACTCACCTCGGGAGCGCCGGTGCCGTGCAGGTAGCTTCCGTCGACGAGCTGCGCGCCGTGCCCGGAATCGATCGTCCGACCGCGGAGCGCATTCACGGGTTTTTCCACGCGGCCAGGGTCTCGCAGGACTGAGCCGCGGCGCACAGCGGGCTCCCCTCATGAGCCGCGTGATCCCCAAGATCCTCCGGCACATCGGTTGGAAGCACGTCGATCCGCCACCGCCGCGCTATCACGCGCCCGAAGTTCCTGACGCGGTAGCGTTGCGTTAGCTACCGAGGTTCAGTCGCTGCGTGAAGGTCGGCGACTGCTCTTTCGACCTCAGATTGGCATATCCAGAAGGTCTTTTGCCTGCGCATCGATTGGGCTGCGTCAGGATGGCCGTGAAATTGAATGTTGTCCATGGGCGCGTGTTCTCTTGTCCTTCCCGTGATGGGCGCTTTTTCTTTCCAGCGGCCGTCCAGAATCGCGATTATTGCGCGATTTTTTTGGGGGGGGGCGCCTCTTGACAGGTAGCGCCGTTCGGCCTAGATTATCGGTCGTGAGACGGCAAAGTCCAACTTCCTATAGACAAGTGCGACAAGGCGCTCAGCTTGATCGGCCAGGAGATCCAGTCCGTGGAGAGCTACTCCAAGGGCGTGGACCAGGTGTTTACGGATCTCGAATCGAACCCGGCCTTCCGGGATCGCATCGAGAAGCTCGGCCGTGAAGACGCTCCTCGGGACGATGTGACGGCGTGACGGGCGACCGTTTCTGCGGGGACGGCGGCAGCGTGATCGGAGGGGGCTCCCGGGTTCCCACCGATCCCGCGGAGTACCAGCACCCCGCGGTGTACGCCGGGATTGGATGCAACCGCCTGCGCTGCCGCCAATGCGAGAGCTGGGTGCGCCAGCAGCCGCTGGTGGTCTGCGAGGGTGACGCGCGAAACCACCTCGCGGAGCTCTATGCGGCCGAGGACTGGGGAACGCTCCCGTACATGAAGCGCACGACGCCCGGCCGCACCAGCGACCGGCTCTACGTCTGCCGGTGCACCGCCTGGCTCGAGACGGTCGGGCACTCGATGGAGGATCCGGACTTCGATCCGCTCACCGATCCGGTGCTTCCCTGGCGCTGCGCAGGGCACCCCGCGCCGGCGCTCCCGGTGGAGCTGAACGGGCTCCAGATCGGATCCTGCACCGATTTGCGCGACGTCGTGCGTCGAATCGCAGACGGCTGGGCACCGATCGATCTCCAGAATGGGGAACGGGAGGGTCCGGCCGTATGGCTGGTGTGGCTCTATGCCTATCTCCTCGGCCTCCCCGAGGCGGACCGGCTCTCGGAGGCGGCCGCCGAGCTACTGCAAGAGACCGACCCGCGGCTGCGGGGAGTGGTGCTGTTCCTGTTTGAATCCGTGCCCGGGGCCGCGGGCATCGAGAGGGTGATCCAGTTCGCCGAGGAGGCGGCGCCGGATGAAGTGGTGCGCGGCTACCCCGTGCCCGAGGCGACCGCGCCGCACTGCCGGCGGGTGCTCGACGTGCTGATCGCGCGCGTCATCCAGAGATTTGAACCGGATCCCCTCCACGAGCGAGCGCGGGACGTGGTGCGTCGATTGCTCACGCAGCGCACGAGCGAGAAGATCGAGATGCGGTGGGAGCAGATCCGCGACCTCGCCCGGCGCGACGGGGAATGGCTGGCGCGCAACGCCGCCGACGTCGTGCGCGTCCACCAGTATTTCTGGAAGTCGCTCCTCAGGGGGCTGCTGTTCACGCCGGGCGAGGCCCTGGTCACTGTGGGGGGAGTCAGCCTGATCCGGGCACGGGTCATCGACCTTGCAGAGCTCCGCAAGTGGCTGAAAGAGCCCCAGAACAAGGCGCAAGCCTGGGTCAAGGTGCTGGCAGCCGCCATCGCCCGCGCCGAAGCGCACGGCGCGGGCGATCGAGGGGCCGACAGGAAGAAAACGAAGAAAGGAGTGTTGAGGACCGTGTCCCCCGACTTTCCCGATTTCCCCGAACCCCGAGCGATCGATGCGCGTCGATCCTGGACGGCCAGGTTCGACAGCTACGACCAGCGGAACGAGGATTTCTATTACGCGATCGAGCTTCAAGAGGCCGGTCGCCGAGCCGCTCTCATCATGGCCAAGGTGGCCAGCCCGCTGAGCGATCGCTCGACCCCCGCATTCGTCGACGAGATCGCTCGCGACCTCGCCCGGGTCGCCGCAGGCGGCAAATCCAACACCGCCTATCGCGGTCCCGGCGAGCTAGCGAGGTTTCGCCGGGACGAGCTCACCGATTGACGGTGACGGAACCCGCGGGCGGCTCGGACTCCGCGTCCTGCGGCGCCGGCTTGAGGCGGCGGCGGCGCGCCGCGAGGGTGGCGATCTGGAGCTGCGGGCCGAGGCGCACCTCGATGCGCCGCTCGACGGTGGGGAACACCTCGCCGTCGATGGTGCAGCAGGGCTCGGAGGTCTCGATGGCGAGGTGGCTCGCCGAGCGGTTGACGTAGCGCGGATCGAAGGGCAGATCGCCCTGCCCGACGAGCGACAGGAGCACCTTGCGCCATGTCGACACGGGGTGAAGCAGCCACAGGCGTGTCCCAGGGATGCGTTTGGCACGGACTGGGCGCAACCGAGCAAAGTCGCCCGCGGGCCGGTGGATCTAGGCGCCCTTGCTGAGTAGCGCGCCAACCCGGCTCGGTGGTACACTGCCCGGCCCTCTAGCGATGTCGACAAGCGGCTAATCCAGGAGTGTTCTTCATGCAGTTCGAGCTACAGGTGGGCCAGAATCCGCTGGCCATGGAGATAAGCGCGGTCGTCTGCCCCTGCCTGGAGGGCAAAGGTCTCCCACCTGGGCTCACGAACCTCACCGCGGGCTATGAGCTCCCCGAGCTCTCCTGGATACTCTCCACCGGCGAGTTTCGCGGCCGTAAAGGCGAGCGCGTCCTGCTGCACACCGGAGGCCGGACCACGGCGCTCCGCATGCTCCTCGTAGGCCTCGGCAAACCCGAGAAGCTGGGCATCGACGCGCTTCGCGATGCCATTGCCGATGCCATGCGCGGCATGCGCGACATCGGCTGCACGCGCGTCGCCTTCCTGTTGCCTTCTCGCGAGGTCGAGCTGCACCTGCAGGACACCATTGCCGCCTACGTCGAAGCCACGCATCTCGGCCTGTATAGCTTCACACGCTACAAGACCGGCCTTGTCGAATCCCCGGAGGACGTACCCACCCATTCGGATCCCGTGCTGTGCGAGCTGCACATGCTGGCCGCGGACGTGGACGACGCGGGAGGTGCCGAGGCCGTCCGCAAGGCGCTCGAGCTCGGTGAAGCCATGGCACGCGCCGCCAACATCTCCAAGGACATCTGCAACGAGCCGTCAAACGTCATGACGCCGCGCGAGCTGACCAAGGAATGCCTGGCGGTCATCGGCGGCGGCGACGACTTCGTCGTGGAGGTGCTCGACGAAACCGATATTCGCCGCAAGCGCATGAATCTCGTGTGGGCGGTCGCGAAGGGGTCCAAGGAGGCGCCGCGCGTTGTCCTGGTCTCCTACCGCGGCAACCGCGACGATTCGCGCTTCTGGGGCATCGTCGGCAAGGGCGTGACCTTTGATTCGGGGGGGCTGTCGCTGAAGCCGTCGACGGGGATGTTTCAGATGAAGCGCGATCTCACGGGCGCGGGCGTCGTGGTGGGGTTGCTCGATGCGATGCGGCGCCTGCGGCCAAAAATCAATGTCGCCGGCCTGATCGTCGCCGCCGAGAACATGCCGGATGCGCTGGCGTTCAAGCCGGGCGACATCTACGCTTCCATGTCAGGCAAGACGGTGGAGATCTTCAGCACGGACGCGGAAGGGCGAATGCTCGTCGCCGACAGCTTGACGTATCTGCAACAGAAGCTCGAGATGCACGGCATCATCACCATCGCCACGCTCACGGACGCGGCGTTGAGCGCCGTCGGGCCGCGCATCACCCCCGTTCTGGGCACGGATCGGCGGCTCGTGCGCGCCATCGTCGACGCCGGCGCGCGCTGCGGCGAACGATTCTGGGAAATGCCGTTCGAAGAGGCATACATGCCGCGGGTCAAGAGCCACTTCGCGGACATCAAGACCGACAGCCCGAAGCCGCCGGCGCTGATCGCCGGAGCCATGTTCTTGCGCGAATTCGTCAACGACGGCACGCCCTGGCTGCATCTGGACATCGCCGGCACGGCTGCCTCGGATGCGGTCGAGGGGACGATTTCCCGAGGCGCCACGGGAGTCGCGGTGCGCAGTCTGCTGCGATTTCTGCTTGAGGATCCGCTGGCGGAAAACCGCTGACCAGGGAGAAAGCCATGGAGCTCGTAGCGAATCGCACCGCCGTCGTTACCGGCGCCGGCCGGGGGATCGGCAGGGCCATCGCGGTGAGGTTGGCGGCGAACGGCGCCGTGGTCACCGTCAACGATGTAGATGAGCAGCCGGCGCGGGAAACGGTGGAGATCATTAGCGCTCAGGGTGGAAAGGCCGAACCCGCCGTCGGCAGCGTGACGGACCCGAGCTTCACCGATGCGATGCTCTCCCAGGCGGCCGCGCGCACCGGAAGCGTCGACATTCTGGTCAACAACGCCGGAATCACCCGAGACCGCGTCATCCACAGGATGACCGACGAGGACTGGAGCTTCGTCCTCGCTGTCAATCTCACCGGGACCTTCAACTGCATCCGTTCCGCGTCACCGCACATGCGCGACACCGCCAGACGCGAGCTCGAGGAGCTCGGTGAGGTGCGGTATCACCGCAAGATCATCAACTTCTATTCGACGGCGGCGATCAGAGGAAACCCCGGCCAGGCCAACTACACGGCGGCCAAGATGGGGAACGTGGGGTTGACGCGCACCATCGCCGCTGAATGGGCGCGCTTCCGCATCAATGTCAACGCTGTCGCGCCGGGTTTTACGGACACGCGGCTGACGCAGCCGCGGGAAGAGCAAGCAGACGGCCTCGGCATACCGAAGGCGCAGCGCGAGCGCATGATCGCCACGTTGCCCTTCGGGCGACCCGCGAGCCCCGACGACGTCGCGGCAGTGGTGCTGTTTTTTGCCTCCCCTCTGTCCGACTTCGTGACCGGCCAGGAGATCAACGTCAGCGGCGGCCACCAGATTCCGTAAGGACCAGTGCCGCGAGGTTGCCGCTGGCCCCCCGCACCGTGCCCTGCCGGCGGCCGCGCGCAGACCGTCGCGCTGCCATGCTGAACGCCACCACCACCAGCATCAGATGTGCAGCCGAGCGGAGCGGGACTTCAGGCACCGCAACCAGTGCGATTTCCAGCGGCACCCGGGTCGCAAGCGTGGCGATCTCGATGCCCTGGACCACCGCCGGCGCGTAGAGCGCGGCCCGCACCTGCAGCGCATAGCTCCCCGGCAGGGTGAACAGCGAGAAGGACCCATCACTAGCAGCGTACCCGGCGCTACCGCGTCCCTCGAGGGTAAGCGCGGCGCCGGCGACCGGAGCACCCGTGAGGCTGTCCCGCACGACCCCATACACCTCACCGCCATAGATGTTGTCCTCATAGAGCAGCGACATCTCTCCGATGCTGCCTGTCCCCCAACCGCTGAGCTGCATGCTGGCGGCGAGAGCGGGATCAAAGAAAACGCTGCCGGAAAGCTGGCCGTCTGCGCCCGCGCTCCAGCCCCACGGCGCCGAGGCCGAATCCTCGCCATAGGTATCGCCGTCGAAGTTGCCGAACTTCCCGAACGTGTGCCCGTCGCCGATGTCGAAGCGGCGCTCCCACAGCTCCGTCAGCGGAATAAGCTCGTAACTGACGTCCTTGTCGTAGCCGCCGTCGGGCACTTCCGCACCGCGCGCCGCGTCAAAGCGGTACACGGCACCATCGCCTCCGGGAAAGTCGTTGCTGTCGTCGTTCCACAGGCACTCGAAATACGTCAGGTACCCGCAGTAGTTGTGACCCCATACGCCGTGTCCCTTTGACTGCACCAGGATCCGCGGGTGCCCGGAATCCCACAGGATGGGGCCGTCAATATTGTCGGTTCCGTCCTGAAGTGGCAGGTCGGAGTACTGAAACCACTCGCCGTGAGCCTGCGTCTGCATGAGCTCGAGGGCGCCAAAGTCGGTACCGTCGCGCCGAATCCACAGGGTCACCCCCTCCGAGTCGTTTTCGTGGCAGTCGCCAATGAAGCAGTACTCCCACCAGTCTCTGGGGTGAAAAATCATGTAGGTCAGGAACCAGTGTGTCGAAGACCTGCTGTATGCCCAATAGAGGTACGCCGGCTGGGGATAGTCGTAGAGACGCTCCCAGTTGTCATTCCCCTGCCAGTTGCCATCGAAGTCGAACCGCGTGATGAGCTCTGGCCGGTAGTCGCTCTCATTACCGTCCTGGTAGTCCATGTCGTGATAAACCGCGGGTGCCCAATGCTCCGCCAGCTCGAGCGGGGTGGCCGCGCGGGCGACGGAGCAGGGAATCAGAGCGATGCAAACGGCGCCATACCAGGGCAGGCGCCGCGCCGGCGCGAGCGAACGGCGCATGCCGTCAGACCGCCTGCGCCTCCCGCACCCCGTTGGTTTTCACTTTCTTGCTGAGGAACTGCTCGATCTTGAGGTTCATCAGGTCCGGCTGCTCAACCAACGCCGCGTGGCTGCCGCCGCGAATGGTGAACAGCTCTCCATCCGGCAGCAACCGCGCCATCTGCTCCGAGAGATGGTGCGGCGTGAAGTTGTCATGCTCTCCCGCGACGATGAGGGTGGGCGCGGCGACGTCCGGGAGAATGTCTTCGCAGGTGTGATCCTTCATATAGCGGGCCATATTCACGAAGGTGCGAAAGTCCAGACTTCCGAGATGCTCGAAGTACTTGTCGAAGTCGTCTCGCGGCGCCATGCAGTGGTTTACGAAGCCGAGCCGGGCGACTTGAAACGCGAGCGGTGGATACAGGATGGTCTTCCAGATCGAGCCCGCGAGCTGCGGGACATTGTTTCCGAAGTGGTACACGAACGGAAAGAGCCAGTGCATGAAGGACGAGCCGAGGAAGGTGTCGAACGGCCGGCCGTAGGAGCCGCATACCGGCACCAGGCCGGCGACGAGATCCGGATACATGCGATAGAACTCGAAAATCACCTGCACGCCCATGGAGTGGCCGAGAAACACGGCGTGGTCGACTCCTTCGTCATCGAGCACGAGCTTCAGGTCGCGGCAAATGTCCTGAATGCTGGTGCGCGCGTGGTCGCTCGGCACTCCACTCTTGCCGTGCCCGCGGTAGTCCCAGAGCACGATGCGGTGATCCGCCGAGAAGTGCCGCCGAAAGTAGCTCCAGAAGAAGGTAGAGACACCGATACCGTTGCAACACACCAGAGGGAAGCCGTCGCCGCTGGACTCGTAGTGAATCTGAGTACCGTCAAAGCTGGTCAGCACGTTGGTCTTGAATCGCCGCATTGGGGGGAGTCCTTTCGTAGGAGTGGTGGCCGCCTTGCATCGAGATTCGCCGCGCGGAAAACACCGCGGGAAATTTTAGCACTCGCCGAGTCGTGATGCCAGGCGTCACGACGTTTCCCGCGCAGCCGTAACCAACGCCGCCCGCAGAAAGTCCGGAATCGGGATGGCGCGCATCTCCTGCATCTTCACGGCAACCTGAGTGATCCGCACGACGCCGACGGCGCGCGCCTCCGTCTCGTTCGTCAGCTCATAGCGAAACGTGATCGACTTGGCGCCGGTCCGCTCCGCGAAGACGTCGATGCGGAGCACATCACCGTGCCGCGCGGGTGAGGCGAAGTCGCACTCCACGCGGACCACGGGAAGGCCTGTTCCACGGCCCGTGAGCAGCTCCGGCAGCGGATAACCAATCGCCGCGAGCCATTCCTCTTGGGCGTTGTGGCAGTAGGTGAAGAACACGCCGAAAAAGGCGATCCCCGCGTGATCCACATCGGGGAACCGCACCGTCTGCCGGTGAATGAAGAGCGGTCGCGGGCTTCCCGGGGCGCCTTCAGAGCAATCGCCGGCCACGGGCATCAGGCTCTGACGAACGAGATGAACAGGCAGACCCAGCCGGCCAGCAGCGTCACCCCGCCGAGAGGAGTGATCATGCCGAGCCAGCGGGCGCCGGTTGCCACGTACAAGTACAGCGTCCCGGAAAAAATTGCGGTCCCCGCCAGGAAGGCCCAGCCGGAGGCCAGCGTGGCGCCGCCGCCGCTAGGCAGTTGCCTCAGGAGCAGCGCGACGACGAGCAACGCCAGCGCATGCACCATCTGGTAGCGCACCGCCGTCTCAAAAACGTCCACGAGGTGAGCTGCCAGCCGACCCTTGAGGGCGTGCGCCGCGAACGCGCCCAGTGCCACGGATAGAAACCCCAAGAGCGCTCCGGCGCCGCCGAAAAATGCGCTCACATCCGCGTTCCTTGAGGCTGAGGCGTCCCCGGCCGGAGCTCGTCGCACCGCCGTTCGATCGCCGCCCGCACGGCGTCGACGTCGGCCGGAAGCGACATCGGCGGATTCGCCAGGTGGCTGACGACGTTGGCGAGTTGCCGCTCGTGATAGTCGACCTTGAAGCGACTGAACTTGAGCCCATGAGCAGTCGAGATCACCACCACGCGGTGTGTCGATCGAATCTCCCCGCGGGCGAGGAGCTTGATGGTCGCCGCCAGGGCGACCGCAGTGTGCGGGCAAGTGTACAGGCCATAGCGATCGGCGCGCGCCGCGGCGTCGGCCAGCTCCTGCTCGGTCGCCTCCTCCACAATGCCATTGAACCGCGTCAGCACCGAGATCGCCCGGTGCACGCTGACCGGAGCGCCAATCTGGATCGCTGACGCCAGCGTCGGCTGGGCGGCGATCGGCGACACGTCGATAAAACCGGTCAAGTACGATCGATACAGCGGATTGGCGTTGTGCGACTGGGCGCAAACGATGCGCGGCAGGCGATTGATCAACCCGAGGTCAAACGCCATGAGCAGACCCCGCCCGAGTGCCGCGGTGTTCCCGAGATTGCCGCCCGGAATTACGATCCAGTCCGGGACCTCCCAATCAAACTGCTGCGCGATTTCGATGCCAACGGTCTTCTGCCCCTCGATCCGCAGCGAGTTGAGCGAGTTCGCCAGGTAGATCGAATCATCCGCGGTCACTTCTCGGACGATGTTCATGCAGCCGTCGAAATCCGTGTCCAGGGACAGGACGAGCGCGCCGTGGGCAATCGGCTGCAGGAGCTGGGCGACGCTGACCTTGCCGCGCGGCAAGAAGACGATGGTCGGGATCCCCGCCGCAGCGCCGTAGCTGGCGAGGGCAGCCGAAGTGTCGCCGGTGCTGGCGCACGCGATGGCGCGAATGGGCTTCCCCATCGCGATCATCTGCTTGACGACGCTGACCAGAACTGTCATCCCGAGGTCCTTGAACGACCCGGTGTGGGAGTTCCCGCATAACTTGATCCACAGATCGCCGACGCCGAGGTCACCCCCCAGTCGCTCGGCCCAGAACAGGTTCGTTCCACCTTCAAACATGCTGACAATGTTGTCGTCTGCGACGGTGGGGCAGACCCATTCTTTTTTCCCCCACACGCCGCTTCCGTACGGCCACTTGGTGGTCATCCACCTGCCGTCGAACAGGCGTTTCCATTCCGCGGCAGACCTGGATCGCAGTGCGGTCATGTCGTGCTCAACGTCGAGCAGACCCCCGGATTGCGAATAATAGCGGACTTCGGTCAGTGGGTATTTCTCGGCCGGATCATCTGCGGCGACAAACCAAGCGTCGTACTTCATCAGGACCCCCAGGCGTGCGGATCAGAATGCCACAGCGTTCGACGGGCGTATTATAGCACGCACCCCGCGGAGCGCGACCGGGCCAAGCTGGACAAAACGAGTAGGATACCATATTAATGGACGGCGCTGCCGCCCGAGATGACTCACCATTCGCCCGTCGTGCGAGGTTTCCTATGATCGGAATTGCCACTGCTGCTGCTATCATGACCGGAATGGCGCTGCTCTTCGCCATCCTCCTGGCCATCGCCTACCGCTTCCTGCGGGTCGAGGAGGATCCACGGCTCGAAATCGTCGAGGGCATGCTCCCCGGCACCAACTGTGGCGCCTGCGGCAACCCGGGATGCCACGCGTTTGCCGAAGCTCTGCTGCGCCAGACGGCCGCCCCGGGTAAGTGCACCGTTTCCAGCCCGACGCAGGTCGATGCGATCGCGCGATTCTTGGGGGTGGATGCAGGGGTCGAGGAGAAGCGTGTCGCGCGACTTCATTGCGGCGGCGGCTATGGCCTGGCGCTGCGCCAGGCCGAATATCAAGGATATTCCTCATGCCGCGCCGCGGTGCTCGTCTCGGGCGGCGGCGGCGCCTGCGGCTGGGGCTGTCTCGGGTTGGCGGACTGCGAGCGCGCATGCACGTTCGACGCCATCAAGCTGAACGATCGCCTGCTGCCGGTAGTCGACGTGGACAAGTGCACGGCGTGCGGCGACTGCGTCGAGGTCTGCCCCGTCGACCTGTTCACCATCGAACCGCTGTCGAAGCGGCTGATCGTCCAGTGCAACAGCCCCCTCAAGGGAGAGGCGGCGCGCAAGGTGTGCAGCGTCGCCTGCGACGCCTGCGGCCGATGTGCGGCCGATGCCCCGGATGGCGCCATCGAGATCGTCAACGGCCTGCCGGTAGTAAAAGTCCCCTCGCTGACGTCCGAGCGAGCGACGTTCCGGTGTCCGACGTGCGCCATCCAGTGGGTGCAGGGGAACCAATTTGCAGATGATACTGTCGCGCCGCTTTACGAGGGAGGGTCAATCGCCTCGGCGATCCTCTCGGCCCACCGCGAAGACGAGAGGGCGAGTCGTGGCTAGTTGGTTTTCCACCGTGTCGCGCACGGTCCGCGACTACTTCGCGACGGCGCGGGCATCGTCGGCGCCGGCAGCAACGATGGAGCCAACCGTCATGACCGGCTACGAGGCCGTAGTCGCGATCTCATCGCTGGCCTGCGACGTCCTTTGCGCCGACGAGACATGGATTGGCCAGGTCCGCACGCTGGCGGCCGCGGCGGGGACCGCGGCGCTTGTCAACGCGCGGGGATCCGCCTTGACGATCGTCTCGGGAGGCTCTTCCGGCGGCGCCGTCGCCGAGGCGAAAGGCTTTGCGCACCTGGGGAAGCAGGCTTGCGCGCTGGTCGATCGCGGCTGTCTCGGCCTCATCTTGCCGGAAATCGCGGCGGCAGCTCAGCAGCGCCTGCCGGTGGTGGTCATCGCGGGTTCGCCGCTCGGCACCAGCGGGACCGCGGATGGAGCTGCTGCAAGTTTGGGTGCGGCACTATGGTCTGCGACCGGTCTGGGAATCTTTGTCACGTGCCCGGTCAACGTCGAGGACAGCGTCGATCAGGCACTTCTGGCGCACCGCGCCGCGGCCTCCGCGCAAATGCCCGCCGTGGTGCTTCTCGATGGCCTCGCCAGCCCGGATTGCGCGCAGGATGTTGCGTTTCCGGCTCGGGAGGTGATCGCCGAGTATCTCGCGCGGGCGCTCGCAACCCCGCCGGAGGATCAGCCCGGGGCGGCAACCGTAGTGAGCGAGACGCCGTCCGCGCTCCTGAGAGGTGAAGGGAAGCTCCCTGGAGAGCTGGCCGCTGCCGCGGCCGGCCGCTGCTTCGCCGCCGGGGAACTGCTCGCCGAGCTGCTCCGCCGCGCCGCCGACGAGCTCGGCCATGGCGTTGGCCGCCCCGCGGGCCCGCTCGCGCAAACGGGCGAGGCCATGGACGCCACGCAGCTCATCTTGCTGGCATCGGGCCGCGAAATCGCGAGTGCCGCTCTCGCGGCGATGGGTCCCGACGGACGTGCTGTCGCGGCGACGGGGATACGCTGGATCTCCCCATTCCCTCTGGCGAGCCTCCTGCAAGTCGTGCGCGACGCCTCGGCTGTGGCCCTCATCGATTGGCTCGATGCGAGCGGCACCAACCCGGGACTGATCGCCGCCCTCCTCGACTCCGTGCCCATGCCCGAGGGACGCGCGCACGACGTCGTCCCGGCACTGGTGCCCGGTGGCCCTACGACGCTTACACGTGGCGCTCTGGAGGCACTCGTAGCGCGTATCGCAAGCGGCGAGCTCCCCGGTCGCCCCGTGGTCCTCACTCCTGCACCGTCCCCGGCGGCTTCTGCGTTTCCCAAGCGCCGGGCGCAAGTCGACGCCTTTGCCCGCCGATTCCCGGGAAAGACCGCGCGGTTGCTGAGCCGCGACGGGCCATACAGAAGCTCGGCGGAAAGCACCGCGGTCGGTGTCCTCGGGCCCCGACAGTGGCTCGGCGGTCCGGCGATTTCCAACGCCCTGGCCGGACTGGCGTCCAGCGGGAATAAGGTGCGAGTTTCGTTCTTTCCGGCCGGGGGTGAGTCCTGTCTCATGCTGGTGTCGTCAGGCATTCGCGCCCTGCCACCGACGCCGTGGGAAACCGAGCTGAGGGCCATCGTCCTGTTGTCGCGCGATCTGGACGAAGCCTGCGAACCGCTGGCGCCGGTGGCCGATCAGGGCCTGGTAATCATCGTGACGAAGCTCGACACAGACGCGCTTTGGGGGCTGCTGCCGGCATCTTGGCGAACCGCATTCGCGGAGCGCCGCCTGCGCCTGACGCTGGTCCGGGGCGAGGCGACGGCCGCGCTAAGCAAGGTGGGACAGCTCGTGGCCGGGACCGCCATCGAGGATCCGAGTTGGGAGCCGGTCGACGTCCGCTTGCTGGCGCAGCGGAACGGCGAGCACGGTCACGCCGGTGCGCGCGAGGAAGCGCCGATGCTGCCACCTTGCGAGGCGCCGGCAGAGGATTTGGTGCGGTACTGGGGCGAGCTCGTCCAGCCCCGGCGGGCAGGCGAGCGGCTCGGCGCGGCCGACCCCCTGCTCAGCTCACCGCTCGTCCCGGCGAGCACAGCGGCGCTGCGCGGCGCCCACGCGTGGCGAGAAAGCCTGCCGGAGCTTCTGCCCGATAGGTGCACCGGCTGCGGGGCCTGCCTGGTCGCCTGCCCAGATAGCGCCATCACCGCGCGGCCCGTGGCGACCCAGGCGCTCCTGGAGTCCCAAATCGACGCCGCCGCCGCAGATCATCCGGTCCCCGCCACTGCCGGAGCGAGCGGAAAACTGAAGCGCGCGGTGCCCGCCGCGTGCGCGCGCCTGGCCAAGGCCGTGCGTGGCGAAGGCCGAACCGCGCTCTCCGCCATGGCTGCGCGCGCCGCGCTCACCGAAAACCTGGCCAGGCTGCATCCCTCCGCTGCCGAGCAAGACTACCTCGAGGGCGTGCTCGACAGCTTCGAGCGCGGCTGGCCGGAGTCCATGATTTGCGCTGCACCAGCCGCCGTGGCGTCCGTCCCCGCGGCGGTCTTCGTGTGGGCGGTTGATCCCGATGCGTGCCAGGGATGCGGGCTCTGCGTGGAGGCCTGCGCGGACGGCGCGCTGGTCACGCGACCGCGATCGGTCGACGCAATTGCGACCGCGGGTGCACGACTCCGCGGCGCGCGCGCGCTCGCGTGCGAGGACGCCGCGATCGCTACCTTTGTCGCAACGAAGCTGACGACACCACTGGCGGCGCTGCAGATGAGCGCTACGGAACCGCACCCGTTCACGGGCGGGGGGCTGCCCGCACCCGGGTCGGGAACGCGGTTGGCCATGAATCTCGCGCTGTCGGTCGCCGATCGGGCGGCCCGCGACCGCGCGGCAGCCCGCCTCATGGCCATGCAGACCGCCTCCCAGGCGCTGCGAGAGTGCATTCAGAACAGCCTGGCGGCGTCCATCGACATCAGCGACATGCGCTCGCTCGAGCAGGCCATGGCCGGCTCCGGCGGTGGCTCGCACGCCACGCTCGCGACGATCATCGAGAGCCTCGAGCAGAGCGGTGCCGCCCGAACCGTCGACGGAAAAAGCCTGAAAGGTCTGGCGCGGGCTGCGCAGAGTCTCGAGAAAAGGCTGCTCCGGTTGGGATCCGCCGCCGCGAGCGCGCGCCGCACCGGGTACGCGATCGTGTTGGCCGGCGCGGACCTGGAGAGACGACTACTGGCCTTCCCGTACAATCCGTTCGCCGCGTCCGCGCTCGTGAGCAGCGGCGGCGGAGGCGAAGCCCTTGGTGTGGTCCGCGGACTGCTCGACGGCTGGTTGGCGGATCTCGGACTGCTCGCCGAGGCCAACGCCATGGTAGGTGGCGGTTACCGGGCCGAGAGCCGCTTCCGAGGCGGCGCGCCGGCGTGGCGTGACCTGACCCAGGAGCAGCGTTCCGGCGCTCCTTTCGTCCTGCTCGGCATTGACGCCGCACGCTGGCGGAGCGGCGGATTCGCGGCCGTAGCCAGCGCGCTCGCTAGCGACCTGCCCGTGAAAGTCCTGATGTTCGACGACGCTCTCGGTGAAGACTCCCCTTGCCCCACGGCCGTGGCATTGGCTGCGTCATTCCACAATGTCCTGGTCGCGGCGACCTCGCTCGCCGACCCGGCGCACTTTCACCGCTGCCTGGCGGCGGCGCTCGCCCACAGCGGACCGGCCCTGGTCTCTGTCCTGTCGCCGGAGCCCGATGGTCACGGATTCTCTCCGTCGCAGACGCTCGCCCGCGCCCGCGACGCCGTCCGTGCCCGCGTCTCCCCAGTTGCACTGATACGGCCTGCGACCTCCGTTGGGCAACAGCGCCTCGACCTGTCCGGAAACCCCAGCCCTGAGATGAGCTGGGAAGAAACGGAATGCGACGAGACCTTCACGCCGGTGCACTGGGCGCTCGGCGACTCGCGGTGGGAACGATTCCTGGCGGCCGCGCCTGAGCGCGCCCGCGGCGACGACGCGGCGCGCATGCCGCTGGCGGCCTGGTTGGACCTCGATGCGGCGGAACGACCGATGCACCAGCCCACGTTCATTGACAGCTCCGGCAAAATTCGGGATGTCCCTCCCGATCTTGCGCGTTTCGCGGGACACTGTGGCGAGCAATGGCGAGCCCTTCGTGATAAGCTACGCGCCGCGCCTATCGATGTGGAAACGGTACGGAATGAAGTCGTCGCGGCGCTGCGGGAGCAGCACCAACGGCATGTGGAAGCGCTGAAACAGGAGTTTGAGCAGACCATGGCGCAGGAAAAAGAAGCTCTACGAGAGCAGCACTTGGCACAGGTGCGGGAACGCCTCCTGCAGATTTCCGGCCTGGCCGCCGGAGCCGACCGGGAGAAGCAGCCGTGACCGGCCTGCTGCAGGCGATCCGCAAGTCCCCCCAGCCGACCTTTCACCACGGCGTCCATCCCGAGGAAAACAAGGGACGCACGAATCGCCTGCCCGTGGCGCGGATGCCCTTTGTCGGCGAGTACGTCCTCCCGCTGTCCCAGCACCTCGGCGCGCCTTCCCCTCCCATCGTCGTGCCCGGACAACGCGTGGAACGGGGAGAAGCCGTGGCGCGCCCCGGAGGATTCGTGTCAGTGAGCCTGCACAGTCCGGTCACCGGCACCGTGAAGGCGATCGAGCTCCGCCCGCACCCCAATGGGAAGCTCATGCCGGCCGTCGTCGTGCAGGCCGATCCCTTCGCAAGCCAGCGCGATCAGTTCCCCGCCGTCCCCGATCCGCTGCTCAGCGCCCGCGAGACCGTGCTGCAGCACATCCAGAGCTCCGGGATGGTCGGACTCGGAGGTGCTGCTTTCCCGAGCCACGTCAAGGCCAAGGTGCCTGACGGCAAACGAGTGCAGTTCGCGGTGCTGAACGGCTGCGAGTGCGAACCGTATTTGACCTGCGATCACCGGGTGATGGTCGAAAACCCCGGTGACGTCATTCGCGGCTTTCAAATCCTCCTCAGCCTCGTCGGCGCCGAACGCGGCTACATCGGCGTCGAGCTCAACAAGGCCGACGCCATCGCCGCCCTGCGCGCCGCGGTCGGACGAGCCCCACTGCCGATCGAGATCCTCGGGCTCGAGGTGAAGTATCCGCAGGGTGCCGAAAAGATGCTCTTGGATGCCATTTTCCACCGCGAAGTGCCGTCCGGGAAGCTGCCGCTCGACCTCGAGATCGTCGTGAACAACGTCGGCACGGCGGCCGCGATTGCGCAATACTTCGATACCGGCAAGCCGCTGATCGAGCGCGTCGTCACGGTCACCGGCGACGCGGTCTCGCGGCCCGCTAACTTGCTCGTTCCCATCGGCACGCCGGTTTCCGCCGTGCTCGAGCACTGCGGCCTGCGCCAGGGCGAAGCTCGGCAGGTAATCGTCGGCGGGCCGATGATGGGACTCGCGCAAAAGGATCTCGACGTTCCCGTGCTCAAAGGCACCTCTGGAATCCTCGCGTTCACCTCGGAAACCGTTCGCGTCCAGGCGGAGATGCCCTGCATCCGCTGCGGCCGTTGTCTGGACGCCTGCCCGGTATTCCTGAACCCGTCTCGGCTCGCCATGCTCGTGCGCACCGAAAGTGTTGACGAGCTGGAACGTTATCACCTGCTCGATTGCTTCGAGTGCGCTTCGTGTTCCTTCGTGTGCCCATCGTCCATTCCTCTGGTCCAACTGATGCGCGTTGGCAAGGGGCTAATTCGACAGAAGAAGAGCTCGAAATGAAGCGGCACGCCCCTGATCTGATCATTACCACAGCGCCCTTCCTCAGAGAAGGCAGCTCCACTCCCGAGCTCATGCGCCAGGTGCTGCTGGCCACCATTCCAGTCGTCGCCGCAGGAACCTGGTTTTTCGGATTCGGAGCGCTCCTCGTCATCTTCACGGCAACGGTCGGGGCCGTTGCCGCCGAATGGTTCCTGAGCGGTAACCGCTCGGGACTCGGAACGCTTGCGGACGGGAGCGCGCTGCTCACCGGGATCCTCCTCGGTCTGACCCTGCCGCCGCCGATTCCACTGTGGATGGCCTTCCTGGGCGGCGCGGTCGCGATTGCGCTCGGCAAGGTGATCTGGGGCGGCCTCGGCCACAACATCTTCAATCCTGCGCTGGTCGGCCGCGCCTTTCTGCAGGCGGCGTTCCCCGAGCCCATGACCACGTGGAGCGCCCCCGTAAGCTCATGGTTCTCAAGCAGCTCTCCCTACGTCGCGGTCGACCCACGCACGTTCGCGCTACCCCTGATGCGCGTGAAGACCGACGTCATCACGGCGGCGACTCCGCTTGGGCTCGCCAAGTTTCAGGGAAAGGGAACCGACCTGTGGTCGCTGTTCTTCGGCAACACCGGAGGTTCGATCGGCGAGACGTGCGCGGTGCTGCTGATCCTGTGCGGCTTGTGGCTGGCATCCCGCCGCGCCTTGGAATGGCGGCTGCCCGTGGCGGCGTTGAGCTCCGTGTTCGTGTTTAGCTCGACGCTGCACCTCATCGACTCCACGCGCTACCCCGGACCCCTGTTCATGCTGCTGTCCGGCGGCATCCTGTTCGGCTCCGTGTTCATGGTCACCGACCCCGTCACCACCCCGATAACCCGCACCGGCGCCTGGGTCTTCGGCGCCGGGCTCGGCTTTCTCGTGGTCCTCATCCGCATCTTCGGCGGCTTGCCCGAAGCCGTCATGTTCAGCATTCTCTTGATGAATGCGGTCACTCCCCTGATCAACCGGGCGACGCAACCCCGGACGTTTGGATACTGATGCCATGGAAGCGACAAGAGAACCTAGCGCGCAGCGGCTCATCCTCTCTCTGAGCATCTCGGGGCTCGTCGCGGGAATCGTGCTGGTCGGCGTGTACGACGTGACCTACCCGGCGATACAGAAAAACCGCGCCGAGGCGGTAAAGAAGGCCGTCTTCAAGATTTATGGGGAGCACACCAAGGGATTCGAGGTCTTCCTGCTCGGCAGTGATCACAAGACGCTGCAAGCGTTCGACATGTCGGGAGGTGCCTTGCCCGAGGGGAGTACCGTGTTCGGTGCCGTGGACAGCAGCGGCCAGCTCATGGGATACGCTGTCCCCGCCGAAGGCGCGGGCTTTCAGGATACCATCAAGATCCTCTATGGATACGACCCCACCCAGAAGCGGATCGTGGGCATGGAGGTCCTGGAAAGCAAGGAGACGCCCGGGCTGGGCGACAAGATCGGATCCGATGCGAAATTCCGCGCAAACTTCACAGCGCTGTCGGTGGAGCCAGCTATTCAGCTCGTGAAGGGAAAGAAGTCCGGGGCCAACGAGGTCGATGCCATCAGTGGCGCCACAATCAGCTCCGATGCCGTGGTGAAGATCTTGAACAGGAGCCTCGACCAGTGGCGGCCAATCCTGGCGGCAGAGGCGGCCAAGAAGTCAGGCGCCAAGGAACGATAAGCATGGCCACAAAGATGGATGACGAGGAAAAGCAGAAGTTATACGACGAATTCGTGAAAGGCATTTGGCGCGAGAATCCTGTGTTTATCCAGGTGCTGGGATTATGCCCTTCGCTTGCCGTCACGAATTCGCTCATGAATGGCATCGCCATGGGCGCCGCCGTACTGTTCGTCCTGGTGTGCTCGAGCTTCTTGATCTCACTGTTGCGCAACGTCATTCCCAAGCCGGTCCGCATTTCGATCTACATCGTGGTGATCGCGACCTTCGTCACCGCGGTCGACTTCACGCTGGCTGCAGTGGCGCCAGACCTGCACAAGTCGCTGGGAGCCTTCATCGCCCTGATCGTCGTCAATTGTCTCATTCTGGGACGCGCGGAGGCGTTTGCGGGGCGCCACGGCGTCAAGGAATCTGTCGCCGACGCAATCGGCATGTCCATTGGCTTTACGCTTGCGCTTTGTCTGATCGGGGGCATTCGCGAAGCTCTCGGCAATGGGACGCTGCTTGGATACTCGCTTTTCGGACCAAACTTCGAACCCTGGGTGATCATGATTCTACCTCCTGGTGGCTTTCTCACTCTCGGGGCTTACTTGTTCCTGTTTGCGTACTTCAAGGAACGATCGGAGGAGAAAAAGCAGAGGCAGGCCGATGCCGCGAGGAATCTCACGGAAGGTAGGAGGGCAGCGTGATGAACGACTTGCTCTGGATTTTCGTGTCCGCTGCGATCATCAACAACTTCACGCTCACGTATTTTCTCGGCCTCTGCCCATTTTTTGGCGTGAGCAACAAGATCGATACTGCATTGCGAATGGCGGCAGCCAACATATTTGTGCTGGTCATTACGTCATTCTCGACATGGGTACTGAATACCTTTGTGCTTTTCCGCGCCGAGTATTTGCGCTTGATCGCGTTTATTGTGGCCATTGCGTGCACGGTGCAATTCGTCGAAATGGTGATCAAGAAGACGAGCCCCGCACTTTTCAAGGCGCTGGGCATCTACTTGCCGCTGATCACCACCAACTGCGCCATGCTCGCGCTCGCGCTGTTTCAGACCACGCGTGGTTATGGGCTTCTTCAGGGTCAGGCGTACGCGCTCGGCGCCGGAGTGGGGCTGGGTCTGGCGCTGTTGATCATGGCCGGGATCCGGCAGGAGAACGAGCTCGTGACCATACCAAAGCTCGTCCGCGGCGCGGCGATGAACTTTTTCATCGCGGGAATCCTGTCCATGGCGTTCATGGGATTCGCTGGTCTCTTTAGCTCGCACTAGCGGTCGGGAGGCTGCGAATGGAGGCGATCGGCCTGGCATTGCTGCTCGGCGCGCTCTGCGGCATCTGGTTCCTGTTGCAAAGAGCGACAGGCCGGCTGCCGGCAGACGAGCAAGAGGGCCGGGCGGAAGAACGCCCGGCCGGTTGCTGTGGCGCGCGCCTCGTGTGCCCGGGAGACGATTGCCCGGACAAGGACCGCGAACCCGGCGCGCGGCTCCGCCCCGCGCAAATCCTGGCCGGCCATCGCCTGACCACCCGACGCCGGATGCTTCTGCTCTTTTTGGCAATTGCAGGCGCCACCCTGTTGCTCTGGGGTGCGCACCTTGCGACCGCACCGGTGGGGTCGCGCTCGAGCGGGGCCGGTGATAGCTTGTCCCCTGCTGCCCGCGATGCTTCGAACTAGTGCTCGATGCACCGCAACGCGACCATGGAGCCGCTCGCGGCGGCACCCCCCCAGCATGCCATTGACCACAGGGGTCACTTCCGCAGAGGAGATTACCGCATGAATCGCATCCGCTTGCTCATGATTGGTATTGTGCTCATCACCGGCGCGCCCGCCGCGCTTGCCGAAGATGCCGCAGCACCCAAGGCGGCGCCCCAGGCCGCGCCGCAAGGCCCCGCTGAAAAAGCCTTCGCCGCGATGAAGACCCTCGTAGGCACCTGGAAGGGCACCGCGGATGGCGACGCCACCCATCCGGCCGAGCTCGTCTACGCGCTGACGGCGGGCGGAAGCACCGTGATGGAGACGCTGTTTCCCGGTACCGAGCACGCCATGGTAACCATGTACCACATGGACGGCAAGGACCTCGTCCTGACTCACTACTGCGCCGCGGGCAATCAACCCCGGATGAAACTCGCCGCCGGCGACGGCTCCGGCGAAATGAAGTTTTCCTTTGCCGGCGGATCAAATCTGGACCCGGGCAAGGACATGCACATGCACGAGGCTTCGATCCGCATCGTCGACGCGAACAATCTCGAGTCCCGGTGGGTCTCGTTCGAGGCGGGGAAAGAAGCGGGTGCGCACAGTTTCAAGGTCGCACGGGTGCAGTCGTAGGCGTGTCGGCCGGCTGAGCGGGACGCGGCGCGGGCGCGATCAGTCGCGCCCAGAGCCGTGGCGCGCGTACCAGATGTCCGCGTCAAAGATGCCCTGAGCGTCTCGCAGCAAGTGCACGAAATACAACAGGGTTCCGTCGGCGGTAAGTGCCGGCTCCCCCACCAGACCCTTGATCGCCAGCTCGGGCGCCGACCAACTGTCATCCCCGACGCGGCGGAATCGGTAGATCGCGATTCCGGTCCAGACGTTGCGGTCCGATGCGAAGTACATCGTATTGCCATCCGCTCGCATCGACATGGCTACCTCCATGAGCTCCACTCTATGATCCAGGTCACCGCTTCGGGAACCGAGGTGTGCGATGCGAGGTCCTGCCGTGGAGTATGAGATGATCAGAAATCGAAAACTTCAGTCTTATGCAGGGCCGCCAGGATACCGACAAGCGGTTCGAGCGCAGGGCGTCTAGTCTACCGTCGATTGCACTCGGCGCCCGAGGGGATCATCAAGGAAGGGCTTTCGCACCGTACGCGTTCTTGTCGTGCAAATGCCCGTCAATAGGAGACTGGAACATGACCATCAAGAGCACATTGCCAACGCTCCTCGCCGCCTGCTCTCTGGCCACGCTCCTGGCGGTCGAGGCCCCGACGGCGCGGGCCCATTGCGACACCATGGACGGCCCGATCGTGAGCGCGGCCCGTGCGGCACTCGACAGGGCCGACCTGACGCCGGTGTTGCGCTGGGTAAGACGAGACCGGGAACCAGATATCAGCGCTGCGTTCGCCCTGGCCCTGGCGGTAAGAAAACAGGGCGACAAGGCCCGCGAGCTCGCGGATCGATTCTTTTTTGAGACGCTTGTCCGCGTGCATCGCGAGGGTGAAAACGCGCCGTATACGGGCCTACGGCCGGCAGGCAGCGTCGAGCCGGTCATCGCCGCCGCCGACAAGGCGCTGGAAACGGGCTCGGCCGAGGCGCTCGCGGAGCAAGTTGCGCACGCGGCGCGGGAAGCTGTGCTCATGCGGTACGCGGCGGCACTGGAAAAGAAAAAACACGCCGATGAGAGCATCGCGGCCGGGCGCGACTTCGTCGGAGCGTACGTCGGCTACATCCACCTCGTCGAGGCCTTGCACGCGCTGGCCTCAGGAGGCGCCGCTGCACATGAAGAGACACCAGACGCAGCGCCGCCGCATGCACATTGAATCGCGATACGGCCGGATTTCCCGGCGCGCCGCCTCCCCGCCAGGGTGAGGGCGTAGAGAGTACCGCGGCGGTGTCCTACCACGGGAGGAAATAGACCATGAAACCGCTAACCTTTGACGCGATTTCGGACGGAGACCGGTTGCCCGAGGTGGTCCGGACGGTAGATCAGGAGACCTTCTGGAAATTCGCCGCCGCGTCCTTTGACTACAACCCCGTTCACTGTGACCCGGAGTGGGTCAAGACCGCGCGCCCCTTCACGCTGACCACCACCGTTGGGCACGGCATGATGACCGGCGCCTTCATGTCGTCGGTGGTGACGCAGTGGATGTTGCCCACCGTCCTGAAGATCCGCAAGGCGTCCGTCAAATTCACGTTCCCGGTACTGCCGGGATGGACGATCACCTCGCGCGGTCTCGTCGCCGAGAAGCACGTCCTCGCGCCCGGTAAGAACTTCGTCGTGATCACGGTCAAGGCAGAAAACCAGGACGGGATGGTGGTCGGCCTCGCGGAGTACGAAGTCGAGTTTCCGGATTGACCGGAGAGCCATGGGCGCGGCCCAGGAGGCAATCATGGATGAGCAGCAGGTGCGGAAGTACTTTCGCACCGAAAAACAGCTCCAGTTTCGCACTGATTTCTTCGACGCCGCTGAAGACTACGAGGTTTGGGAAGAAATCGACTTTGCGAACGTCCAGGAAATCGAGGGCGAGAACACGTTTGAGATCAAGGAAGAGGACGTGCTGTTCTTCGCGGAGGCGGCACTGGACACCAATCCGCTGGTGCGCGATCCAGAGGTAGCACGGCGCTCGACGTACGGGGAGCTCTTCGTCCATCCGGTCTTCATCACGTCGATCATCTTCTGGTGCGTCGGCGAAAAGGGACGGGGCAACTGGATTCGGACACCGGGTGCGCGAAACCCGGGGCAGTCGTGCGTCATTCACGAGTACTTGCGCATCGGCGAGACCATCCATATCAAGATGAAGCCGCACGATCGGTTCATCAAGCGCGGAAAGTACCATTTACAGTACAAGGTCGACCTCTACAATCAACACGATGTCCTGAAGGTCGAGACGATAACCACGCTGATCTTGCCCAAAGATCGGGAGGGGATACGGAGATTTCTGGCGGGCGAGCGCGGTGTCGACGACTAGGACATGGCATCTGTTCCCCTCCCGCCGCAAGCGGGGGGAGGGGGTGAACAGACACTTGGGGGCGGGCGGTCGCGGCGTTACGTCACAGTACGGCGAAGCCGTTGAAGTAGTCGGTGTGCAGATCGGTATCCGAGGCTGTAGTCCGCAGAGCGACACGATACACGCGGTCGCCTACACAGAACACGCGATGAATGGTCTTGCTGCGGTCTGGAAAGACGATCTGCGCTTCCTGTCCTTTCAGGTTCCCCGCAGTGACATCCGCCCCCTTGACCACCTCCCCGCCGGAATAGCCTTCCTTGCCGAGCTCTCCCCAAACGTTGATGCCGGTCGACTTGGTGAGCGCGCCGGCACCGACCGGCAGATCGGTTACGGCGACCTCGTAGGAGACCTGTGAAAAGAAGCTCGACCAGGCATAGGTGGCGCGTGTACCGACGCCTGCCGGGGTTTCGACCACATCGATTTCCTTTGAGGGCTCCCCGGGAAAGTTCGCGGCGAAGCCTCCGTCACGGATCTCATGCCGATCCATGCCCCCGCACGCGAGCAAGAAAACGCCCACAAGGGCGGCGGCGAGCAACCGCCGCCCACCGAGGAGGCAGTCCGTCGTCCGTTCACTCATTTGTTACCTCCGTAAAACAGGTCAGAAGCTCTGGGCCGGCCCGGTGGAGAGTGGAGTGCTCTCGCATCAGGCGCGGCTGACACGAAACAGTCACGCTGGGAGCTTGGCCAGGATCGCCTGAGCCAGGCGATGGGCCACTTCGTCGAGAAGCGACGCCGCGTTTCCGCGTGCCTTGACCGCGACCTCGCCGATATTCTCACCGTCCACCTGCAGCTCGAGCTCCGCCTCCAGAGTAGCTTGACCGCGCTTGATCTCGAGCTCCTCGAGCTCTCCCTGCAAGAGCAGGATGCCGGGGCCGCTCCTCCATTCCGCGGTTACCTCGGTTACGCGCTCCTTCCCCAGCGCGGCAAGCGCCGCCCGCAGCGAGCTGGACAAGGACTGCGCGGCGTTTTGAAGCTCGTCGTCGGCCTCCAGGGTGACTCCCGCGACGACCTCGCAGGCGGGAATGCTGCCGTCGAGCTCCCACGCGAGCTCGACGTTGGCAGCAGCGGGAGCGGGCGCCGCCGCCGCCGCGGGCGGTGCAGCGGGCGCTGGTGGCGCCGCCGCGGCAGGAGGCGCGGGAGCCGCGGGTGGTGCAGAGGGTGCTGGTGGCGCCGCTGCGGCAGTGGCGCGGGTGGCCTCTCTTGCCGGCGACGCGGGGCCGGCGATGGCCCCCGCGGGGGCTATTGGCGCCGCGGCCGCCGGGGCAACAGCGGGCAGCGGGGCCGGCGACACCGGGGCGGCAGGTGCCACCGGAGCGGCTGGCGCGCGCGCTACCGCCGGCCGCGGTGATATCGGTAGCGCAGCCGCGGCAACCCCCGGCGCATCCGGCGGCAGCCTCTTGCGCGCCGCCAGTGCCTCGGCCAGAGCCACCGCGACCATTTCCACGAGCTCATCGCGCTTCGTGTTGGCAACGAAATGCTCCCACGGGGACGCATCGACCTTCACGGTCGCCACTTCGCCGCCGGCTCCAGCGGTTAGCTCAAAACGAACATTGAGCGCGTTGGTGCCATTGGTGCCCATGAGACCAACCTGGTAGCCGCGGCTGTAGCCGCGAATCTTGCCCGAAACGAGCAGCGCGTCGGAGTCCTTTGCGGGCACGCCATCGATCGCTTGAAATAGCTTCGGATATTTCGTCTGCACGGCCTCGCGAACCGCGGCAGCGATCTGCTGATTGAGGTCGCCGGTGCCGAACTTCGCCTTCAAGTCGAGAACGTGCAGCGTCGCGAATCCGGAGAGATCCTCCAAGCCTTCCCAGTCGACCTCTGCCCCTTCGGCGGCAACCGGGGACGGTGCAAGCAGCGCCGCGGCGAGAAAAGCTCCAACCAGGAATGCCGAATAGTGCCGACGAGACGGTGGCATCGTTCGCTTCTCCTTCGCCTTGAGGTGAGCCATTCTCCTGGCCGGACTCTAGCTCTGCCGAACCAGGTGATGCAAGGTCACAGCGCCTGAGGCGACCAACGGGGCAAGGTCGGCGAGAAACCTCCGCGCGTCGACTGGATAGCCTGCCGTGGGCCGCGGAGGCGGGGCGCCACACGCCACGGCGAGCCGTCGGCAATGCGTATTGAGCATGAGCATGAACACTTCGCGGATGTACTTGGCGAGCGCCGACGCCAGGGCCGGCGCGGGGTGTCGGTCCTCGACGTCGACCGCAAACGTGAGAAACAGCTCGGGGCGTCCGTCGGTCGAGAGCACGGCGTAGCGGCACAAGCCCGGTTCGCCTGGCGGCCGCGCCATGAGCATCCCCGTCGGCAAGAAAACGGGGTAGTTGCGCATACCGCCGACTGCTCCGCAAAGCACCTCGACTACCTGTGCTTCCCGCCGGTGGACTGCAGCCAGGGCAGTGCCGAGGCGATACATGGCCGTCACGTCGAGTTTCGCCTTGCCCCCCACACGGGCGCAACAAGCGTTGAATCGCGCTGGATGATAGACCTCCGCGGCGGTCGCGACATGCGCGCCGCCGCACTCCGCAAGCGCCTGCCCTAGCCCGCAAACCAAGCGCATCGGCAATTCGCGGCACAGCGGCAGCGGTGGATCCTCTGCCCCATAGACGGCGGGGATCGCCGGTTCGGCGCTACCGCCTCCCAGATGCCTCAGAAGAGCCCCGAACGTCGCCGGCAGGTCGCCCGTAGCCGCGCGATGGAGCGCGAGCGCCGTGGTCTCTAGCACCGCGAAGTCGGCCGCGGGATAGCCGTCCGGGAGCGTGCCGGGCGTGGGCCACCCGAGCTCCAGCCGCCGCGACCTTCGGGACGTGGAGTACAGCCGCTTGCTGTCGCCGACCGGGAGCTTTTCCGGGTAGTCGCGGGGGTCGCGCGAAAACCACCGCGGACAGAGCTCGAAAAGCGAGCGCTCGGAGGGGATTGAAAGACGACAGGCGGCAACGACAAAGGGGCCGAGCGTGGGGCCATACCCGACCTCGTCAACACCGACGACATCGCTGGCGAATGCAGTCACGGCGACGCGAACCCCCTGGCAAGCTCCCGCGGCGGCGCGGCCGGCCGCGCACCGTCGCTCGGCGCTGTGCGCGCGAAGAAGATGTCGTAGTCTCCGCTCCGCCCATCCGTCCAGGCGGCATACACGCTCCCAGAATCATCGATGG
The DNA here is from genome assembly GCA_016188575.1 of Candidatus Schekmanbacteria bacterium. Taxonomy (GTDB): domain Bacteria; phylum CSSED10-310; class JACPHN01; order JACPHN01; family JACPHN01; genus JACPHN01. Next base: position 60,561 of record JACPHN010000018.1, read on the forward strand.
CGAGCGCCGGGGTGCCGGCGACGGTCCCTACCGCGGTGACGTCGTTGAGTCTGCGGGGGGCGGCGAAGCTCGCGCCGCCATCGGCGCTCGTGCGCACCCAGACCGAAGTTCCCGAGTCGTCGCGCCAGGCCAGGCCGAGCCAGTCGGACCCCGAAGCGGCCGCCAACACCGGATAGACGGCGTAGTCGCCAGCGGCGGACACGACGATACGCGGCCCGAAGGTGTCCCCGCCATCGCTGCTGTGGCGAGCTGCGACGCCTCCGGTCTCGCCCCACGCAAGCGCTGCGTGGCCGCTCTGGCTGACCGCGACAGCGGGCGCGCCCGCGCTGCCGCGGCTCAGCGCCGGCTCACCCAACCTTCCCCCGGCGCGAAACGTGCGCCCGCTATCGATGCTGCGCGCGGTTCCGATCTCCCACGGACCGCCGTTCGACCGCTGCCACCACGCCGCGAGCACCAGCCCGGTGCTACTGGCCGCTACCGCGGGAAGGTAGCGCGCGGTCCCGGCGCCGAACGCTCCGGGGAGAGCTTCGCCCCCACCGAGTTGGGCGCCGCCGCCGGAGCTGCGGGCATGGCGAATGTCGACGCGGCCCAGGCGATGATCTTGCCACAGCAACACGACCTCGCCGTCCGCTCCGCAGGCGGCGCGCGGATTCGCCTGAGACGCCAGCACGCCCGGCGCGGGGGGATCGACCGGAGTCGCGGAGGTGAACCCGGGAGAGCCTCCCCCCGTGAGACGGCAGGTCAGCAGAAACGATGGCGCAGCAACTCCGGCATCGGTCTCATGCCAGGCGATGAGCAGCTCGCCCCGTCGCGTCGGCTGGACCGCCGGGGGCACCGCGTCGGCATTCGCCCCCACCGCCGGCAGCGCTGTGCTCGGCGAAAATGTCTCCCCGGCGTCGGCCGAGAGCGCCGCACGGACGTGACCTCGGCCGTCTCGGAAGTCGGTCCACGCTACCACGATAGTGCCCTCGCTCGTGACGCCAAGCGCGGGACCGAGCTGCGCGGTGCCATCAGCGCCCGCGTCGTCGATCCGATGCGGCGCGACCGCAGCCGCAGGTGGCCCGTCAGCATCACCCGCCGCCGCCGCTCCGCCGCCTACGGCCGCCACCGTCGCCAACAGCATCAGGCCACACACCGTGACAGTGGCTTGTAGGGTCGCGCAGCACCGGTCCATCCCTCGTGCCGACTCCATGGTGCTCATCCTCCTCCGCCCTCGTGTCGATACACGATTTGCCAAGCTTGATCAAGTGGCACGATGCAACTACCGTCTAGGTATGGTGGCCGGAGAATCGCCACCCTCCATTTCCTTCGCGCGGCCGCATTGGCCCGCCGTTCGATGAACGATCGCTCGCAGTCAACTACGACAAAGCAGGCCGGGCTCATTCCGGTCACTCTGCACCTGCTTGCGGGAGGTGAGCGGGGCGGCTTTCTGTCGAGTTTCTCCGCAGGCCAGGATCGGCTGCTCCTGATTCCGGCCGACGCCGGTGATGTTGCCGGCGGCGACATTGGGATCGGCGATGTGATTCCTGTGCCGAGCCTCGCGTACGTCGCTTTTTGCAAGGGTAGCGATGCGCAGGCGCAGGAGCCCGACCGGGGGAGTCTCGTCCCCGTGCGCGTGCAGGTCCAGACTGGCGAGGGCATCCTGGTCATCGCCAGCGTCACCGCGCTCGAGCATCCCATCGGGTTCTTCGGCTTTCCGGTCGATCTGGACGGGCCCGACCAGGGGTACTTCTTTTACCAGCACGGAATCCGCTTCAAGCAGCCCTTGGACGGCAGCGGGGTCACGCTCACAGAGCAGGAGATCATCGATCACCTCGACTTCGGCGGCGAGCTCGGCAGCGAGGCCCCGCAACCACCGGTAACCGAAGATCCGCTGGCCGCAAAGCGCCGGCATCGGCGCCGCTTGGGGCAGGTGCTCGCGGCGGAGGGCTGGTGCTCGATAGAGGAAGTCGAGGCGGCTCTGGCCATCCAGGCCGCAAATCGCGAGAAGAAGCTCGGGCAGGTGCTGGTGGAGATGGGTGTCCTGAGCGAGCTGGAGGTCACCAGGGCGCTCGGATCCACCTTCGACCTTCCGGTAATCAATCTCGACGAGTTTCCCTTCGATCCGGCGGCGCTCTACGCGGTTCCTCAGGACTTGATCAAACAGCACCGGTTCTTGCCCGTAAGCATGGATGACAAGACCGTCAGTGTCGTGATCGATGACCCACTCGGCGCCACGTTCTACGACACCCTGCGGTTCGCGACCAAGCGCACGGTGGTCGTGTACGTCGCTCCGCCGACGCAACTGCAGCAGTATCTCGAGACCTCGCTGATGCTGATCAGCGCCGTAGCCGCCGGCGACGCTCTCAAGAGCCGGGCGGCGGACGAAGTCGCGGTCGGATCCGAGAGCATTCGGCAGATCATGGAGGATCTGGAGCACGAGTTCGGGGGTCTCGATGAGGCAGCCAGCCGCGCCAAGGCCGAAATCAATGATGTCAACTCCAACATCGTCCGCCTGGCCGATCAGATCATCGTGGACGCGCAGGAGCGCGGGGCATCGGATATTCACATCGAGCCGCGCGGCGACTTCCGGCCGTGCCGCGTGCGATTTCGCATAGATGGGTCGTGCGTCCCCTATCTGAACGCCCCGCCGCCGCTTCGCTTTGCGCTGGTGCAGCGGTTCAAGATCATGGCGAAGCTCGACATTTCCGAGAAGCGCGTTCCGCAGGATGGAAAGATTCGCTACACGGGCCCAAAAGGCGCTCAGGAGCTCCGCGTTGCGACCATTCCCACCGTCGGTGACAACGAAGACGTTATCATGCGGTTGCTCGGGAGCTCCAAACCGCTCCCATTGCACGAGATGGGGTTCAGCAGGCGCAACCTCGAGGGCTTCAAGTCCATCATCAGCAAGCCGTACGGCATCGTCTTGGTGGTGGGACCGACGGGATCCGGAAAGACCACCACGCTGCATTCAGCGCTTGGGTTCATCAATACGCCGCACCGCAAGATTTGGACCGCAGAGGACCCCGTGGAAATCACCCAATTGGGGCTGCGGCAGCTCCAGGTGCAGCCCAAGATCGGCTTGACTTTTGCGCGTGCCATGCGGGCGTTTCTGCGCGCCGACCCAGACGTGATCATGGTGGGCGAAATGCGCGACATGGAGACGGCGTCCACCGCGATCGAGGCGTCGCTGACCGGCCATCTGGTGCTTTCGACGCTGCACACCAACACCGCGCCCGAGACGGTGACGCGACTGCTCGATATGGGACTCGACCCCTTCAACTTCTCTGACGCGCTGCTCGGCGTGTTGGCACAGCGGCTGGTGAAGCGGCTTTGCGGCACGTGCAAGAAGCAGTATCGGCCCGACGTCAAGGAAATCGACACCTTGCTGACCGCCAATGGATCCCAGGAGTGGCCGGTGGATACTGGCAGTGGTAGGCCTCAACTGTGGCGCGCGGTGGGGTGCGCGGTATGCGGCGGCTTGGGCTACCGCGGGCGAGCCGCCATTCATGAGCTGATGATCGCGACGCCGGGAGTGAAGGAGCTAGTTCTCAGGCGCCGTCCGGTGTCGGAGATCCGGGACCGCGCCCAACAGGAAGGGATGAAGTCCCTGATGCAGGATGGCATCGAAAAGGTGTGTCAGGGCGTCACGGATCTTGCTCAGGTCATGTCGGTAGCCATGCGCTGAAGGTACCTGTCGTCGCCGACAAGCGGACCGGCACGTCTTGCGATGAGCTCTCCGCGAAACGGCGGGTTCCCTGAGTCAGGCCCCCGCCGAGTCCTCAGAAAATACCATGAACCCGCCATTTCAGAGGGCAGCAGCACCCCCGGTTGCGCAACCCGTGGGCATGTCGCTCCGCCTCCTCCGCGTTACCACGCGCCTGAGGTTCCTGACAGGGAGGCACCTCTCAACCCGCCGCCTCCGCCTCGGCCGCCACTGGGGCGGTCGAGGGGAAGGAAAACGGGAGGGAAAAAGGATAGAGAAGCTCCAAAGCCCGAAGTCACTCGGAGGTCAGCGGGACCTGCTGCTCACCAGGGCCTGGCCTCCGGGTCTGGGCCTGCTTGTCGATATAGTCAAACAGGGGCAGGACTCGGGCAAAGACCAGCGTCGCCGCGAAAGGAGCTAGCAAGATGAGGACAGCAGCCAAGACACCTTCCCTCTCGAAGAAGCTTGGTTGGTAGCCGTCGCGGAAGCCTCGCAGGCTCTTGCTGAAAAGCTGGCCGCCGATGACCACGTTCCAGCGCATGGCAAACACCTGAACCAGCAGGAGCAGCGAAGAAATGAGCGCGAGCGTGTTGCGGATGGGGGGCGTCGGACTCATGAGCACGATGATCGCCAGCAGGATCAGGGGCACGAAACCGCCCATCATCATCTGCAACCCTACATATTCGAGGCTGAGCTTCGAGAACAGCAAGCTGCTGATGATCTGCCACTCCTCGGCGGCCTCGTAGGCGAGGGTCACGATTTCCAGAATTTCCAGAGTGAGGGTGACGATCAGGAATGCCCATAACATCTTGCTCAGACCATCGACGCACTCATCGCTGATGGAGCGCCCGGTGATCTTCATGGAAATCATGTACATGATGATCAAGGCCGCGATACCCGAGACCACTGCACTGAACAAGAACACGATGGGCATCAGGGGCGTGGACCACCAGGGGTTGGACTTGAGCGCGCCGAAAAGGAAACCCACGTAGCCGTGCAGGGCACAGGCCGCCGGAATGCCGATGGAGGCCAGAATCCGCGTAGCCTTGCGATCATGGGCCAGGGCCTCAGCGGAAATGTCGTAGACGCCCAAGGCCAGCAGCTTGTAAAACTGCCGCTTGATACCCCGGCTGTGCCGGGCGATAAGGATGATGTCCTGGCGCCAAACGAACCAGATCTCAAGCGCCAGGATCAACATGTAGGTGTTGTAGAGAATCCCAAAACCCGCCATGGCCGAGCGGAAGTTGGGCGTGATCATGATGTTGAAGGCGCGCTCGGGGTGGCCCAGGTGATTGAGCAGAGGGGCGGTGGCGAATATCAGGAAGCAGAACGACGCACCCAACGAGAGCCGCCCCACGGGCGCGAAACGCTCTGAACCGAATACGTGGTAGAGGGACGAAACGATGAACGCTCCGGCCACCAGTCCCGTTATGTACGGGTACATCACGATCATCAGCGACCAGGAAACGTGCAGATCGTTCGGGAAAAGAAACCCCGTATGTTCGGGAACCAGGATAGGCATCTAGCGTACCTCCAAATCCAATCCCACGTAGTAACACCGTGGCTTGGTCAGCAGGTTAGGTTGGAGCACTTGCACGCGCGTCTTGGAAAGGGCAACCAGTACGGGATCGTCGGTTCTTTTCAGGTCGCCGAAGACCCGGGTGCCAGTAGGGCAAGCGGCTACGCAGGCTGGGCGCAGTCCCCGAGTAATCCGATGATAGCACCAAGTGCACTTGCTCGCGGTGTGGCTCACGGGATCCAGAAAACGACTACCGTAGGGACAGGCCTGAATGCAGTAGCCGCAACCTATGCACTGCTCCTTGTCGACCAACACCACGCCGTCTTTCGTCTGGTAGGAGGCGCCCACGGGACAAACCTGGGTGCAGGGCGTGTTATCGCAGTGGTTGCACATCTTGGGAACGAAGAAACCCTTGGAAACCGCGAGCGGAGATTGGGAGGCTTGAAAGCCGAAGAGCCCACCGTTCGGTGAGAAAACCTGCACGTCGAAATCACCATGGTCGTTGGTGGCGATGAGGTATTCCTCGATCCAGGTACGGTAAAAGCCGTCGGGTACGTCGTTCTCGTTCTTGCAGGCCCGCACGCACATGCCACAACCAATGCACTTGGTGGTGTCGATCAAGTAGGCATAGAGGTGGTCTTCCCAGTTGTAGCCCTTGGGCGGCAGATTGGTAACCTGTCCTTGCCTGCCGCTGGCGGGGGTAGGAGTCACGTCGTCCGCACCCTCCGCCTCACCCCGGAGCAGGCCGCTGCCCAGAATGTTTACGAAGACACCCCCGATCGTCAAACCCGCCAGGCGGAAGAGGAAGTCGCGGCGCCCCTCGCGTTCGGCTTCCTGCCTCGCCTCTTCCGTGATCTCGGTGATATTTTTCAGCTTGGACACGGTAGCCTCCTCTATTTCGCGTTGCCGTCGATCCCGCTGGCGACGGTGTCTTCGTCCTCGGGGGTAGGATCATGGGGCTCGTGGCACTTGAAACAAACCACATCCGACCAGTCGCGACCCACTTGCTTCACGCCGACCTTGACCAAGTGCTCCACGGGATCGATCTGCGGGTGAGATTTGGGCCTGGCGGGGAGAAACAAATGGCAGCGCACACACCACTCGCCCGTCTTGTTGACGCTCATGTCCCATTCCTTCTCGTCATCCTTGACGTGGGTGGACAGCGGCGCGTGGCAGTTCTCGCAGGCGACGTTCTCGTGAGGTCCGGCGCGTAGCTCATCCACGCGCTCGTCATGGCACTCGTTGCACCCCCTGACCTCTCCATGTCGCGGCTCGATCGCCATTTGCTCGGCAACGTTATCGTAGCGATAGGATCCGCGGATTCCATAGCTTGGCGGTATCAACAGGACTCGGAAAAATACGAAGCCGGTGATCGCGACGATCACCAGGATTCCGACCCTCCAAATGTGTTTGGTATGCTCCATTCGACCAGCTCCAGGGTTACCTCAGGTTGAAGGTGAGTTATTTGCCGTCGGCAAACGGTGGCTTGGAGGAAGAACTTGTGGTGGAAGAACGGGGATCGTTTCCGTGAGTCAGGTCTTCGGGCTCGTCAAAGGGTAAGGTGTCCGACCCAAGAATCACTCTGGCGATGGGCCGGATCAAACCACCCGCCTCGGGAGGATCCATTGGCAAGTTTTCCGGCTTGAATAACTCGCCCAGACCCGAGCGCCGACGGGCGTTGCTCGGTGCGGATTCGTAGGATAAGTCGTCCGAGCGCAACAATTCTCTCAGTCTGAACGTGCGCGCACGCGCAGCGGGGAGCGGATCGAGAGGCAGGGACTCGAAGGCGAAAAAGCGACGCACACCCTTTCGATAACCTCCGCGGCGGGGCGCCGCAGGAGCCGAGTCAAGCGTTTCTGAGCCGAGCAGCCACTTCAGGAATCCCAGAAGGCGAAGCGCAAGGACCGGCGCAAAAAATTTCCGCTGCATCACCTGAGAATCTCCGTTTCATCACTTGACAAGCATCTGAGGCGCAGGTTTGAGCCCATACGCCCTGAAGCAGGGATCAACTAGCTGAATACAGGTCACCACCATCTACCCGCCGCGGAATGTTGGGTTCATGAGGCGAATGGGCTGACGAGTGGCGCCGGGCAGGGAATGATGTGAATTCAGGAAAGGCGCGCCTCGGGCAGCGAGAACCGTAGACATGCGGATCTTTCCGACAGAATCGGTGCCGGATCCGGAGCCTATCTGCCCGAGTTGAGCTGTCCGGACCTTGCTCGACTTGCTTGGAGCTCCAAGTCCTGTTGCCGTCACGGGCGCGCTCGCGCTCGTAGTCGCCGTCTGTTCAACGAAAACCGCCAGCTCGTGCGCGTCATGACGTTTTGGCCCTGGACAGCCTTCGGTGACATCCGAACCTCTTTGCGGCCGCGAAAAATGGGGGGGAGAGTAAGTGTCGCCCGCAAACGGGGCGACACTTGACTCAAGCGTTTCTTTCGCCTCAAGAAACGACGCGCATGGCGAGCTCAACGCCTTCAGACTACGCCACGAGCCCGCGATGCGACTTGACTTTCCCCGAGTCTTGACGGACTGAGGCTGGCTACTTCTTCTCCTCCGCAGGCGCCGCCGGAGCCGCAGGCTCTTGCGGCGACTTGAGTGTCACCATCCAGCTCACGAGCGTCGCGAGCTCATCGTCCTTGCCGGTAAACTTCTTCTTGTGCTTGCGTCCGTCGTCGTTCGCGACTCTCCTCTGCATCCACTGGGTCAGGTAGTCCGCATCTCTCTTCACGCCGACGCCGGAGAGATCAGGCGGCTCTACCTTCTTTTTCTCCTCGAGATCGACTTCTTTGTCCTCCCCTTCCGCCTCCATTTTGGCGATTCCGGCTACCTTGACCGTATGGCAGCGGTTGCACTTCTTGTCCTGGAACAACTTGGCAGCAGCCTGATCGTCGGCGGACGCGGTTGATGGCGTCGGCAGACCTGAGGCCATCAGGGCAAGCGCCAGAAGGGCGGCGGCACCGCTCCCCAAACCGAGAATGGACACGATCCTCTTCATACAAATCCCAACCTTCGCGAAAATGACGCTCGCTTGTTTGTCATCACCGCCATTCCCGCTGACTCTTCGGGAAGCGAGCCAGGCGGATAGATGAGCATTACCGCCGTGCCGTGGCGACCATCTCGTTTTCACGGCTCAGGGCCACTCTGAGGAGCCCACGGCGATCTTGGTCAGAAGTGTGCAAACTACAAGACCGATTGCAAATGCCCCAGCGCCGACGCGAATCTCTGGCATCTGCGGCACGCAGGCACATATTTCTCCACGTGAATCCGGTGTCGTTCCGAGGATAACCAACCCCACACCATTCTCGAGGTAGACACCGGAGTAGATCGGGAGAGAGCTGAGGTTGACTGTAATCGGGTTCCGCCGCGTTGCGGGGATGAGGAAGAAAAAAGCGCTCCGACGACTCCTTGGGAGTTAGACTTGCACGCTCAGTTGCCGAGAGTGTAGATTCGTTGCTGCCTGTCGTCAAGTCGGAAGAATACCTACAATCGCCCTGTCCAGGGCGAGGACCTCGTGACGCACACGAGCTGGCGGTTTCCGTTGACGATGCTGCCAGCGCCGACCGGTGGAGGTTGCCGACGCCAAATCTCCACCCGCTGTCCCCCGCAAGCGGGCGAGGTGACCACTTACCGCCGAGGCACACCCGGGGCCGTCGCGATCCGGAAGCCTCAGGGGGTGGTGGCCGGCGGTTCCGACGGCGCCGGGTCAGGCGTTTCGGGCGTCTTGGCCGCTTCGGGCATGTCGGGCAGTCGCTCGTCCAGGTCCTGGCTCGCCACGAGCTCGGCGGCGGAATCCAGCAGGGCAGCGCAGCGGGGTTCGCTACGGGCGGCCGCGAGCATGGGGTCCTGGCGGGCCAGCCACGCCAGGCGCCACCCGCGCCTCACGGCTTCGTAGAGCGCGGCGCAGGCGTCGCTCGGCCGGTCCTGCAGCGAAGCGACCACGGCGAGATCATAGTACGGCGCCCAGGCTTCGGTGCCGGCGCCGATCTCTCCGCGGTTCACTGCCTCGCTCGCAGCCAGGAGATCCTGGGCGGCCTGCTCGTTGCCGTCACGCATCTCGACGTAGGCGGAGATCGTGGAAGTGAGCACGCCGCTGCTCTGCGCGCGTCGAGGAGGTGCCTCGGCGGCGGTCACCAGCAACGATCTGGCCTTCGCGAGATCCCCATCGAGCAGGCAGCGGTAGGCGAGCTCCGGCGCACCGTCATTGTCGGCGGCATCGAGAGCATCCCCGTCGGCGGCCACCGCCGGTGCACCCGGGTGCGCGGCACGCGCGTTCCTGGCCCTTACGGCGCTCCTGGCATCGGCGGGCGGCGCGAGCTCGGGATCGATCTCCAGGGCCCGGTGCCGCCAGGAGGCCGCAGCGTCCTCCTGGCCCGCGTTCCGCAGCACTTCGGAGACGATCAGGTAGGACTTGCTATCCTGCGGCGCCACCTTGACGGCTTCGAGCGCGTACTTCATGGCGTCATCAAACTCGCCGAGCTGCAAATAGGTGGCCGCGAGTGACCCCATCACCGGGACGTAGCGAGGATTGAGCTCCCGGGCGCGTCGCAGCAGGCGCGCGGCATCGCTGACCCTACCCATGGCCAGGAAAACCTGGCCGGCTGCGCGATTCACCTCGGGCGAATCGGGCTCGAGCTCCAGCGCCGTCGTCGCCGCGCGCAAGGCGTCCTCAAGCCAGGACTTGGCTGCACCGTAGTGCACGAACTTGATCACGTAGGCATCCGCAAGACCGGCGTGGGCGAGAGCATTTTTCGGCTCCCGGCGGACGGCCTCGGCGAACAGTTGGATGGCAGCCTCCGTCTCCGGGGCGGTGCGCCGCGCCAGGTGCTCTCGCGCTTTCAGGTACAGCCGTCCCGCGCCGGACTGCCGAGGGTCCGACGCCCCGGCGGCGGCCACTTCCGGCACGGCCGCGGAAACGGCCGCGGAAGCAATGACGTTTGCCAAGTCGTCCTTGGTTTCCAGCTCATCGGCGCCGCTACGTTCATACCGCTCCGCCCAGAGGAACTGCCCGGTGCGCGCGTCGACGAGCTGGCATCGCACCACGACCTCATCACCTTCGATCTCGACCACTCCGCGCAGCTCCATGTCCGTGGCGCCGGACGGCTCCACGGCGCCGTCGTCACGCGCGCGCGCGGCCGTGTCCTCGCTCAGTACGCGAATCCCCGGTTTGCGCGCCAGGTGCATGATAATGTCCGAGGTCAACTGCGCGCGGAGAGTGTACGTGGTGCCCCCGGCCGCAGGCGCCAGGGGCTGGAAGTTGCGCACCAACAGGGTGGGCGCGAGCACGGACCGCGGCGCCGCCAGGCCCCCGCCAGGCGCGCGGAAGTAGATGAGTATCAGCGCCGCCGTAGCGGCGGCGCTGCACGCTGCAAGGGCGAGCGCCGCGGCCAGGACTCGCCAGCGGCCGCGACGCGGGCGCGGCACGGAGGTGGGGTTCTCCGGGAGACAGGTCGGCGCATCGGTCACCGACAGCGCTGGCTCACCGGCCAGCGCGGCGGCGGCGGCGTCGATGCGGCGCAGCAGCTCAGCGTGTGAGCTCGGACGCCCCTGCGGCTCCTTACTCGTAAGCCAATCGCATAGCGAAGCGGTAGCGGGTGGGCAGGAGGGAATGCGATCGCAAATCCTCGGCAGCGGGGTCAGCAAATGCTGGCGCAGGACGGCCATGCCGGGGGTGGCGCGGAACGGACGCTCGCCCACCAGCATCTCATACAGGATCAGGCCCACCGAGTACAGGTCGCTGCGGAAGTCGACTTCTTCCCCCAATGCCTGCTCCGGTGACAGATACTCGGGCGTTCCCACTACCAGCCCGGCGGTCGTGATCAGTGACTGGGCAGATTCGGCCGCATTCTTGGCCAGTCCGAAGTCGACGACTCGGACGCGCCCCTTGCCGTCGATCAGCACGTTCGCCGGCTTCATGTCGCGGTGGACGATACCCTTTTCCCAGGCTGCGGCGAGCGCTTCGACGATCTGTCGCAGCAACCCGAGCGCCTCGGCGGGAGCGAACCGACCGAGGCGGCGGAGCCGGTCGGCAAGCGATTCTCCTTCGACGAATTCCATGACGAGGTAGGGATGCTCACCGGCGTAGCCATAGCTGTACAATCTGGCCACCCCCGAATGCTCCACCGTCGCCATGGCCCGCGCCTCCCGCTGAAACCGCGCGGACGCCGCCTCGTCGCGTTTGATGCCGGGCCCCACGACCTTGATCGCCACGAGGCGATCAAGCGCCTCCTCGCGGGCCAGAAACACCGAACCCATGCCACCGTGGCCCAGCGGCCGGAGCACAGCGTACCCTTTCACCTCGGGAAAAAAGTCTTCCATAGGTGGCCTGCTCGTTGCCGCTACCGCGTCATTTCCCATTCCATCTGCACCTTCTCGGGCTGGTTTTCCGGAGCTTGCATTGTATTAGACGAGCGAGAGCGTTGCACCGTTTAACCGGCGGAAACAAGCGGCGTTCCCTCGGCAGACGGCGCGAGTGCAAGCGTGGGCGCCTCCCCCCGCGTGGTCGCCGGCAGAATCATTGGACTGAAGTAAGCAGCGGCGACGGTGCCGAGGCCGGTGGCCTTCAGCGGCGTGCTGCACGGGCGTCGCTGCGAGCGGCGAGCAGCATGGCAACGAGGCTGGCCATCACCGCCACGGCAAAGGCCTGCAGCGCCGCACCGTGCCAGCGGAATCCGACCGCGGTGCTGGCGGCGAAGAGCAGCGCCGGGAGCAGCAGCCGGCGGCGCAGAGTAAGCGCGCCGAAAAAGGAAATGGCGGCACACAAGAGACAGTCGTAGACAAGCGTTCGCCACGGCTCCTGACCGGATAGGACGGCCATTGTCCGGTTGGCGAGAATGGCTCCGGGATACAGCATGAGGCTGAGGCTGAACTGGCGATCGATGCGGTTTCTCATGCGCCGATTGGGCCCCCTGGCAACGAGAATCGATAGGACAACCACGATGACCGTTGGTGGCAAGAGCAGCAACGCCCCCCCGCGCGGGGGCTGAAACCCCAAGAACAGCGCCACACCGCCGAGACACACCACGAGAATACCGATGATGACCACGGCAGTCAGGAGCCGGAGGCGATACGGGCTGCCCACCGAGAAGTCGAAATCGGCCGCGAGCTGCTGCTCGCGAGCGAGCTGCGCCGTCAGCTCGGTCAGGCGCTCGGCGAGCGCGGCGGGCGGTCTGTCGAGCTCGCCGAGAAGGCTCTCGGCGCCGCGGGGGTTGCGGCAGGCAATCTCCATCTCGCACATCAGCTCGAGCGCCTCGCGCCAGCCGTCGCGGGCGCCGGGATTGGCGGGCCAGCTCGCGAGGGCTTGCTCGAAGCCGAACCGGCAAGCGTTGAAATGGCGGTGGGCGCCGGCGTTGTCGCACTCGGCCGGGGCTCCAGCCACCAGCGCCCGCAGCGCCTGCAGATGCTTTTGGGTGGCAGAGACCAGGGCACACGATCCGCGGTGGGAGAGGTACGATTCGAGAGCCTCCCGTACGTCTTCGACCGCCGGCGGCCGGCGCAACGGCTCACGCTGGCAACACTCGTTGCAGAGCGCGGCGAGCTCACCGGGCACGTCTGCGGGGTAGTCGTGGGGACGTGAGGCGAGAGCGTCGTCGAGCGCAGCAAAGAGGCTGTCCGTCCGGTGCCGCGGCTTGCCCGTGAGGATTTCGTGGAGAGTGGCACCGAGGAGGTATATGTCGGTTCGGGTGGTGATCGGGCCGAGCTTGGCGTCGAGCATTTCCGGCGCCATATAGGCCGGCGTACCGACCAGACCGGGGTTGCGAGGTTGGGAATCGGCATCAAGTCGCAGCCCTGCCCCCCAGTCTAGCAGGTACACCTCCCCGAAAGCGCCGATCATGACGTTTTCCGGCTTGATGTCGCGGTGCACGATGAGGCGGCTGTGGGCGTAGCGGACAGCGTTACAGAGCTGAATAAGCACGCCCAGGTGCCAGCGGAGCCGGTCCTCCTGGTGGCGGGGCCAGGCCGGATGCGCAGGATCCTGCAGCAGGGCGCGCCAGCTCACACCTTCGACCTTCTTCATGACGAGCACGGGCGCCCCACTTTCGTCGCGCCCGAGAGTATGTACGGGGATGATGTTGGGGTGCTCGAGGTGGCCGGTAACGACGGCTTCGCGCAGCAGCGCGGACAAGGATGAGCACGAGCCATCGTCCGCTTTGGGTTTCTTGATGGCGACGTCGCGGTCCAGCGTGGTCTGACGAGCGAGATAGACGACGCCCATGCCTCCCGAGCCGAGCGGTGCATACACACGAAACTCGGAGGTGCCGCCGGCGGCGCGGTCAGCCGGGGCGATGTCGAGCAGGGGCAGGGCCGCGAGGGCGGGCAGCCGGTGCTCCCCGGCCACGGTGGCGGCCGCGGTAGCTGTGGGGGTGGCGCCAACCGGTGACGTGACGGTGGCGCGGTCGGAAGACGGGGTGATGGTCGCGATACTGTCAAGCCCCGCGGCTTGCAGCGCGCGTGCGGCGGCGGCGAGCTCGTCGTCGAGCGCGGTGTGAAGCGGAGGATCGAGAGGGTCTTCCACGGGCATGGAGCGGGCGAATGGATAGTTGCGGAGTCATTGTAGGCTGGGGGGAGGGGGTGCACAACGGATCGGAGCTTCCTGAATGTATCTGGTCACGCCCTCCCCCCGCTTCGCAGAGGGAGGGCGGGGTGGGGGAAGGCATGGAGCTCATCCACCGCCGATTGGGCGCGAGGAAACGCCAGTCCGAAAACTTCGATTCGAGCAGCTCTCCCGTGACCGACTACGGGCGTCGTGGGCCGACCGCTGCGCACCCCGGCGCAGACCGTGGTGCGCAGCGCCCATTCATGGCCAGCCGCGCACCAGCACCACGGCCAGCCAGACAATGGCGAGCGCCAACAGCGCGTTCAGGCGCCCCATCCAGCCGGCGGTGCGGCGATACCGCAGCGCCGCCGCGGATTCCGGATCGGCGATCAGTAACGCAGACGCCCGCGGGCCGATCGCGAAGTCGTGGACTGCGGAAAGCGCGAGCACAAACGCGAAAAGCGCGAGCTTCAACAGCAGGGCGAACCCGAAGTCAGTGCGCCAGAACCATGGCGACAGCAGCTCGGTGGCGCCGAATCCGCGACAGTAAAGGTTGAAGGCTCCGGTGATGAGCAAGACGGCGAGGCAGGTCCAACCGACGCTGCGGAAGCGCATTCCGGTTTCAAGGACGAGCCGCGGTGCCAGGCTCCTTAGCGCGGGGCGGCGGGTCACCGGGACGACGACGAGCGCCAAGAATCCCATCCCGCCAAGCCAAAGGCAGACGGTGACAATGTGAACAGCCACGGATACCGTGTATAACTCTTGCATCGGCACCTTGCGGCGGGAACGGTGGTGGCCAGCGCGGATCCGGCGGTGATAGGTTGACGATCGACGGCTATCCTAGGCACGGTTGACCGCGGCGTCAAGGAGATCGGGGTTCCTGAATCCACCGGCGGAAGACCCCCACCTCACCTCTCCCCGCAGACGGGGGAGGGACGAAGGGGCGCGCTGTCGCGTCGACGTCGAAGAGGTGTGCGCAGCGACGTAGGCATGGCGCGAGCTTGCTAGCCGTGCACCCATAAGTGGCCTGGCATGTCGGCGAGCGTCTCCGGATTCCCGGTGAGCGATTGGGTCCACCACCGATCCGGACCTCGCTCTTTCTCTACCTCGCCCCCTCCCGCGACACCGCGCGCTTCGTCCGGCCACCTGCCCTTTTCGCCGGCCGTTTCCTCGCAGGCCTAGGCCAGCGTCGGGGTCCAGCAGCGGAGCGTGGTTCCTTCGAGGAGCTCCATAGCGTACCACGGCATCCCCTCGTGGAGCCCTTCGTCGACGATCCGCACGATTCCGGGATGCCGTATCCGCGCGAGCGAGCGGATCTCGCGCCGGATGCCGCTCAGGAGAGTCGCCTCCGCCTCCCGCACGGTCTTGAGCGTCACTCGTTGGCTCGTGGCCGTGTCCTCGGCGCGGTAAATGACACTGTCCGTGCAGCCTCCAGTCGAACAGGTGGTGGGTTGTGCTCGCCCCGCTTCGGCGTTAGGAAAGAGCGGCGAAGCGATGGGCAAGGGACGGGGGACTACCGATGATCTGCCGAAGATGTCATGCACAGTTGCGGTCTGTGGCGCGATTTTGCGATCAGTGCGGCGCGACTGCCGGGGACGACGGGGCGTGCGCGAGGCCCGCACCGCCGGCCGCGGAGGCGGCGCAGCGCGCTCCGGGGCTGGCAGGTTCGAGGATGCCGGTTTCCGTGGTGGCGGTGCTGCGCTCGCGGCGCGAGTATCCGGGCGCGGCGGCTGACGGCAGCAACGCGGACGACACCGCATTGCACCTGAGCTTGCCAGAGGGCGCGCTGACCTGCGCCGGGACCCGACGCGAGGAGTACGTGGTTTTTGGCCTCCGTCGTCGGACCGCCGAGACGGCCAACCCCGCCGCCGCCGCAACCGCGGCAGCCCTGGCACTGCGCTCGGGAGGCGAAGCGGCCGAGAGCACGGCGAACGCCGAATCCAATGCTGCGCGGCTCCGCATCGGCGTCGCTTCCGGTCGCATTCCCGCAACGGCATCCGCCGCTGTCCTCGCTGCGAACGATCCGCTCCTGGACCCGGAGCTCAAGGCGATCGCGAGCCTGGCGTCCAGGCTCGCCAAGGCGTGCCCTCCTGACGGCATCCTCGTGTGTCACGAGACCTACCGGGCCATCGTCGACGAGCTCGAGGCCATCCCTCAGGCGCCACTGCCTGCCGGCCCTGCCCCCGCCGGGATTCTCAGCTATCTCGTCAGTGGACAGCGGCGGCGCCTTTCACGCGCACCGCTGATGAACGTGCTTGGCGGCGAGACGGTCATGCTCGGACGAGAGGACCAGCTCGCTTTTCTGTGGGACTGTTTCCAGCAGGCACGGCGGCGCCGCCGCCCGACCCTGGTGACCGTGGTGGGTGACACCGGCAGCGGAAAACGCCGGCTGGTTTTCGAGCTGCTGAGGTTGCTGGAGCGGCAGTCTGAACCGCCGATTGTCCTGCGGGTCGCCGCCGAGGAGGACGGCGTGGACGAGCCGTTGGCTCTTGTGGCGATGCTGCTTCGCGCCGCCGCGCGGATTCATGACGATGAGGCCGGGGAACGGGCCGAGCAGAAGCTCGCGGCGTGGGCATCCGAAATGGCCACGAGTCGGCGAAGCCGCGGGCGGCGCGCCGACGACCCGCCGCCACCTCTCGCGGCGGCGATGGCGTTTCCCGCCGATGCGGCGCATGTGCTTCGCGACCTCGCCGTGTCCCCGGAGGGTCACGGGAGCATGCACGACCTGAGCCTCTTGGCGGCGGCGGGGCTGCCCCGCCGCGCCTCCGATCTCCTCGCGGCGCTGCTCTCCCGGCGCGCTCGCCGCGGTGTCATCGTGCTGGTGCTGGAAAGTCTGCACTGGGCGGATGCGGTGTCGCTAAAGGTCGTGGAGGATCTGCTGGCCGGCTGCGGCGACCACCCCGTGCTCGCCGTGGCCACGGCGCGCCCGGCATTTCAGCGCCGCGCCCCGAACTGGGGAAGCGCAGTAAGCAGCACGGCGCTGGTAACGCTCGCCGCGACCGCCCGCGACACGGCCAGCGAGCACGCCGAGCACCTCCTGAGAGCGGTCCGCGGCGTGCCGGCAGAGGCAGTGGAAAGAATCGTCACCGCGTCTGCCGAAGTGCCCGGCGCCGCCGAGGAGCTGGTTCGGCAGCTCGCAGACCGCGGCGTGCTCGTGGAGACAAGCGAGGGTTGGCGTTGGGATGGAGATAGCGGGGCAAAGCTGCCAGATCGAACCCCCCCCACCTCACCTCCCGCTGCCAGCGGGGGGACGGACGCAGAGGAGTGGGACGGCGGAGCGCATTGTCGCGCCGATGGCGAATCGGCTCCCGGCACAGGCGGCCTCGCGGCGCTGCTCGACGCCCGGTTGCGAGGTCTTCCGGGCGAGGCGCATGCCGTGCTGACGGCGGCCGCGGCCTTTGGTTCCTGGTTTACAGACGGGGCGGTAGTGGCGGCACTCGCCTCCGAGCTCCAGCCCGAGCAGGTCCGCGAGGCACTTGATTTCCTCGTGTCGCGCGAGATGCTGCGGGCGGTTCCAGGAACGAGTCAAGCGGGGAGCGAAGGCGAAAGCGACCAGCCGGGTGGCGCCACCTTCGCGTTCGCGAGCTCGGCCGGGAGTGAGGCTGCGCGGCGCGCGGCCCGCGAGCGCCCGGCTCCCGCGGAGCGATCCGCGGCGACGGCGCGGTGGCTTCTGGAGCATCTCGCGCCGGGCGCACCGCTGCGCAGCCAGCGAGCGCGCGCTCAGCTTGCGGCCGCCGGGGACCTGGTGGCCGCTGCGCGATGTGATCTCGAGGCCGCGGATGACATGCGGCGTCGCGGCGCGCTCGACGAGTCCATGGCGGCCTGCGCCCGTGCCGGCGCGGCGCTCACCGCCGGCGCCGCCGGCGCGGACGACGCTCGTCGCCGCGAATGCACCGCGCTTCGTGCCCGCGCGGCGCTCGCTTACGCGCGCTGTGCCACGGCGCTCGGTCGCTCCGCCGAGGCCGCGGAGACCTTGGACCAGGCCGAACGATATGCGGCGGAGCTGGACGCGGTCGAGCCGCGCTGCGAGGTGGAGCTGGCGCGCGCCGGACTGTGCGCCTCTACCGGCGCCTTCGACAGCGCGCTCGACCACGCCGAGGCGGCGCTGGCTCTGGCCTGCGAATCCGACCAGCGCTCGCTGCTCTTGCGCGCCGAGGCCGAGGTCGGGCTTGTCCACAGCAGACGCGGTTACTTCCGAGAGTCGATCACCCACCTGGCGAAGGCCGCCGTCGTCGCTGAGGAGGTAGGCGACGCGGAATGGATGGCGGCGTTGCTCCTCGCTCTCGGTGACCGACACGTCATCCTCGGGCACGCCGAAGATGCCCTGGAATCGTTCGCCCGCGCCGCGTCCACGGCCAGCGCCTCGGCCTTGCCGGAAGCTCAGGCGCTGGCGCTCCTCGGCAGCGCCGCCGCCCGCCTGCTGAAAGGCGAGCACGATCGGGCCGAGTGCGACTTCGCGGCGGCCGCCGACCGCGCGCACGCCCTGGCGATGCGAGCCCAGCACGCGCTGGCCTGCGTCGGGCTCGGGCAGGTGGCGATGGCCACGGGTCGCACGGCGAAAGCCGAGCAGGACGCGCGGCTCGCCCTCCAGGAAGCGCAGGATTGCGGCGCGACCGTGATCGCCGCCGGCGCATACCGGTTGCTCGGAATGGCGCTCGCCGCCCCGGCCGCCTCGGCGCCGGGGGCGACCGCCCCGACGAGCGGAGCCACGGCACCCAGGGAGGCGCTCGAACAAAGCATCGCCTTGCTAGAGAAAACTTCTGCGCGCAACGAGCTGGCAGAAAGCCAGGTCGCCCTTGGCCAGTTGCTGCTCGGGACTGGCGCAGACGCGGAGGGCCGACGGTGGTTCGAGCGCGGCATCGCCAACTTCCGCGAGCTCGGGCTGACGAGAAAGTTGGTCGCGCTGGGGCTGGCCTCGCATCAGACGACGGCCTGGCCCGCGCTCGCATCCGGCGACAGCGTGGACTTGGCGATGCCGGATCGGGTGGGACCATACGAAATTCTCGAGGTCATCGGCACAGGAGCGATGGGGGTCGTCTATCGCGCGCGGCACGTGCGCACGGGGCGCAGCGCGGCGCTGAAGACGGTGCGCGCCGCCGACGCCGGTCTGCTGGCAACACTGCGGCGTGAAATTCACGCGCTGAGCCGTTTGCGGCATCCGGGTATCGTGCGCGTGGTGGATCACGGCGTACACGAGGGTCGCCCCTGGTACGCCATGGACCTGATCGACGGCGCCTCGATCACCGCCCATTGCCGCTCGCTGTGGCCCCTGGCCACGCGGCCCACGGTCCTCCCGGAGGCGGTATTGCGGGCGATTCTCTCGGTGTTCTACCGGCTCAGCACCGCCCTGGCGTACCTGCACGGCGAAGGCGTGGTGCACCGCGACTTGACGCCCAACAACGTGCTTGTCTGCAGCGGGCAACCCGTGATCGTCGATCTCGGGCTCACCACGCGGCTCAGCACCGACGACGTCGCCGCCGGCGCGCGCTCGCGCGAGCTTCTGGAGATCGCTCCGCGCGGAGGAACCCTCGCGTACATGGCCCCGGAGCAGATCCGCGGCGCTCAGGTCGATCCGCGGGCCGACCTCTACGCTCTTGGGTGCATGCTGTACGAAGTCTTGACCGGCAATCCCCCCTATGTCGGCGCCCACGGTGAAGTGGCGATGGGACACCTCCGCGGCACACCCAAGGCGCTGGGCGAGCAACTCGACGGGATTCCCGAGGCGCTCGAGATGCTGTTGCGGCGCCTGCTGGCGAAAGCGCCTCAGGACCGCCTGGGTTACGCCGATGACGTGGCGCGCTTCTGCCGCGAGCTAGGCGCCGACGCGGAGGAAATCCGCGCCCTACCCCCGGCCCGGCCGTACGTCTATCGGCCGCGCTTCGTCGGCCGACAGAAGCTCCTGGAACAGGTCCAGAGCGCGCTGCAGGGTCTGCCCCAAGGTCACGGCGCGGCGGTTTTCATCGGCGGCGAGAGCGGCGTGGGCAAGACGAGGTTTTGCGTCGAGCTGGCGCAGGAAGCGTCCACACGCGGCGCGCGCGTGGTCGCCGCGCCGTGCGACCCGGAGCACCGCTTCACCTCGCTCGGGCCGTTTCGGCAGTTGCTCCTGGCGGTCACCGACGCCTGTCGCAGTGGCGGCGCCGAGGTCACCCGCCGGCTCCTTGGCGCCCACGGCCAGGAGCTCGCGAGGTTTCACCCGGAGCTGGCCGACGTCCTGGGCACCGAGGTGCTCGCGGTAGCCGGCGCGCAGGACCCGGAGCAGGCGCGGAAACGGGCCTGCCGGCAGTTTGAGCACATCGTCGCGGCGTTGGCGGCAGAACGTCCGATCTTGCTCCTGGTCGACGATCTACAGTGGGCCGACGGATTGAGCCTCGACGTGATCCGGCACCTGACTGCGCCAGGTCGGCTCGACGCGCATCCGGTCGCGGTGGTCGCGACGTACCGCAGCGAGGACGCCGGCAGTGACGAGCTGCGCGCCGTGCTTGGGGCGGAGCACGTGATGCGCATCACGCTGGGGCGCCTCGCCGAAGGCGACATCGCGGACATGGTCGCCGGCATGCTGGCGCTGCGATCCGTGCCGCCGGAGCTCGCCACCGCCCTGACGCGCCATTCTGAAGGCAACCCGTTCTTCGTCACGGAGTACGTGCTCGCGGGCGTGGAAAGCGGTTTGCTCAAGCGCGACGAAAACGGCCGCTGGCGAGTGCCAGGCAGCGAGGTGACGGCGGGTCGCCCCCGCGATGAGGTCACGGTCGCCGCGACAGCGCTGCCGCGGTCGCTGCGAGATGTCGTGCGCAAGCGATTGCAAGGCCTGGGACAGGGCGCGACAGCCCTGGCCCGCGCGGCGGCGGTGTTGGGAAGGGAAAGTCGTCTGGAGCTCGCCGGGAAGGTCAGCCGCATGGCGGAGCCGCAGGTCATCGCCGCTCTGGACGAGCTTGTCCGGCGCAGCGTGTTGACCCTGAGCGACGGTGGCGGCCTGCGCTTCGAGCATGACAAGATCCGCGAGGTGCTCTACGAAGACATTGCGAGCGACGAGCTTCCCGTCTTTCATCGGCGCGCCGCAACCTTGCTCGAGTCGGCGCCCGGAGGCAGCGATGAGAGCGAGGCGGGAATGCTCGGCGAACACTGGCACAAGGGGGGGGAGCTCGACCGGGCGCGGTCCTGCTACCTCACGGCCGCGCGCACTGCCCGTAAGCGGCACGAGACGCTCGTCGCCGCGCGCTTCTTTCGCCTCTACCTGAGTCTGATCACCATCCCGACACCAGAGTCCGCACGCGTCCACGACGAGCTCGCCCGCACGGTCCTCAACAGTTTGGGGCAGTTGGACGAGGCGTTCGAGCACCATCGTACGGCCTTTCGCGAGGCTGACGCCAGGGGCGACAACGACCTCACGGTCAAGGCGTTGACCGGCATGAGCTTCGTCGGTTACCTGAAAAGCGATCGGCCGGCCACCATGCGCTACGCGGTAAACGCGGCGGAGCGGGTCACGGAGCAGACCTCACCGGCGGCGCGCGCCGCGGTGGAAAAGGCGCTCGGCATCGCCCACGGCTCGAGTGGCTCCTACCGGGAAGCGATTACGCATTACCAGGCGTCACTGGAGCTCGAGCGCGAGCTCGGGAATCTGACCGCCATGGGATCGAACGTCAACAACATCGCAGTCAACTACTGGTTGCTCCATGAGCTGGACCGCGCCATGGAGACATTCGAGGAGGGGAGGCGGCTGTTCGAAGAAGCCGGAGACGTGTGCGGCTCCGCTCTGGCACTGCGAAACCAGGGATCCATTCTGTTCGACCGCGGCGACCTGGAGCGGGCCGTCGCCGTCTCGGTGCAGGCGCGCGACCTGTTCGAGCGCGGCGGTGACTACCTACAGGTGGGGTGGACGA
Source organism: Candidatus Schekmanbacteria bacterium (assembly GCA_016188575.1). GTDB lineage: Bacteria > CSSED10-310 > JACPHN01 > JACPHN01 > JACPHN01 > JACPHN01. Next base: position 82,175 of record JACPHN010000018.1, read on the forward strand.
TTGCGGGAATCGCGGACATGTACCAGCAGTGGGCGCGTTTCCAGGAAGCGGCGCAATGGTGCCGAGAAGGCCTGACGAAGGCGCGCGAATACGGCGACCTGTCGCTCGAGGCCGAGCTGCTCGCTTTACTGGCGCGGATCGAACGGCGCTCGGGCAGCTACCCGGCGGTGGCGCGGCGCTTCGCGGAGGCCGCCGAGCAAGCGTGCCGGCAGGCCGCCGATGAGCTGCTCATGGCCCGGTGCCTCGCGGAGCTCGGCCATGTCGCCCTGTGGTGCGGGGAGCCGGCGGACGCGCTGCTGCGGCGCGCGGAAGAGGCTGCGGCGAAGCTCGGCGTGACGGCCGAAACTCGCGACGAATCCGACAGCGGGGCGCCGCTCAGAACGCTCAAGCGAGCGATCGCCGCCGCCGCCGGAGGCGGAGTGTTGTGCCGCGGGGAGTGCCCCGAAGATCTCCCCGAACGGCAGCGGCCCACCGCCGGCAGCTAGCGCCGGGAGCTCACGGGGGCGTACCTCTAACCCGACCCGAGCGCAGCTCGGCGCAAGGCCGCGGGCACATCGCCGAGGCACTCGCCAAATTGCAGCGGTCCACCCACGGCAAACGCGTCCATGGCACGCCGCAGGCGTGCCGTCGCCGCGACGATCTCGCTGCCCTCTCCGAGTTGCGTGGGGTGCACCAGCGCCAGAGCGCGTTCGTATTCGGCCTGCGCGGACCTGCCCTCGGCCAGCGCAAGGTGGCCGCGCTCGCACCAGCACTTCACGGTGACGAAGAACGCCTTGACCTCAAGGAACAGGCGTTCGGCCTCGTCCAGGAGGTGATGCGCCGCGGCGAAATCACCGGCGGCCCGCCGCTCCAGGCACGCCAACTGGCACAGCGCCTCGCTCTCGTGATGCCGGTCCCCGACGCTGCGCAAGGTGTCCACCGCCTCCGCGAACAGCGCGCGGGCGGCGCCGACAGAGCCGAGATCGGCCTGAGCGCCCGCGAGACTCAGGAGTATCCACCCCTCGAACTGGCGATCGGAGACGTCCCGCAGGATCGCCAGCGACTTCTCCAGGAGCCGCCGCGCTTCCTCCGGCTTCTGCTCGCCGCGTCGAATCAGTGCCAGATTCCCCACGGCGACCGCTTCCGCCCGGCGATCACCGCCGGCGCGCGCCATCTCGATGGCCGCCTGTGCCAGGGATTCTGCCTCATCCAGGTGTCCCTGGTCGGTCTGAATGACGGCGAGATTTTGCAGCGTCCGCGCCTCGAAACGCCGGTCTCCCTGGTCGCGGTAGATCGCCAGCGCCGCAGCATACGAGACCGCTGCTTCGCCGAGGTTGCCGAGCTCCCAGTTGGCGGCCCCAAGACTGCTCAGCGCCTTCGCCTCGTGCAGGCGCTCCCCCTCGGCACGAAAGATCACCAGCGACTCCGTAAGCAGTTGCACTGCCGCGGACGAATCACCGAGCACCCAGCTCGTCTGCCCCAGACCGCGAAGGCTCAGGCCCTCCCCCAGTCGATCGCCGAGCTGCCTGGCGTCGGCGAGTGCGTGGCGGTGGAGCTCCTGCGCCTCCCGCGTGCGCCCGCGGACGCTGACGACTTCTTCGGCGAGCCGATTGCGCGCCCGGACCGCCGCAACCGCCGGCACCGGGAAGAGGTTGAGATAGGCGCTGAACAGGTGCTCGGCCTCCGCATACGCGTAGCTCGCCAGAGCGCTGTCGGCACCGGCCAGGTAGTAGCGCGCCGCCTTTTCGCGTTCCCCAGCCTGCTCCCAATGCTGCGCCACCGTCGAAGTCGGCACCGCCTCGCCGTTTTCGAGCATGGCTTCGAGGCATTCGGCGCCGGCCGCATGCAGCTCCCGCCGCCGGCGCTCGGGAATCCTGCCGTAGGCGACGTCGCGCACCTTGTCGTGCACGAACCGATAGCGCACCCCATCCTCCTGCTCCAGCAAGTCACGAGCCACCAGCGTCCCGAGCCAGAGCTCGATCTCCTCGAGCTCGACTACCGCCACCGACGCCACCCGCCGCGCGCCGCGCTCTTCGGTGGCGATGGAGCGTTCCGAAAAGTGCCACTTCCCCTGCGCGTCGCGCCGGAGCACGTCGACCTCGACGGCGGTGCGCAGATACTCGGCCACAAAGAGCGGGTTGCCTTCGGAGTGTTTGGCGAGAAAGCTCACGAACTCGGGCGGCGCCGTGGGAATTGCGAGCATGTCCTTGACCATGGTCGCGATCCCTGGTTCGTCGAGTCGGTCAAGGTCGACGGTAACGACATCGTCACGGCCGGTGAGCGAGCGCAGCGCCTCGAAGGAATCGCCGCGCCGATACGTGCCGAGCACGAGAATTCGGTGGGTCTTCAGAAACTGCGCGCCCAGGAGGTGGACCAAGAAGCCCAGACTGAGCTCGTCCGCCCAGTGCAAGTCATCCAGAAGCAGGAGCACGCTACGTTCGACGGCGTAGGCGGCAAGCGTCTCGGCGAGGTAGGCGTGCAGACGGAAGAGGGCGGCCTCGGGAGGGAGCTCGACGGGGTCACCGTACATGTCCAGGCCATCCAGGCTGGCGAGGGACGGTTCGTACCGGGCGAGGAGCTTGCCGCGCCGGCCGAACAGGCGCGCGGCCTCCTCCGGGCCGCGTTCCCGGCAGCGATCGGCCATGAGCTGCAGGGGGCGGCGCAGCGCTTCGAGCGGCACGCGAATCGGGGCGTCTCCGCCAGTGGCAAACGCGCGGCGCGGCGTGCCGCCACCCGTGAGCACGCGAATGCCGCGACGCTCCGCCTGCCGGGCGACCTCCACACACAGCCGGGTCTTCCCCACACCGCTCTCGCCCGAGACGAGAACGAGGTCTCCGTGCCCACCCTGCAAGCTGGCGAGCTGGCGGATGATCACCGCAAGGGCTTCGCCGCGGCCCACGAATCCCGGCCGGTAGAGGTACGGTCGCGTGTGATAGATTCTCCGGTCTGCCGCCCGGCGCGCTCCGAGCTTTGCGAGCTCCGCCGCGACGTCGTCGGCGTAACCGAGGCGGTCCTGCCGCTTCTTTTCCAGCAGGTGCCGGACCAGCGCATGGAGCTCCGCGGGCGCTGCGGCCGCGTGCTCCCGCAGGTCCGGCGGATGGTCACGAAGCTGGGCGCGGATGAGCTCGGCGGCGGTATCCGCCACAAACACCGGGCGGCCTGCCAGGATCTCGAAAAGCATGCACCCGAGCGAGTAGAGATCGGCGCGCGCGTCCAGCAGATCGCCGCGAAGCTGCTCGGGCGCCATGTAGCGCAGTGTCCCCGCGGGAATCGAGCATTCTTGCAGGGATTCCCGCCCGCCGCGGCCCGAGAACTCCTCGGCGAGACCGAAGTCGACCAGCACCGGGGTCCCGCTTTTCTGCACGAGCACGTTTTCGGGCTTGAGGTCGCGGTGAATGATGCCCTGGCCGTGCAGATAGGCGAGCGTGACACAGAGATGGTAGAAAACCTCGAGCACGGGACTGAGAGACAGGCGTGGCGGCGTCGCCGTCGGATCCCAACTGGCGCCGCAGTAGCGGCGGAGCGAGACGCCGTCGATCAGCTCCATGGCGTACCAGGGGAGCCCGTCCTCGGCGCCGCTATCGAGAATGCGGACGATTCCAGGGTGCCGGAGGCGCGCCAGAGAGGTAATTTCCCGGCGCACGACGGGCAGGCGCGCTTCGCTCGGAATGCGGATCGTCTTGAGCGCGACGAGGCGCCCTGTTTGCTCGTTGACCGCACGGTACACTTCGGCCGTCGCGCCCGAGCCGAGGATTCCCAGCACGCGGTACGGCCCCACGCGGCAGAGGCATGCCGTACGCCCCGTACCGTAACTATCGCGACGCGGGCCCGGCGCCGGCTCCGGGTCGTCGCCAACGTCCATTGATGACATTCCCTTTGACACTCCCTGGGCGCGAGGCTATGATATCGCCGGACTCGCTCAATCACGCCTCATGAGGAGAATGACCGCCGTGTTGCTGTTCGGTATGCCAGGATATGGGGAGATGTTCATCATTCTCCTCATTATCGTAATCATATTCGGTGCGAAAAAGTTGCCGGAGCTCGGTAGCGGGCTCGGCAAAGGAATCAAGAACTTTCAGGAATCATTTCGCTCCTCAGGACGGGACCAGCCGAAAGAAGAGCTGGCAGAGCGGAACGAGCACAGGTCGCCGAGCGACGACCGCCAGTAGCGAGCCGCGCCGGTCGTCGCGCTCAGTTCGCGTCCGCCGCAGGCTGACGCTGGAGCCGGCTCTTTAGCCACTCGGGCCGAATCGATACCCGGCGGTAGAGTGCGATCGCTGCATCCCATCTTTGCCATTCCCAAAGCTGATTCGCCTCAAATACGAGGTCGAGGTCGTCTGCTTGTCGCAACAAGTCGCGCCGTTGCTCCAGTGGAAGCGCGAGCACACCCTTGTGGAGCCGCAAATCGTCGAGGAGCTCCTTGAAAGCATCGCCGGCCTGCACGGCGTCACCAGATTCCAGGAAGCTTCGCGAGCGTGATGTGGCGGCCACGATATTTCTGAGCATTTCTGTGCGCGCCGCGGCGACGTCTTCCGGGAGGCGGAGCAGCTCTTCCGGCGCGGCTTGATCGAACGCGACTGGCGTGTCATCGGGTGCGGCGGCGTCGAGCTCTGCGAGCAAAGCCTCCGCCTGCGCCGTGGATGGCCGGCTGATGGCAAGCTCCATGATGGGCGTCGAGACCGGCTCGGTGGGGTGCTCCGGGAGGGTCGGCTCAGAGGCTTGCTCGGCAGTCGGCGAGACAACTGCCGCGGCGGTCTCCGCGGCGGCGGTGGGCGCGGGTTCGGTGGCAGTCGCGGTCGCTTCGAGACCCGCGGAATCATCGGGGGTGGGCGTGGGTGAGCTCGGGGCAACTGGAATCATCTCCCGATTCGCCTGCAACCAGTACCACATCGCCAGGCCCTTGACGTAGGCGCGCGCGGCAAAGAACCCCTGAATACTGCGCGCCGCGGTGCGGATCGCGTCGTTCCTCGCCTGTAGGACGCCGTCGCGCAACAGCTCCGGGGAGAAAAAGCGCGTGCCCCGCCGGAGCGTTCGTGGCCGGTCGGCGGACGCGCCGCCCGAATAGAGCGCGTTTGCCGCTGCCAGGAGCTGATCGGCGACGTTGAGGCGAGAGGAGTAGTGCGCACTCGGCAGCTCGTCGAGCGCGCGCAGGGCGGCGTCGATGGCGCGGACAGCGCGCGCGACGAGCTCGGCGCGGCGCGCGACCGACTTGGCGGAGTCCGGGGACGGCGGTCCTGCCGCGGCGCCGGGGGCGTCCCCGCGGGCCAGGACCAGCGCCGCGAGCTGCTCGAGCTGCTCGAGGTCGCCTGCGAGCAGCGCGGTGTCGAGCAGCTCTACGAGCGTCTCGTCGTCCGCCTCGGGCAGGGAAGCGATGGCAAGCTGGACGACCTGCCGCTCCGCGCCGCGGCGCACGTCGAAGGCGCGATAACCGTGCCCCGCCGCGGTCGCGAAGCTCGTGAAGTGCGAGCGCAACACGCCGGCAGCTCCGGCCCACACCAGGTAGCGCCCCGGCGGCAGCACGACCTTGAGCTTGCTGGCGCCGTCGACGAGATAGCGGCGATCTGGGTAGTCGCCTAGCGGTCGTCGCGAAGCGGTGCGCAGCCGCATCAGCACTCCGCCCTGGGTGTTGGCCAGTGCCCGCCAATCGGCCGCATCGGCGGCCTCGGGCACGTACCAGAGCTCGACCAGGACCAGCGGGCGGATCAGGTCCATGGGCCACAATGGCACGTTCGCCCAGTCCCCGGCCGCGAGCCCGGCGAAGCCCGCCGCAAGCACGGCAAGGCGAAGCACGAGGCCGCGGCGCAGGGGCGGGATCCGCATGCCTTTCTTCTTGCCTGTCACCACATTCCCACCCCATCCAGTCCGCTCTGCCCGCTGCGCGGTGAGACGGATGATGTCCGCGCGGCGCCAACTCCGCGGTTAGATCTGTCGTGTTGATCTTGTCGGCCGCGCGCCAGCGCGCCTTTAGTCGGCCGCCTGCTTGACGGTGCCCAGGACCAGCATGACGCGTTCCAGCTCGGAGCGCCGCTCGTCGATTGTCCACTGCAGCGCCCGTAGCTCGGCTACGAGCTTTTCGAGCTCTTTGAGCTCCTGCGCCGTCGCCCGGACCTCGCGTTTGAGCCGGCGGCGTTCGCGCAACGCCATGTACAGCCGTTTGGGAAGTCCCAACAAGCCGGCCCTCACGAGCCCCGTCCAACGCGCGCCGCCGCGCGCAACGCGCCAGTAGAAGCGGCCCGTGGTTTGCACCGGCCGGCGCAGAAGCAGCGCCACGACGAACGCGATCACACCGGTGGTGAGCGGTTGGCGCAGGCAGCGAATCACCTCGGCGAGGTCCTCGGTGCCGATTTCGCCGCGAAACCGCCGATGGGCGGCCTGCAGCTCGGGCGACGTGTAGAGCTCGGACTGGTGAATGAGCTCGAGCAACTCGCGCGTGGTCGCACTGCCGCTGGCGGTGAGGCGGCGCAGAAGCTCGGCGTTGGGGATCAGCGCCGCGCCGAAGCGGCTACAAAAGACCAGCGCATCGTCCTCGGTGAGCGCAAACGCGCGGGGCCTGGTGCGCAACCACAGCTCGATCGCGCCGCGCACGGGAAGGACGCGATCGACAGCAATCTGCCGGCCATCGAGGGTCGCCGCGAACAGGCCGGCGTCGCTGAGATACCACGCGCGGCGGCCACCGGTTTCCTGCAGCCGCACGATAGAGCTCTTGACCTCGGGGACGCGCAGGCCCAGGGTGCCGCGCACGTAGGTCAGGCCGCCGGGAAAACCGAGCCAGGCGCCGCCGCGGTTGTCGGCGGCGATGCGGTCGACGAAGGCACTGCCGAGATCGAGCTCTTTTCCGTAGTGGCGGAGGCGAAAAGCGCCGGGGGCGGTCGGCCGGTAGAGATACGCGCCGTCTTCGGTGCCGATCCAGATCGAGGCCCTGGGCCCGCGGCGCACGGCGCGGATCCAGGTGCGCAGAGCGGGGTACCTTGCGAGCGCCTCCGGAGGAAGAGTCCGCTCGCCGGACAGGCTCGCGCCGGCGGCAGCAGTGGGCGGAGCAACGGAGTACAGGCCGCCGGCCGTGCCAACCAGGGCCGAGCCGTCGGCCTCGGGGAGCACGGCGAGGGCGTACTGACTGGCGGCATCAGCGCCGGGCAGGATGCGGCGCACGTCCGCGGGGCGGTCGCGGTGGACAACGTACACACCGAAGTTGGTGGCAACCCAGGCCGCGCCATCGGCGCTGACGGCGAGGTCGTTGATGCGGCCGACGGCCTCCCAGGGCAAGAGATGAACGAGCTCCTTGCCGCGCCGCGGCCAGGCGACCAGTCCGAGCTCGCCGCCGGCGTAGACGGTATGGCGGTCTGCGGCCAGGACGTCGAGCCCGGAGATGGCGCGAGCGAGGCGCTTGTGCGTGTAGGGGAAGGGCCGAATGGTACAGGCGGCGGTAGAGAAACCGAGGAGGAGGATCAGCAGGGCGAGGGTGCGGCGTTGGGCACGCGAAGCGGGAGCGGGTGTTGGAAGGGAGGGAGGGGTGCGGGGGAGCGCAGTCGGGGCCGCGGGAGAATCTGCCTCTTGAGGCTCAGATTGCTTGACTCTCATCACTTCACGGACCATATTACGATACAAATACGTTTTTTCAAACAGCCACCAGTACCGGAGATCTTAGCATGTTTTTCGACCCCCTATACTTCATCATCCTCGCACCCGCCCTGCTCTTATCGGCTTTCGCGACGCTCTCCGTGCGCACCCGCTTTGCCCGCTACCGCCGCGTCGCCCTGCGCTCCGGCCTCAGCGGCGCCGAAGCCGCCCGCCGCCTGCTGGACCGCGCTGGACTTTCCGCTGTCCGCATCGAAACCACCGCCGGCCTGCTCGGCGACCACTACGACCCCACGACCCGCACCCTCCGCCTGTCGCGCGACGTCTTCAGCGGCCGCTCGGTCTCCGCCGTCGGTGTCGCCGCTCATGAAGCCGGCCACGCGCTGCAGCACGCCGACCGCTACCTCCCTCTGCAGCTTCGCACCGCCATGGTTCCCATCGCCGCGCTCGGCTCCAACCTCGCCTGGGTCCTCATACTCGCGGGCATGCTCCTGTCCCTGCTCAACCTCGCCAAGATCGGCGTCGTCCTGTTCGCTGGCGTCGTCGCCTTCTCGCTCGTCACCCTCCCGGTCGAGCTCGACGCCTCGCGCCGCGCCCGCATGCTGCTCTCCCGCTACGCTATTGTCAGCGGTGAGGAAGCGAGCGGTGTCGGCAGGGTCTTGAACGCCGCCGCCATGACCTACGTGGCAGGCGCTCTGACCGCGGTCCTGACGCTGCTCTATTACCTCATTCGCCTCGGCTTCATCGGCGGCCGGGACGAGTAGTCGCTGCACACTCCGGATACGCGGCGATTCCCCGTGCGCGCCGCGGAGGTGCGGTGGGGGTCTTCGTGATGCGCTCTCCGCGCCGCTTTGACTTTCGCGGCGGCGGCGCTACAATAGCGCCGTTGCTTTGTGCTTGCGTCCTCATCTCGAGAGGTTTGACCCCACCGTGGTTGAAGAAACGATCGCCAGTGCCCAGACTACGGACTGGATGAGCTTATTCTGGCAAACGAGTATCGTCGCGAAGATCGTCCTGCTGGTGCTCACCGGGTTTTCCGTCTGCACCTGGGCGATCATTATCCAAAAGCTCCTACATTTCGGCCGCATCAAGACACAGACAGCCCGCTTTTTCGAGGTGCTCAACGCCAACCTCTCCCTTCAGGAAACCTACAAGGCCGCCCACGAATCCCCGCTCAGCCCCACCGCCAGACTGTTCCGCGTGGGCTACCTGGAGCTGAATCGCCGCATGAAGTCCGGCGGATCACTGACGCGGCAGCGGCTCTCGCAGATTCGGCGCGCACTGGACGCCGCGGCGGCGGAAGAAATCTCGCGCCTGGAAATCTGGATGATCTTCCTGGCAATCACCGCGTCGGCCAGCCCCTTTATCGGCCTTTTCGGCACCGTCTGGGGCATCATGACCGCATTCCACAGCATCGGTGGGGCACGCTCGGCCAGCCTCACCGTCGTCGCTCCAGGAATTGCCGAGGCCCTCATCAACACCGCCGCCGGCCTCTTCGCCGCCATCCCCGCAGTCATGAGCTACAACCTGTTTCTGAGCCGCACCCAGCAAATCGGCAGGAACCTCGGCAGCTTCCTCGGCAGGCTCGAAAACCTCTTCGAGGAAAGCTACGTCCTGGAGTCCGCCGCCCATCCACCCGCGCCCCACGATACGGAGGCCCGCCATGGGCGCTAGCGTCGCCGACACCAGCGCGGGCCCCCGCTCGCCCTTGGCTGAAATCAACGTCACCCCACTCGTCGACGTCATGCTGGTCATGCTGATCATCTTCATGATCACCGCACCCATGATGCATCAGGGGCTCAACGTCGATCTGCCGCCGAGCGAAAGTGGCGCGGTCGAGGACACTCCCGAAGAACCGGTCACCGTCTCCGTCGACAAGGAAGGAAGAATCCACGTCGACGAGGCCGTCGTCCCGATCGCCGATCTCGTCCGCCACCTCCAGCTCTTGCCCGACCTCGTCAAGCGCACCGTCCACATCGAGGCAGACAAGGCCGTGCCCTACGGTGACGTCGTCCGCGTGCTCGACGGCATCAAGCAGGCCGGGGTCGAAAAGCTGGCGATCATCACTGTCCCTGAGGAGCGACGCCGGTGAGCCCACGGCGGGAGATCGCGCAGCCCACCGCGAGCCCGCCCGCGCGATGGCCCCAAGCACCTCGACCGAGCCACCACCGCCCATGAAGTCCAATCGGGTCGTCATCGCCAGCAACGACGAACGCCAGCTCGCTCTGCTGAGCTACACGATGGAGTCACTGGGGGTCGAGCTGATGCGCTCCACCGACGGCGCTCAGGCATTGCAATACGTTTTGGAGCATTCCCCCGACGTGCTGGTCCTCGACGAGCACCTCGACAATCAGGGACCGGCGCAAGTCGTGCAAGCCCTGCTCACGGAGCAAGAGCCCATCAGCACCGGCATCGTCCTCATCGGCGACCCGCCGCTGCTTCCTGAGATCGGCGACCGCCTCGCAGTCCACCGCATCTCCAAGCCGTATCGCCTCGCCGAGGTCAAGGCAACGGTTCAGGAGATCCTCTCCACCTGTCCATCCACTACCACGCTGGCGCTTCCTGACAGCTTGCCGCTGCCACCCGAAGTGCCCGCGGCCGCACCCCTGGCGCTGGAATCACCAGAAGCGCCATTTCCGCCCACCGCTGCTCTCAGCAGCACGACCAACAGCGGCGGCGTGGCGCCCTCAGCTCCCCGGGGCACCCTCGAAGCCACCACTGCAATGCAGATCGTCACCCGCATTCACACGGGTCGCCGCAGCGGGGTGCTGACGTTCTACTCGAGCGACCAGGAAAAGGCGCTCTGGTTCACCGACGGCGGACTGGTTTTCGCCACCTCCAACGTCGTCGGCGATCGCCTCGGCGATCGCCTCGTCCTGGACGGAGTCATTACCGACAAGGCGCTCGACTTCACCACCGACGAGATGGGTCGGACCGGCAGGCGGCAGGGGGAAATCCTGGTCGAGACCGGGCTCCTGACGGCCGAGGAGCTCGTGCAGGCGCTGCAGCGGCAGCTCCGGCACATCACGATGGACGTGCTGCAGTGGACGAGCGGCGAGTTTGCGTTCGCAGATCGACCCGCACCACACGGCATCGAGGTCCCCGTCGAGTTCGGAGTCGCCAACGTCGTGCTCGCCGCTGCCAGGCGGTTTGCCGATCTCGACTACGTTCACCGCTTTCTCCCCCCGTACGATAGTCACCTCGCTCGCGCCAAGACACCACCGGTGGACGTCGCCGCACTGGATCTGCAGCCCTGGGAGCGCCGGCTCCTCGAGAAGATCATCTTCCCATGCACGCTGATCGAGATGCGGGCGGCGTCGGAAGGGACCCTGCCCGGCGGCAAGGTGGCCGAGTCCTCGGTGGATCGGCTGGCGTTTGGGTTGCTCGGGCTAGGCTACCTCAGATCGCGGCGCTACGCCGGTTCACCCGCACAGGCAAGGCTCGCGGCCGCGCCCTCGCAGCGCACGCCGGAGGCTGCCGAGCCCGGAGCGGCCGGCCTCGGCGCCGCTTTCACGGCATTTGCGCGCATCCGCAAACAGGGAGAGACCGGCACCTTGGTGGTGACGGGCGGCGCTGAAGCGGGCGCACCGCCGCAGAGACAGGCACCGCGTATCGACCTGTACTTCAAGAAAGGGCGCTTGACGGGCGCGGTCGCGGCGGACCACGACGATCGCTTGCGAGACATTCTGCGCCGTCAGGGGATCCACATCGGCGACCGGGAGGCCAATGTCTGGGGCGCCGTCATGGCACAGCTCGGGTCGGACGCCGACGCCCTGGAGCGCCTGCGCCTCATCCACCGGGAGGTCGCCGAGCAATGTATCGGCGCAGCCATGGCGCGCCATCGCGCCGCGGTCGAATGGCGCGAGGAGCTCCCGCGCGGCCAGCTCTCCTTTGACCTCGACCAGCACACGGTCTGGCTGACGGCCCTGCGCCAGGCACCCGAGGCGGCGCTGGCCTCCCTGGCTCCCCCGGGTACTGCGATCGTGCAGCCGCCGGTGCCATTGCGCGTTTCCCGCGCCGTCGCCGCCGGCCAGCTCACGGAGCCCGACCGCAAGATGATCGATCTCATCCGCGCCGAGGAATCGCTGAAGGATCTGTCCTTGCGCGCCACCCGCGCGGGGATCCCCATTCTGCGGACCTTGCTCGCGCTCAAGGAGCTCGGCATCGTCGACTGGCATATTCCCGCCGCTCCGGCGTCCCCTGCCCGGGTGGCCGCGGAGGATCAGGTTCTCGATGCCGCCGCCCGCCAGGCCTGGATCGACGAAATCGAAAGCGCCCACGCCGGACTTGCCAACGGCGACCCCTTCGCGCTCCTCGGGGTGCCACAAAGCGCCGACATCGACGAGATCCGCGCTGCCTACGCTCATCGCAGCCGGCGCTTCCACCCCAATGTCGTGTACCAGATCCGGGCGCTCGAGCTGGGTCCGCTGGTCCAGGAGCTGTTTCAGCACCTCCAGGAGGCATTCCGCACGCTTTCGAACCCCGCCTTGCGCGACGCCGCACGCAAACGGCTGCACGCAGCGCGAGCGGCAACAGCGCCTCCTGCACCCGCAGCGGCAGCGCCTCCAGAGCCGGCCGGCGACGCGCCCCAGCCCGTGGCACCGGCGGGTGCTCCTCCGTCGGCACGCAAGGCGACCGGCCTCGGCGGCCAGCTCAAAGCCATGCAGCTCGCCGGGCAGGCCCAGCGCGCGCGCAAGGAGGGGGCGACACAGGAAGCCATCGCGCTGTTCCGGCAGGCACTGCAGGCGGATCCGACCGCGGAGGGAAGCTGCTTCGCGCTCGCTCGCCTGATGCTCGAGGCCGGCAAGCCCACCGCGGACGTGGAACAGGTCCTCAAGGATGGACTGGAGGTCATCGAGAACAGTGCCCGCCTCCACGTCATGCTCGGCGATGTCTACATGCGAGCCAAACGCAACAAGGAAGCCAAGCAGTCCTTCAAGGAGGCACTCAGCATTGAGCCGAACAACGCTGAGGCCAAGGCAGCCCTGGACAAGCTGCGCTGGCATCTGCTGGGATAGGTGCCGCGATGATCGAGCTGCGCGCAGTTTCCAAGAGGTACGGCCAAATCGTGGCGGTCCGGAACCTCGATCTAAAAATCGAGAGCGGTGAAGTATTCGGCTTTCTCGGGCCAAACGGCGCCGGCAAGACCACGACCATCAAGATCATCACGGGCCTGTTGCAGCCCACGTCTGGCTCCGTGCTCATCGACGGCCTTGACGTGGCGAAAGATCCCGAACGCGCCAAGTCCCGACTTGGCTACATTCCCGACAAGCCATACCTGTACGAAAAGCTCACCGGCCTGGAGTTCGTGACCTTTGTCGGCGGCCTCTACGGCATGACAGGCAGCGATCTGCAGGCGCGCGCCCGCAAGCTGCTCGGGGTGTTCGGCATCGGCGACCGCGCCACCGATCTCATTGAAAGCTACTCCCACGGCATGAAGCAGAAAACGCTGTTTGCCGCGGCACTCGTGCATCGACCATCCGCGCTCGTGGTCGACGAGCCCATGGTCGGCCTGGACCCGCGCTCCGCGCGCCTGGTCAAGAAGGTGTTTCGCGAGCTCGCCAGTGCAGGTGTCGCCGTTTTCTTGTCCACCCACACGCTGGAGGTGGCGGAGGCGATCTGCGACCGCATCGGGATCATCCATCGCGGCGAGCTCATCGCTATCGGCAGGCTTGACGAGCTGCGCGCGATCGCCGCATCGAAAGGCGGAAGCGCCGAGCTCGCCAGCATGGCGATTCGGCTGGACGACATCTTCCTGCGTCTCACCGAGGAGGAGCAGGAAAGCGCACTTGCAGAAATGGAATAGGTAATGTCCGAAGAAAGGCGCGCAAAGGAAGGGAAACTGCAAAGGCATTTGCTGAGGGACGCCGGAGTTTGGGGGCTTCCCAAGGTCAAGTATGCCCAGATGGTCGACCCCTGGGAGCTCTTACAAGAGGGAAAGGCTGAGTACGCGCGGCGGCTGCTCTGTCAACGCGAGGACACGGATGGCCTCCTGAAGCTGCTCGAACGGCTCATCGAAGAGGGAGACTACTTCGAGGCCGTGGCCGTCGACCGCGAGCTGCTCACGCTTACTGGTAACTTCAGCGGTCGCCTGGACCGGCGCTGGCACCGGGAGATGGCGGAGCGGCTCATGCGCAAGGAAAAGTTTCTTCTGGCGCTGCAGGCCTACGAGGCGGCCCAGGATCCAGAAGGCGCCGAGCGCGCAAGAACAGAGATCGCGCGCTTGCTCGGGCCGGCCGCGGCGGTCTCCAACTCCGCCGCCGAGGACGAAGGCGGAGATGCCGAGCGACCTTCACCCGGCGCGGCCTGATCCCGGCTGCAAAGGACCCGTAGCGAAATGACTGTGTCAAGCAGCGAGGCCGAGCGAGAAGGCCGCTGGCGAGGAACGACGACGAAGCGTATCAAGGGAGCGATACGGTGAGGAGGAGAGACGAAGCCGGCGGCCTTCGCAGCCGGCCGAATGCAACAGTTATTTCGTTACGGGTCCAAAGACCTGCGGAGAAACCGATGACTCAGCTCAAGCCAGCGCTCGCGCCTGTCGCTGTCGTGGTGATCGTCGCTCTGGCCGCGTGCAGCCGGCCGGTTCCGAACACCCACTTTTACCAGCTCGCGGTGCCGAGCGCCGTTGCCGGCCCCTTCGACCCGGAAGCTGCGCCGCTGGAGGCGATCCTGGCGCTCGCCCCCGTCACTTCCGTATCCGCGCTGCGCGCGAGCGAGATCGCCTACGTTGCGACCAGCACGGAAGTCGTCTATTTTGCCTACCATCGCTGGGTCGACACCCCGGAACGGCTCACGGAGGAGCGCCTAATCCAGGACTTGTCGCGAGCGGGCCGGTTTCGCGCCGTCGTTTCCAACAACCCGACCGCGGCGGCGACTCACGTGCTCATCTGCCGCTTGCTCGGGTTTCACGAGCGCGAGGTCGGCGGGGTTGCACACGGTGTCGTCGCACTCGATGTCGAGCTCCGCGCTGCCACCGGCGGCCCGCCTCTGCTCCGGCGCGCCTATGAGGTTGCCCGCCCGGCGGGCTCCGCGGCGCCGGCCGCTGTCGTGATCGCCATCAACGAGGCCATCGACGAGCTCAGTGGGCGACTCATTGCCGATATCAGCACGGCGCTGTCCGCGCCGCCCGACGCCGCGCAACCGTAAGCTGCCGGGCCCACGATCCGGCGGCCAGAGTGGGCGGGGACGACTTCTCAGTCTGGTCGCGGTAGCGGCAACCGCCGGAGTCGTGCTGTCCAGCGTTGCGACGCTGGCATCAGAGGTGGCGCCGCCTCCGCCTCTGGCGTTCGGCATCAATGCGCACGTCCCGGACCACGTCAAGGCGCTCGATCAGGCCGCGTTCCTGGGTGTTGACTACGTCCGCGTGGAGCTGCCGTGGTTCGAAATCGAGCGCGTGCAGGACCGGTACGAGCTCGCGCGAACGCGCGCCGCCTTTGCGCTGGCCGCAGGCTACGGCGTGAAGATTCTCGCGCTGCTCTCCAAGACCCCGCAGTGGATCAGCGCCGCCGACGGCGTGGACCTGCCCAAGGACCGTGCCCATGCCTACCCTTTGCCGCACCACGTCGGCGAATGGCGCCAGTTTGTAAGCGACATGGTGCGCTGGTCGGAAAGCGAGTTCCCGGGGCTGGTCATCGGCTGGGAGCTGTGGAATGAGCCGCACTCACGGACTTTTTGGACCGGTAGCGCCGCGGATTACCGGGACCGGATCCTCATCCCCGGATACGACGCGGTCAAGGTGGTCGATCCCGGCGCGCTCGTGCTCGGCCTGGGGGGATACGGCTACCGCGTGCAAGCGGAATGCTCGCCGGCGCTGCCGTGCGGCGGTCCGTGGGAGGGCGGCGGCGAGCTCGACGATGTGCTGCGTGGCGCCGGGGCGGCCCACCTCGACGCGCTCAGCCTGCATTACTACTATGAGGATCGCGGCGGCGACAACCCCGCCGAGGATATGCGCCGCTATCTGGAGAACCTGGCACGGTGGCTGCGGGCGCGCGAGCTGGGGGCGAAAGCGGTATGGCTTACCGAAACCGGGGCGAGCTCCTATCTCGTCGGCACCCAGGGCCAGGCGGAGCGGCTCGCGTCCTTCATGGAGGACGTCTTTCTGTCACCCGATAACCAGGCGTTCGGCGGATCGCGTTATCGGCTGGACTCGGTCGCGTACTACGACCTGTCGGAAAACACTCATGGAGCCGCCGAGCCGAATCCGATCTACCGCCATCACGGACTGTTCTTGGATCCCGAGCACGACCTGCGCCCGTGTCGTCTGGCTCCGAAGCCGGCGGCAAACGCGCTGGCCGAGATCATCAACGCGGCGCGGGGCCGATACGCTGCGCGCCTGCGCCTGGATACCGGTGGCGAGCCGGCCACGGGCGCCGGGACCGCGGTCGTCGTGGCCACCAACACGGGCACCGAAGCCTGGCGCGCCTCCAGCGCCGGGGAGGTCGTGGAGGTGGCGATCCGCAACGCCACCGCATGCACCCTCGGGCCGCGCGGCTGCGAGCTGCTGCCCGGCGCGATCGCGCTGGTGCAGCGCGCGATCATCGCGACCACCGTCGCGCCGGGAGAGAGCGTCGCGCTGCCCGTCGAGCTCGCGGCGCCGCCCGAAACAGCGGCGGGCCCGCGTCGTCACGTCGTCGAGCTGCAGCTCGGGCGCCACGAGCCGCAGGTACCGGACGTGTGCACCGCCGCCGGTGCCACTTCCGGGGTGCTTTGGTTCGGCGAGCGCCTGACGCTTTTCCTGTCCGCCCCCTGAACGCGGGTGCAAGCCTGATGCACCGCCCGTTCGGCCCCGACGCCACAGCGCCCCCTTCCATGCCTCGCCGTGCTTGCGGGGGGGGGGCGAGGCCTCCCGCGGGCCCGCAACGGCGTCCCAAACCTCGGCTCTGCGCGCTGCCGATCCGCGGTTTGCGGCTTCCGGCTTGCCTGCGGTATGATCTTCTCGCCGGTGCCACCGCGCGACGCACCCCACGGGATCCATGGCGATGGTTGAGAAAGGAGAGGCACGCGTCGATCCGACGATCGACCTCATTTTCAAGGCGCTCTTCGGCCAGGAGCGGAACAAGGACCTGCTGATCAGCTTGCTCACCGGGGTCCTGCACCTCGGCCCCGCGGAGCGGCCGGCGGCCGTCGAGATCCTCAACCCGTTTTCGGCGCTCCAGGTCGTGGGCGACAAGCAATCGGTGCTGGACGCACGCGTGACCGATCAGGCGGGGCGGCGCTACGACGTGGAGATGATGTGCTACGCGCACCCCGCGCTCGCCGAGCGCATCGTCTATTGCGCCTGCCGGATGGTGCGCGAGCAGCTCGGCGAGAGCGACCCATACACGCGCCTGCGGCCGGTGATCGTGTTGGTGTTTACGACGTTTCCGCTGGTGCAGGCGGGGCCGCGCTACCACACTACTTTTCGCCTGCGCGACGCCGAAAGCGCAGCGGTGCTGTCGCCGCTCATGCGCATCGACATCGTCGAGCTGCCGAAATACGACAAGCCGGCCGGGGCGGCGGCGAGCCTCGAGGAGAT
>JACPHN010000005.1:0-890 GCA_016188575.1 Candidatus Schekmanbacteria bacterium
CAATTGCTTCGCCAGGAATTCCCCTGGCTTCGACGCCGATTGCCCTCGCTTTGGACCAACAGATGCTTCGTTTCTACTGTCGGTGGTGCTCCCTGGCGGTCATCCCTTCGTCAGCCGGTCCGAAACCCCGTCCTTCAGGACGGAATCGCACCGAGAGACCCCGGCCTGAAGGCCGGCATCCATATTGGTCCGGGCCAAAGATGCGGGCCGGAGGCCCGCGCACCCAGGTGGCGCACCGCCTTCAACTTCCGGCAAGTGTAAACCACATTCGGCCGACGCCCGAAGTTTGCCGGGATCCCGCCGATCGCGAGGTAGTCGACAGCGCCATTGAGCTCGGCGATGCGATACTTCATGGCGGCGGCGACGCCACTCTCCTCCCCGGCGCCGAAGTCGTAAGCGAAGCCGCGCTCGTCCCACGTAGTGAAGGGTTCCTTGAAATCGAATTCCCCGCCTGGGCGGCTGCGCATGGCGCAGCCGATATTGCGGCGCGGGCCGCCGGAAATGAGGCGCGCGGCGATTCCCCCCTGCATGGCGGGCGCTCGGACCGACTGGAGAACAGCGCGCGCGGGGGAGGCGGCTGCGGTTCGCAGGCAGGGGACGCGCCGCCAGCCTGACCACCGTCCCGCGGCGCCCTCTCGAGCAGGTCGCCGCACCTGGCGACCTCGGCGTGGAGATCGCCGAGCTCCGCATGGGTCTCGCGGGAAAAGGTCGCGGAAAAACCGCCCAATATCCGTAGCGAAGTACCCCAAACATGCCCGCCGGCGCCGCAATTCCCTGCCGACCCGGTCCAACGACCGTTTCGCGCTTGAAGCTCGCTTTCCGAAGCGTTCAGAATCGGCCCTGGCAACCCAACTGCCTTCCCGACCCCCTTCGGGACCCCTCTTCAAAAA
>JACPHN010000005.1:917-40163 GCA_016188575.1 Candidatus Schekmanbacteria bacterium
GGCTTCGCTGCCCTCCCTGGCCGGCGGACGCTATCCGAGCCGCCTTTGCGAGCGAGGTTTAGCCGCGGCCACCCGCGCGGAGCCCCTTGGACGGCGAGTTTCAAATTGACACACCCGTTCCGCGGCGGTGGGGTGCCAGGACGCGACGAATGTGCCAGTACCAAGAGGGCGGGCCAGAGGCCCGCGGTCCCAGGTGTCGCGCCGCTGATGGCGGGCGCGGCGCCGCCTGGCGATTACCGGCCGCCAGGAGAAGCGCGCTGCTCCGCATGATCCCGCGCGCAGCGAACGCCCAGATAATGGTACCGCCGCGACCCCGGTCCGTTGACCGAGCGTTTGGCGGCGCGCACGTCGGCGGCGCTGGCCCACCACGTATCGCCGCGGCCAATGCGCACCGAGCCGGATTCGGGGCCCGTCGGGTTTTCGTACGGGCTCTGTGCGTAGTAGCTCTCGTCATACCAGTCCGCGACCCACTCGGAGACGTTTCCGGCCATGTCGTGCGCACCATAAGCCGAGCGACCGAGGGGGTAGCTGCCAATCGCGACAGTATCGCCGACGCAGCCGTTAATGTTCGTCGTGGCGCAGTCCGGCGCCCCGTCACCCCAGGGGAAGATGCGCCCGTCGGTGCCACGTGCCGCCTTTTCCCACTCGGCCTCCGTCGGCAGGCGTTTACCGCGCCACCGGCAGTACGCCTCCGCTTGCGACCACCACAGACAGTTGATCGGGTGATTCTCGTGGCTGGCACGGTGGGTGTTGCACGTCTCTTCGTAGTAGGTGGGGCTGCAGGCACCTGCCCGCTCACAGGCCGCGTAGTCGCCTGCGGGAGCCTCATAGCTGTCCAGGTAAAACGCATCGAGCCAGACGGCGTGCGCGGGAGCTTCGTCGGAATCGCAGGTGTAGGGGCCCTGCGCCCCGCCGCAGCCCATGGTGAACTCGCCGGCGAACACCAGCACCTCCTGGTCGGCCCGGTAGGCAAACGCGATCGAGGCGCTCAGGAAAGCCCCTCCGTTGATGCTCAGGCGATACGAATAGGTCGTTCCGGCGGTTACCGCGGCGTCGGTGTAGGCGCGGTCGGCGGGCGATAGGCCGATGACGGCGCGGCCCTGGGGAGCCGCCTCGCCGGCGACGCCGGCGAGGCCGGCGGCGATCGCGGCAACGGCGCCGCAAGTCAGTGCGAACGCGCGGGCGCGGGCGCGGGCGCGGGCGCGTCGACGTCGAACAGGCGGCGGGTCCAGGCCCACTCGCCTTCCTGCCGCCGCCGCGACCGCCACGACCGCCGCCATCAGCAGCAGTAGCGCGCCGGCGGCGCCATTCCCGACGGCCGGCACGGCGGGTTCGCCGGGCGCGTCTCGCTCCAGCACCAGGCTGGTCACGCCTATTGCCTCGGAGATCGTCCATTCCAGCTCGATCGCGGCCGGAGTGGACCGCGCGAGCGTGAAGGAAACCGGGGGCGTCTCCGCCGCCCCGCACGGCAACGCCCCTGACAGCATCAGCAGCAGCACCAGTGCCGTTCCGGCGGCGGCCCGCACCGCGGTTGACCCTGCGCCCGGCGAGAACGCGCGCGCCACGCCGGCGAGGCCTTCCAAATCACCACCTACTCCGCGACGTCTGCCCATGCTGAGCTCCTTTCACCGCGACAGCGCACAGCGGAAGCCGGCGTCGTGCACGTGCGTCAGATCCGCATGCAAGTTGCGCCGAGCCGTCCGCAGGCCGTTCCAACTCGGAGCCGAGCTGAAGTCATCGCTCCGTTGCACGTGGCCCGGTCCCGACGCGGGGCCCGTAGGGTTCAGGTAGGGGCTCACAGCATAGTAACCCGCATCGTACCAGTCGCTCACCCACTCCATGGAGTTCGCGGCCAGGTGGTAAAGCCCATAAGGAGATCTGCCCTTTTCGAGCGTATCCACCGGCAGCGTCTCGCCGACGCACATTACGTAGGGCGGACCGGGTTGAAAGTTGGCATAGGTGCAATCCGGCTCTTCGTTTCCCCATGGATACTTCCGCTGGTCCGTGCCGCGCGCGGCCTTTTCCCACTCCGCTTCCGTAGGCAAGCGCCTCCCTTGGGCCGCGCAATACGTGTACGCGCCTTCCCAGAACACCGTCACGACGGGATGGTTCTCGTAGCCCGCCTGGACCGTGTAGATGCTGCCCTCGGCCGAAATTCGGCTGTACCACTGCTCGTAATCGTCCTCGTTCCGGACCTTGTTGCAAGCGCGACCGGGGGTGCCGGAAGCATCCGTACATCCACTGGCGTGGTTGGTCCCCGAGGCGTTGAGCCAGGCCGCATACTGCGCGTTGGTGACCGCGTACAAGTCAATCGCGTACGCATTCAGATAGACGGGGTGAACTGGCTGCTCCTCCTCGCAACAATACTCCGAGCCCATCATGAATTCGCCGGCCGGAATCTGCGCCATGGTGCCCGGGTCGAGCGTGGGCGTGGGCGTGAGCGTGGCCGCCGCCGTCGGGCTTGGTGTCGTTGCTGTCGGCGTTGGGGTGGCGCCCGCGGAGTGGCGCACCGTGACCCACTCGCTCGCGTCCGCTCTACCATTGACCGTCACCCGGTAGTCGTAGCTTTCACCGAGCTCGGCGGTGGCGTCCGTGTAGCTGCGAGACGCCGCGGGCAGCTCCACGGCCCAGGCCGCGTAGGCGTATGCGGCGGCGGAAGCGAGCAGCGCCGCGCCGATTCCGCTGGCGCTCGCCACCCGCCGGCACCGCGATACGAGCAGCAGGAGCACGCCGGACGCGGCCCATAGCGCCACCGGTCCCGCCGGCACGGACGGCGTCGACCGCCGCTCCAACGTCTGCTGTGCCACCGCGATCGCCTCGTCGACATCCCACTCCAGAGCCACGCCCTCCGGCGTGCTTTCGGCGCGTGTGATGGCGACTGCCGCCTGCAGCGCGCCGCATCCGGACCACCAACAGGGGTTCTCGTCGATAAACTGCGTGATGGCGTCGTATTTCGGCGAGGCCCCCTGATCCTGATGCTCCAGCGCTCCCCAGCTCCCATACTTGGACCAGCCGCCGGCGTTGGTGAAGTGCATGAAGAGCGTGCCACCGCGGTCGCGCCAGCCAGCGAACCAGCGCCGGTAGACCTCGCCCATCCGCACATCGCGGTTCGCCGCGTGGAACAGCGCTTCCATGCTCGCGTCGTCCAGGAGCTCGCCGACGCCGACGAGGTGCTGGCCGCCCTCATAAGCTACGAGCTGCAGGCCGGGATAGCCGGCCGAGAGAAACTGTGCCTGCTCCTCCAGGGTGGTGAACCCCGCCGAGATCTCGGTGCTGTCGATATCGCCAAGAAGCTGGTCTACCGTCCACCCGGAAACTGCGGTATTCGTCCCGTACTCGTACCCGAAATAGGCGGCGATGGCGAACGCATCGACCTTTTGGAAGGTGTTTTCCCAGGAGAGCAGTCGCTCGTGCATCCAGGTGTTGCCGTTCTGAGAGGCGAGCACCCGCACCAGCCGCGTCCGGCCGCCGAAGACCTCCGCGAAGAGCTCCCAGATCTCCGCGGACCGGTGGCTGTAGTAACGCTGTCGCGCGTCGTCGCACGCGTCGCTCCACTGCGGCCAGGGGTGACCTTCGCAGTAGACGCCGTTGCCCGCGGTCTGATCCTGATCACAGCCGGACGCCTGCAGGTCCGCGTATAGCGCGCAGCCCTGCGCGGCGGCCCAGGCTTGCGCGAGCGAAAACGGATAGCCCGGATTCCACACTTCGTTGGAGTATTCGACGTACACGCGGTGATCGCCGGCCAGGCGGTCACGGAGGCGCGTGGCGAGCTCGCGGACGAAATCATCGGCGGCCTTGAATGGGACCGTGATCCAGATATCCGCGCCAAGCTGGTTGCCGAGCTCGGCGATGATTTCCGCGGGAGCTGCCTGCCAGCGCGCCGTCTGGAGCGTCGGGTAAGAGGAATAGCTAACCAGATTCTCATCGTACAGCTCCATCCAGTTGAGGAAGCGGATGGCCTTGTACTGGCTCAGATTGCGCAGAAAGGTTGGATGGAAGGGCTGCGTGGCGTAGCTTTCCGAGAACGGCGTACAGGCGCCGGATGGGCAATCGGAGCTGTCGTTGCACGCGGTGAACGGGTCGGAGGCGCAGGCGCCGCCGGGCATCAGGATCCGGATGTTGCGCAGGTAGTTGGCGGGGTTGGTGGCGGTAATCGTCATCTGCAGACCACCAGCGGCGGGATCCATGCTGAGCACGTCGCGGCCCGGCGACGAGGCCGCCTCGTCGCGGGTGGCGCCGCCGGCATACTCGAGAGTCCCCTCGCCGTCGTAGAGCACGACGTAGGTCCCGGCGGGGTGGCGGCCGTTGCCGTCCCAGAACTGCAGGGTATGAGCGACCTGTCCCCCGTTGGGGTGGCCGGCGTCGAGCGAGCGGACCCATCCGGCGTCGTCGAGGTCGAGCGGGCCGGCGCAGTCCCAGCAGCCCCAGCGCTCGCCGGCGACCCATGGTCGGCTCGTCTTGAAGGCGTCGACGAACGGCCACTCCTCGATCCAGTCGGTCAGGAACAGCAGGTTTGTGCCGACAGGCGAGTCTTCAGGCGGGGGAGGGGCCGCAGTCGCTGCGGAGGTGAGCACGGCGGTGGCCGCGAAGGCCGTGGCAGCGAGAAAGGCGAAGGCAAGAAGGGCGGCGGTTCGAGCAGGGAGTGTGAGGGGTAGCGCGGTTGCTCGTGTGGGGGCGGGGTGGCGGCGGACCGGCATGCCGTGGGGCCTCCTGGAATGTCGAGAGCGGGCTTGCTCGCGCGGAAGAGCCGCTGCAAAATGCGTGCCGCAAGCTCACGGAGCGGCGGCGCCGTGCTGATCGCGCTGCCCACCGCGATCACGGTCGCGCCGGGCGTCGCCGGTGACAACTGTTGTCAGTCTCCCGGACGAAGCGCGGCACGGCAGCCGAGCCCACCTTGCGGCATGCCCGTCCGGCGGGTACTCTACCTCTGGTAGCGGCCCACCACGGTTTCCCCGCCCAACCTCAGGATGTCATCCGCACCGCAACCGGCGGCAGCAGCATTCCCCGAGCTCCCTGCGCGAATCGGCGCCTACGAGATCCTCGGCGTGATCGGCCGCGGCGGCATGGGCGTCGTCTTCGACGCTCGCGACCCGCGCACCGGGGAGCGCGTGGCGCTGAAGACCGTCATCGGCGTCCATGCCGCGCTGATGCCGCGCCTGCGCCGCGAGATCCACGCGCTCATGCGCATCCGCCATCCGGGCGTCGTCCGGTTTCTCGATGCCGGCGAGCATGCCGGTCTCCCGTGGTACGCCATGGAGTATCTCGCTGGCGTCACGCTGGGGCAATGGTCTCTGGACACGACAGCGCCTGTGGTCGAGGCGGGCGCGACGCGGCCGCACACGCCCACGGAGGAGAACAGCACGGGGCTGGCGGGCGAGGCGGCACACGAGGATGCGGCCGGCAGTCAGCGCACGCGAACCGCCGTGCACGTCTCCACGCCCACCTTCGCGGTCGGTTTGCCCGCGGAACCGCCGGTGTCGATACCGGCCCGGCCCCGCCGCACGCGGCCGCTCGGCGAGGTCCTCACCGTGGTTCGCCGCCTCTGCCAGATCCTCTCCTACCTGCACGGCGAGGGCTTCGTTCACCGCGACCTCAAGCCGCAGAACGTGCTGGTGCGTGCCGGCGAGCTGCCGTGCCTGCTCGACTTCGGCCTCGCTCTCACCGTCAGCGTCGAAAGCGGCCGTGAGGCGCTGGAAGTGGAAACTGGCGCGGTCGGAACGGTCGCCTACATGGCGCCGGAGCAGATCTGCGGTGAGCTCGTCGACGCGCGCACCGACCTCTACGCAGTCGGCTGTATCCTCTATCAGCTCCTCACGGGCCGGACGCCGTTCGTCAGCCACACCGCCAAGGCGGGCCTGCGCATGCACCTGGAGCTGCGCCCCGACCCCCCGTCACGGTATGCGCCCGGCCTGCCGCCGGAGCTGGACGCCACGGTGCTGAAGCTGCTCGAGAAGCAAGCGGATCGCCGGCTCGGGCACGCCGACGACGTCGCCCGGGTGCTCGGTCGGCTCGGCGGTGATGCGTGGCCCGGGGAGCTTCCCGTGCCGCGGGCCTACGTGTATCGGCCGCACCTGGCCGGTCGCGAGACCGAGCTCGGGCAGCTTGCCGCCGAGCTGGCGCGCCTGCAGGAAGGCGGGGGCGCCGTGGTGGCGCTCGGCGGTGAATCCGGAGCGGGGAAGACGCGGCTCATCGGGGAGCTCGGACGCCTGCTTGCCGGGGAAGGTTGCCTGGTGCTGACCGGTGAGTGCAAGGAAGTGGGCGCGAGGCCGCTGCATGGGTTCTCGGAGCCGCTGCGGACGATCGGAGACCTGTGTCGCGAACGCGGCGAGGCGACCACAGCGATGTGGTTCGGCCGCCGCGGACCGGTGCTCGCGCGCTACGAGCCGGCGCTGGCAACGCTGCCGGGGCTGCAGCGCTACGACCTGCCCGCGGAGATCGGCGGGGCGGCGGAGCAGATCCGGCTGTACGCGGACCTCGCCGAGACGCTCGCGGCGGTGGCCGCCGAGCATCCGGTGATGGTCGCGATCGACGACCTCCAGTGGGCCGACGAGCTCACGATCGGCGCCGTCCGCCACTTCGCGCAGAGCGGTCGGTCGCAGCTCGCGCCGGTGCTTCTGGTCGGCGCATACCGGGCCGAGGAGGAGACGGACGAGCTGCGCGGCCTGCTCGGCGAGACGGCGGTCAAGCGGGTCGACGTCGGCAGGCTGGACGCGCCGGCGGTGGCGGAAATGATCATGGACATGCTCGCGCTGCACGATGAGCCGCGCGCGTTCGCGGCGTTTCTCGCCGAGCAGAGCGAGGGGAATCCGCTGTTCGTGGCCGAGGTGCTGCGGGCGGCCGTCGAAGAGGGGCTGCTGTGGCGCGACGATGCAGGCGAGTGGCAGGTGGCGCTGCCGGCGGTGGGCGAGGGCGAGGGCGAGAGCGGTGCGGTGGGGAAGGAGGCGTACGCGGCCTTGCCGCTGCCGCGGTCGCTGCGGGATCTGGTGGGGCGGCGGCTGGCGGGTTTGCCGGAGATGGCGAGGCGGCTGGCCGAGGCGGCGGCGGTGCTCGGGCGCGAGGTCGAGGCGCGGCTGTTGTGGGAGCTGAGCGAGCTGGAGGATCTGGATCTCGTGGAGGCCGTCGATGCGCTCGTGCGGCGTCACGTCGTCGAAGAGGCCGAGGGCGGCAAGCTGCGGTTTGCGCACGACAAGATCCGCGAGGTGAGCTACGCGGGGCTCGCGGCCGAGCGGCGGCGCGAGCTGCACGCGGGGGCGGCGCGCGTGTTGCGGGCGGCGCGGGGGACGAACGCCGGCGCGGCGGAGGCGGAGATCGCGCGGCACCACGACGAGGCCGGCGAGCGCGCGGCGGCGGTGGCGGCCTACGGGCACGCGGGAGAGCACGCGCAGCGGGCGTATGCGAACGCCGAGGCGCTGCGGCTATACGGGCGGGCGATCGAGCTGGCGGTGGAGCAGGACGCGGCGGCGGCGACCGCGGGGGCAACGGCGGGCGCGGGGGCAACGGCGGGCGCGGGGGCAACGGCGGGCGTGCGCGCGGATCTGCACCAGCGCCGCGCCGAGGTCGAGCGCCTGATCGGCCGATACGATGACGCCGAGCGCGACCTGGCGGCGGCGGAAGCGCTCGCGGGGGCGTCTGTCGACGAGGAGCGGCGGGTGCGCGTGCTCACCGATCGCGCCGAGATCGCCTGGCGGCGAGGGCGGGCGGCGGAGGCCGAGGCGCTGGCGGGGGAGGCGATCGCCGGGGCGGAGGGGCTGGGACGGGCCGTCCTGACCGCGGGCGCGCTGCGCCAGCACGCCATCGCGCGCTACTTTCAGGGCGACCTGGCCGGGGCGATCGCGGAGCTGCGGCGGGCGCTGGCCGTGGCGGAAGGCGCTGGCGAGCTGCCGCTTGTGCTCGCGTTGCGGCAGAGCCTGGCGTCGTTTCTGACGATGCAGTATCGCCACACTGAGGCGATCGGCCTGTTGGAGGGACTAGAGGCCGCGCACCGCGATAGCGGCAACCGCGACGCCCTGTGGCGAGCGCTCAACATGCTGGGGAGGGCATACCATTTGACCGGGAGCTTCGCTCGTGCTCTCGCCGCGTTCAGCGAATCGGCGCGGATGGCCCACGAGGTGGGCGAGCGGTACGGCGAGGCTAACGCTCTCGGCGGGTTGGCTTCACTCCTGAGCGAGCTCGGCCAGCAGGACCAGGCGGCAGATGTTCTGGGCCGCGCCGAGGCGATTGCTCATGAGCTCGGCGACCAGGCTCTCCTGGCCGGAATCCTACACACGGACGCCAGGGCCCGGCGCCTGGCCGGGCACCGCGACAAAGCATCCAGCCGGCTCGCGGCCGCGCGAGACGCCGCAGCCTTGGCAGGCTCCAGGTTTCTGGAGGTAGATATCGCAATCGAGGCGATGTTCCTCCACATCGGACAGTCGTCGGTCGCCGATCTTCGGGAGAATACGATGCGAGTACTGGGCAGCACTTCGCCGAGCGAGGAGTGGCCTATAGGGTACATTTACCGCATCAATCTCGCCAGGATAGCGTTGCGCGCTGCAGCGCCGGTGCTTGCCCGTCAGCTCGCGGCCGACGCCCAAGAAATCATGCTTCGTAGTGGAAACTGGCACACCGGCGATCTGCCCTGGGAACGCATCCTGTTGCCGGCGTTGATCGCTGAGATGAGCTGCCTGCGGCCCGCGCTGCCAGGTGCAGAGCATCTGCGCGATGATGACCTACCTCGTAAGGAATGGAACGACTGCCAGTGGGTTCTCTGGGGCAAGCGGGAGCTTGCCCGTCTCCTTGCGCAACTGCCCGTCGAGTTTCATGCCGGCTTCCTGGCGCACCCCGACTACAGCCTCATGCGACTTGTGTAGCCGCGTGGAGAGACTCCCGCTTCCCCTGCTCCCTACGGGGTGGGCGGCATGAACAGACCAGGAGGTGCAGCACACGGCACGAAGGTCAACGGATCCCCGGCATCCCAGACCAGCGCCAGCGCCGTGGTCGATTCGCCGCAGTAGGTTGGCACCGCGCCCTCAGCGCTCGTCTCCCGGCGGCCCATGCCCTCGAAGGAATCGGGGTCGACATAGGCGACCCGAGCGTCTGCCGCGAACGGCCCCTCGTAGCTCGGAAGCGACGTCCAGGCGGTGGCCGCCGTCACCTGCGCGAAGCCGCCGCCATTGACCCGGCCTGTGCCGGCGTAGCCGTCGCAGCTCGTCAGCGAAGACGCGAGCGTCACGGCAATCAGCTCCTGATCCGGCTCGGCCGCGACCGCGAAGTAGCCGTTGACGTCGGCCCGCCCGTGCGCGAGCTGGCGCCCGAGCTCCACGTCATACACCGCCACCCTGGCTTGCCGGGCCGGCGACTCATCCGGGCAGAGCGCCTGCACCCACGTCTCCGTGGGGTCCGCCGAGGCGCTGCCCGCAAGCATCAGAACCGTTGCGGTTGCCAGTGCCCCGCGGCGCCAGACGCCGGTGGCCTTAGTGAAGCTGGATCTTGTCATTGCGCGTGCCTCCGTGTAATCCGACATGGCTTATGGCCTTTCAGTGTTGCACGCACCATGCCAGGTCTTCCCAACTACCGGCGCGGGCATCGCCGAGCACGGCTGACGCCTTTTCCTCCACCCTGCCGCCGTTGCTGCCCGCGCCACCCCCGCGCCGTCTCCGAAAAAGTGGCGGCGGCAGAATCTGCCTTACACCTGAGGCCGCGACGCAGCGGAGCGATTTGTCGCGCCCGGTCATCGGGGCCGGTCATCGCGCCCGGTCATCGCGCCCGGTTAGCGGGGCCGGCAACCGGGGCCGGCAACCCGGGCGGATCATTCTCGGCCCGGTGATCCCCGGCCCGGCATTGGGGCGCGATGAACCCACGAGATGCGCATCGCCTGGCACGCGCCCCCAAAGGCGAGAGCTTGCAGTTCTCCCACGGCGAGTTGCCCGCTCGGGACACCTTTTGACAGGGATTTCGCGCCTCCGCCACGGCCTCAGGTCGCTCCACCAAGCGAATCTGCCGCTCGCACCCCGGCGAAAAGCGGCGGAGAGGCGCCACTTTTTCGGAGACTCGCTGCGAGGCCCCGATACAGTCCTCACACCCGTACATGAAGCGGGGCTCCGAGCAGCCGGCGAGCGGGGTCCGCGCGCCGCATTCCCAACATGGGTGCGCTACCCCGACTTCGCACCGAGAGAACCGTCCCGCCGGCCATGAGGTCCTGCAGTGGCTCGGCGTGACCCGCGACGAGATTCAGCGAGAGGGTGCGTCGGCCCCAAGAGTTGGGAGCCGCGGCCGGCCATCTTTTCACCAGATAAAATATCTACGGCGAGAATGGCCGGAAATTCCTCGAAAAACCGGCCATTCTTTCGCTAGATGCCGTATCCAGGCAGAATATGGCCGGAAATTGCCCGTTTTTTCGGCCATTTTTTCGTTAGATGGTTTATCTTCACAAAATTTGGCCGGCCTGCACCGGCCTGCACCGGCCATAGCGGCCGATGTGGCGCTCGATTACGTCGGCGGGCGTGGGGTAAGGCCAGGCCGCATACTGCAATGAGAAACCCGTCGCGACGCTCTGAGGTCCGGCGCTCGACGCGATGTCACGGCAGGCGGAACAGACGTGCCCCATGGAAGACGGTCACAACCTCGATCAGGTCAGGCCCAGCGCGGTAGACGACTCGGTAATTCCCAAGGATGAGCTCACGAAGCGTCTTGTCGCCGACCTCCGGGACGATGCGGCCGGACACCGGGTGGGCCTCCAGACGCTCCACTGCAGCGACGAAGCGCTCAACCAGGAAAACGGCCGACTGCGGAGAGTCGCGTGCCACGTAGGCCCGAATGGCCTCAACGTCCTCGATCGCCAGTGGTGACCAGACGATCCGGGTCACCGCAGAAGCCGACGCCTGGCCTCGCTGTGCTCTACCCCCTGCCCTGCATCGAGCTGTGCCAAGCCCTCCTCGATCTTTGCCAGGAGCACCAATCGCTCGATCGCGTCCTCGACGGCGGCATCGGCTGGCAGCGACTCCATCGCTTCAAGGACCTTCTGCTTGGCGGTACTGGCCGACATCGGCATCTCCTGGTCCATGCGTCAGGCGGTCTCAAGTTCCTCGAGGCGCCTGCAGAGCATTGTGCACTCTGTTCGTCGCGTCTTGCCAACCCGGCGCTCGGCCGGGTGCGCGCCCAGGATGGCAGCGTCACCAGACGCGTCTTTGCTGCGATCATTCAATCGCCGCTCGACTGGCGTGTCAATCCCTTGCTCAACCGCACTTGTTCGGAGACTCGCTGCGAGGCCCCGATACAGTCCTCACACCCGTACACGAAGCGGGGCTCCGAGCAGCCGGCGTGCGGGGTCCGCACGCCGCATTCCCAACATCGGTGCGCAACCCTGACTTCGCACCGAGAGAACTCTCCCGCCGGCCATAAGGTCCTGCAGTGGCTTGGCGTGACCCGCGACGAGATTCAGCGAGAGGGTGCGTCGGCCCCAAGGGCTGGAGGCCGCTACCGGCCATCTTTTCACCAGATAAAGTATCTACGGCGAGAATGACCGGAAATTCGTTGAAAAACCGGCCATTCCTTTGCTAGATGCCGTATCCAGGGAGAATATGGCCGGAAATTACCCGCTTTCTCGGCCATTTTTTCGTTAGATGTTTTATCTTAAGAAAATTTGGCCGGCCTGCACCGGCCAGAGCGGCCGATGTGGTGTTCGATCCGATGCACGCGCGACCCGCCAGGCCGCTGACCCGGCGGCGACGACCGGAGTGGCGGCGCGATTCCTCGCGCCACTACTCCTGAGCCTCGCGATAATGCGTATCACGCGTCGCGACCCCGGCGTCAATCGCAATCGGCGAATTCAGGCGCGTAGTAGGCCGCCGCTCCCAGCAGCGCCACCCCTAACAGTGCCAGGGCCCGCGACACTACCCAGCCGCGGAAGGACCCCTCGCGCTCTTCTCGCTTCCCAGTCATCGCTATGGCCTCCACCATTTTCGCTGCTGCGGTCCTTCGATGAGCCTGTCGACCGCCGGAACGTCTTCGCGCGCAGCTTCCGTGAGCTGCGGTCCGCTCAACTCGTCGACGATGTGCGGAGTGATCATGATGATGAGCCCCGTGCGCCGATTCGAGACGGACTTGGAGCTGAGCAGCCGTCCGAGGATCGGGATGCGCTGCAGCCAGGGGATGCCGCCGCTGCCGCTGTGCGCCGCGGTGCGGATGAGGCCGTCGAAGATCAGGGTCTCGTCCGCGCGCATGGCCACCGACGTCTGAACCTTGCGCTTCTGAATGGTCGGAGCCTCCGTGCCGCCGATGTTCGATTTCGCCACCTGTTCGGACACCTCCTGCGCCACCTCGAGCGTCACGAACTGGCTCTCCGTGATCCGCGGCTTCACCTTCAGAATGACACCCGTATCGCGGTACTGAATCGAGGTGTTGATCGGCGTCGTGCTCGGCGTGCCGCCCCCGGTTCCCGAACTGCATACCGAAACGGGGATCGGCACCTCATCCGCAACCTCGATCGATGCTTCAGTGTTGTTGGACGCCGTGATCTGCGGGCTCGACAGCACGATGAGCTTGGCGTCGTTGGCGAAGGCGTTGAGCAGCCCCTGGAACCGCGTGGCCTCGAAGATCCCACAGGTGAAGCCGGCCGCGGTCGGCGACGCGGATCCGTTCAGGCGCGCGTCGGAATCGAAGTAGTAGTCCTCGCCGTCGACGGTGAGGTTCCCCTGGCTCTTGAGCTGCCAGGTCACGCCGAATTGCCACGAATCATCGAGGGCGACCTCAGCGATGAGCACCTCGACGAGCACCTGGCGCGGGAAGATGTCGAGCTTCTTGATCGTCTCCAGCACGTACGGCCAGCTTACCGGAGAC
Source organism: Candidatus Schekmanbacteria bacterium (assembly GCA_016188575.1). Classification (GTDB taxonomy): domain Bacteria; phylum CSSED10-310; class JACPHN01; order JACPHN01; family JACPHN01; genus JACPHN01. Next base: position 13,734 of record JACPHN010000005.1, read on the forward strand.
GTGACAATGACGAGCGAGGTGGTACGCTCGTCCGAAACGACCTTGACGTCGCCTTGCACCGACCCGGACAACGAGGCGTCGCCGGCGTTCGGCGACGGCGGGGCGGGCCGCTCGGGTTGCGGCTCCGGCTGGGGTTGCGGCGCCTCCGGCGGAACGGTCATCGCCGCCAGTGCGCCGGCCACCGGGCCAAAGGGGACCGGATTGTCGCTCGGAGAGTTTGTTCTCGAGGAAGAGGCACCGAGCGCCAATCGCGAGCCGTATGCGGCGCCCAAGGAGCTGGAGCCGGCGAAATACGGCTTCGACAGCCGCGAGCAGATGCGCAGCGCGGTCCGGCGCCGCCTGAGCGTACCCGAAGCGCTCGGCATCAGCCTCTTCACCGAGGCGACCGAGGACGCCAAGGAGCGAGTGGTGATCGCTGTCTTCGCGCATGACGACGAAGAGTGGATCGGATCGGGGATGGCCCGAACGCAATGAGCCCGTAAAGAAGGGAGCTGCGGGTGGGCCGAGCAGTGGCTGGAGGCCGGAGCTAAGATCGAAGGCGGCGGGCAAGACGGGGCCGGAGACCGCGTCCGGGGGCTGCTAACTCCAGCCGCTCAGTGCTTCCGGAAGGGGGGCCAATCCTCGGGCCGGCGCGCCACCTCTTCTCGGTAGAGCTCGATCAGGCGCTTCAGGGGATTCCAGGCAATCCACTTCTCATCGCTGTCGCGGATGCTCGGCCGCTCCTCATTGAGATCGAGCGTCGCGCTGGCCATCGCTCGCCAGCTCACGGTACCCGCGTCGGCCAGGACTTCACGGGCCGCCTCGTGATGAAGGCTGCAGAGAACCGCGCTCCGGCCGTAGCGGCCGGCAATCCCCGCCTCGTTGAGGTTGACCGCCATGTCCTGGCCGCACACATCGCACTGGAGCCTGCTCATATTCACCCTCCGCACCCAGCACCAACCCGGATGACCTTCTGGACCCCGTGCCCTTGCAAGGGTCCAGCGGCCGCGCTAGCCCGGGCCTCGACCTCCCGGGAGCTCGTCGGCCACGTCGGCCATCCTGTCCATCAGGTCCCGGGCGGTCCGGGCCTGGAGGATCTCCCCCGGCTGGTGGTGGCGAATGCCCCAGTCGTTGATCTCGAAGCCCTTCGAGCTCTGGAAGAGTGCCAGGATCTTGCGCTGCAGCGGCGCGTTCTTCAGCAAATCCTGGACATTTGCCACCGCGGTGGCCTTGATCATGACCGTGGAGTCGAGCTCGCTCTGGCCTACCTGGACGTCCTGAGTGCGAAAGACGGTCTTGCCGACTTTGCTGGTCCAGCTCTCAGGATAGATCCGCAAGCCCAGCTCGTAAGGCCTGGCGAAGAACAGCGCGGTCTTGACGCTGTAGGAGCGGGCCTTGCTCGACCCGCTGGATGACGAGTGCGTCTCGCGCAGCAGGAACAGCTCGTATCACGCGTCGCGACCGCGGCGTCAATCGCAATCAGCGAAGTCAGGCGCGTAGGAGACGACGCCCTGGCAGCGCGCCAGGGAGCCCGGCGTAAGCTCCAGGACCATGAATGCCGGTTCGGGCACCGGGAAGGGCAGGCGCAAGCCCGCCGCGGCGGCCGGGCGAAAGCCGAACCGCGGGTAGTACTCGGGGTGGCCCAGCACCACCACGATGTCGCCGTGCGCGCGCCGACACGCGGCGAGCCCGGCGGTCACCAGCAGCTTTCCGATGCCCTGGCGTTGTCGATCGGGCGCGACTGCAACCGGCCCGAGCCCCAGCGCCGATGACCCCGGCGCTGCCCCGTCGACCGTGACGGGGGAGAACAGAATGTGGCCGACGACCCGGTTGCGATCGACGGCCACGAGATCCACGACTGCCAGGCCGCGCGCCTGGAGCGCCGCGACCAGCCGCGCCTCATTGCGGCGGCCGAACGCGGCTTCTTCGACCGCGGCTACGCCGCTTGCGGCGGCAGGCGTCGAAATCCGGATGTCGATGGGCATGGTATGATGTTGGCGAAGCCCCCGGGGCCGGCGCCGCCGGCCGTTTCGCGGCGGCGCCGGGGCGCGGGATTGCGATCCCAGGTCATGGGGTTGGGGCCGCCGTGGGCGTGGGTATTGCCGTTGGCGTGGGCTGCTTCACCTCGATCGTGACCTCGTCGAACAGCGAGCCGACGGTCGCGCGGATGACCGACGTGCCCTCCACGGTGCTGGAAAACGTGAACGCGATCTGCCCAGCGCTTGTTGCGTCCTGTCCCTTGCTGAGGTTTCCAGGCCCCGACACGATGCTTAGCGTGACCACTGTGCCGTCCTTGACGGGTTTTCCATTCGCGTCCTGTACCGTGGCGGTCAGACTTGCGAGATCGCTACCGGTGGGGAAAATCAGATTACGGTTCGTCTCGAGCAAAACCGCATCGGGCACGCCGGGTGTCTGCGTAGGTGTCGCCTGAATCGTCGGCGTCGGCGTCGCCGTTGCGGGCGCCGGCGTCGGCGTCGGCCCCGAAACCGTCAGGCTCGTGCAGACCTGCGTCAGCGTGAATTCGAGCACGGCGCACACCTGACCGGTACCGACACCCGGATCCACTGTCTCTCCGATGCTCACGGCCGCGGTGCCGACCTGCTCGTCCGCCGTGCAGTTTTCCGTGCCGATGTCTCCCGATCCGCAGATTTGAGCGAGCGCATCCTCCGCGGCGATGCCGCCGAGCGTGCTCGTGAATCCGATTTGCTGCGGGCACGGCGAGCGCGTGCAGCGGTCCGGGTCGTAGCGCGTGCCGTCCCGCAGCACCAGGGCGATTGCGTCGTTGACGCACCCTTCACACATCGTTCCCGACTGCAGCGTCACGAACATCGTGAATCCGGTGATGATGACCTCGGTCAGCTTGATCTTGATCGTGTCGAACGCGAGCCCCGAGTTCGCCGTGATCGCCGCGGTCGTCGGGTAGGTGGGGGACTTGAACGTCGTCACCGCCACCCCGGCGACGGTAGAAACCGGCGACCCGATCGTCCCGGCCGTGGTCGCAAACGTCACGCTCGTGCCGTCGGGCACCATCGTGCCGAACTGGTCGTAGACCGTAGCCGTGATGATCGCCGTGCTGTTGCCGTCCGCCGGCATCTCGTTGCGCGTCGTCCGCAGATCCAGCCGGGTCGGCGTGATCCGCTCGAAGTGCACCTTGGTGGACCCGGAATACTTGCCGCTCGAGCCCGTCACTCGCGCCACCCCTTCGTCGGTGACGCTGTGCAGGATCGCCGTGGCGAGGCCGAGCCGCGTCTCCGCGGATTCGTCGATCGTGCCGAGCGTGGTGTCGAAGTGAATGACCGTGCCGTCCGCCGCCGGATCGCCGTTTTCGTTGATGACGGTGGCGTGAATCGTGGAGGTGCTCAAGCCGTCCGCCGGAATGCGGTTTTGCGTCGCCGTCAGCACGATGCCGCCGACGCCGGCCTTCGTAAACCGGACTTCCGTCGACCGTTCGATGTGGAACGAGCCGACGGAGGCCTCCCCGGCCGTGTAGGTGCCGCGCGCGTCGATGCGGATGTGGGCGGTCCCCGAGATGATCCCCGCCGTGAGCGTCGCCGAAGCGCTGTTGCCCTCGAAGGCCGCCGCCGGCGCCTCGAAGGCTCCGAGGTCGGTGGCGAAGACCACCGAGCCGCTCGGAGTCGTACCGTCAGGCGCGACGATGATGACAGTGATCGTTACGGTCGACTCGCCGTCTGCCGGAATCGTGTCGCGGCTGATCGAGACTTCCATGCGTTCCTGAGACGCCGGCGACGTCGGGCTCGGCCGATCGCAGCCGTAGTAGACCGCCGCTCCCAGCAGCGTCACGCCGAGCAGCACCAGGGCCCGCGACATCACCCAGCCGCGGAAGGACATTTCGTGCTCTTGTCGCTTCCCAGTCATCGCTATGGCCTCCACCATTTTCGCTTCTGCGGTCGCTGGATGAGCTTGTCGACCGCCGGGACGTGTTCGCGCGCCGCTTCCGTGAGCTTCGGTCCGCTCACCTCATCGACGATGTGCGGGGTGATCATGATGATGAGCTCGGTGCGCCGGTTCGACACGGACTTGGAGCTGAACAGCCGGCCGAGGATCGGGATGCGCTGGAGCCACGGTATGCCACCGCTGCCGCTGCGCGACGCGCTCCGGATGAGGCCGCCGATGATCAGCGTCTCGTCCGCGCGCATCGCCACCGACGTCTGGGCCTTCCGCTTCTGGATGGTCGGGGCCTCGGTGCCGCCGATGTTCGACGTCGCTCCCTGCTCGGAAACCTCCTGCGCGACCTCCAGCGTCACGAACTGGCTCTCCGTGATCCGCGGCTTCACCTTCAGGATCACGCCCGTGTCGCGGTACTGTATCGAGGTGTTGATCGGCGTCGTGCTCGGCGTGCCGCCGCCCGTGCCCGAGCTGTAAACGGAGACCGGAATCGGCACCTCATCCGCCACCTCGATCGAGGCCTCCGTGTTGTTGGACGCCATGATCTGGGGGCTCGAGAGCACGTTCAGCTTGGCGTCGTTGGCGAAGGCGTTGAGCAGCCCCTGGAACCGCGTGGCCTCGAAAACGCCGTAGGTGAACCCGGCCGCGGTCGGCGACGCGGATCCGTTCAGGCGCGCGTCGGTGTCGAAGTAGTAGTCCTCGCCGTCGACGTTGACATTGCCCTGGCTCTTGAGCTGCCAGGTCACGCCGAACTGCCACGAATCATCGAGGGCGACCTCGGCGATGAGCACCTCGACGAGCACCTGGCGCGGGAAGATGTCGAGCTTCTTGATCGTCTCCAGCACGTACGGCCAGTTTACCGGAGAGGTGACGATGACGAGCGAGTTGGTGCGCTCGTCCGCGACGAGCTTGACGTCGCCTTGCACCGACCCGGACAACGAGACCTCGCCCACGTTCGGCGACCGCGGGGCGGGCGGCTCGGGTTGCGGCTCCGGCTGGGGTTGCGGCGCTTCCGGCGACTGCGGCCCCCGGTAGGTCCGATCTTCCTTTTCCTGCTGCTGCCGCGAGGTCGGCGCTTTCTGATCCTTCGCCGTCGCCGCGCCGCCGCCGTAGAGCTGGCCGAGCGTGGTGGCGAGCTTCGCGGCCTCGGCGTTTTCGACGTAGTAGACGTAGGTGCGCTCGCTCACGTAGATGTCGACGTCGAGAATCTCGATGATCTTGCGGATGAACTCGATCTCGCGGCGGTTCGCGAAGATGATGAGCAGGCTGGAACGTTCGTCGGGGATGATGATGGGCTTCGCTGCGCCCTGGCCGACGGCGCGCACGACGAGCTCGTCCGCCGCGATGCGCACGGCTTCCGCATCCGGCGTGCCTTCACGGGGGATAGCCGGGAGCTGACCCGCCTGCCCGCCCGCGCCCTTTCCGCCCTCCAGAATCTTGTTCAGCGTGTCCGCGATGTCCTTCACGGAGGCGTACTTGATGCGGATGACCTCGAGCTCGCGTTGCGACGTGTCGACGTCGATGATCTGGAGGATCTTCAGCATCCGGCGCACGATCGACTTGTAGTCGGTGACGATCAGGATGTTGGTGCCGCCGTGAGCGGCCACCGTGCCCGTGGCACTCTTCATGGTACCGAGCAGCGTCGCGACTTCCTGGGGCGTGACATAGCGCAGCGGCACGATCTGCGTGACCACGATGTCCTGATCGGCCACGTCCTCGGGCCGGCCGCCGACGCCGATCTCGCTCATCTTCTTGCCGGCCTCGGTGGTCGGCAGGATCTTGTAGTAGCGTCCCGAGCGCGCGACACTCAGGTTGTTCATCTCCAAGAGGCTCAGGAAGACGTCCCAGGCCTGCTCGGGCTTGATCTCCTCCGAGGAGTAGATGGTGATGCTTCCCGTCACGGATTTGCCGACGATGACGTCGATCCCGAGGATGTCGGTGGCGAACTGGTGAATGACCTCGCGGATGTCGGCGTCCTCGTAGTTGATGAAGAAAGATTCGGTGACTCGCGGCTTGGGGAGCGGTTCGCCGAACATGCCGGCCGGTGATTCCGGGACGTCCGGACCTTCCGCGGCGGGCATCGCCGCTCGGCCGGGGGCAGTGTCCGCCGGCGGTGTCTCCTGGCCGGCGGCGGCCGGAGGCTCGGCGCTGGCCGGTTCGCCGCCGGTTGGGGTGCTTTCCGCGGCCGGCGCGGCCGCTTCTGCAGGCGCTTGCTCCGTCTCGGCCGGTGCGGCTGCGGCGGGCGCTTCTGCCGCAGGAGTCGATGGGGTCGCCGCGGTTTCTGCCGGCTCCGCGGCCGCACCCTCCGCCGCCTCTCCCTCCGCCGCGGCCCCGGCGGCCTCGGAGTCCGCTTGCGGCGGTTCCTGCTCCACCCCGGTTTGCGCCCCCTTCGTGCTCGCGCATGACCAACCGGCGAGCGCGATCATCGCGATCACAGCTATCCCGACTCGCAATCTACCCATGAACCCCTCTTCCTCACTCGATATCCGCGTGGCTCAGTATCGCGCTGCCACTTTAGTCAGTCTTCCTCAGCTTCCGCAACCCTTCCGGGGTTGCGCCGCACGCGGTTCGCCGGCGGCCTCGCCTGGCCGCGGCGTTCCTGGGGCGTGAGCGGGCGCACTTGCGGCGGCATCTCCGGCTGCGGCGCCTCGCCCGCGGCCGGTGGCGGCCCACCCTCGCCGAAGCGGTGGAGCTCCAGGGTGATCTCCTCGCTTCCCTGCGCGAGCACCACGTGGTCGCGCTCGACCGTCGCCAGCGTGTAGCCGCCGACGTCGGACCCTTGTGGGAAGCCGAGCGGCTTCGGCCCGGACAGCAGGGAGGGGCTCTGCAGCATCGCGATGCGTTGATCGTTCATCAGCACGACGCCGACCAGGCTGAGGTCCGTTGGGGGCGGGGCGGCCGGGGGCTTGTCGGTGTCCGGTGTGGGCGTGACCTCAGGCCCAGGTTCGGTGCGGTCCGGCACGAACGGGTGTTTCTGAGCCAGGACCGCATAGCTGCCGGCAGCCGCTTCGCTGGGCTGGCGCCGCGGCCGCGGCGAGCGCGCCGGTGCCGGGTTATCCGCGGTGGGCGTCGCCGCCGCCACGGGGAGCTCGGGAACGTCGATCGGCGACGATACCTGTTCGTAGAGGGCACCGGAAAGTCCAATGGACCCCATTCCGAGCAGGGCAATGACAAGGCGATACTGGCGCAGCACTGCTCAATCCTCGCTTTCCGGCGCCCGCCGGTCCCGGGGGCTCCGATCCTCGGCCGCCGCGTCAGCCGGCGCCGCGGCCGTCGTATCGGCCGATGGTGGTGGGCCATAGTAGCCCGTGATCGTCATGTCTACCTTGACCCGTCCGTCCGGCTCGCGCACGTTCAGCACGCGCAGCCGCGCCTTCGGGACGCGCATCAACCGCTTCTCCTCGAGCTCGACCGCGGACAAGAAAGCGGTGAGCTGGGTCATGTTGACCGTGATCCTGGTCTGGCAAAGCAGCTCCACGAAGGTACCCTTCTGCGGGCTCGGCGACGCACTGAACTGATCGACGGAGACTTGCAGTCGATCGGCGATTTCCTGCACCGTGCGCTGCAGCTCGCCGGCGGCGATCGTCGCTGAATCCCCGGGGAACAGGCGCTCCTTGATCGTGAGCTCCTTCTCGTCGACTTCTCTGGCTTTCCGCTCAAGCTTGTCGCGCTGCTTCAGCTTGTGCGCGTTCAGGCGCAGCTCGCGGCGGAGCTCCTCGGCCCGTTCGCGGGTCTCGGAAAGCGCGCCGAAGACCTGGTCGAAAGCACCATAGCCGAGAATCAGTGCCACCACCACACCACCGGCGATGAGGACGCGCTTCTCGCGCGCGTTGATGTTGCGGAAAGCGTTCAGGATCTTCTCTTTCATTGCTCGGGTCCTGTCTCGGGTCCGGTCTCGGGTCCGCGCTCCGGCGCGCGATCGGCGGCGCGCTCGCCTGCCGCTTCGGTTCGCGGCGCTGGCCCCGGCGCTTCTCGGGTTTCGGCGGCGGCGTCTTGACCCTCCTTGCCTTCCTCTTCCTTGGGAAGGTCGGGCGTAATGGCCATCGTCAGGTTGAAGGTGTCGCGCGAGCTCGATCCCTTCCACGCCACGTTCTGGAAGTAATCGGAATCCTCCAGGATCTTGGTGAGCTGGCTGGCGGTTTCCGAAGTGCCTCGGAGGTTGACGGCATCCGCCTGAATGTCAGCGTCGTTGACCCAGCTATCTTCCGGAAGGATGCGGGCCAGCTCCGCGAGCAGCACCAGGCGCGGCCGGTACCCCTTTTCCAGCTCTTCGTACGCGGCGATCCCCTTCTGATTGGACTGCACGCGCTCCTCGAGCGCTTTCACCCGTTCGATAGCGGGTGCCCACGCCGCCTTGGTCTGCTCGAGCGCCGCCAGCTCCTCCTCCTGGTGATAGATGAAATAGCCGGCGTTGACGAGCAGCAGCCATACCGCGATGGCGCCGATCAACAGCGAGGCATAGACCGAGTAGTCGCGCAGCTCTACCTTGCGCTCCTGAGGGAGCAAATCGATGTCAAAGTAGGACGACTCGAAGGCGCCGATGGCCAGCGCGGCAGTGCGGAGGCTCGCCGGAGTCGCCTCGCGCTCACCTCGCTCGACGTCCTCCGGCCACGGCAGGAGCTGCACCGGGCACTCCCACCGCAAGTTCAGCATGTCGCGGAAGGTGGTCATCGGCACACCCTCTCCGAGCAAACAGATGCGCTGAATGGTCCGCCGCTCGTAGGGGATCCAGGCGTTGGACATGGCCCGATTGAGCACCTCCGTCACGCGGACCGCCATGTAGTTGGCGATCTCCTGCGCCGCGGAGGCGATCCCCGGCGCCGTCGCGGAGAGCAGCTCCTCCATGCCGCCGCCCGGGCCGCCGAGCTGACTGACGTGGCGGGTGAAGAGCAACGTGCCGCCGCCCGTAATCGTAATTTCGATGCCGTCGTCGCGCAGGTCGACAAACGCCGTGTTGGCTTCCCAGTCTTTCCCCTCCGTGCGCGCGATCAGGTTAGACAGCGCCAGGCCGCCGATACGGAGCTCGTAGGAGGGAAGCCCGAGCGCCTCCATCGCATCGAGAATGGGATCCAGCATCGAACGCTTGCCGGCCACCAGCAACGAACGCATGGCGGTCGCTTCCTCGGCGTCCTTGACGGTTGCTCGTTCGACGCTGCAGTAGAGGTCGTCGAGCGAGAACGGCAAGTGGCGATCGGCCTCGAACCGCAGGATGCGGGGCAGATCGGCGTCCGGAACGGGTGGGAGGTTGACGAACCGAAGGAACGCCCAGGTGCGGGGAATGCCGATGACCGCCCGTTCCGGAGCCGCGGGGAGCTTCTGCAGCTCGGGTGCGAGAATCGCGCGGATGCCTTCGCGCCACTCCGGCATGCGCGGGTCGCCGAGCTGGGCGACGCGGATGTGGTCGGCGTATAGAAGCTCCGCCCGCCGCACTTTCTTGCCGAACAAGCCGATCTCGATTTCATCGGGACGAAAGTTGATGCCGAGAACTGTGTCCATGTGTCGTCCTTCGCTCCGCTAGTGCGTCGCTCGCGCCGTTCTCCGGCCGGCGCGGTCCACTGCCTGCGCCGCTGTCGAATAGTAGCCTGCCCGCTCGCGCCTTTCCAGCGTGGCGGCTGGACTCGGAGTCACTGTAGACAGTCGCGCCGTCATTGCTTACTCACTCACCACGAGGTCCGGCGCGTCGGCCGCACCGTACGGATCTTTGGGCCACGGAGCGTCCGGCAGCAAGGCCTGAACGTGCAGCAGCGCGCGCGCGCTGCTTCCCATCTTGCGGACGGTCGCGGCGAGTCGGTAGCGGGCGTCCCCGTGGCGGCCTTCCGAAGTCACGGTGAAATAGCTCGAGCGCTCAGAAACCTGGTAGTACCCCTGGGAAGCCCGCGCGGACATGATTTCGGTGGTCTTTTCCGGGTAGGCCAGCTCGATCAGCAGGGGAGATGCCGTGTTCTTGTTGAGCCGGACCTGGGTGCTGCCCGAGAATCCCCACACCGTGACGTACTGGGTGATTCCCGAGTATTCGCCGTCTTGCCCGGCCAGGAACCACGCGGGCAAGCTGGCGGCCGCCGAGGAAGCGCCTTGCTTGCCGCCGATCCGTTCCTGAATGCGCTGCAGCAGCGCGAGCCCCGGCGGCAGCGCGGCGCTGCCAAAGAGCACCTGGGCCGTCACACCGCGCACCAGAAGAAGCTCGCTCACCGTGTCGAACTTGCTGTTCTTGGCCTTGTAGGGGTGCAAGAACCCTTTGTCGCGGTAGTTGGCCTCGTACCAGTCGGTTTCCGCGCCGTTGGCCTGCCGGAAGTCATCCAGGTCGCGCCAGTCGATGATCGAGTCGGATATTTCATCAAGCGCCACGCCGCCTGGAACTCCGGTTCGCATGAGCAGCTCGCGGAAAAACTGATAGGGTGAGCGGGATTCACCTTGCGTCGCTTCGTCGCGCCGCACCATGCTGTTGAGGTTGAATCGGCTATCCTCGTCGACAATGACGTACGAGTAGCTGCCGCCGTGGTAGGGAACGCCGATTCGCTGCGGCGCCACGGGCAACTGCTGCTGCGCGGCCGGCACTTCGGCCGGATTTCCCGGAGGCCCCGACTTGGTCGGCCCGCCCGGGTTGTCCCGGCCGGTCGCGGCGTCCGCCGCCCGTCCGAGGTCCTGGCTGGCGAATGCGAGCTTGCCGTTGGTGTCGAGGTAGTTGAAGGCGAAAGGCGCCGAGATTTCCGCGATCGCCGCCTGAAAGCCGGCCATGGCGTTGAGCTGGGCCTGCAGCAGGTCGCGCGAGTTTCGCACGGCGTTGGTCTCATTGCGCGTGGAGAAAGAAAACTCGCCGGCGATTACCGCGAGCAGCACCATGACCCAGAGCACCATCATCAGTGCGACGCCGCGCTCACCAGGTGCAGCGCACCCGCGTTCCCTTTTGCCTGCCGTCTTCATGGTCTTACCGCCCGTATTCCAGTCGCATCCCACCGATGATGGGCACGACGATTGGCGACATGGTGATCTCGCTGTCGTCGCGTCCCGCCATCTTCAACGTGATCTCGATGGCGCGCGGCAGCCGATACCGGAAATACCGCTCAAACGTCTTGAGGAGCCGCTCCTCGTCCGGCGCCGCTCCGCCCTCGCTTTCCTCGTCCGGGGCTCCGCCGATGCTCGCCAACACGTCCGGCAGGTCGGTGGCCTCGAGCTTTTCTGCGGAGCCACTCCACGCATTGAACCAGATCTCCTCGTCGGAAATCTGAAAGCGGCGCGTTGTTCCTTTGTCGTAGAAGAGGTACCGGAACGTGATTTCCTTGACGTCCGTATCGAGCAAAATCGTGCGCATGCCGTCGGCATCGAAGGGTTCTTCGGCGCGCGGCAGCGCTTCGCGCAGGATCAGCCCCCGCTTGTTCTGCACGGGATCGTCGCTGACCAGGATCGTGATCGCCTTCATGCCGACAGGCGGGGTGATCGATGACACGAAGCCCGCCGTGGTGACCACTGAAAGCTCGTGGGCCCCGCCCTCGAACGCCATCGTCATGCGATTGTCGGCGCGCACCATGTAGGGGTAGGCACCGGCGATCTCGCGGCGGAGCAGATCGACGACCGCCCGCACTCGCTGTGCCTCGGTCACCTTTTCCTCGCCCTTTTGCCACGACGACACGCCGATGCGCAGCGAGGTGTAGATCACCACGGAAAGAAGTCCCAGGATGGCCGTCGCGACCATGATCTCGACCAGCGAAAAGCCTGCCGCTTGTGGGCGTGGCGTGCGGCTTTTCGGTGCCGGATGCGAACCGCCGCCGGTCATCGTTCCGCCTCCTGATCCTTGATCCATTGCAGTCGCAGCGTGTGCAGCGAAATTGACTTGTCGCCGTTGTCACCTCCGGGCCACAGCACCTTTACCGTCACTTCGTAGACCTTCAAGCTGTCTGTGGCCGCCGGCCCGCCTGGCGCCCCGCCGCGCGCCGCGTCCAGATCGATGCTCGCCTCGTCGGCGCCCTTGATGAGCCTGGAAATGGCGCCTTCGGCCTCGTCCGCTCCGGGCTCATACGGCTCGACGGTGCTTTCCCAGCGGTATTCGGTGCCCTCGAGCTCTCCGGAGTCGGTGCCCTCCTCGAGCATCGGCTTCATGGTCAGCTCCGTCATCTTGCTTTCCGCGAGGACGAGCGCCGCCGCGTGCTCCTTGGCCCGGCTCGCCGACGCCATGCCGGAGCTGAAGATGTTCATGCTGGCGACGACGCCCATGGCCAGGATCGCCATCGCGACCATGACTTCAAGGAGCGTGAAGCCCGCCGCCGCGTGGCTCCGCGCCCTGGTTTGGCGCTCTCGCGCACCGCTGTTCATGAGGTGGCTCCTCCCATCCACGTCGTTTCCACGCGCCCGGTCAAGCCGAGGACCCGGATTCGGATCCGCTTGTCCTCATCGTTCACCAGCTCGATCTGCCCGCCGCTCGCGGCCCCCGTCGCCTGAAAGATGACGGCGACCACGCCTTGCTCGACCGGCGGATCACCGTCTGCAAACCCCTCCTTGTCCTGACCGCCGAACGAGAAGTGCTCGAAGCGATACCCTTCGGGCAGCGTGTAGGCATGCCCCATGACCTCATCTTCGCCGGCATCCTCGGCCGGCGGCTCGCTTGCGGCGGCGCTCGCACCCTCCGCGGCCGTCGCGGCGGATTCGGCGTCGCTGGTCTCGGGTCCATCCTCCACCGGAGCGGCTTCGAGGTAGTAGGTGCCGTTGTCCAGATCGATCACCACCGCGTGCGGCGTCCAGCGCGTCATCGCCCGACTGCGAGCATAGCGCATCACCGCCTGGAGCGTCTGCGCCTCGCTGCGCAACCGCATCTTGTCGAGCGAGCGGCCGATGTTGGGCAGCACGAGCCCGACGATGAGCCCCATGACCAGCAGCACCACCATGATTTCCATCAGGCTGAAGCCGCGTTCCGGGCGCGGTGGCGCCCACCGCGGCGGTCTTGCTTGCGTTTCTGGCAACATCATCGGGCTCCCGCTGTCTGGCCTCTGCGCCGCGCTCCCGGCCTACTGGCAGAACTTTTCCTTACAATCAGCGGCTTTCTCCGAACCCGGGCAAATGCGCACACTCTTGCCGCTCGCGTCGACCTCATAGGTGTACGCTTGCCCCCACGGGTCGACCGGGAGCTCCTCGGCGTCGGCCAGGTACGGGCCGCTCCAGCACTCACCCGTGCTCGTCAAGAGACCCTGCAGACTATCCGGGTACTTGTCGCAATCGAGGCGATACTGATCGAGGGCTGCTTTCAAGTTCTTGATCTGACTCTTCGCCGTTCCGCATTTCGCGGTACTGAGCTTATCGAAGATGGCTGGACCCACGAGCGCACCGAGCAACCCCATAATCATCACCACGACCATGATCTCGATCAGGCTGAATCCAGCTTCCCGGTCGTTTCCAAAGCGCCGTTTCACAGCAGATTTTTTCATTTCCTCTCTCCTTTTCCTAGAACGAGATATCCTGAGCCTGCATCATCGCCATCAGCAATGACGCCACGATGAAGCCGACAACAAGCCCCATGCTCAGAATCAATGCCGGCTCCAGCAGCGAGATCAGTCGCTTGACCGTTGACTGAATGTATTTCTCGTAGCGATCCGCGACCTTCTTGAGCATTTGCTCGAGCTGACCGGTTTCCTCGCCGACGCGGATCATGTGGATCGCGAGAGCCGGAAAGGTCTTGCTTTCCTCGAGCGCTTCCGCAATGTGACCGCCCTCGCGGATTTCGCCGTACGCGGCGATGAGCGAGTCGGCGATGACCCGGTTCTGCAGCGTTTCCTTGACGATGGACAGCGCCGACAGGAGCGGCACGCCGGAGGACAGCAGCGTCGAAAGTGTCTGCGCGAAGCGGGAAACCTCGAGCTTCTGGACCAGATCGCCAAACAGCGGCGACCGCAAGACCAGACCGTCGATCTTCAGCCGGCCTTCTTCGGTGTCCCGATAGCGGCGGAACGAGTAAATCGCGAAGCCGATCAGCCCGGCGAGCAGCCACCAGTAGCCCTGCACGAGCTTGGACACCGCCATCAAGAACGCGGTCGACGCGGGGAGCTCGCGACCGGTCTGCTGCAGGATGCTCTCGAACCTCGGGATGACGAAGATCATCAGAAACGCTACGGAGATTCCCGCCACGCCGGTCAGGATCAACGGGTAGGTCAACGCCGACACGACGTAGTCGCGCCGTTCCTTGGACACCTCCATGAAAACCGCGAGCCGATCGAGCACGAGCTCGATCACGCCGCCCTGCTCGCCGGCGCGCACCATGTTGACGTAGAGTCGCCCGAAGAGCTTGGGATGCTTGGCAAGCGCTTCCGCCATCGAGGCGCCACCCTGGACGGTCTTGAGAATCTGGCTGATGATGTCCTTCATGGCGTGCTTTTCTTGCAGACTGGCGAGGATGCTGAGGCTGCGGTCGAGCGGCAGGCCGGCGTTGAGCAGCGTCGCGAGCTGGTTCGTGAAGTCCATGATGTCCGCCTGCCGGACCCGCTCGCGGATCAATCTGCGCGGCGAGATCTCGAGCGACATCGCCGACTTCTCGGCCTGCTCCTTGACCTCGAGCGGATAGAGGCTCTGGCTTTGGAGCCGGTCGATGACCAGTCGTTGCGTTCTGGCTTCCAGTGTTCCGGTGCGGATCTTTCCCGCGGTATCCGTGGCTCGATAGGCGTAGACTGGCATTGCCGGCGACTCTCCGGGTTACTCGGCGGCGAGGACCATGGTTTCGTCCTGGGTCATCCGCAGGACCTCGTGAATGGACGTCTCGCCCTTCTTGACCTTGTCCCAGCCGTCTTGCCGGAGCGTCCGCATGCCCTGCGAGATGGCGTACTTGCGCAGCTCCGCGGCGGGGATCTTGGCCGTAATCATGTCTCGCAAGCGATCATCGATGACCAGCAGCTCGTAAATGCCGGCGCGCGATCGGTACCCGGTGTTGTCGCAGTCCGGGCAGCCCGTGCCCTCGTAGATCACGAGCGCGGGCGTGACCTCGTCGAGCACGCCAAGCTGCTCGAAGAGCTCGCGTGGGGGCCGGACGGGGGTCTTGCACCGCTGGCAGATCATGCGCACGAGGCGTTGGGCGAGCACGGCTTCCAGGCAGGAGGCGACCATGTACGGCTCGACTCCCATGTCGACGAGTCGCGCCACGGTGCTCGGGGCATCGTTGGTGTGGATGGTGGAGAAGACGAGGTGTCCCGTCAGCGCCGATTGAATGGCGATTTCGGCCGTCTCGACGTCGCGGATCTCGCCGATCATGATAACGTCCGGGTCCTGGCGAACGATGGAGCGCAGGCCGGAGGCGAAGGTCAGGCCGATCTTCGGCTTGACGTGGATCTGGTTGATGCCCTTGAGCTGATACTCGACCGGGTCTTCGACCGTGATGATCTTCTTTTCCGCCGAGTTGATCTTGTCCAGAGCGCCGTAGAGAGTGGTCGTCTTGCCGCTGCCGGTGGGGCCACTGACCAGGATGATGCCGTGGGGCCGCTTGACGAGCGACTCGAACGCGGTGAGGGTGCGCCGCTCGAAGCCGAGCTGATCGAGCGACAGAAACACGGTGCTGCGATCGAGGATACGCATGACCACGCTTTCGCCGTACACCGTAGGCACGGTGCTGACGCGCAAGTCGATGCGACGTCCGCCGATCTTGAGGCGGATGCGTCCGTCTTGGGGGAGTCGGCGCTCGGCGATGTTCATCTCTGCCATGATCTTGACACGGCTGATGATCGCCGCGACGAGCTTGCGCGGTGGTCGCTGGGCGTCGAAGAGCACGCCGTCGATGCGGTAGCGGACGCGCATTTCGTTTTCGAGTGGCTCGAAATGGATATCGCTGGCGCGCCGGTCGATGGCCTCGTTGATGACGAGGTTGACGAGCTTGACGACAGGCGCTTCCTGCGCCATGTCGCGCAGCAGGTCGATATCGTCGACTTCCTCGCTGCCGAGAATGTCGATATTTTCTTCCGCCATGTCCTCGATGATCGACTCGACGGTCGCCGCGCCCTCGCCGTAGAGGCGTTCGATCGCCTCGTCGATGCTCTGCTCGGTGGCCAGGCTGATGCCGAGGCGACAGCCGAGCGCCAGCTCGAGGTTGTCGAGGGTGTAGAAGTCGAGCGGGTCAGCGACGGCGATGTGCAGCTTGCCGCGCTCGTACTCGATGGGGAAGAACTTTTGCTGGCGCAGAAACTTGATGTTGAATGGCGGCACGGCCTCGGAGACGTGCTCGACTTTGGCGAGGTTGGCGATGGGGTACCCGAACTGCTCCGCCAGGGCTTCGAGCAAGTCTTCGTCGGAGATCTTTCCCGACTCGATCAACAACTGGCCCAGGGCCTTGCGATCGGTTGGTTGCCGCTTGACCGCATCCTCGATTACCTCGCGAGTGACCTTTCCCTTGCGCAGCAGCAGGGTCCCCAGGTTGGTCACTTGAGGAGTCGACGAATCGCTTCCGTAATGGGATCGGCTCATGGTATTCCGGCGCTCACGGGAGAGTACTTGTCACGAGGGCATGCGTGGGACAATAGCGCCCGTGACGATCTGTGTCGATAGCTCAGACACGGGCGTTTGCGGAAAGTTCCCGGCGTGCATGCGTGCTCGGGACGCGGCACCGCGTCGCCGGACGGGGCGTCCTCGGCAGGGGCATCCGCGGCGGCGAGACTACATCTGGTACTTGCCGAAGTCCTCGGGCTTGAGCTTCTTGAGCCAGTCCTTGAGCTGCTTTTCGGATTCGTCGTCGCCGCTGTCGGTGGGCGGCTCGGCGGGCTCGGGCATTTCCACGGCGCGGGATTGCTCGACGACTTCCTCGGCCACGAAAATGGGGGCTCCAAAGCGCAACGCGAGGGCGATGGCGTCAGAAGGTCGCGAGTCGATTGTCAGGCGATTGCCGTTGGAGGTGATGTCGATATACGCGTAGTAGGTATTGTTGCGCAGCTCATTCACGACAATGCGGTTGACTGTGCCTTTGAGCTCGTGAATGATGTTCTTCATGAGGTCATGAGTCATGGGCCTGGGCGTGTCGATTTGCTCGAGCTCCAGAGCAATCGCATTGGCTTCGAATATTCCTACCCAGATCGGCAAGGCGCGTGTGCCGTCCTTGTCCTTGAGCATGATAATGGGCATATTGGTAAGCGGATCGAGCGTCAGGCCGCGGACTCTCATTTCGTAGAGCATGTCCATCTCCAAAGGGCCGACCGGCGGTTATCCGGGGCGATCGGAGCCACCAGACCACTGCGTCCGTGACCGTGGTCCCGCCTGACCTGGCGTATCGGCCCCGAGAGCGCTCAGGGTAGGCTGTCGGATCCCACATCATTCTAATGTTGCAGCGACAGATGGGACTGTCAAGCTCCTGGATCGCCGCCGCGTCCGCATGCTGCCTCAGCGCGAAGCAGCCGGGACCTCTGGCCTGCCGGCCGCGCGCCCGCTCAGGCTATAGGGCGTGGCGCCGGTGATTTCCACGGCAACCAACTGTCCGGTCAGCTCGTCGGGTCCGGCGAAGTTGACGACCTTGTTGTCCCTGGCGCGCCCGGTCAGCCGCTCCGCGGCTTTTTTGCTCGGCCCCTCAACAAGGACTTCCAGGTGGCGGCCGATGCGTCGTTGGTATGCCGCTCTGCTGATTTCGCGCTGCAGATCCATCAGTCGCTGCAGGCGCGTGGCGCCGATCTCGCGGGGGAGCTCGTCCAGCTTTTCGGCGGGGGTTCGCGGTCGCGGGGAATAGATGAAAGAAAAGAGCCCGTCGAAGCGCACCTCGGCGATGAGGTCGAGGGTCGCCTGGAAGTCTTCCTCGGATTCCTCGGGGTAGCCGACGATCACGTCCGCGGTGATTCCGAGATTCGGTACCGCGGCACGTAGCAGTGCGATCTTTTGCAGGTACTCGGCGGCGGTGTGGCCGCGGTTCATGTGCGCCAGGATGCGGTCTGAGCCCGACTGAAACGGCAAGTGGATGTGCTCGCACACCGCGGGCAGCGCGGCCATGGAGGCCGCAAGCGGCGCGTCGACGTCCACGGGGTGGGAGGTCGCAAACCGCACGCGGTCCAGCCCCGGGACGGTTCCGACGGCGCGTAACACGTCGGGGAAACGCGCTTCGAGGCCGTCCCGCTTCCCGTAAGCGAGAACGCTCTGGCCGAGCAAGGTGACCTCGCGGAATCCCCTGGCAATCAGGCCCCGGACCTCGGCCTCGATGTCCGGCAGTGGCCGCGACCACTCTCTGCCGCGAGTGTGTGGGACAATGCAAAAACTGCAGAACCGGTCGCAGCCCTCCATGACGGTCACGAAGGCGCGCACCGATGCAGGCCGGCGAGCACCGACAAAGCTTTCCTGGGAGCTGCCCCGGTACCCGAAGGCGGTAACGGGCGTCGACTGGGTGCGCGCTGCCCGGAGCAACTCGGGGAAATCGGAGAGGCTGCGCGGTCCGAGCACGAGGTCGACGTGCGGCGCTCGCCGGAGCACCCGCTCGCGCTCCTGCTGCGCCACGCATCCGGCGACGGCGATCGTTGGTCCGCCGTCGGCCCGCTCCTTGAGATGCCGGAGCCTGCCAAGCTCGCTATAGAGCTTGTGCGCCGCCTTTTCCCGGACACTGCACGTATTGATCAGAATCACGTCCGCGTCCTCAGCGGACGACGCCTCGGCATAGCCTTCCCCCTCGAGCATTCCGGCGAGGCGCTCGGAATCGCTCACGTTCATCTGGCAACCAAAAGTCTGAATATTGTAGCGCTTCGCGGTCATCGGTAATGGCATTATACTTTGGGACGACGCTGACTGTCACCGGCCGCGGGGTGCCTGCAATCTGAGCGGAAGGAGCATCACGAGCGGCCCGCGCTGCGGTCACGCCACCGTGGCAGCCTGGTTGTCCCGGGCGTCGCCCAGCGCCGTGCACAGTGGACAGGTTGCGGGGGCATGCGGCGGCGCATCACCGCGATGGGCATCCAGGAGCTCCCTCGACAGCTCAGCGAGCTCCCGGCGGACTTCGCGTCGGCGGCCGCGAATGCGGGCGATGCGCATCGACTCGTAGCCCGTGGTCTGGTGTCGCAGCCAGGCGAAGACCGCCGCTTCAGCGCGCGCGGCGACAGAGAGTCGCCGCGTGCGGCCGACGGTGCCGCTGCCGACCGGCGTGGCCACGGCGCTTACGGCCGCCGCCAGGCGCCGGCCAAGCTCATCGTAGCGCGCGGAGAACCGCAGGAACGCGAAAACCTCGCGCTCGAACTGGTCCTCGTAGGCATTCTGCTCGCGCTCCCGTCGCGCCATGGCGCGCTCGCGATCGCGCGCGTAGGCGGCGGTTGCGCGCCGCGTCTCAAGCGCCTCTTGGGCGGCGGCGATCACTCCCGCAGGCGCCCAGACACCGCGCGAGAACAGCTTGCGGCCGCGTTTTTCGACGATTGTCCAGGAAGGGCCGGACTCCTTGACGTGGCGGGTCAGGCCAGCGTCTCCGGGTGGCAGCAGCTCCCAGCCGGCAGGTGGCTCGACGGTGGTGCCGTCGGCAGCGCGGAAGCGCCGCGGATGCGGCGTCGGGGACAGGGTCAGGGTCTCGTCCATGGCGGCGGCTCCGGGGGCGTGCGTGAAGTGTCGCGATTATTGCTCCAATGCTCGCGGAGATCCAGGGCGCGGTCGATTCAGGATGAGCGCCCCTATTCCTCGGACAATCGACGCCGATAATTGTCTGAGGCCGTGTCGTGCGGATTTGCCACGCAGCCGCCGGGACGGCCTCACGCGAGGTCGCTCGACCGCGGACCGCGTGCCTCAACCTGACTCCCCCGGAGCATAGACCTTGGATCTGGCATCAATCGTCGGGCTCGCCTTGGGCATAGCCGCCCTTGTCTTGACGGCGGTGCTCGAGGGCACCCATTTCTCCGCCCTGGTGAACATCCCCGCTTTCGTGCTCATCATTTTTGGGTCCTTCGGCGCCATGGCCATGTCGTTCACGTGGGGTGACGTGGCCCGCCTTGCCTTTTTCGTGAAAGAGGCATTCTTTACCTCGCACGGGGAATCCTTCGAACGAGCCAAGAAACTGGTCGAGATGGCCCAGGCCGCCCGCCGTGACGGGGTGCTCGCGCTCGAAGGTCACGCCGAGCAAATCGAAGACGCCTTTTTCCGCAGCGGCATGCAGCACGTCATCGACGGAAGCGAGCCCCAGATGGTGCGCGACATTCTCGAAAACGAGCTGGCGCTGGAGGAGGAACGGCAGAAGGCCGGCGACAAGATGTTCGAGGCGCTCGGCGGCTACGCGCCGACGCTCGGCGTCATGGGCGCCGTTCTCGGTCTGATGCACGCCCTCGGGCAATCAGACGATCCCCAAAAAATGGCTGCCGCGATCGCCGTCGCTTTCGTCGCCACGCTTTACGGCGTGGGGTTCGCCAACTTGTTGTTCCTGCCCATCGCCAGTAAGCTCAAGGTCCGGGTCGCCGAGCGCCGGCAACTGTGCGAGCTGACCATCGAGGGAATCGCTTCCATCCAGTGTGGCGAGAACCCTCGCTTCCTCGTTTCGCGACTGGTCCCCTACCTCCCCGAGTCGGAGCGCGCGAAGTTCGTCGCGCTGTTCGACAGCGGTGGTGGCCGTGGTTGATCCGGAACCGAATGCCCGCCCGTTGCCCGTGCGGTGATTTCGCATGACGCGCTTTCGCGGCGCGCGCTCCCATCTTGACAAGGTGAAAACGGAATGAAAAAGAAGGGCGGACACGACGAAGGCGGAGGCGGTGGTCACGGCGGCGGGGGGCTGCGCTGGCTGGTCACCTATGCCGACATGATCACCCTGCTGCTCGCGGTTTTCATTGTGCTCTACGCCATGAGCACGCTCGACCTACGCCGTTACAAGAGCACGATCAGCGCGTTCAAGAACGAGTTCTCGGGCGGCAAGATGGTGCTGTCCGGCGGCTCCGGCATTCTCGAAGGCAATCCCGACCCCTCGGTCTTTTCCGTGGATCGTCTGGGCCCGCCGTCTCCAAAGACGCAGGAGGCCACTGAAAAGGCCATCAAGGAGTTTCTCAAGAACGCTCAGATGGACGGCACGGTCAGCGTGAAACAGGAGGAACGGGGCACCGTTGTCAGTGTCGTCTCTGACAAGGTCTTCTTCGGCACCGGCAGCGCCGATGTCTCGTCGCAAGCAGCGGAGCTGCTGAAGAAACTGCTTCCCGTAATCAAGGGTTCCGGCCGGCAGATTCGCGTCGAGGGCCACACTTGCAATCTTCCGACCCGCTCGAGGTTCTACCCGAGCAACCTGGAGCTCTCAACGGCAAGGGCGACGGCGGTGGCGCGCGCCCTGATCAAGCAAGGCGTGGACCCGTCGCTGGTGAGCACCACGGGTTACGGTGAGAACCGCCCCAAGGTGCCGAACGATTCTCCGGCGAATCGCGAAAAAAACCGCCGCGTCGACATCGTCCTGCTCTCTGACAAGGCCGCGGCGATGGAGCCCGGAGCGGAATCCGCCGGGACGGTAGGGGAAAACGTCGACCCGGAGGATCCGGCGCTCCTCGAGGAAATCGGCAAGGAGGAAGCGGAGGAGGCGGCGGCCGGCGGCGAGACGAAAGAGCCCGCGGCCGTGGCCGGGCCGGATGCCGCGGGGTCTTCCAATCCTGAGGACCTTTAGCGCGACCATCCCGCGTGTCGCGAACGAGCGACGAGTCGGGGGCGGCGTGCGCCCTCAGAGCGAAGCACCATCACCATTTGGGAGAGGCTGGCCAAGCGCGCAGTGGAGCGTTGGAGCGGCAAGCCGCGGGAGGAGCCGGGAGGAGTCGAGAAGGTGATCCGGGCGCTGCGCGCTTCACCTGCGGAGCGAAGCGGAGTCAGGTGCAAGCGCTTGTTCCGTTGCCCCTCGCATCTACTGGAGGACCACCGGATCGTCTCCTTCAGCAGATTCTGTCTGTTCATCATCTCCACCAACCCAAAACTCTGCCTCATCATGCATGTCATATTTTCTTGCGACATCGGCATCTATAGTCGTCAAATAAACGCATCCAGATTTTGTTCGTGAAGAGTCAATCGTTACGCCATCCACAAGCATGGCTTTCAAAATACCGGCGTCATCATGTAAAATATCGACTACCGTTTCAAGAGATTGCTCATAGCCTGTTAAGTTTCTGTTTTTCCAAATCCTAATGTATCTCTTCATATTTGAATAGACAGCATTCCAAAGTTCAATATACTTGGCTCGAACATATTCATTCAATTTATTCGCAAAGTCAGAAGTCAGACCAAGTGTCTTAATCAGTTCAATGACGTCTGCCAGGTCCTTCATCCGATCTGCATTGCTTGATCCTGAAGCCAATTTAAGCTCAATAAGTCCCTCTAGCTTTATGTATAGAATCCCATCTCGTTCAATTGTATTTCCCGCTGGATCCGGAAAAGATACTGGCTTTGGTTTTCCATCTCCAGGAAACTCGCCAGCAACCAAAAACTCGATCTTTACTCCATATTGGGTATCTCGAAGATTCTTGCTCCCTTCGAACGGTGGTCGATAGCCTAATCCTCGGAGTTTGTGATGAATTTCTTTCAACCCTTCACGAGTAACCAGGATATCCACATCCTCAGTAAATCTCCGGAATCCATGACTGAATAGTGCCATTCCCCCAACTACCGCATAGTCGATGCCAAGTTCTCTAAGCCTGTATGCAATCATTTTCAGTGATTCTTGAACCGCACTCTTACCTTCAAAGAATTTACTTCCCTCGTTCATAGCCCACTCCAGGTCCTCATCCAACCGTTCTTGGTAGGTGCGAATGCGGAAAACTTTCTTTGCTTTTCGTTCATCAAGCGCAATACCTTCCCGCAACCTATCAGTTATCTGACTCATCCCATCCTCCTCGGCAAAAGAACGGTTTGACACTCCACGCCTCTCTTGGATTATACCTGTACGGGGAAACTCTGGTCGTGTCCTGTTCAGGGGGCCGGTCCGGTAGCTTTGCGTCGGCGAAAATCGGCGAAGTCCGGCGTGGGGGAGGGAGTGAAACCGATAACCTGCTGCATGATCAATTCCGCTTGCACGTCCAGCGCTCGAACACGCGCGTCGTGCAAGGCGAAAGCATGGAGACCCAGGCGCACCGTGTGATGCTGGTCGCCCCATCTTTGGAAGCACCAACCAGACCTGCTGTCTTGCGGTGGCAGGATGAACAGCGCAATATTCGGCCCTCGACCCCATCCCTTGCCCGCTCGGACCGAAAGATTCCCATGGTTCACAACACCCCGGTCGGGGTGGAAGGGTTCACGCAGCACAGCTCATCCAACGGTCGAGGCCGCATCCCGAACGCTCCGACGGAGGTTCCATTGTGTGTCCGCATTGCCGGCTCCTCCAGTCGTCCACTGTACAGATAACCGGCACGTGCACACCGTCAACCGTGAGCTCGGTCACCGCTGTCGAGAAATGCGCAGTCGGCGCGTTCAATCCCGGAACGTGAGGTCTGTCCCCGAACCGGACACGACCGACATTCGGCCGACGCCGGATTTTCTACCTTGTTTCATGCCACCAGTCAGCTCCTGAGTCCGGCTCTCTATGAACGCGTCGCCACGCCAAGCAGCAACGTGAATGTTACCGACGCGAGTGTTGCTCGGGCCCATGCGGCAAGCGACGCCTGCGTCGCGTTCTCCGAAACGTTGATGAGGGGCATGGATTCGGTGCCCAGGCCCACGCCGGGGGCGAGATCCCGACACGCCGCGGTCGCAAACGAATCAGCACCGTTGCGGACGATCCCTTGAGCTTGGACGTAGTCGGCGAGGACCGTTGCCGAGCCGAGTCGGGGCGAGTGGTCGACCGCGATGGACAGCGCCCGCGGTGGCTTTGTCGCAGTCACGCGATGACAAGCGACAGCCGGGAGCAGCAGGATGGCAAGGAGTGCCAGCGCCACGGCGGAGCGCAGCGCGCGCGGGCGGCTCATCATGGTTGCTGCTGGCGTTGTGAATGCGAGAGCAGGGCAGACGGTCGACGTGTGAAGCATGAGTGTACTCCTGGTGGGCGATGGACGTTTCCACCGATACTGCAAGCATTTTTCGTGCCAGCGCGGATGTTCGGAGCGCTATTCATTGCGCTCGCCATTCTGCCTCCGCTCGGCGCGCCGCGTCACCTTTGTTGCGCCGGCGCCGCTTTTTTGGCGCCGATGCGCCACGAGCGCTGGTGGATCAGCGGCGCTCGCGTCCGGCACGCAGTCGCCGTCCGCGTCCGGCCCCCACGCGATCGCGGCCGGCGCCTCGTCAAACGTCACCATGGCCGTCGTGCCCCCGCAGCCGGTGAGCTACGGGGGTGGGAACGCGGGCTGGGCATACCTGCCGGTGCGCAACACCGCGATGGTTCTCTTCAAGTTGGCCTCGACCTTCTTCAGCTCCGCCTTCGGGTCGAACCGCCGGCGCTCGTGGGGGGGCGCCGGGGAAATGTCTTCGAAGGCCCGGTAACCGGGGGTGGCGTGCTCGACGTTCCACCTCAAGGCCTCGAGGTATTTCTCCAGGTAGTCGGCGGCGCGGTCGTAGTTGCCTTGCTCGTTGGTGACGTGGTACGCCCAGTAATAGATGCCGGGAATCGTGGTCTTTTCCGCCGCTGCGGCGAAAAAGTGGCCGGCGGATTCCGATTCGCAGCCGAGGCGGGGGAAGTGGCAGTATATGGCCCATTCGAAGTGGTACAGCGCCCGAGAATCGGCGGAGTCGTTGGCGAGGATGGTGAGCGGCTGCTCGGCGCGCACGAGCGACCCGTCGGCCCAAACCGCGGAGCACGCGATGCGGTGCTCGCCCACCGGCACCAGGGCGGTCACGGCGCCGCTCAAGGCCAGGTCGAATCGGGCGAGTGGGATAGGGTACTGCGGCCCCCTCTTGGGGTCGAAAAAAACGTATACGACGGTTCGAGGTCGCCATGACTCATGAAATGCTCCCACCAGGAAAACGGCACCTCCCCGCCGCCGGCGACCTCGATCCGGCACTGCACGGACTGCAGCCACTCGCGGGTGAAGACGACCTCCTTGGGATTGGGGCCACCCGGCCGGTACACGTCCCGCGAAAGGCGCGGACTATTGAAGCGGAGTACGAACGCGTACGGCGCGCCGCGCACCGCGATCGTCCAGGGCATGCGGGCGGTATCGGGCGAAGAGGCTTCGTACGCGAGGAAGAGCAGATCGTCGCCGGGGCGCGAGTCGTTTGTGCTCAACAGCTCGATCTCCACCAGCGGCGTCTCTTCCGCTGCCGACGCCACCGCGGCGAGCAGCAGCGCGGCCAGAGTGATGGTACCACGAACGATTCTCGTCATTCTTACCAGTCCTTGATGTCGAGCTTGCCCTGGTCCTGGTCAGGCGACGCCGGGCCGCACAGCTCGTAGGCTACGGTGACGTGCGAGTAGTCGGGAGGCGAGACGCCGGCGTGGTTAGCCTGGTAGACCGCCCACACCGGCGCCCTGAGGGTGCAGCGGTCGCCGCCGGCCTCTGCCTGCAGCCGGCACTCCAGGCCCTCCGGCGCGGCCGGGCACTGATCGGGATTGCCGTGGTCGTCGATGCTGCTGGCGTGCAGCAGCTCGTGGGCGGCGATGTTGCGGATCAGAGACTCCCGAAACGCCAGCGGCGCGGGCTGGGTGTCCAATCTGATCTGCTGGATGGCGACCTTGCTGGGGCCGGCGCGGCCTGGCGAATCATTTCGGTCGATCATGCCCCAATAGTAGGGTTTGGGTTGAACAAAGGTCAGGTTTTTCAAGTGCGCGGCGTGTTGGCGGTCGCTGGCGACCCCGTGGGAGCTCACCTCCAACCATGCGCTGACGTCAGTGCCGTCGGGAACGACTCGGGGAACCAGAGCGATGTCGGTCGCCCACCCATAGCCCACTTGAAATCCATCGAGAGAGTTCTCGACCAGCACGAAAAGGTTCTTGCGCTGCGGGTCGGTGCGGATGTGCGTCGGCGGGTTGGTGGTGCCGAACACGAAGCCGCGGAACTCATCGTAGGCCACCAGCCCGTCTCCCGGCAGCGAAATCACCGCGTACCGATCGGTATCCTGGTCCGCGAGCGGGGCGATGGCCAGGCGGGGCGACACCGCCCGGTTCGGGGTGATCCAGTTGCCGTCGGGGATCGCCTCGCCAGGGCGGGTGAGGGGAATCTGCATCACCTAGTCCGCGTCGGTGGCCGGCGGCGCGAGCGGGTCGAGGCCGATGGGGATCGGAGTCGTGGCATAGTCCGGTGTCCAGCGCGCGGCGAAGAACCCCTTGGCGCCGAAGTCGGTGGATTGCGCCGTGAGCTGGACGACGCCTTTGGGGGCCTGCGGCGTGACGTGGTCGTAGGTGGCCGTCCAGTAGGCGGTGCGGCCGTCGTTGAAGAACGGGTGTACGGCGGCGGCGAACGGGTCGACCCACGGCGCGGCCCACGGGGTCGTCGTCGCGGGCGTGGTCTGCGCACCGGCGGTCACCGGGGTGAAGATCATGTCGTCCTCGTTGGTGGACACCGAGCCGAGCGGCCAGTTGCTCGCGATCCCGGGGAAGCGGCTCGTGGCGAAGGCGAGCTCGAGCTTTGCCTGGCTGAAGGCAAAGTTTGGCTTGGCCTCGATGCCGAAAGTCAGGGTGCTGCCAGCGGGCGCGCCGGGGTTGGCGATGTCGCCCTCGGGGAGGTAGCCGGCGGGCGGGCCGTTTTGCAACCAGGCGTGCCAGGA
>JACPHN010000221.1 GCA_016188575.1 Candidatus Schekmanbacteria bacterium
CCGGCGGCGGCGAAGACCGCGGTCGCCGCGGCGGGTGAGCTGATCGGGCTCGCGCGCGAGCGGCGCGACCAGCAGCGGATCGACGAGGTGCTGCGGCGGTTGCGGGCGCTGCCGATCGCTGACATGGGCTGCACCGCGCACGAGCGGGTCGCTCGCCTGCTTATGGACAACGGCCGGGCGAGCGACGGCGAGGAGATGCTGACCGACCTGGTCAACGCCTACGCGGCGCCGCTGGGCGGCGCCGACCGCGAGCAGATGACGCGCCTGAGCGCGTTGGCCCATCGGCTGCGCATGCGCGCGGCGCTCGCGACCGGGAACCCCGCGGCAGCGGCCGACGCGGCCCGGGCGTTTCTCGCCGGCGACCCGGATGACCCGGACCGCGATTTCGCGCTCTGGCACCTCGCGCAGGCGCTCGCGGCGCAGGGGAAGGCGGAGGAGGCGACGAGGGTGTATGGACAGGTGAGCGGAGCGTTCGCGGGTCAAGCTCGGGCGGCGCTCGGGAGGCTCGGGCGATGAGGAGAAAGCGACTGCTCCCGGCCCGGACCCAGCTCATCTCTTCGCCACGCCCGATACGCCCCTCGCCTCGCAGACCGAGCCACCGTATCGGAATCAATCTCCTGTTCCTCCCGTTCCTCGCCACCGCCGTCGTCAGCCCCAGCCTGGCGCACGCTTGGAGCTGCGCGGTATGGTTTGCCAGCGTGAGCGCCGGCGGAGTCACGCATACCTATGACGAGGCCAATCAACCCGCGGAGGCAGTTCCCATCTCCCTCGGCGAGCCGTTCACGGTGACCCTCGCCTCCAGCGCGGACCGGGTCTCCCCCGACGGCTGGTACTGGTTCGGCATGGACCTCAACGCGCTCGAAATGCAGCACCCGGCGCCGACGAGCCCGACGGCGACGTTCACCGCCAGGCTGGAGGGGTCCCATTCGATCACCGGCAAGTTTCACGGGAAAAACGGGCGGCCGACTTGCGGCACGCCGGTGGCGCTCCCGCTAACCACGTCCGCTGCGGTTTTCTTCAACGAGCAGTGTAGCCCGTCTCCGCCTGCGCGGGGGCGGCCGGAAGATGCAGCGCGAAACCTCTCGTGCCCGAAGTCGGCGCAAGTATCTCTATCGGCGGCGACAGGCACGAGTTGGAAGCTGCAAGAGACGCTGCGCTTCGATTTTCGCACCTCCGCCCTCGCGGTGGAGACGGCCGTCGTCCGCATCGGCGCTAATCATCCCGTTCGACAGCGTGAGCTGTGCGGGAAGCGACTGCCAGGGCGCGGCCAGCGTCGGACCCGGGCAGACCTGGCTCGCGCCGGGACGCTACGCGGTTACCCTGGTGCTGAACGAGGGCTTGTCGTCACCGCGGGAGGCCGCGGAAACGGACGAGCTGGTCGTTTACCGAATGGACTTGGAGGCGCGGAACTACGAGGCGGAAGGGCTGGCGATGAGCCGCCTCGAAGCTGGATTGTACTCACCGTGGGTGGAAAGCGATCGCAACCCGACCGCCGGGCTCACCGTGGCGTTTACGCCGGGTTTTCTTGTCGATCTCGGCGGCTCCGGCGACGAGCTCGTCCGGTACACGGCGCTGAGTTGGAAAACCGACATCGGTGCAGGCGTCATCGAGTCGGATCCAATCCCGGCTGAGAGCGCGCGCAGCTTTCCCGATGGCGGCAAATGGACGTTCTCGCTCCCGCTGGACGCTCAGAAACACGTCCACGCCGAGCAGGAGGTTCGGGCGATTCTGCGCTGGAAGGATCCGAGCGGGCGCGATCGCACCAGCGAGTCCGAAGCGCTGCGCTTCAAGCATTTTTTTGCCGCCGCCCCAAGGATGGCGATCCGCGCACCAACGAAGCGACCGACGGGACGCCAAGCTGGTTCGCGCACTACCGCGCGGCCGGCGTCATTCCGGCGAGCGTTCAGCTCGATCCCTATACGGGTGCAGGTGGCCTGTACAGGCGCGAGAACGACACGGTTTACCTCGGCAATGGCGCCTACTGGAACAGGCGCCTGGCCGGGGATCCTGGGTGTCCGGGTTACGGCATCGACCGCGTCCACGGGACGGTGCTGCACGAGCTCCGGCATCAGCAGCGATGGAAAGAGATGCTGGCGCTGCCGAGCTCCGCCGCGGACGGAGACGATGACCGCCTGTCGGACGCGCTGGAGAATGAGCTGGGGTACCTGCCGGACAAGCCGCACTCCATCTGGGACGCCTATTTCCCAGGCCGGCCCTATCCGCAGTATCCACCGCCCATCCCTATGGACCGTGAGGATAAGGTCGCCATCCACGCCGAGATGGACGCGCGACTCGCGGAGCGCGGCGTCGATCGCGCCGAGATCGATCCACCGGGGACCAATCCTTACGAGGTGCCGTGTCTGGAACGGCCCGCTCGCGAGGACTGGGCAAATCCGGGCAAACAATCCGAACCTCCGATTTCGAGCTTCGTCGATCCATGAGCACGATGACATTACGAGTTGCCGTCGCCGTCGCCTTGTGTGGGATACTTGCAACCCCTGCCCTGACCGCGGATCCAGTCGGGCTGGGGTATTGCGACCCGCTGTTTCGCCCGCGGCTGGGGGTCATGACCGTGCGGATTCTGCTGCGCGACGCCTCGGGCACCGCCTTTCGGCGGCTGTTCGACGAATTCGTTGCGCCCGCCGTCGAATCCGACCCGGTGAATGGAGTCTGGCGCAACTTTGCCGCGAACGTGCCATCGTGGCGCCAGCAGCCGGTTGCCGCTCAGGTCGAACGCTACCGAGCGATGTTCGCGGAGGGGATGGAGGTCCTGACTCACGGGCGGTACCCATCCGTCACCTCGCAGCAGCAGACAGCGGCGGACTGGAAGGCGACACTTGCCATGATCGAGCTCGGGCGTCTGCTGCCGCCAGCGGAGCTGAGCGCCATGCTCTGGGCCGCGATGGCGCCCTGGTTGAGCGACGCCGAGGACACACCCAGCGTGACCTTGCAGAAGGCGGGTTTCTACGTCTTGGGAATTGTCGGAAGCGACGCGGATGCGCAGCGCCTCGTGGAATTCTCGAGGACTGGGGTCAACGTTCGGTCCGTCACTGGCATGGCCTACTGTGAAGCGATCACACGCGGGATGGCGGAGCAAGACGCCCTGGAAAAGCTCGTGGGCATCCTGAAAATCTCCGACGGCAGTGGATCAGGGCCGGACTGGTTGGCGAGGGACTGCCTGTGGTATCGCGGTCCCGAAGCCGGCGAGCGGGTGCTCCCTCTGCTACTGGATGACAATGCACCGGTCCAAGCGCGCCACCATGCGGGCTGGATCGTTTTTCACGAGGGCAACGAGGCGATGGCGCCGCGGATTCTTGCAGCGCTGCAACAGGCGCAAGACCCAGATGTCCTGGGAGCCTTGTTGAGGTGCTTGACTTACTCGGGAAATCGCGACATGGTGCCCGCTGTGCTCGGCGTACTTCGCGAGAGGTTGAGCAGGTTCATCAGTAGTCTCACGGAATTTCTTGGCGCGGCCGGAGGAGATGAGGCGAGCTCCTATCTGGTCGAATTGGCGAAGAGCCCCGACGCAACCACGAGCAGGTGGGCACGAATCGGCATCGCCAGGACCTACGCTCGCAGCATTCCGCGCGAGAAGGCCGAGTGGGCCGCCGAGCGCGCGATCGCCGACCGGATGCGAGCCCAGCTCGAGCCCGAAGAAGCCACCATATCGTGCGATCCCGAGGTCATCAACCGCAAGAGCAAGGGCGCCTGGGTAACTTGCTACATCGAGCTCACCCACGAGCCCTACCACTCGCAACCGCTGCGCTACATCAGCGGCCCCCAGTCGATTCGCCTGGGACCGGTCGCCGCGGCGGCCGACCCGAAATACGGCTGGGTGGCGGCTCCCGAGCCGCACGACAATGACCATGACGGCGTTTATGAATACATGGCGAAGCTCGATCGGCAGCACGTCGTTTCCGCGCTTGCGTCCGCGGACAGCGTCACCACCGCGCTGACCGGGGATCTGGCCGACGGCAAGCCATTCGGCGGCGAGGTGCACCTGACGTTCAAATAAGGGACACGCGAGCGGCGCCATCGCATCCCACGTGCCGCCGGCGCCACCTGGAGGCGCTGGTCGAGCTGAACCGCAAGGCGGGGGTCGAATCCGAGGTGATCGACCTGATCGAGGCCGGTGCGCGCCTGAAGTTGCGCACCGGCCAGACGTACAGCTTCTCCGAACCCGACGGTCCCCTGGTGGCGTCGTCGCGGCCGGCCGTCGCCGAGCTGCTCGGCAAGAATCCGCACCTCGACCCCGGCAGCCGCCAGTTTCTCGCCGCCTACGCCACCGAGATGAGCGACCGCTGCCTGCCGATCATCACGAGCCGCGACCACCTCGCCCACCATCTCGGGGTGACCGCCGCGGAGCTCGCGGCGCGGGGTCGCTCGCCGGGTCTGGCCAACATCGTCGTCCGCCACATCGACTACCGCCTGCACGCGCTCGGCCACAAGGAGGGCTTCAGTTACACGCGGTGCGCCGACGACCTGACCTTCAGCAGCAACCGCCGGGAGCTGAATTCGATGATCCCGTTCTTTCGGGGATCATCCGCGACGAGGGTTTTCGGGTCAACGAAAAGAAGGTGCGGGTGATGCGCGGCGGGGACCGGCAACGGGTAACGGGGGTCATCGTCAACGACCGCGCGGGCATCGGTCGCGAGGAGGCGCGGCGGCTGCGGGCGGTGGTGCACAACTGTCGGGCCGGCAGATTTCGTTCCCGCTCCCCTTCTTGCGCGCGCTGGCGCCATTCCCGCCCCCTGCGGCGTGCGGTTCTCCCCGGCGCCATTCGGGTCAACGACCACAGTGTCGCCGGGTGCGGAGCGCGAGCTCGCCTTGCCGTCGCTTATCCCGCCGCTTGCTCATCCCGCGACTGCGAAACGGCGTCCCGCAACCTGTTCGGATCGGTGACCACGTACACCGCCGCCTGCTCTGCCAGTCGTAGCGGCGCCGCCGGCGGGGGGTTTATCGACACGCTCCCCGAACGGCTCTCGACGCCGATCGGCAGGCAGGGGAAGCGGGCGACTGCCTCGAAGAGCGCCGCCGCCGTGACCGTCAGGTCCGGCGCCGCGTCCGGGAGCTCGAGGCGGCTGAGCTGCTGGCTGCCCGCCCCGAGGAGCTCCTCGAACAGGCTCATCACGCCCGGGACAAACGCGCTGTGGACCATGAAGTAGTTGCGGAGCTGCTCGGTGCTGATGCTGGTAAACGTCACGGGGACGCCGCCGATCGCCTTGCCGCGCGCGTGAAAATGGCGCTCGAGCCGGTATCCTTTTTCAAGCGCCGCGAGCTCGGCAACCACGTGCAGCGCGGGGGGGCGCGGCACGCCAACGCGCTCGAGTGCGCGGGTAAACCGCATCACGCGCATGCTGGTGCGGGCGTCCCGATCCTCGGAGTCCGGATCCGAGAGGAACACGGCCGTCTCCGCGGCGCCAAACACGGCGAGCTGGCCCACGGCGTAGCTTGCCAGATCCGACCCGAAGTGCATGGACAACGTGAGCTTGCCGCCGTGCTCCAACCTGACTTGCGTCCGCGCCTCGTCCTTGCGCAGCAGCCCCGGATCGATCCCGAGGCCGAGCATTTCGATGCGTTCGTCCCATGCCAGCGACTCCCCGCCGCGCGCATTCATCACGAGCAGGATCTCCACCTCGGCAAGATGCCGGGCCAGCTCGCCGAGCAGCGCCCGCAAGGACGGGCCGTATCCCACCACGAGGACGCGGCGCGGACCGTGGCCGGAAACCTGAAGGCCGGCAAGCGCGTCCTGCAGCCGCTCGCGCTCCGCCGGCGCCAGCCCGCCGATCCCCGGAAGACGCCGCTGCGCCGCGGCCGCCGCCGTCAGCTCGCCCCGCCCTTGGCAGAGCGCTCGGGCGAAGCGCTTGAGCGGCCTGTAGGAATCCGCCAGGCCGCTTAGCCCGCGCAAGCATGCGACCGGCAGCCGCCCTGGGAGCCCCCCCAGCCGGGACACCGCAACGCCGCCCGCCGACGTCTCCGGCTGCAGCCAGGTGACCAGACGTTCGCTCGAGATCAGCCGCCCGCGCAGGCGTGGCGGCGTGCCCTCGCCCAGAAACGCCCCCGTCAGCAACACGCCATGCTCCAGGTACGCCATGCGCGCGACGTCCGCGAACGACACGCACCCGCCCGCACCGAGACGGCTCAGCGCCTGAATCTCCTGCGGCTCGACAAAAATGTGCGTGTACAGCTCCGAACCGTCCGCGGTCAGCAGCTCCTGATACACGGCCTGAAGGCCGGGATTGATGATGTGCTGGCAAAGATACAACCCGAGGAATCGGGATACATCCAGTGGAAACGTCCCGCCCTCGCCGATGGCGGTGACGAGATCCGTATGGCGGCTGTCCAGCACCTCCACATAGACGTGCGCGGTGGGGTTGACCTCGCGAAACGCGGAAAGCGCGGTGAGCGTCGGCGCGTCCACGTCGTAGCCCGAGCGGGAGATTGCCAGCATGATGGCGCGTTTGGCAAAGTGAGCGGTCACGCGAGCGAGCGCGGATAGCTCCGCCGGGTCCCCATGGCGATAGGCGACCCAGCGCTTCTCGTCGTCGTACAAGAACGGCGGCAACTCTTCGTCGGTGCCGAGCAGCGCGATGCGGGGCAACGCATGTCGGCGGGGTGGCGGGGCGCCACGGAACAGCCAGTCCCAGATGTCCTTGAAGTCGCGCCGGCGCAACAGGCGGTTGCGGTCATACAGCCGCACCAGCTCGTCGACGACCTGCTCGTTGTCGTGCACGGGCCCGATGACGAGCGTGTGCCCGCGAAAGCCGAGAGGGCGGCGGCGATCCGCCTTGATCACCTGGCCCACAACGCTGGCGCCAATGCCGATGACAAAAGAGAAGATGACGACGCCGGCGACCGTCAAGACCAGGGACATTGCGGAAATCAGTGGATGCGCGGCCAAATTCTCCACCAGATTGTCGGCGCTCTCGAGCTGCCGGAAAGACCACCACAGCCGATCGACGAACAATTCCGACCGCGCCGAACTCGTGCCGTAGTCGTGCGAAATCCCGAGCTGGCTGAGCAGGACCGCGCTGCCGAAAGCGAGCGCGACGATCGCTATGCCGATCAGCACGAACTGGTCGAGCTGCTCCCGGCGGGTCACGATCGCGTAGACGTCGAGCAGAAGCTCGCGCGCGTAGCGGAGCAGCGCAAAAAGCCGGCACAGGTGCAGCGCCGTCTGCACCAATGCCGGAGCCACCTGCAGCAGCGGTAGAAAGCTCGCGAACACGGCCAGATCGATCACCACAAAGAGGTAGTCCCCACGTCTTGCCGATCCGAAGCGTCCGGAGATCAGCAACAGGCGAAGCAGCCATTGCAGCCCGAAGACGGCCAGAAATCCGCTCTGAAACCGCAACTCGAGCTGCCAGTACGGCAGCACCGAGGCGACGAGCAGAAACGCGGTGACGACCTTGACCGGCCGAGCATCGAGGAAGTCGGCCAGGCGCATCCTCCAGGCGGGCAGGCGGGCAGCGAACATGAGGTGCTCCTGAGAGAATGTCCGGTGCGTCCGGACACCGCAAGCGTAGCGGCGATCGACCGGTCACCGCCAGCCGCGGCAGCGCCCCCCTCCTTATCCTCCCCTGGTCGTCGAACCGGCGGTGAATCGCCCCCTCCACGAAACGAACGTATCCACCTATCCGCTCCAGGCAGACAACGAGGGGCGTCGGCCGAATGTCCGGTGTCCGGTTTCGCCCTTTACACTTCTTCCCGCCGCAGCTCCGCCCCGATTACCGGCCGCGATGACCGGGCGCGACCAATCGCGCCCCTGCGTCGCGGCCTCAGGTGCAAAGCACATTCGGCCGACCCCCAACAAGGCGACCGAGCGTCAGGTGTTCGTGCGGTGCCTCGATCGCGCCCTGCAAACGGCAAGGCGGATGCCCGGCAGCGCGCACATCGCATGTAAACGGCACCTGGCGGACCGCACGTGCCTCTTGCACGCCGTGAGCGACGCACCAGGTGACCCTAAGGTGGCACTTGCACGTCGTGAGCGACGCACCAGGTGACCATGAGGTGGCACTTGCACGCCGTGAGCGAGGCACCAGGTGACCATGAGGTGGCACTTGCGCGCCGTGAGCGAGGCATCTGGCGACCCTAAGGTGGCACTTGCGCGCCGTGAGCGAGGCACCTGGCGACCACTCGGTGCCCCGCTCATGGTGGCGGCCACGTCGCTGCCCGGTATCTGCCCCGAAGTCGACGCCCAAGAATGCTCGGCTCCCGCTGGCGGTGGATGGTGTCGCAGACACCGGGGAATCCCCACCCTGGGAGCCTCCTGGAGGGCCTGTGGCGCTATCCAGCTACGGGTCCCCGGTACCGCGCGTCGCCGAAGCCCAAGATCGGGTAGAAGATGAAACCGAGGAACAACAGCCCCAGCCCGAATCCCACCCCCTTGCCGAACGCTTTGGCCGTGTCGATCGCCAACACGATGCCCACGACGACGTTTACGAGGGGGATCAGCAGCAACACGATCCACCAGATGGGGCGCCCCACGATCTGGAGCATCACGATCACGTTGTAGATGGGCACGAGACAAGCCCAGCCGGGCTTACCTGCCTTGGTGAGGACCTTCCACATGCCCGCGATCGCCAGGACGGGAAGACTCACCAAGACCAGCGGCATCAAGCCGCCAAGAATACCTCCGCCGCCATCTTCCATGCTCCACTCCTCTGGTTGTGGGTACGGGTCGGACGCTTGCAATGAACTCAAGAATGCCCTCCGAGCTCGCCGCAGCGCCCAGGATTTGCCGAGACTCCGGAGAGTCTAGGCCACGGCACGGGCAATCGCAATCGGCACCGAGCGCTCGGCGCGCGGTGCGTCTGGAGCTTCAGCAGTCGGGCGCGGGCCGCGGCTCCTCTCGCAGTATCGACCCGAGCTGGAGCAAGTTATCGTTGACGCTCTCCGCGATCGCGGCGAGGCCGTCAGGTGCGTCCTCACAGCGGAGCCGTTCGGCTGCCGACATCAAGCTGCCCTGAGCGCGCAACAGGCGCGCCATCAACCGCGCGTGCTGCAGCTCGAGCGCGCGCCGACTCTCGAGTGCTCGCGTTTGCGCCATCTTTGTCTCGCTCAGCTCGTCCGCCGCCGCCGGCTCCACGGCGGCGGCGATTCTGTGATCCAGACGCGTGATCTCGGCGTAGACCTCCGCCTCGTTCACCGCCGCCATCAGCTTCTCCAGAGGAGTCAGTCGGGCGAGTGCCGCGCGCAGTCCAGTTTGCAGGTTGGCGAGCGTCGGTCCGATCAGCGCGTACATGCTCAGCCGGTGCGCCTGGCGCGCGATCTCGTAGCTGGCGACGAAGCACTCGTAGAAGAGCTGCCGATGGCGGCCGCCGGGTATGGATGGCAACGCTGCCACCGCGGCGGCGATCAGGTCGCCGGCGCCAACGACGCGCGGAGGGTCGCATCGCAGCCGAATCAACGGACCATCCGGGAATTGGCGCCGCGCCTTGTCCTGCGGAAACGACACTGCTTCTACCCCGATCCGGGAGAGCTCCGAGACCAGCACGCGCGTGACCTCGGCGGGCATGCCGGTTGCTACCAACGCTGGCAAGGGCTTGCCGCGCGCCTTCTCCGCTCTGGAGAAGAGCCAGCGATCCGCGCCGAGGAACGCAGGTAAGGCGAGGTTGGTCTGTCCCGACACCGCTTCGAGCAGCTCGCGGAAGCCATCGCGCGCCCTCGCGTCCTCTGGAATGCGGATCAACAGCAGTGCCGTCGCGTTGGGCCCCGCGATCGGTCGGATGACGAGCGCTTCCTTGCCGCACTCCGGGCACAGCGGTGCACTCGTTGGCAATGCGGCCCGGCAATGAAGGCATTTCTTGGTCGTCTCGGCGGCGCGCGACTGCCGCTGCTCGATCCACGACAGCAGCGCAGCCGCATCCGGTGGACGGCGGTACAGCGGGCCGAGGAGGCTGAGGATGAGCTCCTCCAGCCAGACGGGGAGGGCGGGGTTGAGCTGACGCGGCGCGATCGGCACGGCCTCGCTGCGCCGCGACCAGAGCATGGACGAACGGTTTTCGTCGAGGTGCGACCTCCCCGTTGCCGCCTGGTACAGGATCGCGCCGAGCGCGTAGAGATCTCCCCGCGGGTCAGGGGGAAGGCCGTCGAACGCCTCCGGTGCGACGAACTGCGGCGTGCCGAGAAAGGCGCTCGAGGTCGTCAATCCCGAAAGCGCCTGGAGGCGCGCGGAGCCGAAATCGGCGATCTTCAGCTTTCCGTCGGCAGCGCGCAGAATGTTGGCCGGTTTCAAATCGCGGTGGATCACGCCGTGGTCATGAGCGACCCGCAGCGCTTCGGCTACCTGCCAGGCGACGCTGACAAGCTCGTCGGCGGAGCTCGCTCGCCACGCCGCCAAGCTGCCACCGGCGCAGTGCTCGGCGACGATGGCTACTTCGTCCTGGAAGCTAATGAGATCGTACACCCTCACGATTCCCGGCCCCCTCAGCCCGCGGACGATTTCGACCTCGCGCCGAAATCGCTCCCGAACAACGGGATCGTAGACGAGATGCCGGTGCAAGATTTTCAGCGCCACCACCTCGCCGGAATCCTCGGCGCGATACACGGTGGCCGTGGCTCCCACGCCGATTTCCTCGACGATGGTATATCGGCCGAAGCGCGTTCCCTTCCTCATCGCCGCTCACCCGTGCCGGGTTGGAGATCGCTTGGGTCGTCGCCTCTGGCGGCGACCGCGGAGTCGCGCGTCACCTCGATGATCGCCTCGGCTTCGGCCACGCACTCTCGAGCGAGCGCCTCGATCTGGGCTCCGGCCGCTTCCGCCTGCCGCATGGCGACGTTGGCCAGGCCGCCCGCTACCCGGTCCACCCGAGCGGACAGCGCGAAGATGCGATCCATCACCTGGTCGCGCAAGCGCTCCAGGTTCCGTCGCGCCAGCGCCCGTTCCCGAGCCGCCTGGGTGCGGCGCCCGAGCGCGGTCTGCTCCGCCTCCGAGGCAACCAGCTTCGCTCTGCCCTCGCACTGAGCGAGCTCCTCGTCAATCTCGAGCTCTTCCAGGCACTGAATCTCCGAATCGCAGCGCTGGGCGCCAGCGAGTAGCCGCGAGGCGCACTCGATCACGTCACCCAGCGCCTCCTGAGAGCCTGCGCCCCCGCCGCTGCTCGGATCGATAGATGGTCCCGCCAGTGCCTCCCGGATCGCAACGACGCGAGTCGCGAGACGCGCGGCCGCGTCCTGCAGCTCCGGCGACTCCAAGGTGCGACACAGCGCGATCAGTCGCGCAAGCGGCGCCCCCTTCCGGGCGGATTCGAGCCGCCCTGCGGGAAGGACTGCGCGCAGATAGTTGATCGCGGGAATCCCGACGACCACGAACCCCGCGAGCAGCCACAACGCTGGGAGGCCGAGCACGAAGAGGAGGGCCGCCCCGTAGGGAAGCACCCCGAGCGCTGTCAACAGCAGGATGAGATAGTGCCGCAAGCTCATGCGCAGCGCCTTGGCGAGGAAGCGGCCACCCGCGGCAGCTCGCTCCACCGCGGCGCTGGCGTTCACGACGCGCGCTTGTACCCCTACCTGCTGGAGTCGGGCAACCAGGGCGCCGGCGCTTTCGCCGTCGAGCCCGCGAATCAGGTGAAACGGCAAGCGGGGAATCCTTTTTTCCAGGCGGCTCGTCTCGACTCCGGCGTCGGCAAGCACATCTAGGCACCTTGCCCGGCCCTGGTCGGATTGGCTATCGGCGATTCGGCCGGGACCGGCGACCACAACGGCAAAGGACGGCGCGGCCCCCGAGGCGCGGTTCAGCACAAGCGGCTCGCGGCGGCACGCAAAGCAGTACGGAAAGGTCTCGAACACCGGTTCTCCGCAGCCGGCACACGGCCGGTGGCGCGCCCGGGCAGGCGACGCCTGAGCCACCGATCGGGATGTCAGCGCGGCGGCAAGCTCGTCAGCGGTTTGGAAGCGGTCGCCGGGGTCCTTGGCCATGGCGCGCGCAATCGCGGCTTCGAGTGGCGCGGGGATGCCAGGCGCCAGCTCGCGCAGCAGCCGGGGCTCCTCCTCGACCTGCCGCCGCAGGGTGTGCTGCGGATCCGAACCGGCAAACGGCAGCCTACCGCAGGCTGCTTCGTAAAGGGTGACGCCCATGGCGTACAGATCGGCACGCGCATCCACGCGGCGCGACAGGATCGCCTCCGGCGCCAGATACTCGGGCGTCCCCGCGGTCATCGTCCGGGTGGTCACGCTGAGCAGGTTTCCAGTATGGGCGAGCCCAAAGTCCCCAAGGCGTACGGCATCGCTTTCGTCGAACAGGATGTTGTGCGGCTTGAGGTCCCGGTGCACGATACCCAGGCGGTGAGCCGCTGCCAGCGCCGCCAGCGCCGCGGTTCCCACCCGAATCACCTCGTTGGCCGGCAGCGGCCCGCGGTCCAGGATGCGGGACTTGAGATCTCCGCCGCGGAGGAGCTCCATTGCCAATACGACGTCGCCCGTGTCGGCAGACTCGTGCAGCTCGAATATCCTCACGATCGCCGGGTGGTCAATGACGCGGGCAATGACCAGCTCCTGGCGAAACCGGTCGACGACGAACCGGTGGCGGCGAACGTGGGGATGAAGGATCTTGAGAGCGACATCAGTGCCCACGAGAGTATCGAATGCGCGATAAACCGTGGCGATCCCGCCAGCGCCGAGCGGTGCGCCGACGCGATACCGTCGGGCCAGGTCGTCAGGCAGCACCCCCTGGGGGCCATTGCTCTGCGCGCCGGCCATGGTCAGCGGTAATCGCCACAGGCCACCGCCTCGCCTTGCGGCGGGCGCGGTCTGCCCCGAGCTGAGGCACACCGGGCCTCGAAACCAAGGAAAAGCGCTTCGCGGACAAGCATGCCGGAAAGTATAGGGCGTGGAGATGGAAGACACAAGCGATGTGCCCCGCTCATCCCTTGCAGGCGCCGATTTGCGTGCGCCGCGTGCCGCCTCACTTGCGGTGGCACTTCAAACACAAATAGCTCTGATCGTTTCCCTTCATGGACCCCCGCAGGAAGCGGCGCTCCACCGATTTCTTGTTGTGCGGGTCGTGACATGACGAGCACTCGATACCGGATTTCCCCGGCACGGCGCCGGCCGTGATTTCCCCCGCACCGTCGTCGTTGAAGAGGCGAATCCCGAGCTGTTGCGGGTCCGCCTGCCACTCATCGAGGTAGGCGTGCGGACCGGTGCTCACGCCGTTGTAGGTGTTGGGCTGGTTCCCGAAGGGAATCGGCATTGCGGTCGGGTGGTTACCCGCCAAGTTTCCTTCGGGAGCGATGTTGTACGCGCCCGTGAGGCGGAGATTGTAGACCGTTGCCGGCTTACCGCCCTGATACCAGCCGATGTCGCCGACAGCCACGGTGCCGTCGTGACAACTGAGGCACCGCGAAGTCGGGCCCGTATAGGAATCGCCGCTGAAAGACGGGAACGAGGTGCCGGCGGTCGTTGCCGGGACGTCCCAGGAGAAGTTGCTCTGACTCAGCGTGTGGTTCCACAGCAGCTTGGTCGAGATCGCGCGGTGCGGGGTGTGGCAGAACATGCAGATGCTCACGCCGCCACCGTAGTCGCTGAAATCGTGCTTGCTGTTCTCGATGCCATCTCCGGGTGCAACCGCAAAGGCGGCTACCGAAGAAAGCATGGCAAGGACACCGAGCGCGGCGGCGGTCAAGCGGTGGGGACGGCTCCAAATCGCCGACCTGGCAACACCGCGGCGATCCCGCCCCCCTTCCTGCATCGCTGCGCAAGCGGGGAGAGGTGGTGGAAAGTGCATCACGAATACCCCCCACCTCACCTCCTCCCGCTTGCGGCGGGAGGGGCGCTTTATCCATCGCCATGCCGTCTCATGGCTCCTCGTTGGCGGTGTCGGGTGCATCGGCGCTCCTCCTGAGCTCACTTTTCGTGGCATTTGGCGCAAATGTAGTCGGGATCTTCGGATGAGAGGCTTCCCCGCAGGAAATAGACGTCGCTGACCGCCTGGTTGTGGGGGTCGTGGCAGGACGTGCATTCGATACCAGTGCGGCCGACCTGAGGAGCGGCTTGTCGTGGGGCCGTTCCGAAATCGGTGTAGAGCGGAATACCCGCCGCGGTCGGGTCCGCGAGCCATTCATCGAGCGCGACGTGAGCGCCCGTCGTCACGCCGTTGTAGGTGCTCGCCTGATTCATGAACGGATACGGCATCGACACCGGATGGGTGCCTTTCAGGTCACCCGCGGGTCCGACGCTGTAAGCGCTGGAGGAGGGAATCTTGTAGTCCCAGGCGGGCGGCTGGCCCGAGGCGGTGAGGTAGCCGTAGTCGCCGACCGCGACGGTGCCATCGTGGCAGCTCAGGCACTTCGCGGTCGGACCGCCGTAGGTGTCACCTGAAAACTGCGCGAAATCGGTGCCGCCCGTCGTCCTCGCGACATTCCAGCGGAAGGCGCTGGACGACAGCGTATGGTTCCACAGCAGCGTGCGGGTCTTGGCATTGTGCGGAGTGTGACAGAATATGCAGATTTCGCCATTGGGCTGGTGAGCGCTGAAGTCGTGGCGGGACCCGGTCACGCCGTCGCCGGGCGCGGCGCTCAGGGTCGCAGCACCAAGCAGGAGCAGCGCCGCCACGGCTGCAGCGCTGAGATGTCGGGTCGCGGCTCGGTTCATGATTGCTCCTCGTCACTTGAGATGGCACTTGCGGCACAGGTATCGATCGCTGCCGCCGTCCAGGCTGCCGCGCAGGAAGTGCTCGTCCTCCACCTTCATGTTGTGCGGATCGTGGCACGACGAGCATTCGATTCCGGTTCTTCCCGGAATCGGCCCCACCGCGATGACCCCGGAATCGTCGTCACTGAAGAGCCGAATGCCCGTGGTCGTGGGGTCGGGCTGCCAATCCTGCAGGTCGGCGGCGTCCCCGGTGCGCACGCCGTTGTAGGTGCTGGGTTGGCGGGCGAACGGGTACGGCATGGCGACAGGATGGTTCTCCGACATGTCCGAGGCCTGCGCGATGCGATACGGGTCGCCGGGATCGTTGAGTTTTTCGGCATAGAGCGTTCCCGGGTCGCCGGTGTCGTACCAGGCGATGTCGCCGATGGCCACGGTTCCGTCGTGGCAGCTCAGGCAGCGCGTGGAGGCGCCGGCGTAGGAATCGCCATTGAAGCGCGGGTAGCTCGTCCCCGCGGTCGTGCCTGGATCCGACCAGCTATAGGTTTCGGCCGAGAGCGAATGATTCCAGATCAAGGGTGTGCTGATTGCCTTGTGAGGAGTATGACAGAAGGTGCACAAGCCGACGGTCGGGACCTCGTCCGTAAAGTCGTGACGAGAGCCACGGAGGCCGTCGCCGGGCCCCGCGGCCGCAGCAGTGGCGGCGATCACCACGGGGACGATCGCCAGAGTCGCCAGGCGGGTGCTGCCGTTCATGCGCGTCGCCTACGAGCGCCCCGCATCCGGAGCGCCGGCGCTGACGAGCTGGTACACCGCGACGCGCTGGTTGAGAAGATCGCCGACGTAGATCCGGCCGTTGCCGTCGATCGCGATGGGGCCCGGGTTCTTGAGCATCCCGGGTAGCGGTCCGCGGCCGCCGAAGAACAGCAGCACCTCGCCGGCGGGATTGAAGATCTGCACGTTGCTCCATCCGGAGTCGACCACGTAGACGTTGCCGTTGGAGTCGAGCGCGACCCCCTTGGGCTTGTCGAACATCCCCCAGGCGTCGCCGCGTTCGCCGATGACGGCAATGGGCTTGCCCTCGGGGGAGAGCTTCTGCACCCGCCCGTTGACCGTGTCGGACACATAGACATTGCCCCCGGCATCGACCGCCGCGTAGGTCGGAAAGAGGAACTGGCCAGGCTGCTGTCCCTTCGCCTCGCCCAGCGCCCCCACGAGGCTTCCCGAAGCGAGTGCGAACACCTTCACGGTGTGCTGCAGCGAGCTCGCCCGGGCTGAATCGACGACATAGAGCTTGCCGTGCGCCTCGTCCAGGACCACTCCGGTGGGGCGCTCGAGCGATTCGTGCGTCAAGAAACGAAGCGGCCGATGCTCCGCATCGAGTACCGTCACGCCGCGCCGCACCTGCTCCGCCACGTAGAGATTGTCCGCGCTGTCGAGGGCCAGCCCGATGGGGCCCGAAAAGCCAGGGAGGACGTCGACGCGTTGCTCCGAGACGTGGAAGACGAAGATGCTGCCTTGCGTGAAGTCCGAGGCGTAGACGGTTGCGCCATCGCGCGTCACGGCCACCCCGAGAGGCGTTTGCAGGCGTTGTCCGCGGCGTTCGGGAGGCGCGCCGGCCGCGGTCAGGAGGCGCTCCCGCAGGCCGGATTTTCGCGGGAAGCTGTCGGTGCCCTGCAGGATTCGCTCGAAGCGAATACGGGTAGTCAGCGGCGGTGCGGGCCAGACCATGGCGGCGGTCTGCGGCTGCAAGTCCGCGGTGGCACAGGCGCTGCAAAGCGCCAACAACGGGAGCATCATGGGAAGAAAGCGGAGTCGCGCGGCGTTCATTTGCTGGCCTCGGAGTCTGGAGGGGTCTGAGCCTGGCGTGGTGGTGGGGGCCAAAGGACCAGCGCCGCTGGCGCGGGGACCTTTGCCGGTGAGGCAAAGCAAGGATTGGGCCAACTTCTGCGCGGTGGCGCTCGCGAAACTCGGCCGCGCAGGTAGGCGGCGGGACCGGCATGGCACCGGCGGTGGCGCGGCGATCCGGACCGCCAGCGGCAGCCAGAAGGCAAACAAGGCTCAACTATCGAACCAATGTTTGTCGTCCTCTCGTCGGTCGGTCCGAATCCCCGTCCTTCAGCCTGAATCCACGGCCTGCTCGGAGTCGACGCGACAGCGCCTCCGTCCGATCAGGCCGGCACCCTTTTGGTCGCCTCGCGGCGCCGGTTCGGGGGCTACGGATGTCGGGTTGCCGTTGCGCGGCGGCCACGGACGCCGTACTGTCGGTGTCAATCTGTCATGTTGCTCGACATCCCCCGGCGCTGGAGGAAAGCACGGTGATCACGACCGAGACGCACCGCAGCCTGAGCGCTTACGACTTTGCCCACGAAGGCCTCAAGGTCGCCGCTATCGACATCGGAACGAATTCGATCCACATGATCGTCGCCCGGGTATCGGGGGCTTCACTGGAAGTCGTCGACCGGGAAAAGGACCTCGTGCTCCTGGGCCAGAGCGTGTTCTGCACCGGGTCGCTGAGCGCGGACGCGCGTCACGCGGTCGCCGACGTGTTGCGCAAGAACCTGAAGCTCGTCCGCCGGCACGGCGCGCACGAGCTCCTCTGCTTCGCAACCAGCGCCTTTCGCGAAGCGAAAAACGGCGGCGACGTGATTGCGGAGCTGGACGACGAGCTCGACCTCCAGGTGCGGCTGATTTCGCCCCAGGAGGAGGCTCGACTGATTTTCATCGCGGTTCGCGAGGCTCTGGACATCACGGGGCAGCGCACGCTGGTCGTCGACGTCGGCGGCGGCAGCGTGGAGCTCGTCCTCTCCGACCGCGAGCGCCAGCCGGTGCTGCTGGAAAGCCTGAAGCTCGGCTGCTTGCGACTGGCGGAGCTGTTTGGCAGCGGCAGCGCGCTGTCGCCCAAGAAGCGGCGCACGCTGGAGAGCTACGTCCGCGCCGAGATTGACGCGCCACTGCAAGAGATCATGGGGCTCGGCGTCGACCAGGTCGTGGCGACGTCCGGAACGGCACAGGCGCTTGCCAACATCAGCCGCATTCGCCGGGGGCAAGGCCCGCTGCAGATTGCCAACG
Source organism: Candidatus Schekmanbacteria bacterium (assembly GCA_016188575.1). Lineage (GTDB taxonomy): Bacteria > CSSED10-310 > JACPHN01 > JACPHN01 > JACPHN01 > JACPHN01. The sequence continues at coordinate 17,662 of JACPHN010000221.1, forward strand.
GGCACGTAGTCAGCCTGAGCGAGCTTCAAGAGGTGCTCGATTGGCTGGCGAAGATGCCGCCGAATCGCCGGTCGAGCGTGAAGGGGCTGGACGAAAAACGGGAGATGACCATCGTTCCGGGAGGAGTCGTGCTGACCCTGGTATTGCAGGCGCTCGGCCAGGAACGCCTGATCCTGTGCGATTGGGCGTTACGGGAGGGCATGGTTCTCGACCACCTGGAAGGGCATCTGCCGGCGGTGGCGCTGCGGGAGGCACACCCGGACCTGCGCGCCAGAAGCGTCATCGAGCTGGCGCGCAGGTTTGGATGCGATACGCCGCACGCCTACCAGGTGCAGCGGCTGGCGTTGGCGATCTTCGATCAGATCGGAGGTCTGGCGAACCTTACGGCCGACGATCGCACCTTGCTCGGCTATGCCGCGCTGCTACACGACATCGGCGGCCACATCAGCTACGAGCGGCACGACCGCCATACTGCGTACATCATTCGCCACTCGAGGCTGCGCGGCTTTTCCGGCCCCGAGCTGCTGCTGCTGACGGTGGTCGCCCAGTTTCACCGGGGCAAGGAGCCCAGTGGCCGCAATCCGGCGGTGGCGACGCTCTGCTCCGCCGATCGGAAACGAGCCCGCATTCTCTCCGCGATCCTGTCGGTCGCCGAGAGCCTCGACCGCAGTCACTATCAGGCGGTCTCCGAGCTCAAAGGGAAGATCACCAGAGACGTGATCACGTTTTCGCTGGAAGGGCACCTCGATGCCGAGCTGGAGCTGTGGGCGGCGCGGCGGAAGCTCTGGCGCCTGAGCAAGGCGTTTGGACGCGAGGTCGAGCTGGTGCCGGTGGCGCCTCGCGCGCCGCGTGTGATCGAGGTCGGGGGCGACGACGAGTAGGCGGGAGCGGAGTGGCGGCGGGGGCCGCTCGGGGATCATGGGAGACTGGCTGCGAGCGAGGGGGGCGGACGCCATGGCCCGCCCCTGGATCACTGAACCGGCGCCGGGCGCTCAGCCGCCGGTGAGGCTAACGGCGTTCCCGGACTCTCAAGTCCGGCACACCCCGCGGATGGCAGGGGAATCCGCGACGCTCACCACGGGTCGGCTGCTGCCGGCGCCGTCCATCATCGCGGCCCTTGCCGGAGCAATGCCATGATGTGCGGGTTGAAGTAGTAGCGCGACAGGACGTCAGGGGGGAGATGCCGGGCACCCCGGATGTGCTGCAAGCACTGCTCGCTTCGGCACAGGCAAAGGAACGGTTCGGCCATGTCCCATTCGGTCGACGGGTAGAAGTACGTCAGCTCGTCGCCTTGCCGGATCTCGCGCGTTGCTGTGATGAGCATCCTGGTGGTGTCAAACAGCAGGTTGGGCGCGCATGAGTGGTTGGCGCTTGGCCACGGGAAGGCGATATCGGCGTGCTGGTAAAACCCGATCTGGACGGTGTAGCGAGTGGGATTGGAGCGCTGGGAGACGCAGAGGAGGTTGCTGACGATCTGGCCGGCCTTGAAGGAGCGGCCGGCGATCAGGTGCTTTGTGCCATCGGGGTTGAGGACTTCGACAGCGTTTTGTGCGTCTCCATAGTCGAGGTAAAGGTAGTCTAACGATGCGGAACCCAGCCGTGCGCTGGTATTGAGTGTCATCTGAGTTAGTGGATGGAAAGGCAGCTAGTCATAGAAAACAGCACGTATTGATTCCCATGGTTGCGATCCATAAAGAAGTAGGGCGTACAGGGATCCTGGCTTTGCAAAAAACCGTAAACGAATCACACTCTTTGGCACGAGGCACCTCTCACGATCGGAAAACAACAAAATACGGGCTACGCTTGTGACTTGCGGCGCCTCCACGACCGCGCGGTCCAGCCGGAAAGCACGGTGGCTCGCCGCTTCGGTACATCACCGCCAAGTCACGGCGGTAATTCTTTATCTCTCATGGACGGATGTCAATAGCCGCTGGTACCGTTCGCCGGAAGTGGTATTGACGCACCGCGTACGCGCCCCGCATCGTCCCGACGTTGCCCAGCGGCCGGGGTGCTCACGCCGGGCACGGCGGTCGATGGCAGTACGGAACAGGCCGCCGCGTCAAGTAGGCGAGCGGAGCTGAAGCCACCGCCGCTTCGACGTCGCCGCGACCGCGCCCCCACCTCACTTCCCCCGCACTCCGGGGGACGGAACGAAGTGGGCTCAGTCACCGCGCGCTCGTTCGTCGCGGGCCGCGGCGGGCGGCTGTTCGGGGAAGGCCGCCTCGCCAAACACGAGCTCCGCGCCCCGCCCCTGGTCAAATGCCTCTTGCGCGCGTTGCACCCGAGCAATTGCCAGGCGGATGTCGGTCAGGGGCGGCGCATCCAGCCTGCGCGCGACGTCCTCGGCGCGGCCGAGCGCGTCGCGACCGCTGTGGCCCGCGGCAAGCTCGAGAAAAGCACGCTCGCAATGGCAGGCGCCGGCCTCCGCGGGATACTGAGATTCCGGGAGCTTCGCTTCGGCCGCCGCCAGGTAGCGATCCGCGGCCCCCATGTCGCCGGCGCACCGCCTGGCGATCCTGGCCAGCCCAAGCAGGGCGATCCCGCCGCTCCACGCTAACTGGATCTTCTCCGACAGCGCCGCGGCCACCTCATAGTGACCCATCGCTTCGGCAATGCTGCCGCGAGCGACGCATACTTCCGCCAGGTAGCAAAGCGCGACCGCCTCCCAATCCGCGCTGCCCGTCTCGCGAGCGAGCGCCAGCGCCGCCTCGAGGGAGCGCCTGGCAGCATCGATGTCGCCCAGTTGAAGCAGACTGAGCCCGGAATTGCCAACGCACACCGCTTCCCATCGCCGATCTCCGTGCTCCGCAAACAGCGCTCGAGCGCGCCCGAAACAGTCCACGCTGCGCGCATACTCCCCGAGCCACGCGCATAGCGTCCCGCGGTTCAACTGCAGCTTTGCCTGCATGCGGTGGTCGCCGAGCTTTTCGGCGAGCGCGAGGGCACACCCCTGCAGCGTCTCGGCCTCCGACCAGCGGCACATTTCCGCCGCGACATTGGACAGCACCAGCAGGATTTCCAGCTCCTGCGCCGCTGCACCCCGCGCGCGGACGGCAGGAAGCAGCGCCTGTAGCATTTCCGCGGCGTCGCTTTGGCGCGTGGTCCGCCAACGGAAGATCGAAAGCTGGATAAGACTCTCGTGCAGGACCGACTCGTCGCCCACCGCCACCGCCTCGACGTGGGCGTGCCGCAGTTGGGCCAAGGCGTCTTCCGGACGGCCCTGGACGAACAGGACGTCGCGCGCAAGCTCACACCGGGCCCGCACGGACTCGACGGTCGGCGCGGCGAGGCAGTCGAAGTAAGACTGATACGAGCGTTCGGCGTCCTTGTGCGCGTACGCTCGCCGCGCCTGTTGGGCGGCCAGCAGATGATATCGGGCGGCGCGAGCCGCGTCTCCGGCGAGCTCCCAGTGCCTGGCCAGTGCCGCCGCGCCGAGGTCGCCGGGGCCTCGGTCGCGAGCTTCGAGGTTGCGCGCGGCGCGTTCGTGCAAACGGCGCCGGAGCTCTTCGTCAAGCGAGGCGTAGGCGACTAACCGGATCGTATCGTGAGTGAAGCAATAGCACCGCGCGCTGCCGACTTCGAGGATCGCCATTCTGATTAGCTCGTCGAGCGCGCTCAGGAAATCGATCTCCTCGCCCTCGGCCAGAAGCTGCAGGAGGTCGGATTCCGGCTCTTGCCCGAGCACCGCGGCCAGCTCGGACAGCGCGCGCGCCGGGCGAGAGAGGGTGCCCAGACGTCGCGCTATCAGCGCCTCGATCGAAGCCGGCAGTGGGAGCGCCGCAAAGTCTATCGCCTCGCCTGCAGCCTCGCCGGAGGCCACCTGCCACACGCCTCGCCTGTCCCGGCGCAGCAGACCACCGGAAACCGCCGTCCGCAGGTATTCGGCGATGAAGAACGGATTGCCGGACGAGTGCCGGGCGATGAACGCACCGAACCTCGCCGGAGGTGAAGCGAGCCCGAGCATGTTGGCGACGACGCGCACGGCGTCCGTCTCCGGGAGCCGGCCCAGGCGGCACACTGTGGCCCGGCCGCGGCTGAGCTTCGCCGTCAGCTCGGATGCCGCCTCTTCGGTCCGCACGGTCACGACAACGATCCACCGGTGCGCCCGGACCCGCCTGCCGTCGGCGACCTTGAGCACCCAGTCGCGAGTGAGGTCGTCCGCCCAATGGACATCCTCCAACACCACCAGCAGTGGTGACGCTGCTGCCAGCGCCTCAAACGTGCTCGTCAACGCGGTGAACAGCCGCCGTCTCGCCTCGGCGGGCGGCAGCTCCGGCGGGTCGGGCCAAATTTCCTTTCCCGGTAGGTCGGCCAGCGCCCGTGCGTAGGGAGCGAGGATTTTCGCGGCGGCTCCGAGGATCTGCTCCGTTTCCCGGATGCCCCCGGCGCGGCAGCGATCCGCGATTGCTTGCAGCGGGCGCAGCATGCCGCCGAGGGGGACGCGAGGCGTCTCGCGGCACTCGCCGACAAATACCGCAAAACCTTCCGCCGCGGCCTCTCTGACGACCTCCATCACCAGCCGGGTCTTGCCGACGCCGCGCTCCCCGAAAACCGCAATCACCTCACCGGCGCCGCGCCTGGCGTCCGCGACGCTACGGCTCATCTGCGCCAGCTCGTCGAGGCGACCGGACAGGGCGGGCCGGTACAGGTAGGGCCGGGGTTGCGGCCAGGACGCTGTGCAGGCGTCGGCCGGAACGAGCGCCGAGAGCTGTCTGATCACGTCGCTGGCGTGCCCGATCCGCTCTGGTGGGCGCTTGGCCAGCAGCGAGCAGGCGAGGCTGTCCAGGAGGGGGGGGATGCCGTCGACGAGCTCCGAGAGTCGCGGCGGCACCGTTCCGAGGTGCTCGCGCAGCACCTCCATCGCCGTCGCGGCGACGAAGGGCGGGCGCGCCGCCAGCAAGAAATACAGCATGCATCCCAGCGCATACAGGTCGGCGCGAGCGTCCACGAATTCGCCGCGAATTTGCTCCGGCGCCATATACCCCGCCGATCCGGCGGCTACAGGACCGGACCACAGTGCCTCCCGCCCGGTGGCTGCGGCAAAGTAGGCAGTCAGGCCGAAGTCCACCAGGACCGGAATGCCGTCTGGCCGCAGGATGACGTTTTCCGGCTTCAAATCGCGATGCACGATCCCCTCGCCGTGCAGGTACGCCAGCGTCCAGCAGAGACGATTCACGACCCGCAGGACCGTCTCGAGTCGCTCGCGGGAACAGCGCGGGCGTGGTTCGGCTGATGGCGTAGCGGCGTGCGGCTCACGAGCATCGCGCGCGGCGCCCGCCGGGGGGCCGCCGCCCCGGCACCAGCGGAGCGTCTCCGCGGACGTTGCAGACTGTTCTTCCGCGTGCGATCGCAGGGGGTCGCGCACCGGAGCCCACGACGCCAACGTCTCTCCGGCAACGTGCTCCATGGCGTACCACGGTTGCTCCACGTCGACGGCATACTCGCGGATCTTCACGATTCCCGGGTGATGGATGGCGGCCAGAGCGAGGATCTCGCGGCGAATGCCCTGCAGCGTCTCGGCGTTGGCGGCTCGCACCGTCTTTACCGCCACCTCCTCGCCGCTGACCTCGTGAAACGCTCGATAGACAACTCCCATCCCACCCCTACCGAGAGGTTTTCCGAGCCGGTACGGCCCGAGCTTGGCGGGACTTGCGGCGGTGACTTCCTTCTTCGTATTCACGTTGTGCCCTCTGATCTGGACCGAGCGACGGACGCCGCCAGGCGAAAGATCTCGGAGACAGCGCGGGTGTCAGGCGAAACTCAGGTTATGGCTGCCGCTCGGTGGCGGCAAGATGGCAAGGCATCGAGGTGGCCCCCCTTCGACCCTCCCCCGCGCTTGGGGGTGAGGTGAGGTGGGGGGCTTCGTGATGCGCATTCGGCGCAGCTTGCATGCGCACAGACGGTGGCATCCCAGTTGCCTGGGCTCTGGTAGCCATGCCCATTCGGCCATATAGTCTTTGCTGACACGAACGTGGCCAGCGCCGGCGCCGGCTCGGGCGGCGGATGCAGGCCGCGATCGCGATCACGCGAATGGCCGCGCCGCTCGTGCGGTCGCCGCGCGGCACGCTCTCTCTCAGGCAGCGAATCTGCTTCGGAGACAGGATGGGGAGCCAGAACGCGGATGCGGTGCCGGCTCGCTCGGCGGCGGTTGTGCCGCCGCAGCGGATGCTACGCCGGTGGGGTCGCGTCGCCGGGTGTGTCGCTCTCGCCATCGTCACGCTTTTTTTCGCGGCGATGGCGTCGCTCAACGTGCCTGCGGTATCCACCGCCTTGCTGCGCCACGTCTTGAGCTTCGCCTTCACGCAGGTGCAGGGAACCGCGACACTCGGCGCCGTCTCGTTGAGCACGCTGGCCGGCACCGTCGAGGTCGAGAACGTCGACCTTTCTCTGCCCTTGCTGGTGGGCGGCAGCATCCGCGCGCGCGTGCCGCGGTTGCACGCCGACGTTTCGACCACGGCGCTGCTCCTGGGGCGGCTCGAGATCCAATCGGTGGAGGCGCGGGTTGCGGAGCTCGAGGTCGCGCTCCCCGATTCCTCGCCGGAACCTCGCGCGCAACCTCCCGAGCTGACTGCTGGGGCGGGTGCCTGGCTGCCGCCGCTCCCCGCTATCGAAGTCGGTAGCGCCCGGATCGAGGTGGACGAGCTGGCGTTTTCGAGCGGGGCCGCAAACACCGTCAAGGCCGGCGGCCTGCGGCTTTCGGCACGCGGCTCGCTCGGGCGACCGACGGTCTCGGCCGCCGTGGACATCGATCGAGCGGCCGTGCGGGGGTGGGGTAGAGCAGACGAGATCGCGGCCATCCATGTCGAGGCGAGCTTGCAGGAGACGGTTGGTCTGCTCGCCTCGCTGCGGGCGGCGGCGCGCCAGACCGCCCTCGTCGCCCAGGTGCGGCTTCCCCCGACGGGCGCGGTGCCGGTGCTGGAGGACTTGCATGCCGGCGTTTCCGGAAGCTGGGGTGCTCTCGACGTGTCGGGGGCGATCGACCTCGCCGATGGCGCCAACGCGCGCCTGGCGGCGACGCTGACGGCGGTGACCCTGGACGTGGCGAGCGCTCTGGCGCTTCCCGTAGCGCTTCCCGGAGAGCTGGCGAGCGCGGTGAGCGGGTCGGTCACGGCGGCTGGGCGGCTTGCACAGCCGCGGGCCCTCGCCGCGTCCGCCCGGCTCTCGTTCGCTCCCGACGCGCAACGCTGCCCTGTCGAGCGAAGGAGCGCCGCGGCGCGGGTGGTCTGCCCGGCCGGGACTCTGGAAGCGGACATGTCCGCCGGCCGCATCCAGCTCGCCGCGCTCGAATTGACGGAAGGAGAGACGCACATCCGCGTCGCGGGAACGGTGCCGCTCGACCTCGACGGGGTCCTGGACACACCGCTTACCGTAGCGGTTCGCATGCCGGACGCGGCGCGCTACTCGGCGCTCGCCGGCAAGCGGCTGGCCGGCCAGGTCGACGTGGACGCCACGGTGTCGGGAACGCTCGCTTCGCCGCGAGGGCGAGTCGCGATTCGCGCCGCGGGCTTCAGCATGAACGGCACGCTACTGCGGGGGCTCGATCTACAGGCGCGCTACGAGGACGGCGTGCTCTTCATCGAGCGCGGCCGCGTCGAGCACGAGGCGGCGCGCGCGCAGGCAACGGGAAAGATCGGGGTGCGCGATCTCCTGCGAGCAGCGCGTGGCGAGCGCGGCGGCGAGGAACCGCAGCTCGCCTTCTCCCTGGAAGGGCTCTCGGTGCGCGGCGCGGAAGTGGACAATGCGAGCCTCACCGGTCGGCTCGACAACGGTGCGCTGCGGATCGCGGCGAGCTTCTTCGGCGAGGAGGCGCGGCTCACGGGACACCTGTCACTGGCCGCGCCGCGGCGCTTCGCGGCGACTCTGCAGGCGCAGAATCTGGACCTGGACCGCATCGGTCGCCTGCACGAAGCGCTGGCGGGCGACCTCGGCGGCCGCCTGTCGGGGCGCATCGAGGCTTCCGGAGGTGAGCCGACGTGGATCCCCGCGGTGACCGTCGAGCTGGATGCGCTGAGCGTGCGCTGGAAGGACTTGACCGCGGCGGCGGCGGCGCCCCTGCGCGCAGCGTTTGACCCGAGCGGCCGGGTCTCGGTTGCCGGCGCGCGGTTCCTGCTCGGCGATGCCGACGAGGTCATCCTGAGCGGCGTGGCCCGGCTCCCGCTGCCGGGGGCGAAGGGAAGCGCGCGAGACCAGCCTCTGGAGGCGCGGCTCGAGGCGACGATTCGGGACCTCGGGGAAACACTGAGAAAGGCCGGCCTCGAGCTGCCGATCCGCGGCGGGCTGACGGTGGATGCGAGCGTATCTGGGACGGTGGCCCGTCCGGGGGTCGCCGGCCGGCTCGAGCTGGCGCGGCCCGCCGGCTATGGGTTTACCGCCGACCGCGTGGCCATCGCACTGGCGCCGCCGGACGAACAGCGCCGCGCCGGCGCGATCCTCGCGGGCGAGATCTCCGTCACGCGCGCCACCGTTTCTGACATCGAGGTCGGCGACGCGGAGCTCACGCTGGCGCTGAGCGCCCAGGAGGCGACCAGCACCGGCAGCCTCTGGGGAGGCGCTCTGGGCTACGAAGCGAGGTATGGCCTCACCTCGGGATTGCTGGACGCCACGGCCCGGATCCACAACTTCGCTGCCGGCCCCTGGATCGGGCGGTTCGCGCCGAAGCTCGCGGGGAAGGTGGCCGCGACCGTCAACGGTGAGGTGCGCACCCGGATCCAGAAGGACGCGCCTCTGGCGGGCACCGCGAACGCGCACCTGACACTCTCCGACGCGCAGGCATTCGGCGAGCGCGTCGAGCTCTCCGACGCGCTGACGGTGACACTTGCGGATGGCACGGTGCGGGTTGCCGTGCCGGCGCTGTCGACCGACTTCGCCAGCGCGTCCGCCACGGCGACGCTCGCGACCGGTCGCGGCGGCGGCGTCCCCGGCCCGGGAGGTGGTCTCGCCAGCATCGGCGCCATCGATTTCTCCGCCGCGACGACCGGCCGCGTCGATTTGGGGCGGGTTCCTCCAGGCTTGCTGGAGATTGCGGCCATCGCCAGTCTCGGGGGCACTCTGGCGTTCGATCTCAGCGCCTCCGGCACGCCGTCCTCCGCGGCCCTGACCGGCACCGTGAAACTGGCGGACGGGCGTCTGGAGCATCAACAGTTCCCGCACGTGCTTACGGGCGTTACCGCCTCGCTGACGGCTTCGCCTGGGGCTGTCGTGCTCGACGAGCTGGTCGCCAACGTTGGCACGGGGCAGGTGCGGGCGAGCGGCCGGGTCGGGCTCTCCGGTACCGAGATCACCGACTTGATGGCGACCGCGGCGATCTGGGACGTCGAGCTCGCGTACCCGGACGACCTGGTCACCGAAACCTCGGCCTGCATGGACCTTTGGGGTACGCCCGGGGCGCCGACGGTCGCCGGTCGGGTTCGCCTGCACGCGGCGACGTACTCGCCACAGGTGGACCTGGTGGCGCTCCTGAAATCCCTGGCGCGTGTGGCACGGCTCGTGCCCACTTCCGCCCCGGTGGTCGAGGGCGCGCTCTCCGCTCCGCCTGCCGGCGGAACCGGGACCGGGAGCGGCGCCACCGCCGGCTCCGGCAACCGTGGCCCGCAACCCGCTCCGGCAGCGAGCGCGGAACCGCGCTACACGGCGTGCTTTCCGAGCGGCATTTCGGTTGAGCGGGGCCGGCACGACGGGCTCTTCGTCGACCTCAAGGTAGATGCCCGCGAAGCGTTGTCCGTCGAGAACAAGCTCGTCAGCCTCAGCGCCGGCGGAGCACTCAACATCTCGGGCCCGGCTGCCGCGCCCGCGGTGCTCGGGAAGATCGACATCTCCGGAGGCTCGATCTGGCTGTATCGGACGAGCTTCGAGCTGGATACGGGGAGCTTGCGCTTCGACGATCCCTATGCGGTGAATCCGCTCGTGGACATTTCGGCTTTTGCCGTCAAGGAGGGGGAAACGATCAGGCTGCGGATGACGGGTCGCGCCGATGCGCTGGTGGTGGATCTGTCGTCGCCGTCAGGCCTGTCGCGGGCCGAGCTCGTCCGCCTGCTCGTCGGCAGGTCGAGCGCGGAGCCCGAAACGACCCTGGCCGAAGGCGCCTCGCAGCTCCTTCGCGGGCAAGTCAGCGCCCTGCTTCGCGAAGAGCTGCGCGGCCGGACCGGCTTCGATATCGACCTGAATCCCGCGCCACGCGACGGCCACGACTACCTTTACGCGATCGGGCGGCAGGTTTCGGCGCGGCTTCATGTGCGGTTTCTCAAGGCGGCGGAGCAGGACAAGTCCGACGAGCTGGAGGCTCAGTACAGCGTCTCGAGGTGGCTGAGAATCGAGGCGCGGAATACGTTTGACGGGGGGCTCAGCGTGGGGGCCAAGAGGCGATGGGAATTCGACTGAGGTGGCCGCGAGTGTGGCTCGCCGCGGTGGCGGGGGGAGGGACGGCACAAAAGCGCCCGGACAAGGCGTGGCAGTGTGCAATAACCATCCTCCGCTCACTGCGGGGAGGCCGGGAGAGGGGAAGAACGGCGAACCCGCCGCTGTCCGCCCCCAGCCCGACCCTCCCGCAAAAGCGGGGGGAGGGGATAGGAAGCGGCATCCGTCTTATCCGAGCGCCATGAGGAGGGACGGAGGGGGGCGCTGTCGCGTCGACGTCGAGCAAGCGGTGGATGCAGGGCATGCTGGCGGCGGGCGGCTTGACACGTTCGCACGCCGCGCGTAGGCTTCTTGCGAGCGGCGCGGAATGGCGCGGGCGTTGGGGCTCAGGAGGGATCGGGATGGCGAGGCCGTGGGCGAGGTGTGGCGGAGCAGCGTCGGGGCTGGTGGCGATGTGGGCTGGCGCGGCGGCCGCGGGAACGACGGCGGCGATTACTGGGCACGCTTTCCTGAGCGGCGCGGCGGATCACTCCGGCATCGCGGTGACGCTCTCGCAGATGCACGTCGGGTTTTCGGGCGCGGCGCTGGCGGCGATGCTTGTGGCGCTGGCCGCGGTCGTGCTGGTGACGTGGCGGCGTGGGGCCGGGCAGCGGGCACGGCTGGTGGCCGCGGGAGTGGTAGGGATCGCCATCGCGGGGGGGGGGCGGTTCCTGGGTCGTCGATGCCCTCGTCGAGCCGCTGGAGACGGTGACCGACCCGAGCGGCCGCTTGTCTTATGGGCCTGGCGCGGGAGAAACGGCGTTTGCACCGGGCAGTTACGAGCTGCGCTATCGTTGTGAGGGCTACGCGGAAGCGCGGCGCTTCGCGGCGGTCGGCGGTGACGATGGGGAAGCGGTGGTCGTGGACTCGGTGAC
>JACPHN010000217.1 GCA_016188575.1 Candidatus Schekmanbacteria bacterium
GTTGGGATCGATCTGGTTCTCCTGGCGCCGGATAATCTGGGTCAAGTTGGCTTCGGTGAGAAACCGGAGCGGCACGGCAGGGCGATCGTCGAGGAAGGCGGATTCCGCCATGAACCGCTTGCGCGCATCGTTGATGAAGCTCAAATCGAGCCCGGGCCCGAGGATGGCGTGGCGAAGCTCCGGGGCGGTGACGCCGCGGATCTGCTCGTTGAACGCAAAGGTGTGCCAAAGAATGTTGCGCGCGACGAAGGATGCGTAGGGCGCCAGCCCGATGTAATGCTTGACGTCGATCTGTTTCGCGAGCGAGGCGCCGCTGCCACTGGCCGAGACATCGTTGCGTATGGCGGGGTCGAAGGCCGACAGCTCCAGCCGCGTCACGATCTCGTTGTGAATTGGACCGTATCCGGGATCGATCTGGTGGGTGTGGACGGCGTAGGTCCCGCCCGGGCGGTCGTGCCAGAGCCGGGCGACGGTCCGGGTCAGGAGCCGAAGCATCCCGCGGACTCTTTGAAAGTTGCTCAACGTGGAGAGCTTGTTCGTCAGCATCGACATGAGCGCCGGGTGAAAGGGATAGTCCCGGCGAAAGTTGGCAACCGGGTCCTCATCGATCCGCGGCGCCGGCAGATCAGCGGCGTGTTGGTTCCAGAGTCTGCCGTACTCGCCGACGACCAGGGCCGCGGCCGCGTCATCGATGGCCTTGAACAGCCGGCGCCGCAGCACCTGAGCGGTCTCGGGCTCGGAGGTAGGATCGAGCACGGTGGCCTTGCGGGCGGCGACGCTTTCGATCTCCTCGAACTTTCTGGCGATGAATTCGTTTTCGCTGGAATAAGCATCGGTCGCTTTGCAGGTCTTGCCGATGGCCAACGTGAACACGAGCGCCGCGCCCGGGGAGCTTTCCACCGCCTTACAGAGCCCGGTGAGAAAGGGCGTGAGCTGATCACCTTCCGCGCGGCCACGCACCTTGCGCAGGTAGACCGAGAGCTCGTCGAGCAGAATCAGCGTGGGCTGACCGCCGAACAGGTCGCGCAGCGTTTCCGCTCCGGGCGCGACGCGCTGCTGGTCGCTGGCCGCTACCGACCGATACCCGGCGGCACCAGCGAGCGCGTAAGCGAGCTCTCCCCACGGCGTGTAGGCGCACACGTCGTCGCCGAGTCGCCGGCCGTTCAGCGGATCCGCGTTCTCGCCGTCCCACGCCGCCAGGCGAGCTCCCGCTCGCGGGATGATCGTCGGGTCGAGGAATTCCGCAGCGTTGGCGACGCCGGCCATGCCTTTGGCGAGGTGGCTGAGCGCGATCAGCGCGTGGGTCTTGCCGCCGCCATACTGGGTGTCGAGGCGAAAGATCGATGCCGCCTCGCCACCCAGGCCGCGGAGCCGTAACGCAACGTTTCGGAGCACGGCCCGCAGCCCCTGCGTGGGGTGGGTGTTGGCAAAGAAGGTGGCGGGGTCCGCGTATTCGAGCGGTGCGGATCCGGGCCGCAGAACCTGCGCGAGGTCGGCCGCGTAATCGGATTCCTTGATGCTGCCGCTCAACACATCGTCACGCGGTTCGCAGAGCTCAAATAGCGTCTTCATCGGCACTCACTCTCCCCCACTTTTTTCCTGCGCGCTCGGCAGCCACTGGTCGCTAGCTTCTCGCCCCGCCCTGCGCTGTCGGCACACCGGAATCGCCGCGAGCTGCCGGCCGTCGACCCCAGGACCCGGCGTTGCGCGGCCATGCGGAACAAGCAGCGCTCGGTCACCTTGAGGTAGGCCGCCACGCCTCTGATCGTCAGGGTATCTTCCTGCGTGGCATGGGCTTGGGTTTCCGCGTCTTCTGGGACGCTAGTGCAGCCATGGCAAAGAAGCAAGGCTCCTGATGCGCTCCGCGGATCTCATATCGAGCCGTTCAAATCATCCTTGCTCGCCTCCCAAGTGATGCGGGTCAGGTTTTCGTGAGCTTGACACGTCTGCAAATGCGATCCATGCTGAGGTTGTCTACTGATGCAGTAGCGGAGGCGTAGAGTTGCAGGGTGTGCCGAACTTGGTCGCGACAGCGTTGGGCGCGGTTCTTGTGCTCATGCGCATATCCAGCTCGGGACGGCGTCGCCTTGGTCGGTAACGCGCAGGGACTCGAGCGTATGATAGTAAAGATCCGACCGATCGTGCAGTAATCACGTCGCGGCCCACTGTTCGGCGGCGCACAAGGCAACAGCCAGTCGAGGCGGTCCTCGTCTGGTGCCGGGGGCATGTCTTGTGCAGCGGCTTCCGGCGCCGGCGTGTCACGGTCCACGTACAGAATCGGATCCGCAGCACCTGGAGCCGGCTCGAGCTCGGCGATCGTCCGAAACTCCTCGCTTGCCCTGTCGCCGGCGGCCTCGGCCTCCGCCGCCAGCGGAAACGCAGCGGCATCGCCGCTGCTGGTGGTGGTGGTGGGCGGCCAAGCGCATGCACGCGACGTCCTGACGGACGACGACTTCATCCGGCAGGCAAGACGTCGCGCTCAGGGCGGCAAGCGTGCCGAAGACGCCGTGCTGAACCTGGCGGTGTCCGACCCTCTCATCTGGCGACGCGCAGACGCAGTAGGGTTCGAGGCTGCCTTCGAGCGCGTGGCGCGCGTCTTCGATGCTCGGGATAGCAACACGGCCCGCGCACGGTTCGACGCCGCAACGACGGAGTCGAACATGAGGCGCTTCCTCCACGTCACTGAGTACGTCGGCAACGTGGGATTCGATTTTCTGGTTCCGAGCTCCGGGCGCCTGCTCTTCGTCGAGGTCAAGTGTGTGTCCGAGCTGCGGAGGGCAGCCTTCTTCCTCTCCGAGAACGAACGGCGGTGAGCGCTTCGGCGCCGTGAGGCGGGCCTGGACGGGAGGCTGTGGCTGGTCGCGGGGAACGGCGAGAGCCTGGCCGCGACCTCGATCATCGAGCCGTTCGACCGGCACACCGCTCCACTTGCAGCGGTGGCCCATGACGGCCTGCGGCCGGGCAAGTGGTTCTTCGTCCTCGGGTAGGAGTTGACGGTGTCCTGCTCCGACCAGATGCCGACCAAGGGCGCAGGCCGGCGCGGTGCAGGCACCCGAGAAGCGGCGTCCGCTGTTGAACGGCCGCTCTCGGGATCGCCGGGCTGTTGAACGCGCCCCCCGACTTTCCCCCGCTCTCCGATCCAGAGAGCCGGATCGGGCCCGCGAAGGCCCCGGAGGACGCCCGGCAGGTTCTCCGCCTCACCGTCGCCGAGAGCCGCATCGAGGTGGCTGCGGGCGGAAACTCCTTTGCAGTCCCGCCCTTGTACGGCGAAGTCCCGGCGGTTGCCCGCCGGGGCCCCTGTGAACCGTGGCTCCTCCACCGCTTGGTGGGGGAGCGTGAATGGCTCAAATAGGGCCGACCTTGTCCGACGCAGGAGTGACCCAACGGTTTACGGGCGTTGCGCGTAACTGTCGGATTTCCCTGGTCAGCGAGGCGGCCAAGGCATGCTGTCCCCCGGCGTGCTTCGTGTCCCGGAAGGTCCGGACCGGGGGTTACGACGAACCACATACAGTCTGAACGACGTGTCCTTCGGGCTGAACCTCTTGCGGAAAGTTACGCGTCGCGTTACTTTCTGCGCGAGGTTCAGCGATGGCGAGTCCCGGCACCCTACTTGAATGGATCGAGGCGCTCCCAGAAGCGGGGAGGTACGTCTTCACGCGCGCCGACGTCGACGCGGTGACGGACGCCTCCGCAGCGGCCATCAAGATGACCCTCTACCGCCTGAAGAAGAGCGGTGCCATCGTCAGCCCGAAGCGGGACTTCTTCGTCGTGGTCCCACGCGAGTACCGCGCGGCGGGTTGTCCTCCGGCGAGCTGGTTCGTCGATGACCTCTTGCGTCACCTCGGGAGGCGCTACTAGGTGGGGCTGCTGAGCGCCGCTGCTCACCATGGTGCGGGGCATCAGCAGCCCATGGCCTTCCAGGTAATCGTGGACGCGGCCGAGCGCGACATCGCGGCGGGGCGCGTCCGCATCGACTTGCACGTGAGCAACCTCTGCGACGGCGCGGCCACCCAGCCCGTGCAGACCGAGACGGGCACGATGGAGGTTGCGACGCCCGAGACGACCGCCCTCGACCTCGTGCGCTTCCCGGCCGCGTCCGGGTACTGGAGCAACATCGCCACCGTCCTCTCGGAGTTGGCGGAGAAGCTTGACCCCAAGGCGCTCGCAGCGGGTGCATCGCGCGTAGCCCGGACCGACGTGCAGCGCCTCGGATGGCTTCTCGACTTCGTCGAGCAGCCGGACCTGGCCAACGCCCTGGCTGCCACGGTCGCGGGCAAACGCCTGCTGCCGACCCCGCTCACGGGTGCGCGCGAATCGACGAGCGCCCCTCTCGACGACCGCTGGCACGTTCTGGTCAACGACGACGTGGAGCCGGACCTATGATCCCGAGAGCGAGCAAATCCAACCACCTATAGGCCAACCACCTATAGGCCACCGGCTAGCCGGTAACCCCCCGCTGGAGGCTGGCAAGAGGCTGGACGAGAGCTGCTCTCAGAAGCACCACGCATGAGCTTGCGGTTGGTCTCCGAGGTAAATTTCGATCTTTCCCGTGCGATCGCCGGGAACATCCTCGCCGGAAGAGCAGCCGATCTCGGACAGCTCGTATCTCGTCTGTCCCTGGATGAAGCTGAACACCTGGGCTGAGCAGCGGCCGGTGCCCCTGATGTCCCACACGCCCTCAGAGATCTGCATGTCGGGTGGATCTGGCGGAAAGTGGGGCTTGTCCCACGCGCGGAAGCGAATCCGCGGGGGGAGGACGGCGGCGGAATGGCTATCGGACTCGACGACGATCCGGAGCTTCGCGGTCTCGCATGTGAATTCCAGCCCCATGGGCGCGGGCTTCTTCGGGTCGAACGATGATCTGGGCAAGTTGACCGTCCGGAGCCGCCAGGACCCGGTCTCGCCCTCGCCGATCCGCGACGCCCACAGCAAGCCGTTGGCGAAGCTCATCTCGTCAAGACCGACGAGCTGGTCGCGGGAGGACCTCAGGACGGTCTCCCGCAGCTCGGGAGGAAACGCTTGATCGAATCCGTTCTCGAGCGCGCGGGGGTTGTCCAGAGTGGTGATGCTGAAGTCAGGGTGGTTGATCCGCAGAGGGAATCTGACCAGGAGGGCCATGGCCGCGGCGTCGTGGCGAGCGAGGGCTCCGCGGAGCTCGCGCTCGAACCGGTCCATGCCAGCCTGGAGGGCATCGGCGGCGGACGCCGCTTGGGCGGGAGTGGGGGCGTTGAGGTGTGTGGGCTCGGCGGCCTGCGCGCAGCCGGCGAGAGCGAGACTAGAGACCGGGATGACCCACAGCACGGCAAGAGCAAGAGATCTCATGGAATCACCTTTCTTCCAGGAGCCCCTGAATCCAGATCAACTGCCTTGTTCGAATCTGTTCTGCTCATAGGCCCGCCGCTCTTTCCGGTCGGCGTCACGTGCGCTGATGATCCGCGTGTAGAAGCGTCCGTCAGCCGCGCGTCGTTCCGAATACGTTACCCGCAACACTCGTCCTTCACTCGTCGTTCCGATTTCATGCCGGAGAGATGCAATAAATCTACTCTGAAAGTTCTATTCTTCCTGACGGTTCAGCTTGGCATACAATGTGGCTCAATATTCCCAAAATACCGGCAACGCGTTCAATATAATACTCTTTCAGATCTATATACAGAATATCGCTCAGTTTTACGAATCTCCAGTTACTTCCATTTGTGACCACTCCATAAACTTGGGAAATCGGATTCCCTTTCCGCTCGTTAAACAGCCTTGCTGCTATCATCTCAGCTGCGCATTGTGGGAAACCGGCCTTGATATTGTCATTCTTGGCTTCAACGACTGAAATAATCGGAGAGCTCACATACAACTGTTCCTTAGATAATGAAATTAGATAATCGCACGTTCCAGTCAAACCCAATTCCTTGTCAACATCAAAGCTTATCCCTGAGAACAAGCTGATTCTATGTCTTAGCTTGCGTCGTAATTCGACGAGCACTGGGGTAATAATCAATTCCGAACGGGCTTTTTCTGTGTGGATCGCCAGCGCAAGAGGAATGTTCTCAATTAGTGTTTCATTCAGCAATTCAGAGGGCTGCACATCTGTAGCGTCAGGGAATAGATGAATCTCTTCCTCGATGGTCAGATTGAATTTCTCTTTGAGGTCGGAAAGCGTAAAGTCACTGTAAGACATTTCATCCGTCCTTGATCAAGTTGAGGAGCTTCGCAAGATGTCAGGTTTCACCGAGAAAACGGCCTTGTCCATCGTTCCGGCCACCAGCAAGCCGCTGCTGGCTTCGGCTTCGCTCAGCCAGCGGCCGCTCCCGTTCCCTGAGCGAAGCCGAAGGGAACGTCGGCTGGCCGAAACGATGGACGAGGCCGAGAAAACGATGGGCGCCCTTTTGCAGTTCTTCTATCAGAACGAGCATTGACATGCAATGAGTGGGGCTGGTACTTGATTTCTAGCAGAGTTGAATTCGAGCCAAAGCCATCGGCATTGGGACTGGCGCCACACCATGCGACGGGCTCGCGGGCTCGGAATCTGCTCTCTGCCGCCGAGAATCCTAGATGACCGCTGGGCTTGCTGCACAGCCCCCGGTCCACCCCTGCCCCAGCCCGTAGCAGCCCCCGGCGGCGGCCGGAACGCCTGACCCCCGGCCCACCTGGATGAGCGGCGCGAGCGGCCGCGAGCGACGCGAATGGCCTCCGAGCACGGCCCCCTTGCGCGCCCCCTATAGGCCGTTCGTACCACCTGGCGGCTCGTTCGACCGACTTGCGTACGCGTTCGTAGCTACAAGAGGGAATCGCGGGGGGCTACGCTCTGCCGCTGGCCGCCGCTCCGCTGGTCACGGCCGGCTCGGAGGCGTTGCGCCCTGTCCGTCCTCTTCCATGGAGGATATCGAGGTTGTACTCGCTGGCGAGCGCCCGGTTGCACGCGGCAAGATGAAAGGCCCGGCCCGCGCGGTTCATCTTCTTGAGGATCTCCCAGATCCGCCCTTCCATCGCGTCGAGCTCGTCATGCCTCGCAACGAGGTCCGGCCGCTCCGCATTGAACGGGGTGTGAAATCAAGCGGCCCGGGCATACTCCTCGTGCTCGATGGGCACCGGGTTGGACGGTGGGAGCTCGCACTTGGCCATGACCTTGGCGACCGACTTGGTGCTCCCATTGAAAGGATGAGCCGCCTGGTTCCACTCGGCGATGAAAGCCATCAGAGCCTGTGCCAGCTCTGCCTTGTCGCGCAGTCCCGTCTATCGCTGCTCGACGTCGCGCAAGGCCCACCTGCGGGCGTTGCGCTACGGTCATGCGCCGGCACGCGTCAGCCGCTCCCCGATCGGGCGGTAGCCGCGCGCTTCGGCCTCGAGACGGTAGAAGGCCAGCGATGCCCCGAGCGCGGGTGCGGAGAAGCGACCCCGCGCGCCGGCGTGCGCACCTCGAGTCGGATCGACCGGACTGGTCCCCGGTTACGCCGGGAACTCCATCAACCCTGATCTGACCGATCCCTCGTAGTCCGACCCGGCATCCTGCGGCGGCATGTACCACGTTCTTTTGGCTACGATCCGCGTTGCGGATGTCGTAACCAAGGAGGATGCCGTGGGACGTGAACGAGGAA
>JACPHN010000218.1 GCA_016188575.1 Candidatus Schekmanbacteria bacterium
ACACCGAGTACATTACGCTTTCGGGACCCGTCGCCGCCGGGGACACGAGCAAGCGCAAGGTTTTCCAGATTCCGCGCGACGACGACGGGGACGCGTTTCCGGAGGCGCAGTGGCTGCCGTTTTCGGTCAACCCGTGCCCCGGCCAGACGCTGCCGCTGATGCCGGATTCCGACACCGATTGCCACACGGACCGGCTCAACGGCAAGCGCCCCGGCGATGGGTTGCTGGCTTATGATGAGTATCGGGGGTTTGTCCTTCCGGATGTGAATGGCATTCTCAGCCATGAGCGCACCCCACCCTGGACCAAGGATGCGTTCGTAGTGTACGCAAAGGGGCGTGACGGGGTCACCAATGTCTCGGCCGATCTGAAACCCGGCGTCGAATCCTTCGGAATCGGCGCTCAGGTGAACCTCCACGCGAGGGGAAACAAGGACATCCGCACGGAGCTCCAGGGGCAAGCGCTCATCATCAACCCGTACCGCACCGACCCGCTGACAGGAGAGCAGCGCCTCATCCAAGTCCTGATTCCGAAGGCAATGGGGAACACGGCCTGGCGATGGGGAACAACGCAAATCGGCAAGTTCCTCGCGAGGGTCGATGTCGAGCGCATCCGCGAGGACGTCGTCGACACGCCGCTGGGACCCCAGGACGCGGCGATCGTCAACCTCACCGGCAACGAGTTGACGCACGCGGTTGGCATCGACGACCACCAGCCCACCGCGGCTTGCCCGGTCCCCCTTGCTTGCACCATGGTCCCGGTGCCGGGGCGGCGCCGAGCCGACCTGGGGCAGGGGGAGATGTGCCTCTTGTGGGGGCAGGCCAGCGGCGACCCGTGCATCCAGAGGGATGTCGTGCTGCTTTTCTACTGCGCCTACCAGAGAAACCCAGGTTCACCCAACTACACCAACGCGATCGCCTTCATCACCAATAACCTCGTCTGCAACTCGGCGCCAGACCATTGTCGCGACGAGATCGATATCAGGAGCTGGTAGCATGAATCGGTACAAGATCTCGGTGCAAGTCAGCATTGCGATCATTGTCGCATTCACGTCTTTGGCTGCGGCCGAGCACCGCCCGGCTCCGGCCGGGATTGCGCTGGAATTCGGGATCGATGTCTCGGGTGGTGTCGCGGACGGAGTTACGAATCACGGCTCTTGGACAAACAACCCGTACTCTCACATCTACGTTCGCGGTGGGCCATTGCGCTTTTGGGTCGCGATCGGCACTTGGGGCTGGGCGCCCGGGCCTGTGTCGGGCGACTGGATACGCACTATCAAGTGCGATATCGTCGGATCAGGAGGCGAAGCGATACCCCTCGGGGACTGGTTCCGCTGGACCTCGCCCGCCGTAGCGGATGCCTATCAGATCCCACCCGACAAGGCGGTTTTCGGTGGCTTGGTGCCACTCGAAATCGTACAGCAGCTTCCCGTTGGACCGATCGAAGCGAAATGCACCGCGGAGTGGCAAGGCGAGCCAGTAACGAGCGCGCCAAGCTTATCGCCGTACCCGATGTCCGTCTGGTGGAGCCGGACACGCCGGTCCACAGCGCCATCTACTACTATCAGTGGGCAGCCGATGTCGACCTGCGGGCAACGGACGCCGGACGTCCAAAGGCAAAGGAGGAGGCGTGGCGCCTGATCCAGGGCGCCCTCCAGGAAAACGCCTCGCTCCCCTGCATCTGGGAGTGGGCGGCGGCATGGGCGCGCAACACCGGGCGCAACCGCCGCGCGGCGGAGCTGTTTTCCCGGCATCTCGAGGAGCTCACCGCGGCCGTCGAGCGTGGCGATTCCGGCTATCGGCCCGAGGACTTCACGAGCGATGATCCCCGGGAGAAGCTCAATGAGGTGCGCCCCGATACGTTGGAGCAGATCGCGCGCCTACGGGCTCTCCCGGAAGTGGAGTAGGCGAGTTGGGGCCAAAGTTCCCGCGCCTCGAGGTCGGTTTCGGAAGCAGCAGCGCGGTTTGCCGCTGACTGCCACGCTTCCATCGCACGGCGAATAGTGGACAGCATGCGAACCCGACGGCCTGAATCCCTGCCGGCAGTGAACGGACGGGGGCATTGTCACGCCGACGTCGAAGGATCGGTGGATCCAGGCAGTCGGGGCCGGATTGACATCGCTGGCATCGAAGTCTACAATCCTGAATGGCGTGCTGACAACCGCGCCGCGACTGCTACACCTTGGCGATCTGGCACGGCCTCTACCGGCGACGAAACCCCAGGTGTCGGAGGGGTGCCGGCCCCAATGAAACACGGAGCCGCCACCGAGCATGGGTGCGCGCAACTCGGTGGGCGGCGGTTTAGCAGATGAGACAAGATAAGCAGACTCCCGGGATATAGGAGCACCTTGATGGGGCGTCATATCTTGCTGGCCGATGACAGCGTAACGATTCAACGCGTGGTGGAGCTGACGTTCTCGGATGAAGGCTACACCGTGACCGCGGTCTCGAACGGCCAGGAGGCGCTCGGCGCCATGGTTTCCAAGCTTCCCGACATCATCCTCGCCGACGCCAACATGCCGGCCCTTGATGGCTACGCGCTGTGCGCGAAGGTCAAGTCAGACGCCGCTACCCGCCACATTCCCGTGCTGCTGCTGACCGGTGCCTACGAGGAGTTCGACAGGAAACGGGCGACCGAGGCCGGCATGGATGGCTATATCACCAAGCCGTTCGACTCGGGTAAGCTCGTCAACCGTGTCGCCAAGCTCATCGCGGACGGCTCCAAGCTGGCGCCGCAGGAACCGACGGCAGCTCCGGAAATGGCCACGGTTCAGCTCGCCATCGGCGGCCGAGCCGCCGCCGCGGAGACCTTTCCGGCGGTTTCTTTCGACTCCGCCAGCGATGACGAAGAAGAAGACGCTCTCGACCTGGCTCTCGGCCTCCGAGCCGAGGACGAAGCGGCCGCCGAGTCGCTGTGGCAAGAACCCCGCAAGGACGCCTCGGCCACGCCTCTGCGGGATGCGCATGACGACGGCCCTGAGTTCGAGTTTGAGAAGGACTACGACGTCACCAAACAGCGCGAGGTCGACGAGTCCGAGATCGACAACGAGCTCCCCGCGGAAATGAGATCGCCCATCGACTTCATGGGCCTCGAGGAGAGCGAGGAGGACGTTGCCCCCGTGCCGCCCAAACGCGTACCGCCCCTTGACAGAGGACCCGACGCCGGCGTCGCTTCGCAGGTTTTCGAACCCGCGGAGCTGGCATCACCCGAAGGAGTCGACGTGGCCGCAATGCTTGATCCCCAAGTGGTACTGAGCGCTCTGGAACGAAAGTTCGAGCAGTTTCTCTCCGCGAACCTCGACCAGATCCTGGACAAGCTCGCAGACAACCTGGGCCGCGCCGTGGCGGCGCGCCTCGTAGAGCAGATCGAGACCCGTGACTTGCCGGCGCGCGCCCAGGAAGCCCTGGAACAGATCGCCTGGGAGGTCGTTCCGGACTTGGCCGAGATCACGATCCGCAAGGAAATCGATCGGATCAAGGAGGCCGCCGCGCGTCATTGACGCGTCCGGCTCGCCGCACCGAAGGCCGACTTTCGCGATCGACACCGACCCGGCCCGAAAGGAGCACGCGTGCAAGCGCCCATCCTCTTCGCATCGCTGGCCCGCGAGTCCGTTGAACGGGCTCTTCGTGAGGACATTGGGGCGCGCGACCTCAGCACCGAGGCGATGCTGCGTTTCGCCGGCTCTTCTCCCCCGGAACGGCTCGACGCCGTCATTCGCTTCAAGTCGCCCGGTGTCGTCTGCGGACAGGAGATCGCCCGGCTGACTTTCAATACCCTGGATGCCGGCGTTGAGGTTGACGCACAAGTGGCCGATGGCACCGCGGTCGATGCGGGCGCGGTCGTCACCCACGTCCGCGGGCAGCCTGCCGCGATTCTCGCCGGCGAGCGCGTGGCGCTCAACTTCATGGCGCATCTTTCCGGCATCGCCGCGACGACCCGCGGCTTCGTGGAGGCGCTGGCGGGGACTCGCTGCCGGGTGCTCGACACGCGAAAAACCCTGCCAGGGCTCCGCGACCTGCAGAGATACGCGGTTCGGTGTGGTGGCGGCATCAACCACCGCAGCAGCCTCCAGGACGCGGTGCTCCTCAAGGAGAACCACCTCGCTCTTGCCGGCGGCGTTGCCGCCGCGGTCGGCGCCGCCCGCGCCGCGATCGGGCCCGGGGCCCGCATCGAGGTTGAAATCGAGACGCTGGAGCAGCTCGACGAGGCGTTACAGCTCGGCATTGAGGCGGTGTTGCTGGACAACATGTCCGCGGCGCAAGTTGCGGAGGCTGTCGGGCGCGTGCGCGCGAAGCAAGCGCAGAGCGCGGGCCGCCCGCTGATCGTGGAGGTTTCCGGAAACATGACGCTTGACGGGGCACGCGCGGCCGCCGCGGCCGGCGTGGACTATGTCTCGGTCGGCGCGCTCACCCACTCGGCTCCCGCCGCCGACGTTTCTCTGGTTCTCGCACCGTGGTAAGCGCGGACAGCGCCGAGCTCGCGGCGCTGCCGGTTCAGCTCGCGCGCCTGCTCTCGACCACGGCGATCGGGCGGACCGCCGTCTTTCTCGACGAGACCGGGTCCACCAACACGGCGGCAGAAGAGCTGGAGCGCGATTCCGCCGCTCCGGAGGGAACTGTCGTCGTGGCGCTCACGCAAACCTCCGGGCGTGGGCGCCACGGGCGCCCCTGGAGCTCGCCGCCCAAAAAGGGCCTCTACGCTTCGTTCTTGCTTCGCCCCAAGGTGCACGCCCGGTACGCAGTCGCGCCGGCGATGCTGCTCGCCGCCGCCGCCTGTGACGCGCTCGCGGAAGAAGGCGTTCAGGCGCTGCTGAAATGGCCCAACGACCTGCTGGTCCGCGGACACAAGTGTGGCGGCCTGCTCAGCGAGGGCAAGATTCAGGGCGACATGCTCACCTCATGCATCGTCGGCCTGGGGATCAACCTGCTCCAGACGGCCGCCGAGCTGCCTGGCCGGCCGCTTTTTTCGGCGACTTCGCTGTTCCTGGAGTGCGGGCGAGCGCCCGGTCTCGCCGAGCTGCTCGCGCGCATCTGCAACTGCTTCGAACCGCCGTACATGAGCTGGCGGCAAGCCGCTCTCGCGGTGACCGCAAGCAGCACCGGCAACCCGAATCCACCGCCTATTCGCCTGCAAGGTTCGCAGAGAGCGCATCACGAGGACCCCCTACCTCACTTCCCCCCGCCAGCGGGCGGCGAGACGGAGGGGGGCGCCGCCGCGTCGACGTCTAATCGGCGGTGGATTCAGGGCAATGAGCTCATGGCCTGGCGACGTCGCGCCGACGCGCTCCTCGCATTTCGCGGTGCCCGGGTCCGCGTGGCGTGCGCCAGCGGCGACGTTGAAGGCGTCGTCCTCGGGCTCGGCGACCGCGGCGAGCTCCGCCTGGCCGGAGACGACGGCCGCGAGCGCCACCTGATCGAAGGGGATCTCTTGCTCCTCTGAAGGCTGCTGCCAGATCAGAAGCAAGTGCGGCAGCAGCAGGAGCGATACCAGCAGGCCGGCGCCGACGCCAGCGAAGGTCACCGCGCCGAGACTCACGAACCCTTAAAATTCGCCAGGCACAGCGATCCAAAGCCGGCCGTACAGCTCGGCGATTCGCCCGGTCGCGCTCATGTTTTCCGCCCTCCGCGGCGCTTCGCCAGCGCGTGCGCCAGGTAGGTAGCGATGATGCGGGCCGTATCCTTACCGGCGCGGAAGTTGCTGGCGACATCCGGGTAACGCCCGTAGACCGTGGAGATTTCTGCGGTGGCGATGGGAAGATTGCGGCGGGCGAGAGCCAGAATCACCTGATATTCGTACTCGAACCCTGTCCCCGGACTAAGCAGCACGTCGGGCGGAATGGCCTGCAGGTCGTAGACTCGGAAGCCGGATTGGGAATCCCCGAGGTGCCGGTAGCCGGACACGAGCTTGAGCCAGAAGCTCGAAAAACGGTTGCCGAATCGGCGCAGCGGCGGCATGTCACCGGCGAGGCGCCGGGAGCCGATGACGAGCGGCGCGGCCGTGCGCCGTTGGCAGTCCAGAAGCTCCGGAATGAATGCGGGCTCGTGCTGCCCATCGGCGTCGAGCGTCACCACGAGCCGATATCCTTGGGCGCGACAGTATGCAAAGCCGGACTTCAACGCCGCTCCCTTGCCCAGATTCCTGGCGTGCGGGAGGACGGTAGCGCCGGCCTCCGCGGCGCGTCGGGCCGTGTCGTCCTTGGACCCGTCGTCGACGACGATCACCTGACGCACGTGTCGGGCGGTCGCGTGGACCACGTCGAACACGCTGGGTGCCGCGCGGTAGGCAGGGATGAGCGCGGCGACCGGGGCCGCGAGAGAGTGACGCGTCGAGGTGTCGGACATGCGCTGAGCTCGGTTGAGGTCTTCGGCCTCCTCCGGGCGGGTCAGGAGCGGACGCCTGCTTCCAGCTCGAGCTGCCGGGCCGTGATCGGGTGGAGGTAACCGCCCATGTTGCGAACTTCTGCGGGGCTCGGCGTGTGGATGCGATCGCCGGCAGGCTCGCCCGCCGGGGGGATGGGATGCCGCATGTCGCGGTATGCCCGAGCGAAAAAGTAGTTTTGTGGAATCCACAAGAAGCGGTTCTGGCGCCACGCGGGTAGCCGCCGGAACATTGATGGCACCGAGTAGAATCGCTTGCCGAGCCACATGAGGCCGTCTTGCAGCTCGCGTTCGGTCATCCCGTTTGGCCGGTAGACGACCGTGTTCATGTCGTAGCGGGACCAATCCTCGTGATAGATGCGGCCCTCGCGCTTGAGGCGATGGTGCGTCTCGGTTCCGGGAAAGGGAGTAAGAACACTCAGCATCACAGCCTCGAGCCGGACCTCTTCGACAAAGCGCAGCGTGCGCTCGAAAACTCCCTTGTCATCGCCATCGCTGCCGAAGACAAACGACCCCTGAATACCGATGCCGTAGCTGTGGATTTTCTTGATGGACTCCTTGTAGGTTTCGAGCTTCACGAAGGTCTTTCCCATGCGACGCAGAGTCTCTTCATTGAGCGACTCGAAACCGATGAAGAGGCCCCAACAGTTCGAATCAGCCGCGAGCTTCAACAGCTCCTCGTCCTTGGCGATATTGATCGTCGATTGCGTGGACCACGCGATATTGAGCCTGGCAAAGGCCTTCATCATCGCCTTGGCGTGGCCCTTGTGGGCGATGAAGTTGTCGTCAGCGAAAAACATGAACTTGTGGCGGTCGCGAATCGCCTCGAGCTCGGCGACGACCTCCTCGATCGGCCGGCGGCGAAAGGCGCCGCCAAACAAGGAGGTGACGACGCAGAATTCGCATTCGAACGGGCAACCGCGCGTGGTGATGACGATGCTCTTGGTGACGTAGGCGTTGTCCGCGAGCAGGTCGCGCCGTGGCATGGGCATGCCCGCGAGCTCGGGGCGAAAGCCGGCATTGTACACGCCATTGAGCTTCCCCTCGGCGGTATCCGACAGGACGCGGTCCCAAACTCCCTCGGCTTCGCCTGTAACCACGGCGTCACAGTGCTGCAGAGCCTCGGCGGGTAACGCCGAGGCGTGTGGCCCACCCATGACGACCGGGATGCCGCGCCCGCGGTAGTGCTCCGCGATCGCATACGCACGCGGCGACTGCGCGGTGAGGCCACCGATGCCGACGAGATCCCAGCTCCCGTACCAGAGATCGCTGGGGATCGGTCCGAGCTGTTCGTCGGCAAAGTGAACGTCATGTTCGCGCGGCGTCAGCCCGGCGACGGTGAGGAGTCCGAGCGACGGGAACTTGTCGCGCGACACCGCCCAGAACGAACCGGCCGGCCAACTGGGAAGGACCAGCAAGAGCTTCATATCGTATCTCCACCGCGTGGGGGAAGGCGGCGAGCTGGGGTGGCAGTCCCCGGTCGCCGGTCAAGCACCGAACTTGGCCAGGCGACCCGCGTGGGCGAGCGCCAGGCGCATGATGCCTTGCATCGGCATGCGCCCGAGACCACCATGGCCGCAGGCGCGCTCGGAAAATGCGTGCACGTCGTCGACGAAGGCGACGCTAGCGTTGAGCATGATTGGCACCGGATGGAAGCTGTGCGCTTTCATGAGCGCCGGCGTGCTGTGATCGCTGGTGACGACCAGGACATCGGCGCCCAGGCCGCGGACCTCCGGCACCAGCGCGTCGACATCCTCCAAGACCTTGACCTTACCGTCGAAATCTCCGTCCTCGCCGCGCGCGTCGGCCGCCTTTTCGTGGACGAAGAAGAAGTCGTAATCGTTCCACCGCTGTCGTACGGCCTGCACCTGCTCCGCCAGGTTCGCGAACCTGTCGTAAAGCACCGTCATGCCGACGAGCTTCGCCACGCCGCGATAGTCGGGGTAGCGCGCCACGGCGAGAGCCGACAGCCCATACCGATCGGCGACCGACGGGAATGGGCTGAAGCTCGCGAAACCTCGCATGAGCACGCCGTTTGCCTGCCGCTCTGCGGAGAGAATTTCGCGCGCCTGTGCAGCGAGCTCGTTGGCTAGCTCGGCGGTGCGGCTGGATGCCGAATCGGCGCCCGATGCCGGGATGGGGACCGCGCCCACGGCCTGAGGATCGGTGTCGGTGACCCGCCCCCCGAGATCGTCGCCGCGCAGCACCATGACGGCGCGGTGCTCCTTGACGGTCTGCAGCTCGCACCGGCACTCACCCCCGAGATTTACGCGCTGCCGCAACAGATCCACCAGGCGGCGGTTGGTCGCATCGTCGATCCGCCCGGCGCGCCGGTCGGCAATCGTCCCGTCGCTGTTGAACGTGGCGAAGTTGATGCGGACGGCGACGTCGCCCGCTTGCAAGTCGATCCCGACGCCGAGCGCGGCGAGCACTCCGCGGCCGACCTGCCAACGTACAGGGTCATACCCGAACAGCGAGAGGTGCCCTGGACCACTTCCCGGGGTGATCCCCGGGCCAACCGGGTCGAGCAATCCGGTCACCGATTCGCGCGCGAGCGCGTCGAGATTGGGAATTCGCGCCACTTCCAGCGCTGTCCCGTCGCGACCCGGATACGGCAGGCCACCGGCGCCGTCGAGAACGAGAAAGACGATCTTGCTCGCATTCCTGCGCACGAGCGATGACAACAACCCGCCACTCATCCAGGGATTCCTTGCGCGAGAGAAGTTATTCGGGCTCGGCGCCCGCGATGATACCGAGAAAGGCATCGGCCGCGAGCGATGCGCCACCGACGAGCACGCCGTCGACATCGGGCCGTGCCATCAGCTCACGCGCATTGTCCGGCTTGACGCTGCCACCGTACAGGATGCGGACTTTTGCCGCCGTGGACCCGTCCAGACGTTCCGCCACGTCTCGGCGAATGTGCGCGTGCATTTCCTGGGCGTCGGCGGGAGTGGCGGTGCGGCCGGTGCCGATCGCCCATACCGGTTCATAGGCGAGGGCGATTTCCGGCATCACGGTTCGATCGGCGAGGTGTTTCAGCGCGGCCGCTAGCTGATGCGCCACCACGGACAGGTGCTCGCCCGCCAGACGCTCGGGTTCCCGTTCCCCGACGCACAGGATCGGGACGAGGCCGCCGGCGATCGCGGCCGCGAACTTGGCGGCCACTGTTTCGTTGTCCTCGCCGAGCACATGCCGCCGCTCGGAATGTCCCACGAGCACATAGCGGCACCCGGAGTCCCTGAGCATCGGCGCCGAGATTTCGCCGGTAAACGCGCCGCTGTCGCCGGGATAGAGATCCTGGGCGCCGAGCTGCGCCGCGGGTCGACCGTCGTCGAGCAGGCGCTTTGGCAGCGCGTTGCACATGGCCTCCCGGGCAGTCGATAGCGCCGTGAATGGCGGGCAGAACAAGACCTCCGCGGTACTCGTCGCGGGCACGCGGCGCAGCACGGCGGAAACGAGCTCCGCGGCTTCCGCGCGCAGCTTGTTCATTTTCCAGTTGCCAGCGACCAGGGGAATTCGCTTTTGCGCCATGGTTCCTGCCTCGGGATCGGGTTAGCGCCGATGCGCGTTGCCTTCTGTGCCTCGGGGTGATCGACGTCGGCTGCAGGGGATACGCTAATGTCGCTGGCGCAGCGTGTCAAGGCGAGCTGCCGCGGCGGGCGGCCTTCATCACGAGCTTGCGCACGTCGACCGGGATCAGCGATGTGGGCGGCTGGTCGCGCGCCTGCTCTTCAAGCAGCGTGAGCAGATAGCGAATGACGTGGTCTCGTTCATCGCGCAGTTGCATGATCTGTCCGCGCATCTGCATGATCACTTCGACGCCGGCAAGATTGACGCCGAGATCCTGGGTAAGACGGAGAATGAAACGAAGAAGCGACAGATCCTCATCCGAATACAACCGCGTATTGCCTTCGCTGCGAGACGGTTTCACCAAACCCCGCCGCTCATAGAGCCGGAGCGTTTGTGGATGAATTCCCAGCATATCCGATACCACGCCGATGCTGTAGGCGCCTTCGACTTCGTTCTCAGTCATGCTTGTGTCGCTCTCCTTGTGGGTTGCAGTCTATTCCCGCCGACTGAGGTTGTCGAGTGGACTCGGGATCCCCATCTGTGACGCCCGGATCACGATCACTCACTGTCTCTGTGAGCTCGCGGTTACACGTGAGCTCTCGGCGTCGCGCCGCCCGTGCCGGCAAGCTCCTACCCAGGCCATCCGGGATGCCATGGTCGCGCTTCGGCATCGCGGCGCGGTTTTTGCATCAGGATCTTCGGTGATGTTTTCGATACCGCTCGCTGGATGGGACGACCAATGAATACCGAACCGCGCCTCTTGCGCCTGAACACCGTAACCTGCCGACGACTCGCCGCGCTGGCGCTCGTGTGCGGCATCCTTCTCTCTCTGCCGGCGGACGGCGCGCACGCGCGCTCGGCAGCGCCGCTCCGCGCCGACACCGCCAGCTCCGACATCGACCTGTACGTCTGGAATCACTCCGCCCGCGGCCTCACCCTGTACGTCCGGGCACGCGCCGACGCTGACGTCGCCGAGCTCGAGCTCCTCGGCAGCGCCGCCGGGCCGGGAGCGTTCGAGCTCCTCGATACCGCCGGCCCCGGTGAACGATTCTTCGAAGTCTCGCGGAGCACCCTGGCTCGGCTCAGCTTTTTCTACGTTATCGGGCGCAACGGCGACGGCGAGCCGCTGTTCCACAGCAACCTGGTCACCACGGCAGGACTTTCGTTCGGTGCCGATGATTTCCCCGACGCCGTTGGCACCGTCACCGAGAACTTCGTCGAGAAGGGCGTGACGGTCAGCCTGGACCTCGCCGGGCCAGCCTGGGACTATTCTCAGGAGCTCGGAAGCATCGAGACGCGCACCATCGTTACCCCCGCCTCGACCGGCTTTAGCTCGGATTTTCCCAGCGCGACGATCGCCACCAAGTCGGAGCTGGACGGCGTTACCGACTATAACTTCTACGACAATACCGACGCCCGACTGGGCATGTTCGGGTACGTGGAGAACGCCGGAACGAGCAACCAGGCCAAATACAAGTTCTCGGCCATGGACCGCCTGGTGGTCTATCCGCTGAGCGCGACCACGGCGAGCTGGAACGACTACACCGAGTTCTCGCACTCCTCCGGCGCGACCGTGAAGATCACCAATACCAAGACCGTGCTCAAGGAAGGAACGGTATCCTTGATCGGCGGCACCGAGCGCCCGTGCATCCTCGTGCGCTACGCCATCATTGGCGGCGCGTACTTCGGCTCGATCAAAGTTCTGGACGTCTCGCGCTACGAATACGTGTGGTACGTCCCCGGCATCGGTCCCGCCGTGCGCATCCAGAGCGCCAACGATGAGAAAAACCCGGTGTTTACGGCGGCCAATCGCGTCTGGCGGGCCCGCGACACGCAGGACGTCGACAATGTGCCGCCCGAGCAAGTTACTGATCTGGCGGCGAACGGACAGTCCAGTGCCATCCGCGTCGGCTTCACCGCGCCGGGCGACGACGGCGATACGGGCACTGCGGCCTCCTACCAGCTCCGCTACCTCGCCGGTAACAATCTCATCGACAGCGAGTCCGAGTGGTCCAGCGCCACGCCCGTTAGCGCCCTTTCCACGCCCAAGGCCGCGGGCAGCGCGGAGGCATTCGACGTCACCGGCCTGGAAGCGGGACAGATTTATGCCTTCGCAATGAAGGCGCTCGACGAGGCCGGGAATCTGTCGCTACTCTCCAATAGCGCCACGGCGACCACCGAGGCCGGCACCTCCACGGTATCGGTTCGCTAGGAGCCGACCCCAAGGTCTTACTTACCTTCCGCGGAGGCCGTCTTCTCGCTCATCTGACCTGCGCGGAAGGTGGTAGAGGCCGCGCCCTATCCGGGCGCCGCATCACGAATGCCCCTCACCTCGCCTCGCCTCCCTCCTCCGTCCCTCCCGCCGCAAGTGGGGGAGGGACTGAGGGGGGCGCTGTCGCGTCACCGCTTTCGCCGCCGTGCTCATGCGGCAATCGGATCGCGGTGAGCGTATACTGAAGAGCATGCGCACAAAATCCTGGAGCCGCGACATCGGTGATGCTCGGGCCCGCGGTAGGGCCGCCGCCGTCGCGGCACCCGACCCCAGAGGAAGCGAGCCATGAAACACTGCCCGAGCTGCGATAACGAATTTACCGACGAGTCCGACGTGGTGGTCTGCCCGACATGCGAAGCGGAGCTCACCGACGGACCCAATCCCCACCTGGATGTCGTCGGCCGGCACGTGGAGCCCGAAGAGGAAGAAGATCCCCTCGTCGAGCTCGTGTCCGTGTACCAGCAGATGGAAGCCGACGTCATTCTGGGAGCACTGCAGCAGGTGGACATCGAGTGCGACCAGTTTCCGAGCGCCTACGTCCAGACGACGCAGATCCCGCCGGTGGAGACGTCGACAAACGTATCGATCCGGGTGCGGCGCAAGGACCTCGGCGAGGCGCACGCGATCCTCGAGGAGCTGACCCGGGGTCAGACGTTCTATTGCCCCGAGTGCGAGGCGCCCCTGCCGGGCGAAGACGAGCCGTGTCCGGCGTGCGGAGCAAAACCGTGAGCGAGGCGCCGGAGCAAGGCGGAAGAACGCGTCCCAACGGCGAATATGATGAGCTGAAAGCGCTTGTCCGGGAGAGCTCGGAGCTGCTCCGCGACCTGGCGAAGCGGCAGAGCGGGCTCGAGCGCTGGGCGCTCCACCAGCAGATGGAAAACCACCGCCTACACGGCGAGCTGGCGAAGAGGCAGCTCGCGATCGACGAGCGCGTGGCGCGAAACGACGAACGCTGGCTCGGGCTGGCGTGCAAGCTGGACCAGGTCATTGCCGTGCAGGAAAAACACTCGCAGATTCTCGCCAACTTGCCCGAGGCGATCCGGCAGAAGGTCGGGTTCGGCAAGAGCGAGTAGTGCCGTCTGTGCGACCGTGCGGCGATCCGGCGCCGGTCGCCGCGGGTGTGAGCAGGACATGTGAGCGGAGGAGAATGTACGATGTCAAGGGAGATTCGGGGCGTGTGGTCCGCGGCGGGAGCGCCGCCTGTGGGGGGGAAATCGCGGCGCTGTGGCGAGCGGCGATGTGCTCTGACGGTATCCGCCGCGCTCGTGGCCGCGGTGGTTGCTGGGGTCGCTACTGCGGCGGCGAGCTCTGACCCCGACTTCCCCTTCGCCGCCGGCTCCGCTGGCCGCGAGGCGACGCCCGTGACGTTGTCTTCGGTAAAACTCCTGGGGGCGAACGACGTGCTCCTGACCTGGACGAAGTCCGTGGATCCCCGTTTTGCGGCCTACGGAGTCTGGCGGTCGACGCAGCCGCTGCCGGTACCCGTCTCCGCGCTCGCTCTGCTCGCGGCCGCTACGGTCGTCCTCGGCGCCGCGGCAGCTATACGCTCCCGCCGTATGCGCGCCGCGCTCTCCAGCGCTGCTCCGGGTGCTCGCGTCGCCGCCGCCGCGATCGCAGCAGCTCTTGCCGCCGCCGCCACGGCTGGGATCGCGGCGGGCATCTCCATGCTACCGGCGGATCCTCCGGGCGCCGGCGAGTGGCTCGCCGAAATCTCGCAGCGCTCAACCGTCCAATTCCTCGACCAAGACGTGCCGGTGGGAATCTATTACTACCGGATCTACGGCTTCGACGACGAAGGCCATGGCGTGTCTTCAAACGAGGTCGGCTTCTTCGCGCTGGCCCCTACGCCCACCCCGACATCCACGCCCACGTCCACGCCTACGGCGACCGCCACGCCAACGTCCACAGACACGCCGACGCCGACCGTCACCGCCACGAGCACGCCGACGCCGACCGTCACCGCCACACCAACACCGACTCGCACCCGCACGCCGACGCCGACTCCCAAGCCGCCCTCGAAGCCCATCTTCCCGCTGTCCACCGGCAATACCTGGAAATACAGCGAACCCTTGGTCGGTGAGTTTACCTCCACTGTCATCGGGACCTATCAGACTGGCGGCAAGACCGTGTTCCGCGTTCACAGTTCCCTGTCATCCGATGACGGGCTGCTGCGCAACGAGAGCGACGGCACCTACTCGTATGGCTCGGTCGGCGACCCGTGGAGCACCGGGGAGCTCTGGCTCAAGTACCCGACTTCACCCGGTGAATCGTGGAATTTCGCCGGCACGGAGGTTTCGGTCGTCTCCGTCGACACCTCGGTCGACGTGCCCGCCGGCACTTTCACATGCGTCGTCTACCAGACGGGAAACCTGCTGTTGTACTTCGCTCCGGGTGTCGGCATGGTGCGGACCTACGAACCGGGAGGCGCGATCAACACGCGACTGTTGAGCTATTCGGTAGACTGAGGCGGCGCCGGCGTGGCGTGAGCCGCATGCACCTCGGGGATGCGCCGAAACAGGCGCACCACGACCACCAGTGACAGGGCGAAGAGGACGGCGCCGACGAGGAACGGCGCCCCCGGCAGGGGGGCGGGTGCCGACTGTGAAGCGAAGTAGGCAAACAAGCCGGCGGTAAAGATCAGTGGCGCCGCAATGTTGGTGAGGCTGACCAGAGAGGTCAGCGCCCCCTGGACCTTGCCTTGCTCCGATGGCGGAATCTCGCCGGCGATGATCGCCTGGATCGCCGGCCCCGAAATGCCGCCCAGGCTGCCGAGAGCGATGAGAGGCAAGATCATCCAGCCGCGCGAAGCAAGGCCGTACCCGAGAAAAGTGACCGCGGCGACGCCAAGACCGGCAATGACCGCAGTGCGTTCGCCGACCTGGGCGATGATGGGGCGGATGAGACCGCCCTGAACGATGGTGGCCATGAGCCCGACAAGCGCCAGGACCAGCCCGTTGGTCTTCTCATCCCAGCCATAGCGCGCCTGGGTATAGAGCACCCATACGCTTTCGAGTCCGCGATGGGCCAGCGACGCCAGGACAAAGGCCATGGCCAGGCCGGCCACCAGGGGGTAGGCGCGCAGGCGCCGCATGCTCGCCAGCGGGTGGTTGCGGCGCAATGAGAAGCTGGAACGTTCCTCGCGCGGCAGCGATTCCGGCAAGACGAACAGACCATACAGGCAGTTGAGCAAGGCGAGCCCGGCCGCGACGAAGAACGGCAGGCGAAGGTGAATGCCCCCGAGGATGCCCCCCAGGGCGGGACCGAAGATGAAACCCAGACCAAATGCGACACCGACCAACCCGAAGTTTCGCGCCCGCGTCTCCACGGTGGAAACGTCGGCAATGTAGGCGTTTGCGGCGGTGTAGCTCGCCCCCATGGCCCCGGCGATGACGCGGCCGACGAAGAGCCAGGCGAGCGATGGTGCCATGCCCTGAATCACGTAGTCGACGCCCAGGCCACACAATGCGGCGAGGATAACCGGCCGCCTCCCGAAGCGATCGGAAAGCGCTCCGAGAAGCGGTGCACAGAGAAACTGCGTGATGGCGTAGGAAGCGGAGATCAGACCCACGAAGTGCCCGGCGCTCGCCGCCTCCCCTCCGGCGAGCTGCTTGATCAGCATGGGCAAGACGGGAACGACGATGCCGAGGCCGAGAATGTCGACGACCAGTGTAATGAAGATAAAGGCCATCGCGGGCCGGCGGGCGTGCGGACTGGCAGGGGTCATGAGCACCTGAATCCGCCGCCGATTCGATGTCGACGCGACAGTGCCCCCCTCCGTCCCTCCCCCCGCTGGCGGGCGGAGGTGAGGGGGGGGGTCTTCGTGATACGCTTTCCGCGCACCTTGCAGTCGAACCGGCGGTGGATCCGGGAGCCGCGCCGATCCAGGCTCAGCTTGAGCAGGCGCGCCAAGATCCGGCCGTGCCGCGCGGCCCAGGTCGCGCCGTATTTTCCCCCGCCAGACAGCTCAGTGCCCCGCCACGGCGCGGCGCAGGACGACTTGCAGCACGCGCTCATCCACATCCATGACCTCGGCGCCGGCTTCCGAAGTCTGAGCGGAAATCTCGAGGCTGGTGGCGAGCACCTCCTCCGCGATGTGCTCGGAAAACTGTTCGAGCGCCTGGCGCAGGTCGGCGGCGCCAGTGGCCAGCCGCAGCTCGATGCGGTCGGTGACTTGCAGCCCGCTGTCCTTGCGGAGCCTCTGCAGCCTGCTTACCGTCTCACGCATCAGGCCCTCGGCCCGAAGCTCATCGGTAAGGTGCGTGTCGAACGCCACGGTCAGCGTGCCCTCGGTTTGCACGACGACGTCGCCACGCGCCGCGCGGGTGACGATCACGTCGTCCAATCCAATCCTCTCGCCGCAGACTTCGACGGTCTGGCCAGCCTGGAGCTCTTGCCATTGCGCGCCGCCCCACGCCGAAATCGTTGCCGCTGCCTCCTTCATGCGTTTTCCCAGGCGCTTTCCGAGCGTGCGGAAGTTCGCGGCGAAGCTCAGCCGGCAAAGCGACGCGTCGTCGTCAACCACAACGACATCTTTGACGTTGAGCTCCTCGCAAATCAGCTCGGCGTGAGCCCGCAGCGCGCGCTGCTCGAGCTCGTCATGCGTGACCACGGTGCATGACGCGAGCGGCTGCCGCGTCCTGAGGCGGTGCTGTTCGCGCAATGCCCGCCCGCGGCTGACGACCTGGCGCGTGATGGCGACCTGCGCCTCGAGGTCGCGGTCGATCTTGGCATCCTCGACTTCGGGGTAATCGCACAAGTGGACGCTTTCGCGCGCCGAATCGTGCGCGCCTGGCGCGACGACCAGGCTCTGATAGACCGTTTCGGTGATGAATGGCAGGACGGGAGCGAGCACCTTGGTAAAGCTCACCAGAACCTCGTACAGCGTCCCGTAGGCGCACAGCTTGTCCTGCCAGTTCGCCGCGTCGTCGGCGTTTCGCCAGAAGCGCCGGCGGCTGCGGCGGATGTACCAGTTGGTCAGATCGTCGATGAAGGAGACCATCGGCGGCACCACCTTGTACAGGTAGTACCCCTGCATTTCGCTATTGACGTTGCGCACGAGAGATTGCAGGACGGAGAGGATCCAGCGGTCGAGCTCGGGACGCTGGCCAAGCGCGGGAGTGTCGGCCAGGTGGCGGCTGGGGTCCCAGCCGTCGACGTTAGCATACTGTACGAAGAACGACCAGGCATGGTAGATGGGCAGCAACACCGTGCGCACGACCTCGCGGACGCCGCGCTCCGAAAAACGCAGCGGCTCCGCGCGCACCACCGGGGAATCGATCAGGTAGGCGCGCAGCGCGTCCGCGCCGTACTCGTCCAGAATGCGATCCGGTGGCGGAAAGTTGCGCTTGGACTTGCTCATCTTGGAGCCGTCTTCGGCGAGCACCATACCGTTGACGATGACGTTGAAGAAGGGCGGCTCGTTGAATATTCCCGTCGATAGCACGAGCAACGTGTAGAACCAGCCGCGGGTCTGGTCGAGGCCCTCGGCGATGAACTGGGCAGGGAACTGGCGCTCGAAGCGCTCCTTGTTCGCGAAGGGATAGTGGATCTGGGCGTACGGCATCGCGCCGGACTCGAACCAGCAGTCGAAAACGTCGGGAATACGGCGCATTTGGCCGCCGCATGCCGCGCAGGTGTAAGTCAAGCAGTCGATGAAGTGCGGGTGGATATCGGTGATGCGGCTCGCCGTCTTTTGTTCCAGCGCCGCCACAGACCCGACGCAATCCAGCGCCTTGCACGACTCACATTCCCAAATGGGAATCGGCGTTCCCCAAAAGCGGCTTCGCGAGATTGTCCAGTCCCGAGCTTCCGCGAGCCAGTTTCCGAAGCGCTTCTGCCCTACCGCGTCGGGGACCCAGTGGATTCGCTCGTTGAGCTCCACCATGCGATACCTGAGCTGTTCCACGCGCACCGCCCAGGTCGGTACGGTCTTGTAGATGAGCGGCGTGCCGCTCCGCCAGCAGTATGGGTAGCTGTGCTGGATCGTGGTCTGGCGGATCAAGCTACCCTGCTCCTTCAGGTCGCGGATGATGTTCTTGTCGGCATCCTTGACGTGCTGGCCGGCATAGCTGTGGACGGCGGGAAGAAAGCGACCTTCCTCGTCCACGGGATCGACGGGCTCGATCCCGGCGGCGGCGCACGCGTAGAAGTCCTCCTCGCCGTACGCCGGCGCCATGTGCACGAGCCCGGTTCCCTCATCGGTCGTCACACTCGCCGAGGGAATGACGAAGAAAGCGCCACCCTTGCCGCGGGGGTGCGTCTTTTTCTCCGCGAAAAAGGGGAACAGCGGGGCATAGCCGAGACCTAGCAGCTCGCTGCCCTTGAGCTCGGCGAGGATTTCCGCGTCGTTGTCCAGGGTGGCCTCGAGCCGGGCGCGGGCGAGCACGTACACGCGCCCATCTGTTGCCCAGCGCGCGCGGACATAGTCGATATCCGGGCCGACGGCGATCGCCAGATTGGACGGCAGCGTCCAGGGGGTCGTGGTCCAGATCAACAGCGAGGCACCGTCGGGGTCGCCGTCCAGGGGCACCCGAACGGTGATCGCCGGATCCTGAACGTCCCGATAGTCGAGGTTTGCCTCGAAGTTTGACAGCGGTGTCGACAGCCGCCAACTGTACGGCATGACGCGAAACGTCCTGTAGACCAGGCCGCGCTGCCAAAGCTGCGAAAGCACCCACCACACGGACTCCATGAACTCGAGGTCCATGGTCTTGTAGTCGTCGTCGAAATCGACCCAGCGGCCGAGCCGCGTGATCGTTTCCCGCCACTGCTCGGTATAGCGCAAGACGTTGGCCCGGCATGCCTCGTTGAACTTGTCGACGCCGTATTGCCGGATCGACGCCGGTCCGGTGAGGCCCAGGGCCTTCTCCATCTCCATTTCGATCGGCAGCCCATGGGTATCCCACCCGAAGCGCCGCTCCACGCGCTTGCCGCGCATTGCCCAGTAGCGGGGCACGATATCCTTGATCGTGGAGGCGACAAGGTGCCCATAGTGAGGCAGCCCCGTGGCGAACGGAGGGCCGTCGTAGAACACGTACGCATCATCTGCGGCGCGCTGGTCGACGGATCTCCGGAAGGCGTCGGTCTTTTCCCAGAGCGAGAGGATCTGCCGCTCGAGGTCGGGGAAAGATGGGTTTTCGGGAACGGGAGGAAAGGCGCCCATGGCGATACCCGTATCAGGCAAGCTGTTCATTCGGGAGTAGCGGAGGAGATCTCGGAGTCGGACGGTATCAGGGGAGAAGCCACCGCGTCAAGGGTACCTGAATCCACCGGCTGCTTGACGTCGACGCGACAGCGCCCCCCTCCATCCCTCCTCCCGCAAGCCGGGGAGGTGCTGCTCCCACCGCTTGGTGCTTGGATCGTGTGGTCCTTCCCTCCGCCAGCGGGGGCGGGCGGTGGGGTGTTCGTGATGCGCTTTCCGAGCAGTTTGCAGTCGCAGGGGCGGTGGAATCAGGGGTAGACGATCATGGCGGGCGACGGGCTCCTCGGCTGCAGGACTACGGCAGCAAAAACACGGGGTCGCCGTCCGGTGCCTCGCCAGCCGAGAGCGCTCGGCCCTCGCTAACGAGCATGTCCAGGTGAGCCAACGCGGTCATGCGGGCGAAGGGCATCAGCGCCTGCGGCACTTCGGCTGCATAGATGGCGGTTGCCACTGCGGTTGCCGTGGCCGGGCCGGAGGCGAGGGCGGCCAAGACCTGCTGCTCGCGCTGCAATCGATGCTCCAGAACCGCTGTGGCGCGCCTTTCGGGCGCCGCGTCGAGGGGGCCGTGAGCCGAGGCCAGGATGGCCAGCGCCGGGCGCGCGGCGATCTGGCGCAGGGAGTCCAAATACGCGCGCATGTCCCCGAAGGGTGGGCCGATCCACGTCGTCCCGCGCGCCAGAACCAGGTCGCCCGAGAACAGGATGCCGCACGCGGCGAGCTCGAAGCAACAGTGCCCGGGCGTATGACCGGGCGTGTGCAGGACGGCGAGCGCGCCGTGCGCAGTGTCGACAGCGGCGCCCGGCAACTCCCGCCAGCTTCCGGCGAGTCCGGCCGCGGCGAGCACCGGGGCCTCCGCGGCGTGGGCGTAGATAGGGACTC
Source organism: Candidatus Schekmanbacteria bacterium (assembly GCA_016188575.1). GTDB lineage: Bacteria > CSSED10-310 > JACPHN01 > JACPHN01 > JACPHN01 > JACPHN01. The sequence goes on from JACPHN010000218.1 coordinate 20,298, forward strand.
CAAGTGCGGCCAGCGCCGCGACCCCGCCCACGTGGTCGGGGTGTCCGTGCGTCAGCAGCACGGCGCGCGGTCTGCCCAGGCGTTCCCACAAAGCGCGCCGCTCGACGTCTCCCGCAGCCCAGGGATAACCCGTGTCGATGAGCACTCCTTCGCGATCGCCGACCAAATAGGCATTGACGTCACCCTCGAGCGCTCCTGCGTACGGCGCCGTAAATGTGAGGCGAGAGACGCCTCGGCAGACGGGCTCAAGCGCCGGGTTCGCGGTCTCCACTACACACCTCTGAGGCGAAAACCCGCGGTGGACGCGAATGCGGGCTCGAAGTCGCGCATGCGCTCAAGCACCTTGGACGAGTATCTCCCCCGAGTGCGCGCGCCTTTCTCGAGCTGCTCGGCAACCGCTCGCGGACCCTTGCAGAACGCCTCGAGCGCCACGGCGATGTCTTCGAACTGCACGATCAGCTTCGACAGGTAGTAGGTCCCGATGCGGACGTTCTGAATGGGGTCGAGCAAGGTCTGCTCGCCGGCCCACAACATTCCTCTTTCGGTGGCCAGTCGCTCGGCGGTTGCGGGCTGGATCTGCATCAGCCCGACCGCACCATCTTCGGATCGGGCGGATGCCTGAAAGGCGCTTTCGATCGCGATTACCGCCATGAGCATCGCGGGAGGAAGGCTGAGGCTATGGGCTTCATCCTGAATCACGCGCGCCAGCGCGCGCTCCTCATGGCGCGCAAGCCCGGTGCGAAACGAGCGGACGAGCTCAAGAATGTCCCGAAATTCGCCCAGGTCCGCGTCGAGTCTTGCCAGGTAGGCGGCCTGTGCCGCCAGCTCCCGCTCGGCACGGCGAAGCTCCGCGAGCTTCGCGGACAGGGCGGCAAGCGTTGCATGCTGTGCGATTTCGATCCGGAATAGCGAGCTGACCTGGAAGAAGAGTGCACCGAATACGGCGACACCGGCAATGATGCGTCGTAAGGAAACCTTCATGATGTTGGAGCTCCTGCACGTCGTAGGGTCGTCACGACGCGCGCGTCGCTGTTCGGCACACCCGGAGCAAATCGGGCGAAACCGCTTCGCGACGCGTTTGTTGGCGAGGCACGATATGTATGAGTCTTGCAGTCTTTAAGCTCGGCCGCGGGCCGTGTCAAGCTGGCGTCCAAGAAAGGTGACAGTGATCGCCTTTCTGGGCTCCCGTGATGCCGGCTTTTTGGGCGTCGGCCGAATGTCGGGTGATGCTCCTCTACAAGTGTCGCAGGCGCCCCCCTCCCTGCCTCCCCCTGCAAGCGGGGGAGGCGGTGAACAGATACCACCGCACCACGAGATTCTGTACCGTGGCGCTGAACAGCACTCCTGCGCCAAGATCTACGACACGTGTTTCGGACGTTGGCCTTCCCTCACTTCTTGGGTTGCAAGGGAATCAGCCACCGTGGCTTGCCGATGTCAGCACTGCGCAGGCATAGGGCTCCTCCTGCGGGCTCTGCGCCTGGTCTCGCCTGCATTTTCCGTCACTCACAGATGCCAGGTGCGCAACTCGTGGGTTTGGACCCCGCCCAAGCCACCGCCGAAACCGCGGCCTTCAGGCCGGGGTTCGGGCTCCCTCCCACCGCCTGCGGCGGCGGGCGCCTCCCGAGACCTCGCTGTGCTCGGTTCCGCGGCGATTCCCCATGACAGGGCAGCGGACGCACAACGCTTCATTGCGCGCGGCGAAAGCGGCGTGGATGGCGCTGTCGGCGTGGCTCGTCCTCGGCGCGGTGTCGCTGGCTTGTAGCGGCGATGAGCCCGCGTTGATCGCGCTCCCCCAGAGTGATCTCGTGCTGTTCAACCCCGATGCCGCCGCGATGCCGCTGACGCGGCTCGCCGATGGGATGCAAAGTTACTCGGATCTGTTCCGCGAGCAGGGTCTGGTCGATTTTCGTCCGCGATTATTCCGGCACCGCGAGGACCTCGAGCGGTATTTTTCGGAGATAGACTCCAGGGGCGGCGCCTTCCCGTGGGTTGCGGCACTTCACGGCGGCTACCTGCTGCAGCGCGGCTTCCGCTGGGGATACGAACCGCTGGTGTGCGCCGTCGTCGACGGCTCGCAGGAGCTCACCTACTCGTTGATCGTGCGGCGCGACTCCCCGATTCAACGAATCGAGCAGGCAAAGGGCGCCATTCTCGCCATGAACGACCTCGGCATCGACGTGGTCGACTGGTTCAACGTGATCGTTTTTCGCAACCAGCTCGATCTGCGCACCTTTTTCCGCCAGGCCATCGAGACCGACTCGCCGGCCTCAACGGTGTCGGCGGTGCTCTTTCGCCAGGCCGAGGTCGGCATCGTGCCACGCTACCTCCTCGAAGCGATGACGGAGGCTTCGAGCCGGATCTGGAAGGAAGTCCGGGAAATCTCGATATCGCGTCCCATCATGCTGGGCGGTGTTGCGCTGTGGGCAGGAGCTCCCGCTGAATTTGCGCGACGCGTGCGCGGGCTGCTGACCTCGGACCTGCGCAAGCAAGTGGGCGGGCCGGCGATTCTGGATGCGTTTCTGATCGATGGGCTCGCGGACTGCTCGTGGGAGGATCTGGATCGGCGCGAGGGGCGCTATCTCAGTGAGGCCGGCGCGGCCGTTCCCGACGCGCTCACCCGCCGCTTGGAGCTGGACCGCTTGAAGGCGAGGTGGCACAGCGAACTGAACCCACCGGCGGTTCGCCCTCAAGCTACGCGGAAAGGGCTCCGACGTCAAACCGGCGGTAGATTCCGGGCGACAGGTGAACCGGGCCGTCCGCCGCGACACCCGGCAAGATCGGGCTAGAGCAATTCGAGCGTCACGGACACCGGTTCGACCTTCCAGATCCGCTCGCAGTATTCGCGAATCGCCCTGTCCGACGAGAACCACCCCATACGCGCCACCGTCAGAATCGCGGTACGCGTCCATGCCTCGACATCGCGGAAGGCCGCGCTCACGCGCTGCTGACACGCGACGTAGTCATCGAAGTCGGCAAGCACGAGGTAGGGGTCACGGGTGCGCAGATCGTCGACCAGAGGCGCAAACAGGTGCTTGTCGCCACCCGAGAAGACGCCATTGCGGAGCTGCGTGAGGATTTCCCGCAGGCGGGCATCGCCATCCGCAATCTCGCCAGGATGGTAGCCGCGAGCTCGGGTCACCTCTACCTGCTCGGCCGTCAGGCCGAACAGGTAGAAGTTGTTTTCCCCGACGGCCGCCCGGATTTCGATGTTTGCCCCATCCAGAGTACCGATGGTCAAGGCACCATTGAGCGCGAGCTTCATGTTGCCAGTCCCCGAGGCTTCGGTGCCGGCGAGCGAGATCTGCTCGGAGAGGTCAGCAGCGGGATAGATGCGCTGGCCGGTCTTGACATTGAAATCCGGAATGAACGAAACGCGGAGTCGACCGGCAACGTCCGCATCACTATTGATGATCTCGGCGACCGAATTGATCAGCTTGATGATCAGCTTTGCCATCCGATACCCAGGCGCCGCCTTGCCGCCGAAAAAAAACGTGCGCGAAACGAAGTCGTCCTGGGGACGGCGTTTCATCTCGTTGTAGAGCGTAAGGATGTGGAGGACGTTCAGGTGCTGCCGCTTGTATTCGTGTATGCGCTTGACCTGGATGTCGAAGAGAGATTCAGCGGAGATCTCCGTGTCCATGGACCTGCGGGCGAATTCGGCGAGGTTGCGCTTGCAAGCCACCTTGACCCGGCGAAACTCTTCGCGAAACGCCGGGTCGTCGGCAAGGGGTTCGAGGCGCCTGAGCTGCTCGAGGTCCTTGATCCACCCGTCGCCAATGGCGTCGCAAATGAGGCGCGACAGGCCGGGGTTGGCCAGGACCATGAACCGGCGGGGAGTCACGCCGTTGGTGATGTTGGTGAGCTTCTGCGGCCACAGCTCGTGAAAGTCTTTCATGGTGCGCCGCTTCAGGAGCTCGGTATGCAGAGCCGAAACGCCATTGACCGCATGGCTGCCGGCACATGCGAGGTGCGCCATGCGCACGAAGCGCTGGCCGCTCTCGTCGATCAGGGAGAGGCGCGCGGCGCGGGCATCGTCGCCGGGATAGCGCGCCCGCACCTCGTCGAGAAAGCGGCGGTTGATCTCGTAGATGATCTCGAGGTGGCGCGGCAAGTGAGAGGCAAACAGCGGTAGCGGCCATCGTTCCAGCGCTTCGGGCAGTAGCGTGTGGTTGGTATAGGCGAAGGTTCGACGCGTAATGTCCCAGGCCGTTTCCCACGCGTAGTCGTGCTCGTCGACAAGAAGCCGCATGAGCTCGGCGATAGCGATCGAGGGGTGCGTGTCGTTGAGCTGCACCACGTACTTGAGGTGAAAATCGTCGAGGTTATGCGCGCGCTGCAGGTGGATCCGGATCATGTCCTGAAGTGAGCACGACGCAAAAAAGTACTGCTGCTCCAGGCGCAGGACCTTGCCCTGGATCGGCTCGTCGTTTGGATAGAGGACCTTGGTCAAGTTTTCGGAGATGAGCTTCTCCTCGACCGCGCCATAGTAGTCACCGACATTGAAGGCTTCGAAGTCGAACGACTCGCATGCTTGTGCCGACCACAGGCGCAGCATGTTGGCGGTGTTGACGCGATAGCCGAGCTGCGGCGTATCGTAGCCGATACCGCGGACCGCGTGGGCGGGCACCCAGCGGACGCGCTGGCGCCCGTCGCCGGCGGTGTAGGTCTCCGTGCCCCCGCCAAACCCGATGTTGTAGGCAATTTCCGGCCGCGGGATTTCCCACGGGTTGCCGAGCTGCAGCCACTTGTCGGTAACCTCGAGCTGCCAGCCATCGCGGATTTCCTGGTCGAAGATGCCGAATTCGTAGCGGATCCCGTACCCGATCGTGGGGATCTCGAGAGTTGCGAGCGAGTCGAGATAGCAGGCGGCGAGCCGTCCGAGCCCGCCATTGCCAAGGCCCGGCTCCTCCTCGCGTTCGAGCAACGCCTCGAGATCGATACCAAGGCCAAGTTGCGCGACGGCCTGCCGCACCTGCTTCTCGATCCCCATGTTGATGAGGTTCTTCCCGAGGTGCGGGCCGAGCAGGTATTCGGCGGACAAATAGCATACTGTTCGGCTGGCGCGTTCGAAATAGGTCTCGGCGGTACGGATCCAGTGCCGGAGAAGGCGATCGCGAACCGTATAGGCGAGCGCCAGGTAGTAGTCGTTGGTGGTGGCGATAGGCGGGAATCGCGCCTGGAGGTAGTACAGGTTATCCAGGAAACCCCTCGCGAGCGCCTCGACACTGAGCCCCGTGCGGTTGCTGTCGGCAGCGGCGGTGGTGGTGGCAGTCCGAAAAGCGGTCATGGCGTGCTCCGTTCCTGGCTTCGAGGCCGTGCTCGAGGGCGGCCATAGAATTTGTAACCGCTTTTTGCCCGCTGTGCCAGCGAATTTCCGGCGTCGGCCGAATGTCGGGTGATGCTCCTATGCAAGTGTCCACGCGCATTGCGCCCGCCATGGTGCAAACCACATTCCGCCGCCGCCCAGTTTCCGCACTTGCTGGGGAGAGGGTGCGACGAACCGCAGGTGCCGGCGGTCGAGGCCCGCGGGGCCGGCCATTGACTCGCGCCTGACCGGCGGCCTAAATAGGAGCACAAGGGTCAGCGCATCGGCGGACGGGAGAAGTAACGTGTGGGCACAGGGCGACTGGGCAGGGGATTGGGAGAAAGAGATCGAAGCCATTGCAGCGACGCTGTGCGAGCTTACCCGGATCGAAGGGCCGGGCGAGACGGTCTGGCTGGACGGTGACATCGGGGCGCGGCCGCTACTGCTCGCGCTGTACCGCCGGGTGCTCGGCCTGGGCAGCCTGGTCGAGCTCGAAGTCAAGATTCCCGAAGCGAGGCGGATCGCTCTGGAGGCTGCATCCCTCGAAATGCTGGCGGCGGTTTCCCCGGTGGAGAGCGCGCGCATCGCTTCTGCGACGCGGTATATCATGGTCGAGTGCGAAACGCCGTCCGGCAGCCTGGCCGGCGCCGACATGGAAAAGCTCGCGGCCATGCGCAAGGCTCGACACCGAGCACGACAGCGGCTCTACGAGCTGCCGTCGTGCAGCACACTCTTCCCCAACCCATACTACGCGATGCGTGCGCACATGGGGTGGGACGAGTATCTCGAGCTTTTTTTTCGGGTGATGGCTGTCGACTTGCGAGCGCTCTACGGGCGATTCCGCACCGCGACCGCACTGTTGACCAGCGGCTCCCGTCTCCGGCTGCAGGGACCCGGCGTGGATCTCACCATGGACGTCACCGGCAGGCGCTTCGTCGCCGACGATTGCACCTACTGGAACCTGCCGGACGGCGAGCTCTTCAGCAGCCCGGTGGAGACTAGCACTGAGGGCTACATCTACTTCGAGACGCCGCAGTATTACTATCAGGACACGCCGGTGGAGGAGCTCGCCCTGCGGATCGCGTCCGGGCGCGTGGTGGAGGTGCGGGCGAGACGCAATGGCGACTTCGTCGAGAAACTGCTCGCCATCGACGATGGGGCGCGCGGCATCGGGGAGATCGGCATAGGAATCAATGGCGCCGTTGACCGCCTGACGGGTGACGTCGCCTTCGACGAGAAGGCGGCGGGCACGATTCACATCGCGCTCGGCCAGGGATATGAAGAATGCGGTGGGCGGAACGAGTCGGCCATCCATTGGGACCTGGTGAAGGACATTCGCCGCGGGGGCGAGATCAGCATCGATGGCAACCGGATCTTTCGCGGCGGACGGCTGTTAGAAGATAGTGACCTGCTCGCATCATGACTGGGTGGGCTCAGGAGGCAGCCATGGGTCGAAGCGACCTTCCCTCGAAATTCATCATCATCCTTGTGCTCACGCCGTTCGTCTACCTGTATTGCAAGCTGACGGGAAACCGCGCGCTGTGGCGCCGGTGGCTGCTCATCCTCAGGCGCTACTTGCCGAAACCGTGATCGTGCAGCCGGAAGGTGAAGCTCTCTCGCCTTACTCGCTGCCTCCGAGGTCGGTGAGAAAGGCGTCCATGACCAGGGAGTTTTCGGCGTCCTCGTGCGCGCGCAGGAGCTCGACGAGGGCGTCGCGGCGGGCGAAAAAACGCGCGACCGCACGTTCCAGGTAGTCACGAACATCGCTTTCGAGGGACGCAACATCGGCCGTGATATCGGTGTGCTGGCGCTGGAGGGAGCACACACGCGAGTCGAGATTCGGATTCTCCGAAACGACGCGCGCAAAGAAGCCGTCAGACCGCTCCTCGTCCGCGAAATGCGGGGGAAGTAGCGATCCGAGATCACCGAGAATCGCGCAGACCTCGGGGAGGTCGCAGGACCGGGCGAGTCGATCCAGAACGGCGCGTATCTCGCGGTGGGTTTCGATGATGCGCTTGGTGCTCATGAGCGGTGCCTTGGCTGGGAGGGATCCGCGGCGGCGCGGAGCACCTGGCTCGGTGGCGAGCCGCCGCTCCTTCGGTTCTCGGAGCAACTGTAGCCGCGCGGGCGACCGCTGGCAAGCGGCGAGCGATCCCGCGGATCGCCCGCCTGTTAGCCCGCAAGCTGTGCGAAAAGCGCATCACGAAGACCCCCTACCTCACCTCCCGCCGCCGCAGGGGGGAGGCGCGGAGGGAGGCATTGTCGCCTCGACCACTACGATTTCGGTGCGAGCCAAGGCCGCGGTGCAGGTCGCCAGCGGGCCGATCGGCCCCAGCGATCCAGAATCGCTCTCAGCCGCTTGATTTCACTCGCGTCGACGGCGTGCGGCGGCAGCGCATGGTGCTCGCCGGGGTCACGGGAGAGATCGTAGAGCTCCTCAGTAATCGTCGCCCCGCTCTCGTCACGCCGGCGCAACAGCTTTATGGCGCCATCGACGACTGCCTCATTGCGGCGGCGCTCGGCGCGGTTCTCGCATTGCCAGCCGCACGGCGTGGCGCGCGCGCACATCGGGCGGTTCCGCCATTCCCGTGGGTTTTCGACCAGAGGCAGCAGGTTTCGCCCGTGGAGCCGCCGCGGAATCTTCACGCCGATCGCCGCGAGAACTGTGGGGAGGACGTCTTCGAGCCCCACCGGATACCCCGCGCCGACGCGCGCGCCTTCGCGATAACCGGGAATATGAACCAGCAAGGGCACGCGCAAGAGCTCTTCGTAGGGCGCGCTGTCACGGCTCGTGGAGGCGTGCCCGATGTAGCCGTGGTCAAGAAGCTCTTCGCCGTGGTCGGAGGTGACGACGACCAAGGTCCGCTCGTCAAGCCGCTGTTCGGCAAGCACGCGCAGGATCTCGCCCACCGCTTCGTCCTGCGCCTTGACTTCGGCGTCGTATAGGGAGCGAATCCACTCCGCATCTCCGGCTACGGCAGTCCAACTGCCTTTGAAGACCATCGGTTCGGCCATCAGGCGCCGCAATCGGGCGCGGACCTCGTCGCTGGGCGCCGTACCACCCGGCCAGAACTGCCGCCACACCTCCATCGGGGGTGAATAGGGCAGGTGCGGCCCGCGCAGGTGCATCCATGCCAGAAACGGCCCCTGTTCGCGGTTCCGCAGCAGGCGAACGAGGTCCTTGTCGGGAATCGGCGCGAAACCGAGGTTTTCGTAGTTTTCGCCGAGCGTGTAGCCAAAGGCCGCGTAGCCGGCTTCCTGCGCGGCCTCGACGGGGGTGTGAAGCCGGGGGGACGGCACCACGCCGCGGCCCTCGACCCCATGCGCGGGAGGAAACAGCGAGGTAAACAGCGAAATGAGCGACGGGCTCGTCCAGGTGCCGGGGCTGCGAGCGTGCTCGAAGACGATCGAGTGCCGCGCCAGCTCGTCCAGAACGGGGGAGGTCGGCAGCGGGTAGCCCATGAAACCGAGGTGGTCGGCGCGCAGCGAATCAATGGTGAGAATGAGTGCGTTCAGGGGGACCGCCCGTTCGCCGCCGGCAGCCGGGCCGCTGCGCGCCCTTCCCGAGCACGCGAGCGCGACGACCGAAACCAGTACCGCCGCCCGTACCGCCGCTGTCACCCGCACGCGTCTCATGGCGCCTCCGCAGCGAGCTCGCCGCTCACCGTGCCCGCAAGATCGAGGCGCAACGCCAGCTCCCCGCGCGCCACAGCGTCGTTGTTTTGCGCTCCGTGCTCATATTCGTCGGCATCTCCGCCGGCATCCACGGCCAGGGCAAAAGACGTTCCTTCATGATACTCGTTCGGTCCGCCGATGCCGGGATCATCGGCGCCTCCATAGCGATCTTGCCCGCCGCGGTCGACAAAAAGAGCAAAGGCGCTCTGCGCGGCGGCTCCCTGCGAAAAAAACTCACCGCCCCAATATGTGTCGCGGCCGCGAGCATCGACAAACACGGATGCGGAGAGGTCCCAGGCCAGGCCCTGGGCTGCTCCCTGCAAGGTCGAGTAGCGATCGTCGCCCCCCTCATCGTAGAGAAGGCCGGCGCCGAAGTGCGCGGAAAATCCCTGGTTGTAGCGCGAGCCCACATACGTGTCGTCTCCGTCGCCGCCGTTCCACAAGACGCCCCAGCCATGGTAGACGCCGCCGCCCTGCGAGAAGTGGCCGCCCTCGAACCGATCGTGGCCTGCGGCATCGATCAGGATTCCGGCGCCTCCGGATGCCTCCTCGTCGCGATCGCCGAACCCGCAGCCCTGCCCGAGCCCGTTGTACAGGCCAGGGTCCCCATAATCGTTGGCGTACCGTCCCTTGAGATAGTAGCGGTCATTCCCGGTCAGGTCCAGCAGCAGGCCGATGCCCCTGGACAGACCGAGCCCCTGTCCGAGCGCTCCGGCCTCGTAGGTATCGGCGCCCCCCAGATCCGCGAGGATGCCGGCGCCGACTTGCCCGACACCTTGCGTGAGCTCCTGGCCCCGGTAGGCGTCATCGCCCGCTGCGTCGAGGAGCAGGCCGATACCGGCGATAGCGCTGCCCTGGGCGACGGTCGTGGCCAGATACGAGTCGTCGCCGGCGAGGTCGACAAGCACCGCGATGCCGCCGACAGCCGCCGCCTGCGCTACCGCGGCCGTCGCCTGGTAGGCATCGTCGCCCGCGAAGTCGACGGCGACCGCAACCGGCATACCGGGCCAGCGCGCCGCGGCGGTGCCATCCGCATAGACATCGTCACCGCCGAGGTCGATGGCGAGCGCGGCAACTTCGCCGCGGTGCCGATTCCGCGCGGTGCCGCTCACCACCGTGCGCCCCGCCGGGCCAGCTCGATCCACGAGCACGGGATCGGTCAAATGCGCCGCGTGCTCTGCTCTCAGCTCGCGCTCCAAAGCGAGCAAGAAATCGCGCTCGAGCACCGAGGCGAGCGCGAGCGCGGCGGCATAGAGCGCCTCATGGTCGATCTTTTCGGCGACCTCCAGGAGTTGCCGCGGCGCAATCTCGCCGGTGGCGGCAGCGCCGCCCTTGGCGGGGGTTGCCAATGAAGTTGCCAGGATTTGTCGATCCGCCTCTGACAGGTCATCGAAAGCCCGGGTAATCATCGTGCGGCTGCGACCGACGGCCACTTCCATCTGCTCGAGCCGCGTGCGTCCGCCGGTAGTGGTGCCAGTGCCGGCTCCGATTCCGGCTCGAGGCTCGTCTGCCAGGACGGCCAGCGCCCGCAGCAGCGCCGCGCTCGACCAGGTGTCGGTGGCGGCAAAGGCCGCGCCGATCTCGCCCACCTGGCGTTGCGCGAGCGCCAGCATTTGCCACGGGTAGCGGCGAGCGGCCGCCGCAAGCGACAGCCGGCAGGCGTCCGCGGGCCGATCTTCGGCGCGCAGCTCGGCAAGTACGCTCGCGATCGGATTCGGGCGGCCGCGCGTGGACAGCCACCGAGCCGCCAGCACTGCTTCCAAGGAAACCGCCGGCACCGCCGCAAGCCAGCGTTCGGGCGGTGGCGATGCAGAGGCGCGCGGGGCGCGGAGCGGTCGCGCCACGAGCGGCACGTCAACCGTAAGAGACTGCCGCTGCCTTTGCCCTTGCAGTGCCACGGTAGCTCCCGGTGGCGCTTCCGCGAGCGCACCGCGCAATGCCGCCTCGGCCTGCTCGAGGAGATCCGTGCGCACGCGCGCTGCGGCCTCCGGCGACAGGTCGCCGGCGAGGCGGTGCACCGTGGTCTCCTCGCGCACGATCCCCAGGCGCAGCGCATCGCCTTCGTGCCGGTCGCCGACGGCATCCCAGAGCTCCTGGATAACCTGATCGCCACTCCCGCCCAGCGGCCGCCCATCGATCGCCTCGATGATGTCCCCGCTTCGGAGGCCATGGGCCGCGGCCGGCGACTCTGCGGCCACACGGTCGACGCGAATTCCCTTTCGACTCGCGCCGTCAACGTCGCCATTCTCCGGCACGTCCACGGCGATGATCGAAATTCCAAGCCAGAGCCGCGGCGTCTCGTGAAGCGCCGGCAGCCGGTACCAGACCGCGCCCGCCGTCGCGCCCACGGCGAGCAGAAGCAACGCGCGCGCGCGCCGGCGCCGGCGCCGACGTCGCTCCGCCACACCACCGTCCCCGCCTCCCCCCACCGGCGGCGACTGCGGCTCGTGGTTTCCTCCATGCGTAATCATGCACACGACCGGATGTTGTCGGCGGGATCAGCGCGGCGCGGGCTGGCCTTGCTCCAGCGATACGCGTTGCCGAAACACGTCAAAGGCGACCATTTCGTGGTTGTTCTGATAGCCGATCTTTCGCCGGCGCCGCTCCCCGACGAGATGGTACCGGACCATGGCCTCGACGGCTACAGCGCGCTTCATGGAGCCGCACCGAGGCTTCAGGTGCAGGCGCACGGTCTGCCCTTTGCGCAGGCGCGTATCCCACAGATCGAAGATGAACGGACGCCACAGAATCGTCCGCTCCAGCGTCTGGCGGCGAGTCTCCACCTCGGCGCCGGCGGCGTCATACAGCGAAATTGCAAGCGTCAGCATGCGGTCGGGAGTGCCCGTCGGGAGATAGTGATCCGCACCGACATTGGTGACCGACAGCGTGAGCTCGGGCGTAGGGCAGATGCCCTGCTGAGCGTCGAAGTCCACGGCAAGCCCGGATCGGACCATGTCCGGGCTATGGCCACCCCGCCACCAATGCCTTCGGGCAGGGCGACTCGTACCTCCCGGCACCAGCGTCCGCTCGACTGGTGGCATGTGACACCTGACGCAGCCGAGCGACGCGGCGTCGCGTGCGAAGAGCTCCGCCTGGTCAGCTCCTGCGGTCGAGCCGCCGGCGGTGTCGCGAATCTCGGCCACGGTGCCGCAGGGTGGCAGGCGATAAAACGCGTCCCAACGCCGGCCGCCCACCACGTGGCAACGGATGCAGGTCTCGTTGGGGTCGCCCATTGGGGTGACGGGATGGGCCGCGGCGGCAGTGCCTAATGGGCCTGCGATCTGGCCGCCGCGCAGGTGGCAGGCCGCACAGGTGACGCCTTCGCTCTGGAGCTCGGGCGAAAACGCCGGGTTGGGCGCAAGAATGGGATCAAACCGCTCGTCATCGCGAAAGCCCAAGACGAGCTGCTCCTGCTGCCGGTCGAGTGGAATATGGCAGTTCTTGCATACCGGAAGCGACCCGTCGTAGCGAAAATCGACCTGAAAATACGGATCGGTCCAGGCGCGCGCGTGCATGCTCGTCGACCATTCCGCATAGAAGTCGGCGTGGCAGGCGCCACAGGTCTTGGCGGACAAGGCGCCCGGCGAGACGTTCGCGGGTGTCGCGAGTGGGTGCGCAAAGGCGTCCGCTACCGCGAAAGTGTGCAGCGGGCGAAGCAACCGCCAGGCGAGGAATGTGGCGGCGGTAACGGCCAGCGCCAGCGCCACGATCTGCCCTTTTCGCGTCATGGCCCGCTGTCCGTCCGGTTTTCGACGGCGCCGGTCTGTCTGGGCGTCTCCACCGGTTCCGCGCCGCCCGCGCTACCGGCGTCGCCGGGCGGCTGTGGACGAAGCAGGCCGATCAGCTCGGCAGCAGCGTCCCGGGGCCGCGTTACCGACCAGGCGTACGACTTGCCACGATCGGTCTCAACCAGGAGCACGGGCTGCCAGAACGCCAGGCGTGTGGACACCACGCGATGGCGCACCCTGCCCAACCACAACCGCAGCGGGAAGGGCCAGCTCAGGATCCGCACCGTCGAAACCTTGGTGATGCTCGCCAGCGGAATCCGGTACGACCAGTACGAAATACACTTCACCACAAGATCGTCGCCAATCACCATCAGCTTGCGAGGAACGAACACGAACATGGCGGCGTAGAGGCAGAATGCAACGGCCGTCTCCAGCAGTCCGCTGAAATACCAGGCGCCGATCGACCAATCCTGAAAGTCAAGCCAGATCAGGGCATAGCGAAGCAAGAAAAACACATGGATCGAGAGCAGAAAGCCGGCAAACGCCACCCCGATCTCCAGCATGCGCAATGGCGGGTAAGCGAGCTTGCGGATCCAGCGTACTTCGTCATGTCGAAACCGGCGCCTAAACACCAGGCGAAAAACCCGGCTGCACAGAATGATTACGAGCATTGCCATGACGACCACATCACCGCGGAACAGCAGAGGTGGGACATCGAGATCCTCGACTGCGGCTTCCGGGTCAAACAACCGGCGCAGCTCGTCGCGATATGTTTTCACGTCCATCTGCTGAATCAGCTTGTAAGGCGACACCATGCTTCCGTACCGCCTGATGCTGGAATACGCCTGGTATGCGAAGGCCATCATGGTGGAAACGTCCGGCTCGTCCAGGTCGTGCTTCTGCAGATAACGCTGTCTTGCGAAGTCAAACTGCTCCTCGGTCACTCCCCCTGCCGTTGCTTCCTCCCGCACCTTTGCCCGCACCAACTCCAAGTTCCGTTGAAAGGCGTGAGGGGGTGCGGCCAGCGACAGGCCGGCCCAGCCGAAGTTGTGGCGCAGCGACACGATTGGCGAGACCGTGTACGTTTCACCTCTTTCGTTGCGAAGCACTTTCATCAGCTCGAACGCCGCCTGATCGAGGTACGCCCTGAGCGCCACTTCCGCCCGCGGGGTCAGGTCGATGAAGCGGGTACCCACCTGTATCCGGCATCGCTCGCCGGCCGGGGTAATCGAGCGATACGGCCGCCGGTTCAGCGTTGGCAACGGATCCGGGGGCAGGATCGCCGAGCCTGTCCCACGCCAGGCTCCAAAAGCCCGAGCGAAACTGGAGTGGATAGAGTCCCGGTCGAAGCGACCGGCGACGAAAATGACCAGGTTCCCCGCGTGGTAGTAGCGGTCGTAGAGCCCCTGAACGTGATGGCGGCGGAGCTTGGCAGTCCGCAGGCGTATCTGGTTCTGGCTGGGCCTAGGTTCAGCGGGCATGCCAAGCTCCCGCTCCCAGAAGCCCGGCACCTCGAGGTAGGGCGGATGAAAAATCAAGCCAGGGTCAAAGCCCAAAAACGCCACGAGGGGATGGATCTCGCCGATTTCGAGCGCCACTGTCGCTTTTTCCATTTCGACCTGGTCGTCGGTAAGCTGTCGTTCGAGGAGCATGCGCGCCATCAGCTCGATCAACCAGCTCCCTTTTTCCGCGGGAACAATCGCCCAGAACGTGGTGCTGTCGCTCCCCGTCGATGCGTTCGCCTTGCCCCCCTCCTGCGAAATCACCTGCAGGTACGTCATGTCGCTTTGGAGCTCCTCGGCGCGAAACAGCGAGTGCTCGAGCAGATGAGCGGCGCCGACTTCAGCGTCGGTTTCGGCTGTCGTGCCTACGTTCACGCGGATCTCGATGTTCACGGTGTCGGCCGATTCGGCTGGCGCCAGATAGAGCGGGATGCCGTTGGCGAGCTGCAGAATCTCGATGCGGTCGAGCAGGTCCGCGCCGCGGCACGGCGAGGATGGCCCTGCCAGGGCGAGGAGCGCGACGGCAGCAAGCGAGGCGCGGGCGTACGAACGCGTCATCTTCAGTGTCAGGTTCTCCGCTGAAAGAGCTGAGACGCGGACCGCTGCGGTCGGAGCAAGAGGCGTGGTCGCGGACCGGGCTCACCCACAGAGGTTATCGCTCGCCGGACTCCATGTCCAGTCTCAGGCGAGGTAGCGGGGCCGGCGGTGAGCGCTGCTGGCGCACCGGCACCCTGGATCCACCACCTGCTCGACGTCGCCGTGACAGAGGCCCCCTCCCGACGGATTGTAGCCAAGAAAACGTGGCAAGTGCCGCCGCAGGATGCGGCGTCGGCCGAATGTCCAGTTTCGTCCATTACACTTCTTCACGCCGCAGGTTCGGCGCGGAGGGGCGCGATTCATCCCACGAGTTGCGCATCGCCTGGCACGCGCCCCCAAAGGCGAGAGCTTGCAGTTCTCCCACGGCGAGTTGCCCGCTCGGGACACCTTTTGACAGGGATTTCGCGCCTCCGCCACGGCCTCAGGTCG
>JACPHN010000219.1 GCA_016188575.1 Candidatus Schekmanbacteria bacterium
CTTCACCCAGAAGGCGACCTCGCCTGGCGAGGAAATCGCCAGGGTGACCACGAGCACCGCCGTGCCACCGTCCGCGAGCGGCGCGCTGCGGGCCGCGTAGTAGACGCCATCGGCCGCGTCACCCGCGACCACCTGCCACGCGTCCACCGGGCTGATTTCCCACGGCAGCGCGGCGAAGGTGCCGGATTCGAAGGAGTCGCCGGGCGGCGCGCGCCGGGCTCGGGACGGCGATCGGCACGAACAGGCAGGTGGTCGCCGCCAGATTCACACACAGAGAGAGAGAGAGAGAAGGGATGCGCCACGACATGCCTACCTCCGGAGAGATCGGGGACCACGCTGCCCCGAAGGCTAGGCTCGATCGGCGGTGCGACGCAAGGGGAGGGGCGGCCTGAATCCACCGGCTCGCGGGCGACTTTGCTCGGTTGCGCCCAGCCGGTGCCAAACGCATCCCTGGGGCGAGCCCGGGACTTTCAGGCATCTGTTCACCGCCTCCCCCCGCCTGCGGGAGAGGGTCGGGGTGCGAGGTGGAAACGTGATCGCCAAGCGCATCGACGATGGTGGATCAAGATCAGGCGAGGAACCGCTCGATGCCCCAATCGAAACCGCTACGTTCGGTCCCGTGCGTGCGCTGTGGCTCGCAGTCTCGCGTCATCGAAGCGAAGCGGCGGCCCCGATGGCGTCGCTGAGGTCACGCGTCATGACGCCGATGTGTGGCGTCTCGGCGGCCGCGCTCCCCTCGCCAGTTCCCCGACCACCGCCCTCCGCCGCTGCGCGCGCCGGCGCTCATGTTGGCGGGCGGCTTGCAACCTGGTCGTAAACTCCACTTCCGTCGCAGGAGAAAGCATCATGTCCAGGTCGCGTCCGCTCCCCTATTGCCCCCGCCCCAGCCGCGCTCGCTCCGCGGCCACCGCGCTGCTCACCGCCACTCTCGTCGTGGGCGCTCTGACACGCACCGCCGGCGCCGAACCGTCCCGAGCCCTCAACCTCCCATTCTCGCGCTCACCCCAGGATTACGCCATTCTCGACCCTGCGGTCGCGCCCATGGCCGCCCTACCCTTCTCCCAGGGCGGCCTCAGCCCCCAGGCGGCGGATTTCAGCCTCAGCTTCTGGCTGCGGTTCGACCGGAAAATGAAGACTCTCGAACCGACCATGTGGTACGATGACCGCGGTAACGTCATGACCTTCGGCAACAGCCTGTGGATCGACTTCGTGGGCAAGGATGCCAACCGTGGGATCCACCTCGCGCTCGAATACAATACCGCCCCCGCGATGACGACCGATCGCCTGCTCCTTCCCGAGGAATGGACCCACGTGGCGATCGTCTTCCGCAGAGCTGCCAAGACCACAGCCACGGTGTTTTTCAACGGGCGCGTCGCCATGTACCGGGAAAGCGACCAGCCGTTCGCCATTACCGTCGATCGACTCACTCTGGGCGCCGGCCTGAAGCGCAATCAACCCAAGGCAGGCGAGTCCCTCGGCCTTGCGGTCGATGACCTGGCGATCCATCCACGGGCGCTCTCTGACCTCGAGGTGTCGCGGCTGCTCGCCGACGGGCCCGCAGCCATCGACGGCGCGGCCGTGGCCGGATGGTGGCCATTCCAGGACGCGGCGAAAGGTCCCTGGCAAGACAGCTCCGCGACCTGGCCACTGATCGCCCCCGCCGCGCCTGCCCAGTCGAGCGCCGCTGCTGGCTCTGCCATCAGAACCGCCACGTACGCCCTCCCCGACCTCGCGTTCGCGCCCCGCGAACCCGCCGTCATCTACCAGCCCTTCACGGAGGAGCAGGCCACGTTGCTCGCGTTCTTGCGCAACGAGCTTTCGACACCCGAAGCGTTCTCCGCGACCGTCGAGCCGATGCAGGCGGACGCGCTGATCGCCGCGCTCGGCTCGATACCCGCCCATGCCACGGTATCCGGGGCGCTTCTGCCCCTGTCCGACACCATCCGGCTCGCCGACGAGGTGTTCGCAGGCGCGTATGATCCGGTACCGGACGGTCCGGACGCCGGCACCTGGCGGTTTCCCGTGGACCCCGGCGATGCCGCATTGATGGCGCTGTTCTACAGCCTGGAGGAGGACTGGAACCCGTATCGGGCGTCTGCGTACGCGCGCGCCCCACAGTTGCGCAATCGCATCGCCGCCGCCACCATTCCCATCCTCCTGAGCTCGGTGGCGTCGCTCGAATCCGACAAGCGAGCCGCGGACCAGGCCTACACGGCGGGTTTCCCACTCACGGCGGCCGCCTATGTTTGCTCCCGCATCTGCGCGGACCTCACCGCGCCCGGGGTCGCCACGGCGTGGCGGCGCACGCTCGATCGGGGACTGAGGTTATTATGGACCGATACTTCGACCACTCCGGTTGGCCACCTGCTGATCGGCTCGATGGAAACCGACATGGACCTCGCGGCGGTCATGTTCGTAAACCATCTGCTCGAGGTGGACCAGGCGTTGGCGGTGCCGGCCTCTGACGTCAAGCGCCACCAGATCGTCCGCGACGAGTGGACCCACCTGCTCGTGGACCTGCGCTCCATCGCCGAGAGGTCTCAGCGAGGCGAAACCAAGGGCTTCAGCACGGGAGGCCTGTGCACCATGGATGGAACCGCCGGAGCCCAATACAACAAGGAGTGCTTCGATTGGTTGGCGATGATCTATGGGGCGGCGCTCAGACTGCCCGCAACCCAGGAGAATGCCAAATACGTCAAGCGAATCGCCTCCGTGCTGGAGAAAAACCTCGGCACGACGCTACTGAATCTCCGGCGTGATGGCGGCTGGTTTGGCACCCTGATCGCCCCAAACGCTTTCAACGGACGCCACAACTCGGCCGCGAGCTTTCATGCTCTCCCGCACTTCACCCACTGGACGCTGATCGACCGGCTGCCGGTGTCCGCGTCCGGGATACGGCGGACGAACCACGGGTTGCTCTATCCGCTGGCGTGGGAAGACTTCAAGCGACTCAACCTCAACGGGCTCGACGATGGCACGGTGGCGCCGGAAAACACCTGCGATCTCGTGGACGCCGGAGTTGCCGCGCGCCTTCCCACGACGCTGGCGAAGGCAAACGACCCGGTCGTCGGACACGAGCACAGCGGCCGCAACCACGCCTTCCGTAAACCTGCCGACTACCGCGATAGCTGGTCGTCGCTGCGAGCTCGGCTCGTGGCAGAAGACGCAACCCATCTCGACGTCTGTCGCGACGCGCTGGCGCACCCAGAGCTCGCGATGCTGCCCGCGCAGAGCCCCGAATGGTTTACGCTCGCGATGGGAAAGTCCGGCGAGCAGGATTTCTTTGCAGGGCAAAATGACACCCTTAACGCGGTCTGGTTCGCGGGACGAACGCCGGCCGCCAACAATGTCTACAAGGGTTGGGCCGGGTCCGGGCTCGCCAGCTTCACGGTTCGAACGAGCAACGAGGAGAGCGGCGCGGGCGCCGTTCCGATGCTGGCCACGCCTATCCAGGGCGGCTACCTGGGCAACCTGGAAAATACCTTCAACGTCGGGACTTGCCGCGACGAGAACGACACCCGGCTCGAGTCGACTCCCGCCAACTGGCCGCGGTGCACAGTCATCACCCAGGCCGGGCTTCTCGACTGGAAGCACTGGCCGGTTCACGCGGTCATCGGCGCCGCGACTCGCGATGCGCTCGGCGGACAGGTAGACCCGACCACGGTATTTAGCTCGGTGCACTACGACCTCGGTCTGCGGCAAACCCGCCGCGGTCCGAATGGATCGATAGTTCTGCGGACCGAGTCCCCCTTCTATCGTAACCACGGACATCTGTGCTTCACCGGCACCGGCAAGAATCTCGCGCACTGCCAGGGCGGCGATCTTCCGCAGGTCGACACCGCGCTGGCGTGCGCCGCCAATGCAGCGGAGGTCACGCACGGCGCCTGTCTGAGCCGAGAGTATGCGCTCACCCGCGACGGATTGCACATCACCACGGCCGTAGACCGATTCGCAGACCAGGCTTCCCGGCAGGTGTTTGGCGATCCGGCGGCGGTGGTGCTGGATACGCTTCCCGTTCGCTTTGCACATCCTGGCGGCACGGCGATCGACGACCTCTTCTTCAGTCAGATCGTCGCTTTTCACCGCGCCGACACCGGCTGGTTCCACATCGATCCCGCGGACGGATCGGCGGCGGTAACCGGGGTCGATGCCATCTCGATCCGGCCGGAGCCGGGGGTGCCCACCGGGGCCCGCGTCACCTTCGATGCACCGGTGACCGTGCGGTTCGACACCCTGGCGGCGGCCTACGTGGCCCATGACCAGCCGTACGCCGCAAACCGGTACGGGACGAGAAACCTGCTCATCGAGATCCCGAGAGACGCGACTCGCGGGGGAGATGGTCCGGCGTTCTCGCTGAGGTATACTCTGGGGACGGATATGGAGTAGACTGTCCGGAGAGCGTGTCCCCCCGCGAGCCGGTTGCTCGCGGGGGGGGGAAGAAGAGCGATGGTCAGCACCACCGCGGTGCCGGCCATCCCCCGGGGAAGACATGAAACGATTCGTCTGCGGTCTCATGGCCGTGCTTGCAGCGGTGGCGGCCGTCGCTCCGCGGGGCACGGCCGCGCCCGACCTCCCGGGGGCGACGGCGCAGACGTCTGGCATCCCCAAGGCGCGCTTCGTGTTTTTCCACCCCGACGCGTCCGGCCTTCCGCCCGCCGACATTCTCGCGGGCCTGGAGAACTACGCGACCTACCTGCGGGCCCGCGGCGTCGTCGATCTTTCGACACACTACTTCCGCCGCGCCACCGACCTCGAGGGCTTTCTGCAACGGCTGCGCGACCGCGGCGAACCCATGCCCTGGTTCTCTTCCTTCTCCGTAATGTACATGCTGCAGCGCGGCTACAAGGACGGATACGACCCCATTGTCTGCGCGGAAATCGAAGGCCTGACCGCGAATCGCTACTCCGTCATCGTGAGACGGTCCTCGCCGATAAAGACGCTGGACGACACGCGCGGAGCCGTGATCGCGCTCACGGACATCGGCACCGACGTCGTGGAATGGAACAACGTGCTCGTTTTTCAAAACCAGCTCGACATGAAGAAGCACTTCGCGAGCATGATGGAGACGGATTCCCCCATGTCCTCGGTAATGGCCGTCATCTTCAAGCAGGCAGACGTCGCCATCGTGTTCAAGCTGCTTTTCGACCGCCTCAGCGGCACCTCGCAGCAGGTCTGGCAGAAGGTTCGGCCGATCTATTCGTCTCGCCCCATCAGCTTCGGCAGTATTCAGGCGTGGCGGGGGGCGCCCGCGGAAGTCGTCGACAAGTTCCGCGACACCATCACCGGCGACCTGCGCAACCAGACCGGAGGCAAGGACATCCTCGACGCGTTCTACATCGATGGCTTCCGCCGCTGTACCTGGGGTGATTACGACGCTCGCGAGGGCGAGTATCTGAAAGGGGCGGGGATCGAGCTCGTGTGGGGAGCAGCGCGCGAGGCCGCCATCCTCGCCGGAGCGCGGCGCGGGTCGCGGCCCTGAATCCGCGGCCGGTTCGTCGTCGGCGTGACAATACCCAGCTCCGCCCCGCCCCCCGCGAGCGGGGGGCGGCGAGGTGGGAGTCGTGGATCCAGGTCGATGCAGCCGACTTGTGCCAGCGCCAGGTACTGGCTATTGTTGCAGCCGTGGACCCGTTGGCGCGAAAACTCGGCAACTACGCCATTACCGGCGTGCTCGCCCCGGGGCGGCATGGGCGTCGTCTATCGCGCGGTCGA
Organism: Candidatus Schekmanbacteria bacterium; assembly: GCA_016188575.1. Lineage (GTDB taxonomy): Bacteria > CSSED10-310 > JACPHN01 > JACPHN01 > JACPHN01 > JACPHN01. Next base: position 5,713 of record JACPHN010000219.1, read on the forward strand.
CAGCCGCAGCGGTCATGTGGCCGCCCTCAAGACTGTGGCCCTGCACGACGAGAGGCTACTCGCCGGGATCCGCGGCGAGATTCGCGCGCTCCAGCGCCTGCGACATCCGGGGATCGTGGAGATCGTGGACTATGGCGTCTGCGACGGTCTGCCGTGGTACGCGATGCAGTGGTTGCAGGGCTCGACGCTGGACGCCTTCGAAGAACGCGGGCAAGACACTCCGCAAACCGTCTCGGCCTTGCAAGCCCCAAGCGGCCGGCAAGACCATACCCCGAGCTCGGCCCCCACGCTAGACGCCGGACGCTCGATGGGTGTAGCCAACCCGGACGGCGCTGCGCCACCGGAACCCTTTGCCTCTCCGCGGGCCCCGCGTGCGTCATCCCCGTTGCGGCGGCGAGCGCGGGTCTCGTCGTTGTCGATTGCAAGAGACCTGTGCAGCTCCCTGGCCTATCTTCATGGTGAAGGAATCGTCCACCGAGACCTCAAGCCGCGCAACATTATCGTGCAACCGGGTAACCGACCCGTGCTCGTGGATTTCGGCCTTTACCAGTCCTGGGGCGCCGCCGACAGTCGAGAGGAGCTGGCGATCGAAATGCTGGCGGCCGGGACAGTTCCGTACATCGCGCCGGAACAGATCCGCGGCGAGCTTGTGGATGCGCGGGCAGATCTGTACTCCCTCGGTTGCATTCTGTATGAGCTCCTGACCGGCAGGGTTGCCTTTCTCGGTAGCGAGCCCGAAATCATCAACAAGCACCTGACGGCACGCCCCCTGCCGCCGTCCGCTCTCGCCAGAGGTGTGCCTCCTGTCCTGGACGAGCTGGTCCCAGGGTTGCTGGCAAAAGATCGCCGCGACCGCATCGGCTACGCGGATACTGTCGGCGTCGAGCTCGCGAAGCTCGGTGCCACGGTGCACCCGGAATTCGCCGGGCCGCCGCGACAGGCATATCTGTATCGGGCGCGTTTCTTTGGCCGAGGCCCCGAGCTGCGTCGCCTCTCTCGCGAGGTCGACAACGTGCTCGAAGGCAGGCGCGCAATGATTCTGCTTGGCGGAGAGAGCGGCATCGGCAAGACGAGGTTGATGGTGGAAGCTTCCCGCCTGGCTGCCGGGCGGGGCATGATGGTCGTCGCAAGCCGTTGCCTCGAGCGCGTTTCTGAGGCGCTGGAGGCGCTTCGTCCCTTGCTGCGCCGGCTCGACGCCTATTGTCGGGGCGGTGGACCGGCGGTGACCCGGTCCGTGCTCGGCGATCACCGTAGGGTGCTGGCCGCGTATGAACCGAGCCTATCGATCTCCAACTTGGCCGACTGGCAGTTGACGGCGTGACGCGCCTGGTTGCGGACATGCTGGCAATGCCGTTTCCTCCATCTGTGCTCAGTGGTTACCTGTGCCAGGCGTCCGAGGGCAATCCGTTCTTTGTGGCCGAATATCTGCGAACGGCCATCGATGGCGGCCTCATCTGGCGAGATCTCCGCGGCTGTTGGCAGGTGGGGACGGCGGATAGTCGTGACGCCGAAGTCGACGACTACACCTCCCTGGCACTGCCCGGCTCCATCCGCGGGCTCCTGGGTCAGCGTGTCGGCAGACTACCGCCCGAGGCGCGCATGCTCGCCGGCACTGCTGCCGTCGTTGGCCGCGAGGCCAAGGTCGGTCTGTTGAGCGAGCTGGCGCAGCTCGCCGCGGATGTCTTCGAGGACGCTCTACACACCCTGCTACGGGCACAGATTCTGGAGCAGTGCAGCCCGGGGACGATGAGATTTGTTCACGACAAGGTTCGGGAGGTGGCGTACGCGGAGCTCGCCGTCGAGGACCGGCGCGCGTGGCACGGCAGGGCCGCGAGGGCGCTGGAGGCTCAGGTGGCGGATAGCGATGCCGGGGCGCTTGCAGAGCTCGCACGGCACGCGGAAGGCGCGGGCTGGGACGAGCGCGCTGCAGACTGGTACTTCCAGGCGGCGGAGGCGGCTTGCGCAGTGTTTTCGCTGAAGGAAGCCGAGCGGCTGGCGGCCGCGTGCTTGCGACTGTGCACCGATGGCAGCCGCCTGAGTATTGCCGCTCGCCAGCGCCTCGGCGCATCCATCCTCTTCCCCATGGGCCACGTCGAGCGAGCCCTCGGCATGCTGCGTCGCGCGCTCGATCAGGCAAGGGTTCTGGGCGACCTCGCCTGGGAAAACCGCATCCGCAGCGAGTGCGTCACGGCTCTCATTCACGTCAGCGAGCTCACGGAGGCCAAGCGCGAGCTCGAGCAGGTGCGCGCCTACTCCGAGCAGGCCGGTGACGCTCCTTTGCTGTTTCAGGCCCTGGCCAGTCAGGCGGTCATCTGTTACTACGAGGGTGATATTCAGCGCATGCGGGAGCTCGCCGAAGAAGCGCGGCCGCTGGTGGGACAGCTCGGGCACAGACCAAACGTCTCGGCGCCATTCCAGTTGCTGGCCATCTCCGAGTGGTATAGTGGGAATTTGGACGGTGCACGAGCCGCCGCGGAAGAGGCGCTGGAGCTGTGCCGGGCCACGGGGGACCGCCTCAACGAAGCCCGCTCGCTCACCAACCTCTCCATCGCCTACAGGTCTCTGGGGCGGCTCGACCATGCGCGCGCTCTCGTCGAGAATGCCGTCAAGATATTTCGCGCGATCGGGGCGCAGGCACTTCTGGGTCACGCGCTCGGGAACCTCGCGGAGTATGAGCGCGACGCGGGCAGGCCGGAAGAGGCGCGGAGCTTGTGGGCACAGGCAGAGGAGCTGCTGCGGCCAACTGACGACCGACGGGTTCAGGCTGCCTTTGCCCTTGACCGGCTCAACTTGGAGCGCTGTCTCGGCGCCGATCTCCAGCACCTGGAGGTGCGCCTGGACGAGGTCGAGAAAACGCTCCGAGAAATCGGTGACGAGCTCTATGAGATCGGGTGCCATTGCGCTCGTGGCCACTTCCGCCTGGCACGAGGCCTTTCCGCCCGCGATGAGCTCGCGAACGCGCTGGCCATGGCGGCAAGGAGCGGAATCCAGCCGGAATCTCAGAATGACGTGGCCGCGGCGTTGCGCCGCCTCGATCGGGCGCTCGCGGCGTTCGAGTCCGGCCAGCGTGAGCTGCTGTTTCGCGGCGACCACATCGACGACTTTCCGGAGAACCTGAAGGCGTGGCTGCGCAAGAACGGCCACCCGCTGCCCGCCGGTGACGCGGGGACGAGCACAGAGTGATGGTGCTGCGCCGGGGCTGCAAGAAGGGCGACCCCACCCCTGAATCCACTGGCTGCTCGGCTCCTCCGTCCTGCTCGCGCGTGCGGGGGGAGGGACGGGGTGCTTTCAGGGGTAGGTATTTGAAAGGAAGCGCTTGGCCATCGCGCTGTCTTGGACCTGGGCCAGGTAGTAGCCTTCGCCCTCGGCGTAGGCGTGTGCGAGAGCAATCCCGAGATCACATGGAACGTGGTCGCGGAGCTCGTCCTCACTGGGATTCACCGCAGAGCGTGCAGAGAAGGAGATAGTGAGCTCCTCCGCGCCCTCTGCGCCCTCTGCGGTGAGTTTCCTGCCGCCCCGCTCCTACCAAACCCACAAGAAGAAACGCTCCGCCACGAAGCCCAGAACCGCCCGCAAATAACCGGCGTCAGCCGAATGTCCGGTATCGTCCTCTACACTTCTTCCCGCCGCAGGCTCCGTGAGCAGGGACGCGATTCATCGCGCCCAAGTGCCGGGGCGGGGATCATGGGGCCGAAGATGATCCGCCCCGATTACCGGCCGCGATGACCGGCAGCGATAGATCGCGCCCGTGGGTGGCGGCCTCCGCGGCGTTTTTGGGTGGCGAGAAACTCCCACGCCGCGACCAAACCTCGAGTCCTGCCTGACCGCTTCGCCAGGGATTCGCCGCACCCTGCCATCCCTGCCAGATGCTCCCCCGGTGCCAGGGGGGCGGACAAGGCTGGGGCATCGCGCCATCGGCCGCACGGGGCGAAGGATCTGGAGACAAGGGTCGCCGCTTGCATGGTTCGCCGGGGAGAGCTAGCATCCAGGGCAACGGGTCTGATCGGCGGAAGTCCGAATGCCGCGGCGCGTCATGTCTCTCTCTTTCGCTCTGGGGTCTTGCCTTGCGGTGGCGGCGAGCCTTTGCGCCCTCGCCGTAACTGCTGCTCCGACCGTCGCTCTCGCTGTGGTCGAGTCGTTCGAGAGCGGTGACTTCTCGGCGCTGCCGTGGCGGCTGAGCCCCGAGGGAGGATGGCAGGTGGCCGCCAGTGACGCTGCCGACGGCACCTACGCGGCGCGTTCGGCGCCGCTCGCGGATGGGAGCGCGGCGGTGCTGGAAGTTGAGCTCGAGCTGCTCGCGTCCGGAAGCGTCCGCTTCTGGCTAAGGACCTCGACCGAGGCGGTGAGCGACGCGCTGGTGTTTTCCGTGCGGGGTGCTTCCGGGACGCTCTACGAGAAGGACCGCTGGTCCGGGGAGACGCCGTGGACGGAAGCGTCCTATCCGCTGACCGCCGGGATCTGGACCTTCGTGTGGAGCTACGAGAAGGACGCCGCGGGCAACGCCGGCAGCGACGCGGCGTGGATCGACGCGCTCGACCTGCCGGCCTGGGCGCTGCCGCCGACTCCCACGGTGACCGGGACGCCGACCGCCACCCGCACGACCAGCGCCACCCGCACCGCGACGGCCACACGAATTGCA
>JACPHN010000225.1 GCA_016188575.1 Candidatus Schekmanbacteria bacterium
CCCCCCGCAAGCAATCCTTGCACCCCCCCCCTCAATCTACCGACGTCTTCGACATCGGCGTGACAATGCCCATCCCTGCCTCCCCCCGCTAGCGCTGAGCCTCAGGCGCAGGTAACCCGGGTAGACGGTCCATCTCGTGCCAGAGGACCAAAGAGGAGGTAACACCCGGCGATGTCAGCGAGCCGCACCAAGCCTCGCCACGGTGTAATCATGCCGGGTTCACCGTCGCGTTTGCGCGCCAGCAAGCCCCCCAGGCGAGCAATCATGCCGACAGCATCGCGCCGGGAAGGCGGTTCGCCGACTGGCGGTTTTCGCGTCACCGTCCACACCAGCGCTCGGTGCTCGTGGTCCTCCAGCAAGATCGTGCAGGGCAGCTTGGGGGTTTCACGGCCGGCCTTCATCTGTGCAGGATGCGCCAAGCCACCACCACGTGAATGGCCAGCGCCGTCTCCAGGCGATCGGCGGTCTAAAGCTGCCGGTCCTGGATTCGACACCCACTTTTGAGCACCCGATGAAAAAGCTTCATGCCCCATCGCGATACGCACGGCGCCGGCAAGGGAGAGCTGGAGTGGCGACGGCCAAATAGCGCGCCCCTCGGTGGCCTGCTCCACCACCCCATCTATGCGGGAGCCTACGTGAATGGCCGGCGTCCCACCGACCCACGCCGGCGAGCACCCGGACGTCCGGCGACCGGAAAGCGGGTAGCCAAGCCGGATGCGTGGCCGGTCTGCCTCAGAGGGCGGCTCCCCGCCTACATCACCTGGGAGCGCTACCAGGGCAACCTGCGGTAGCTCGAGGCCAACCGCCCGAGTGCCTTCGGAGCCGTCCGCGAAGGCCCGTCGCTGCTCAGTGGCCTGGTGCGGTGCGGTCGCTGTGGCCACAAGATGACAGTGGCTTACGCGAACAACGGCAAGGGCCTGCGGTATCTCTGTGCGCGCCTGGCCCTGGACTACGCCGAGCCCCGCTGCCAGACCTTGTGTGGGCCGCCGCTGGAGGAGCTGGTTGCGGAGCTGGTGCTTGCGGCGTTGGCGCCGGCGGCCCTGGAGCTGAGCCTGAGCGCAGCCGCGGACCTCGAGTCGGAGCGCCAGGCGCTGCATCACCACTGGCAGCAGCGGCTCGAGCGCGCCGAGTATGAAGCCCAGCGCGCCGCCCGGCAGTACCAGGCGGTCGAGCCGGAGCACCGTCTGGTGACCCGGACCCTCGAGCAGCAGTGGGAAGCAGCGTTGCGCGAGCAACAGCGGCTGCAAGAAGAGTCTGCCCGGTTCCGGGTCAGCACACCGTTGCCACTGAGCACCGAGGAGCGGGAGCGGATCCGGAGTCTGGCGGCCGATATCCCCGCGCTGTGGCACGCGCTGACCACCACGCCGATGGAGCGACAGGCCATCGTGCGTCAGCTCGTCGAGCAGGTTGTCGAGACCGTCGAGGGACAGACCGAGAAAGTAGACGTGCACATCCGCTGGGCGGGAGGGCATCAAACCCACGCCCGCGTCACCTGTGCATAAGGCTCAGCCGCTTGCGGGGGAAGGTGAGGTGGGGGCCTTCGTGCTGCGCTTTCCGAACAGCCTACGATCGAACAGGCGGTGACCTCAGGGCAATCGCGACGCATTGCGCACTGGAGACGACGCGGGCGCCACGAGTTGACGCACGGCGGCCCGCCGCTCACTCCCGATACAGCAGGTAGGGAGCGCGCTGCTCGCGGAACCGCTCGATGTCGCCCTGAAAGCTCGCCGCCAACTCGTGGTGGTCAACGCCCGCGAGGATCGCCTCGCGCACCGCGGGAGTCCCGGCGAGGAGGTCGAACGGCAGCCGTTCGAGCTCAAACTCGTACGGCGGATCGGCGAAGCAAAAAGCGTCGGGCCACAGGCGCTGAACGGCGACGACAACGGCCAGGCCAGCCACGAATGGATCGAGACGGCTACGGTCCACCACGTGGAGCTGCGCGCCGCCACAGCAGTGTCCGGCGTACTTGCCGAAGGTCGGCCGGAAGAACAGGGGGCGAAAGCGCACGCCGGGCACGCCCGCGCCATTGAGCTCGAGCGCCAGCCGGTGCGGATCAATGAAGGGCGCTCCTAAGATCTCGAAGGGGCGCGTGGTCCCGCGACCCTCGGAGAGGTTTGTCCCTTCCAGCAGGCACATGCCGGGATACACGGCCGCGGTCTCCACCGCCGGCATGTTCGGCGACGGTGACACCCACGGTAGGCCGGTCGCTTCGAACCAGTCGTCACGCCGCCAGCCTTCGAGCGCCAGCACGCTCAGCTCACAGGCGATTCCGAACTCTCCCTGCAGCAGCCGAGCGATCTCTCCCACGGTCAGCCCGTGCCGGACAGCCACCGGAAATCGCCCGACAAACGACAGATACTTGTCGTCCTGAATGTTGCCCTGGACGACTGCCCCGCCGATCGGGTTCGGTCTGTCGAGCACGAGCACGGCGGTGCCGACTCGGGCGGCGGCTTCCATGCAGTGCGCGAGCGTCCATACGAACGTGTAGTAGCGCGATCCGACGTCCTGGATGTCGAACACCAGGATGTCGAGGTCGCGAAGAATGTCCGCGTCAGGAGCCAGATCTTCCGGAGTCGCTCCGTACAGGCTGTGGACTGTGAGACCGGTCAGCGAATCGCGGATCGACCCCACGGAAACCTGATCCTGAGCGTCGCCCCACAGACCGTGCTCAGGTGACAGCAGAGCGCGCAGGTGGACGTCGGTGCGTGCCCACAGGTGCTCGACGAGGTGGCGCAATCGCGAGTCAACCGCAGTCTGATTGACAACCAGGCCGACGCGCAGCCCCCGCAGGGGGGCGAAGTCCTTGTCAACGAGTCGCTCCAGGCCAGTCTTGATCATCAGATGCCTCCCCTTGCGACAGGCGCTTCTTGTCCTTCAGCATTTCCAGGTCCAGTCCTCCGTCTCGGATCGCGATCGTTTCGAGCGTATCCACGCGCTCCGCAAGCGTCCGGAGAGCCGCGACCTGCCGCTCGAGCTCGGCGATCCGACTGGCCTGGTTGGTGAGCACATCGCGGCGCGGGCCATGTTTTCTGGCGACGACGAGCTTGTCGACGACGCGCGTAATCCAGTTATCACCGCCGCTGCCGTCGTAGATGCCGCGCTCGATGAGCTCCATCTTCCGGCGCTGCCGGTCGTCCTCGCGCTGCCGCTCGATCAGGTAGGACGCGTACATGAGGCCGCCGATCCCGCCGCTCAGCGCGAGAATGACAAACGCGACTGCCAGGAAGAGTGACATGGGCGAGTCCGCCGCGGGCCGGTGTGCCGACCGATCCGGCACGACCGATTGTAGGTCGGGAAGTCGGTTGGCACAACGCGTGAAACCGGCTTCAGGGGCGGCTGGTGAGGAGGAAGGGAGCCGTTCAGAGATCCGTCGGGCCGACCCATTCCGGCAGCGGTTGCGGCCCTGGAACGATACCTTCCAAATCCGGGTCGCCCTCTCCCTGCCTGTTCTCCAGCTCGCTCCGCCGCTGTTCCTTGCGCTGCAGCTTTACCTGGCGCTTCTCCTGCAGTTTTTCCTGCCTGGCCCGCTCACGGCTGCGCTTTTCTTGTGTTGATCGACTGGGTCTCGCCATGTGACTCCTCCGACTATTTTCCATTCGGAGCGGAGCGTACAGGCAGGAGATCTTCCGGCGAGTTACTCCGTATACCGAACAACTCCAGTTGCCCGGCGTTGGGGCGGTCCAACAGGCCACGCCCACCGCGGGATGATTCCGGCCGCCGACGCTGACACGCCGCACCCGCGGCGCCCGCAGCCCTGATGGTTAAAAGCCCCCTCACACGTGTTGCGCCGATGCGCCTGGCGCCGGCCGCACGAGCTTCACTGTGATGTCGTCTCGGCGAGAGCGTTCGAGCGCTTACCCGCGCAATGCTCTCTGCTCGCAAGACCTGCCTTCACTCGTGCCGCAGGGTGGGGTTTCCGCCGCGCGCAAACACGGATGAGGCGCCTCAACCGGCTGACTCATATTTTAGCCTCGATGGCTCGGGTTGTCCAGGATTGCGAGAACCCCGGTCGGCCCACGGCCCGTGCGCATCGAGGCTGCGGCCGCCTCGGGCCGAAGCAGTGGACAAGATGCGACCGGCGCCGGCGACTTGCGGGTCATCGCCGCTCGAGCACCACTCTCAGTGCGACAGGGATATCGTCGGGAAGCTCACCGCCGGTAAGCTGGCGGCCCTGCTCGGCGGCCTCGACGGCGCGCTGCAGCCGTGCCAGAGCGCGACCCACATCGTTGTCGGTATGCGGGCCGACGCCGGATTGCTTGCCGATCTCCAGAGCGGCGGCGAGAGCCGCCTGCGCGCTCTCGCCGCGGACGATCTGCAGATGACCCTCTTCGCACAGCACGTACGCCAGATGAAGGCGGTCGCCGAGCTCCTCGAGGAGCTTGTGGGCCGTCGCCAGGTCGCTCGCGATGGCCGCGGGATCGCCGCCGCACCGCCGTTCGAGCCGCGCGCGCTCGCATCGGTGAATGCCCTCGCAGCGCACATCACCCACCTCGGCGTAAATCTCCAGCGCTCCGGCGAAGTTCCGCCGCGCCGCGCCGACGTCTCCCAGCCCAGCGCTGATGGATGCGAGGTTGCCGAGGCCGATTGCCAGCGCGCGCCGATTCCCGGTCTCACGATTGATCGCATTCGCACGCTGGCAATGCGCCGATGCCTCGGCGTAACTCCCAAGCTCGTAGTCGATCGCCGCGAGATTGCTCATGACCAGTCCCGCCCGTGAGCGGTCGCCCGCCGCCGAGAGCGCTTCGATCGCTTGCGCATAGCGCGATCGCGCCTCGGTGAGCCGCCCGAGCGCCCACAGACACGATCCAAGGTTGCTCAGCGCGCCGCCGCGCTCTGCCGCTGGGCCATCCTGCCGCGTTAACAGCCCGAGCAGCTCGTGATACGCATCGTGTGCGGACTCCAGGTCCCCCTGCGCGAAGAAGACAGACGCGAGCGAAGACAGGGCCTGTCGCTCGCCGGCTTCGTCGCGCAGCCGCCGGCAGGTGGCCAGGGCGTGCTCACCGCCCGAGCGCGCGCTGGCCGAATCGCCGAGTCGCACGCGGAAATCCGCCTCCAGCGCCTCAGCCATGGCCGCGCAGGACTCATCGCCCACGGCCAGGGCTTCCTGCTGCGCCAGGCGAAGCTCCTGCAAAGCCTCCTGCATCTTCCCGACGTGGTCAAGCACCTGCTTGGCGAGCTCGACGCGAATCGCCGGGCGCCGCCTCCCCGGCGCCGTGGCCAGCCGCAAGTAGCTACGATACAGGCTCTCGGCCTCCTCGTTTGCATACCGCTTGCGAGCCAGCCGCGCGCCTTCCAGGTAGCACGCCCGCGCCTGGCGGAGCTCCCCGGCTTCCTCCCAGTGGAAGGCGAGTGTCGCCGCGAGGTCAGGAGCCGTCGCGCCCGCGTGGCGTTCGAGCCACTGCGCGGCACGCCGGTGAAACAACCGCCTCTTTCTTTTCAGCAGCCGCCGATAGGCGATCTCGCGCATGAGGTCGTCGACGAATTCGAGCTCCTCGCAACCCGGGAATGTGGAGGCAGGGGCGCGTCGCACCACGTCGCGCTCTTCGAGACGGCGCAGCGCGTCGCCGATCGCACCCTGGGGAAGGTCGTCCGTGACGAGATCCACCACGGATTCCCGCCAAAAGGATCGGCCAACGACAGCGGCAGCGCGGGCGACCTCCCGTTCGTCGCGAGACAGGCGGTCCAGGCGCGCCTGCAGGAGTGCTTCGACCGTGGTGGGCACTTCGATGGCGGCAACGTGGTCGGCGCGAAAATGCCATCCGTCGGGCTCCTCTGCCATGGCGCCGGTATCCGCAAGACTGCGCACGATTTCTTCGGCGAAATAGGGAATGCCGCCGCACCGACTCTTGATCGTCTCGGCCACCGACTGCGGGACCCCGCGAACCGGCTGGAGCAGGAGATGGACGAGCTGCTCGGTGTGCTCGACGGAGAGGGGAGCGAGCGTCACCGATTCCGTGGGCCGAATCTCGCTCACCCAGTCGCGCGCCGCGGATTCCGTCCTGCCCGCAACCAACAGGAGCACGGCCGCCTTGCCCACGGTCTGGGCCACGTCGCGGAAGAACGTGAGCGACGCGGCATCCGCCCAGTGCGCCGCGTCGAGCGCGATCACCACGGGACCGCTCCGTGTCCAGATGCGAAGAATCCACTGCAGAGCGGCGATGGCCCGATTCCGCAGGTCGCGCGGCGCCCAGTCCTCTGCCGTGCCCTGCGGCTCGTCCGGGAGGCGCGCACCGACCAGCGACCACAGGGCAGCCGCGGCTTCGTCTGCGCGAATGGCGACATCGGCCTGCGCGTCATCGCCGCCGGGCGCGAGCTCCGGGTCGTAGGACCGACGGCCTCCCGTCCGCGCTTGCGGCAAGAGCGCGGCGACCCAGCTCGTGAGGCGCTCGCGCCCCGATTGCGGTGTCATGCCGTGTAGTCTGGCGGCGTTGTTGAGCGCCTCCCGCAGCATGAAGTAGGCTTGCCCGGTGGTCGTCGGGGTGGCGACGGCGCGCAGCGGATGCAGATTGCGGTGCGTGCCCTGCAGTCGCGTCTCGACCTCCCGCGTCAGGCGCGTTTTCCCCACCCCGGCCGGGCCGGTAAGCGCCACCACGGCACTGGACTGCTGCGCGACGCACCTGTCCATCGCGGTGGTCAGGCGGTTCAGCTCATTCTCCCGGCCCACCAGCGTGGTCTCCGTCCCGAGCAGCTCGTAGGCCCCGAGCGGATGGGCCTCCCGAAGCTCCTCGAGCACGACGTACGACTGCAGCGGCTCGGCCCGGTCCGGCAGGAGGATCGGCGGCTGCGCAGTGACCGCGAAGAGCCCGCGAAAGTGACGGTACGTCTCGTAGGAAACCAGGACCTTCCCGGGCGGGCAGAGGTGCTCGAGCCGCTCGACGAGACTGACCGTGCTCCCGACGATGGTTTCCTCGCTGCCGTCGCCGCGGGCGATCGAGCTTACCAGCGCGCGCCCCGTCGTGATGCCGACCCGCAGGGCGAGATGGGGAAACCCGTCCGCCGCAAGCGTCTGGTTGAGCTGCTCGATTTGCGCTTGAAAGGCCAGGGCCGCGCGCGTCGCCTGCGAAGGGTCGCTGTCCGAGGCCTGTGCCAGCCCGAAGACCGCCATGACGGCGTCGCCGATGTGGCGATCGATATGACCTCCGTGCTCGGTGATGACGCGATCGGTAATCGCAAAGACGCGGCGCATCACCTCGTGCACCTCCTGCGGGCTGCGTTCCTCGGCGATGCGCGTGTAGCCGACGAGATCGGCGAGGAGGACGGTGATGGCACGTAGCTCGCCACTGCCGCGCAGGCGGTCGCCGCCCGCGGAACGGCCGGGCGCGACGGCGGCGGCTGCCGTTGGCTGCGCGGCGCCGCACTGGTCACAGAAGCGCGCGGCGCCCCTCAGCTCCCAACCGCAGGCAACACAATAGGGCATGGTTTGGTGTGCCGGCCGCTATCGCGCCAGAATGCCGGCGCGCCTGGCGAAGCGGATGAACTTCGATTCGCTGAGCTTTCCGGAAATCCCGAGACTGGCGAGCAGCTCCAACACCGCCGCGGACACGCCCCGTTCATGCTCCGGGTCGAGCTCGACTTCGAGCTCGTATTCAACGTCGCCCGGACCGAGCTCGGTGCGGTCGAGCTCCAGATGGGAGGTGCAGCCGCCGGCGGTGAAGGCGTACGTCCGCCGCTCGTTGTCGAAGCCGCCGAGGACCTCGAGACCATTGTCTTCCACCAGCCGCACCAGCGCGGCGAAGCGCTCGCGGCGCTCAGCCGGTGCGGGGAACACATCCTCCAAGCGGAGGCGCTCGCCGCGCTGCAACGGTCTGGCGTCCAGGCCGGCGGCGAGCGCGCCGTCAAGGATCGCGGCGATTTCCGTCCGCGTCGCCACCGCTCCCTCCGTGCGCCCGCGATCCTTTCCCGTAAGCTCCCAGACGCCGCCGCCGCGCCGCAACCGACAAACCCATCCAGCCGCCATCAACCTCCGATCCGGCGTGTCGACAAAAACATTCCGTTGATGCTCGACGCGCAGCGGCATCCTGCCGAGGGCGGACTCGATCGCCCGCACCTCGGTCTCACTATCGAGGCGAAGCTTGAGCTCCCGTTCTATCGCCATGTCTTGACTCCGAGCCAGCGAGGTGTCGCGTTGGCCGTTTCCTGGGGATCATTGCGTAGTCGTCCAATTTTCTGCTGCGCAAGAAGGTGGCAGGTGGGGAGGTCGCACAGGCCCCGGCCGCGTTCGTCGATATTGGCTCCCCGGGGCAGGCTCGCAATCCGCGTTGCTCCGGCGTATGTCCTCACCTATGCTTCTTCCGGGAGAGTCCGCAGGCGCGCGATCTGCTCCAAGGTATCGGCGCGCAACGCTTTCAGCTTTTCTCGGGGGTCGTCGCTGGTGAAGTCTGCGGGCCGATAGCCGGGGTCTCCACTCCCCACCCTCTCGAGCGCGGCGTGGCATCCGCACCGGCGATCGGCGATGGGGTCGAGAAGACCGCGTCTCGCCGCCTCGCTCTGCTGCAGCGCCGAGCTCGCTGATCTCAGTCTACGCGCGCTATGGGCTGAGGTCAATGGCGTCTCGATCTTCCAGATCGCCGTCCCGCTCTCGAAATGAGGTCGCCCGTACGTTGCAGCACGGGTCGCCTACAGTGCGCCCTGCCGCAGGAACCATGCCTGGCTGCTAAACGGTTCCTGACCTTCCGCGGGGCGCACGCGTTCGTAGCTCCCCGCCCCCGAGAGGCGCCGGGCCTTGGCGGTATCCGCAAGCTGTATCGCGAGAATGCCGTCGCGTACCTGCCGCGTCAGGGCGGCGTTTTCGACGGGAAACAGCACTTCCACGCGGTGGTCGATGTTCCGGGTCATGAGGTCGGCGCTGCCGATGAACACTTCTTCCTTGCCGGCGTTGCGAAACCAGTAGATGCGGCTGTGCTCGAGGAAGCGCCCGACGATGCTCGTAACTGTGATGTTCTCGCTGAGACCCGGGATGCCGGGGCGCAGTGAGCACATCCCGCGCACGATGAGATCCACGCGCACGCCTGCCGCCGACGCTTCATACAGCACATTGATCATCTGCTCGTCGACGAGCGCGTTCATCTTGAAAACCAGATGGCCGCGCTCGCCGTGCTGTTGATGCGCGATCTCCCGCCGGATGAGCTCCGCCATGCGCGCGCGTAAATTGATTGGTGCGACCAGCAGCTTGCGATAGTCGGCCTTCGCGGAATAGCCGGTGAGGTAGTTGAACAGGTCGGTGACGTCGGCGCCGATATCGGTGTCGCAGGTGAAAAACCCGATGTCGGTATAGAGATTCGCGGTGACGGCGTTGTAGTTTCCCGACGCCAGGTGGACGTAGCGCCGAATGCGGCTTTCTTCTTCGCGCACGATCAGCGTCGTCTTGGAGTGGGTCTTCAGGCCGAGCAGCCCATAGATGACGTGCACCCCCGTAGCTTCCAGCATTTTCGCCCATTCAACGTTGCTCTCTTCGTCGAATCGCGCTTTTAGCTCAACCAAAACCGCCACCTGCTTGCCGTGCTCGCGCGCGTCGAGCAGGGCGCGCACGACCGGAGAGTTTCGCCCGACGCGGTACAACGTCATCTTGATCGCCAGTACTTGCGGGTCGCGGGCTGCCGATTCCAGCAGGTGAAGCACGGGTCCAAAGGAATCGTAGGGGTGATGGAGCAGGATGTCGTTGCTGCGGATCGCCTTCCAGATATCGGGCGCACGTTCCGCCTGGCGCAGCGCGAGCGGTGTCGAGGGGCGAAACGGCTTGTCCTTGAGGTCGAAGCGGTCGATCTTGCCAATGACCCCCATCAAGTTGCCGAGTCCGAGCGGGCCTTGCAGGACGTAGATGTCGCGATTGGATACTTCGAGATTCTCGGTGAGAATCTGCCGAATGTGCGCCGGCATGCCTTTGTTGAGGGACAGGCCGACCACCGTTCCAAAGCGCCGTTGCCGCAGGCTGGCCTCGACGGATTCGAGAAGATCCCCGGCTTCCAACTCCTGGATCAGCGTGTCGGCGTCGCGCGTAACGCGAAAGGGGTGCGACTCCAGCACCCGCATCCCCGGAAAGAGCGAGTCGAGGTGAGCAGCGACGACCTGCTCGATCCAGACAAATCCGTGTGTTTTCCCACTCTTGCCGTCGCGATCGGCGGTCACGTCGACGGGCAAGAGCCGCGGGAGACTTCCGGGGACCTTGATGCGCGCAAAACGCCGCTCCGCGCCGCGGTCTTCGATCAGCACCGCGAGATTCAGGCTCAGGTTGGAAATGTGTGGAAATGGGCGACCGGGATCGAAGGCGAGCGGTGTCAGGACGGGAAAGATCGCCTCCTCGAAGTAGACGCGCGCGGCTTCGCGCTGTGCGCCCGAGAGGTCCACGTAATCGTAGATGACCACGCCGTTCTCCCGGAGGCGCGGCAAGAGCTCGTCGCGTAGTAGCGCACCGCACTCGGTCAGCAGAGTCAGAGCGAGATCGCGGATTTGATTGAGCTGCTCGTCGGGGAGCATGGCGTCGACGGATTGCTCGCGGACGCCGGCGCTGAGCTGTTTTTTCAGCCCCGCCACGCGCACCATGAAGAACTCGTCGAGGTTCGAGTGCAGGATGGCGACGAACTTCAGGCGCTCGAGGAGCGGCATGGCGGGATCCTTCGCTTCTTCGAGCACGCGGCGCTGAAATTCTAGCAGACTGATTTCGCGATTGATGTACAGGTCTCGCCTGGACGGGCTGGTAGCAGCGGGCGGCAGCGGATCTCTGGCGACGAGGACCGGACGCCCCTCCTCCGGCTCGCTGTGCGCAGCGTATTTCTCGCTACTGGTCTCCGCCTCGCGAAACCTTCGCTCGCCGGCCCGAATCCTTCTGGTCGTGGCCACTCTTGCTCCCCGCCGCCGGCCGTTTGAAGGACGGCTCGAAATCCAGTGCCTCGCTGAGCCGCTCCCTCACGGTCCGCAGGACCTTGACTCGCGCGTACCACTTGAAGTTACCGTCGACGACCGTCCATGGCGCCGCTGCGGTGCTCGTCTCGCGGATCATGTCGCGGACGGCGTGCTCGTAGTCGTCCCACTTGCCGCGGTTGCGCCAGTCCTCGTCGGTCAGTTTCCAATGCTTCATGCCGTCGGTGGAGCGGTCCTCGAAGCGGCGGAGCTGCTCGTCCTGGCTGATGTTCATCCAAAACTTCAAGAGGATCGCGCCAAAGTCCTGTAGTTGTTGCTCGAACTGGACGATTTCGTGGTAGGCCCGCCGCCAGTCTGACTCCGAGCAGAATCCCTCGACGCGTTCAACGAGCACACGGCCGTACCAGCTTCGGTCGAAGATGGCGATTTGCCCGAGCTCCGGCAGCCGCGCCCAGAAGCGCCACAGATAGTGGCGGGTCGCGTCTTCGCCGAGCGGCTTGCCGATCGCGTGAACGACGTAGCCGCGCGGGTCGAGCCGCTCCGTCAAGCGCTTGATGGTGCCGCCCTTTCCGGCGGCATCCCAGCCCTCGAACACGATGACGACGGGGCGGCGCTGGAGATACGCCTGATGGGCCAGTAGCCGCAGCGCCACCTGGTGCTCCAACAGCTCCTGATCGTATTGCTCGCGGGTGAGAGAGTGCGTGGGATCGCCAAGCAGGGAAATGTCGGCGGCCGAGGCTGGCAGTCGGCGGTGGCCGGGCGCGGGCGCGGCCGCCGGCGTCGCAACCGTGAGCGCCGAGGTTCCGGAGGCGGTGGGCCCATTTGCCTGTGGATTCAGCCGCGCCTCGAGACCGGAGATGACGGTGCGAAAGACCTCCAGCGATCGGTAGCGCGCGTCGGTGGCATCGACGAGGTGCCACGGCGACCGTGCGGTATGCGTTCGCATCAGCATCTCTTCCGTCGCCGCGTAATACTCGTCGTATTTGCGATGGTGATCCCAGTCGTCCCGGGTTACCTGCCAGCTCGTCAGCGGATCGGTCATGAGCTTGCGAAACCGGCGCCGCTGCTCCTTCTTGTGAATGTGAAGGAAGAATTTGAAGATCGCGTACCCATCGTTGAGCAGCGCTTCCTCGAAGCTCAGAATGTCCTCGTAGGCGCGGCGCCACTGGCGCTCGACCGCCAGTCCCTCGACGCGTTCAACCAGGACACGGCCGTACCAGGAGTGGTCGAAAATCGCGAGCTCCCCGCGCGAGGGAATTCGGCGCCAAAACCGCCACAGCCACGGCATGTTCTTCTCATAAGTCCGGGCCGCGCGAATGGGGTGCAGCTTGAAACCGCGCGGGTCGAGCTGTCGCGTCAGCGCTCGCACCGTGGTTCCCTTGCCGGCGGCGTCCCAGCCTTCCAAAAGAACGATGAACGGCAGCCCCGCGTCGCGCGCCTGCACCTGCAGGTCGTACAACTGGTTGCGGCATGCCACGATCTGCGCCGCATACGTGGACTTGGGGACCGAGTTGCTTCCGAGAACGTCTTTGAGCATTTGCAAGCATCCGGGCGATCGGCAGGCTAGCGGTGCGCCGCAGGTCTCGAGCGTTTCTCGGAATGCTCTACCGCTACGCAGCAGTTTCCGTCAAGGGGGTTGATCTCGCTGAACCTACCGCCGCGATCGCCTTGACAATTGCGCTCGTCTTGTGCTTTACGGGGCTGCGATAGTGCCGGCGCCGCGGCACGGACCGGGCGAGCTTGCCCGGCGCTCGGCGGCGCTGCACGTGAGCTCTGTCATCATCAAAGGAGTTAAAGATGGGATGGTTCGACGCTCTGGGGTTCGGCGGCGGCAAGCTCGATATCCAGCTCGAAGAAAAAAGAGTCTCGCCGGGAGGCTCGCTGCGCGGCAGGGTGATCTTCCGCGCCGGCAAGCGCGAGCAGGAAGTGAAGTCAATTCAAGCCAACGTGAGCGTGACGACCTACCGAATGGAGCCGGGACCAAGCGGACCGCAACGCGCCTCGCACGCCGAGACCATCGTCAAGGATCGGCCGATCGCGAGCGCGTTCACCAGTGAACCTGGCAACACGTATGACTTTGACTTCGCGATTTCGCTTCCCCAGGAGCTGTACAACTCGGATCCGCAAGACGTCGAGTACCGCCTCCGCATGACGGCGGACATCGACGGTGAAGTAGATCCGGGTGATGGAGAGACCTTCAGCGTGTTGGGTGGCAGACCGTACCCGAAACAGGTTTTCGGCGCGGCAGTACCGGGGATGGGTCTGGTTCCAGGAGCCGCCGTGCTGGCGCAGTGGACGGACGGAAGCTGGCAGCAGGCGCGCATCGTCTCCGCGACTGGCAACATGATCGCGGTCGACTGGATGGACCCTCGCCTCGGAGCTACCGCCTGGCTGCAGCCCCAGCAAGTGGTGGCGGCCGCCGGTCCCGGCGGACAACCCATGATGGGGGCACCGCTCGCGCCGGGCCAACCGTTCCCCGGACAGCCGTTCCCGGGCCAGCAGATGCCGGGCGCGCCGATGATGGGCCAGCCCATGCTGGGTTCACCGCTGCCCGGCGCGCCTTTCGGAGGGCAACCTGCCGGCTTCGCGCCCATGGCGGCGCCTACCGTCCCGGGTCAGCCGTTCGGAGCGCCTCCGTTCCCCGGCCACCCGCAGATGGGCGCGCCCGCCATGCAGCAGCCTATCGGGGTGGGCAGCTCGGTGCTGGCGCAGTGGACCGACGGCAACTGGTACCCGGGGGCGATCGTCCAGGTCCACGGCAACCTGTTTGGTATCGACTGGCAGGATCCGCGGCTCGGCGCCTCGTCATGGGTGCAGGCGCACCAGATACAGCCGCGCTGAGGGCCAGGTCGCGTTCAGGCGCCGAGCAGCGCGGGAGGGACTCCGGCGCGGCTTTCTCCGGCAAACAACGCCTGTCCCCTGGCCGTGTCCGCCAACGCCTGTGCCAATCGGTCGAGCGCGCGGCTGACGTCGTTGTCGGCCGCGACTTTCCCGCGGGCAACCGCGGCGTGCGCTCGCTCCTTGTCGGGCGAGGCGTCGCGCCCGCGGGCCAGCGCCAGGTGCCCACGTTCGCAGTGTAGACGGACTTCCCCCCGCGGGTTCGGCTGGCCCGTCAGGAGCGCTTGCGCTTCCTCGAGAAAATGCTCGGCCAACGCCAGCCCGCTGTCCTGGCAGGCCGCCGAGGCCGCCGCCCGCCAGCGCTCCACTCTGGCCAGGCGACACAACGTTCTCACCTCATTCAGGCGGTCACCGACCGCGCGGTGCAGCTCGAGGGCAGCTCCGAGCAGGGCCCGCGCCGCCGTCAGGTTTCCGTCCTGGCGGTCCATGTCGCCCATATTGGACAGCGTGATCGCCTCGAACTGCCTGTTTCTCGCCTCTCTGTGCAGGCGCAAGGCGGCGCCGAAGGTCTCGCGAGCCACCGCCACGCGGCCCTGGTCCTTGAGCACGCTGGCGAGATTCCCGAGCGTGATTCCTTCGGATCGGCGGTCACCGATCGCGCGCTGGATGCCCAGGGCCTCGCCGTACAAGGTGGCGGCGTCGGCCATCTGCCCGCGAAAATGGCGGATTGCACCGAGGTTGGCCAGTGCAATCGCCTCCTCGCGCCGCCCGTCCACACTTCGCAGCACGGGAAGCGCCGCCTCGAACAACGCTGTCCCCTCCACGAAATCCCCCGCGTCCGCCGCGATGACTGCCAGGTTGCCCAACGTGATGCCCTCGTAACGCCTGGCGCCCACCGCGCGATGGATCGCGAGCGCATCAACGTAGAGCTCGCGCGCTTCGGCGAGTCTCCCTTGCGCCCACATCAGGCCCGCAAGATTGCCAAGCGCCACCCCCTTTCCCGCGACGTCGCCGGACGCCTCGAAAAGTGCCAACCCCTCACGCCCGACACTTTCGGCCTCGCCCACGTCTCCCGTGTCCCGGAGCATCACCGTCATCGCATCCAGCGCCCGCCCCAGCAGCTCCGGATCACCCCGGGCACGGGCCTCGGCGAGCGCGGCGCGGCACACCCGCACCGCCTCGGCTCCGCTGCCGCGCACCATGAGCACATCCCGAGCCAGCTCGATGCGCGCCGCCACCGCATCGCTTTCGTGCATGCCCGCCAGCTCCAGGAATGCCCGGTAACACCGCTCGGCGTCAGCCAGCGCGTGGCGGCGGCAAGCCTGTCGTGCCCCCAGCAAGTAGTAGCACGCCGCCCGCGCGGCGTGCCCCCCCCGCGCCCAGTGGTGCGCGAGCTCGCCATAGTGCTCGGCGAGATCCCCACCGAGCAAGTGCTCCGCCGCCTCAGCGCAGGCGCAGTGAAGATCGACGCGGTCCGCGAGGGGAACCCCCTGGTAGGTCACCTCCCGCACGGTGTCATGCACGAAGCGCAAATCCCCGCGCTCCGTAAGCTCCAACACCTGCCGGCGCAGAAGCTCTGTAAGGGCATCGAGAAAGCCGGTCTCGCCGAGGTCGGCACACTGCAGCAGTAGTACCGTAGGGGACTCGCGGCCAAGCGCCGCGGCCAGGCGTGCGACGCGCAGCGCCGCGGCCGCCAGACCGCTCAGGCGGCGATGGACGAGGTCGCGGAGCGTCGACGGCAGGGGCAAGGATTCGTACAGAGCGAGGCTGCTTTCCGAGTCTTCGCGCTCGCTCACGCACCACGTTCCCTCGGTGTCGCGCCGCAGGATACCGGCGGTCACGGCATTGCGCAGGTACTCGGCGACAAAGAACGGATTGCCTTCGGAGTGCCTGGCGAGGAAGTCCACAAACGCCTCCGGCGGTGCGTCAACGGCCAGCATTGTGGCGGCCATCGCCGCGATCTCGCGCGGTGCCAGCCGGCCGAGGTCACGGTAGCAGACGCCGGGCATGGAGATCATCGAGCGCAGCTCGCCAGTAACCTCTTCGGTCCGGAACGTGCCAACCACGAGCAGGCGGGGTGGAATGGCGGCGGCGTCGCGGGCGAGGTAGTCGAGCCAGCCTGCCGTAAGATCATCAGCCCATTGAAGATCGTCGATCACCAGGAGCAGCGGGGTTTCCTCGGCAAGCCGGGCGAGCGTGGCGGTCAGATACGAGAACACGCGGAGACGCGCCGCGGCGCTCGGCAGCGGCACCGGTTCGGCCGCGCTCTCGTGGTGGGGCAAGCCGTGCAGGACCGGCTCATAGTCCGCGAGAATCGGGGCGCGCTCGCCGAGAAGGCGTTCGGTCTCCCTGGCGCCGCGCTCGCGACAGCGATCGGCGACCGCCTGAAGCGTGCGGCGCAGCGGGTGCAACGCCCCACCGGCAGCGCGGTCCGCAGCGTTGTCGGCAGACAGCCACGGCGGTTCGCACTCGCCGGTGCTCACCAGGAATCGTAGGCGCTCCGCGTCGCGCCCTAGCTCGGCGCATAGCCTCGTCTTCCCCACCCCGGTTTCGCCGCCGATGAGCAACAAGCCGCCGGCGCCGCTGCCGACCGGTTCGATGAAGTCCTTGCGAAGCGCCGCCAACATGCCATCGCGACCGACCAGTACCGGCCGGTACAGGTAGTCGCAGGGTCTTGGCAGCGCTCCCGGCCATCCCGCATCCACGCCCAGCGCCCCGAGAATTCGGCCCACATCCTCGGCGTACCCGAGGCGCCGCGCCGGTTCCTTTTGCAGCAGCCGCCTCACGAGATCACCGAGTCCTTCCGGGATCCCGGGTCGCCGCGGCACCATCACTGGAATCGGCTCGTGTAGGTGCGCGCGGAGCGTGTCGAAGGAGCTGGGCCGCGCAAACGGATGCTCACCGGTCGCAGCCTCGTGCAGCATGCAGCCGAGCGCGTATAGATCGGCACGCGCGTCGACGGCGTCGCCGCGAATCTGCTCCGGAGCCATGTATTCGACCGTCCCGATCATCGCGCCCTCGACCCCGAGCGCTTCCCGCCCAGGGGCTCCCGCGAGCCGCCACATCAACCCGAAGTCGACGAGCACGGGCGTGCCGTCCTCGCGCAACACCACGTTCTCCGGTTTGAGGTCGCGGTGCACGATCCCCTCGCCGTGGAGATAGGCCAGGGTAGCACACAACCGGCGAAGCGCGCGCAAACTGCGCGGGCCGCGCTCCGCGTCGGCATGTTCGGCGCGTGGCACGGCAACGGCGGCGGCGGATGCGAGCAACGCACCCGCATGCTCGCCGGACAGCAGGCGAGTCCACCACGAGGCGGTGGCGCTCGCGCCGCCCGAAAGCGGCGCGGCCGCGAAGAGCTGGCGCAGCGTGCGCCCAACGAGCAGCTCCATGGCATACCACGGGCACCCGTTCTGCACACCTTCGGCGACGATCCTGACGACACCCGGATGGCTAATCTGGGCGAGCGCGCGAATCTCCCGCCGAATACCAGACAGGAATGCGGCGTCCGGGAGCCGCACCGTTTTGAGCGCGACCCGCTGGCCAGTGTCGACGTCGCGGGCCAAATAAACGATGCCCATCGCTCCTGCACCGAGCACGGCCGCGGTGCAGTAGCTCCCAAACCGCTGCGTCACTCCATTCGGCTGCGAACGATCCAACACGGCCAGGCGCTTCCTCACCGCCGTCCGTCACGCCGAATGGCCCGCGGCATCAGCGATACGTGCCGTCACCAAACTCCGAGTACGCGAGCTGATAATATGCCGCCGCGAGATCTCGTAGGGCAAAGTCGGGAGGCGTTGCCGTCAGCTCGTGCCGCGCGTCATCATAAGCAAGATAGTCTACCCGTTTCCCCAGGCCCAGGACAACCAGCCTACCGTCCTGCATGAGGGCGACGTCGTGATTGTGGTTGAGTAGCAGCGGTCGGTGCGCGGACGCGCCACCATTCATCAGGTCATGGCCGAAAAAAGGGCGTCGGTCGAGCGCAAGAAGCGCCCGGCTCCAAGGCTACCAGCGAGGGTTTCCCCTCGCTGGCGCCATCAAAAACGCGATAGAGCTTTCGCCAAGCGCCTTTCGATATCATGATCGGGGATCTCTTGGGCGAGCAGATGTGTCTCGCGCTCGATTAGCGCCAGGTCAAGGGATGCTCCCAACCCTTCCACGACCGTCGCAGCGTCCTCGAGATCGCGTTCGCGAGTTGCGAGCACTTTGAAGATCACGAAATCTTCTGGGCTCAAGACAACTATTTCTTCACCGCGCAGTATCCCCCTGATTGCGCGCGCGAGCGCTTCTCGCGAGTAACGCGCCGAGCGCGGCTCAACGAGGTCAATCATGTTGATACCTCTTGCCATCGCACCGCCGAGTAAGGTGACGCGAGAGACGAAAAGGCCGCCGAATCGCACCCTATCGAATGCGACAATTACGTCGAGGTGGCTGATCAGAAGGGCGTCGCGCGCGGTGCTGGCGCTGACCCCACAGACCGCGAAATCCGCGTCCTTGGTTTCGCGCGGCTCGCCGTATGCGGCCAGAGCAAGCCCGCCGCAAACCGCAACCTCAATCCCTCTGCTCTGAAGCGCTCTCGATGCGAGCAGAGCAACGGCCGTCGGATCGTTGAGGTCGACCATCGCCTGTCTCCAGCATTCGACCTGCGAGAATGATTCGCCCAAGGTCCTGCCATTCTATGGTAGCGCGGCGAAGTGCGAGTCGTGCGTAATCCGCCTCGGCCAGACGGCGGGTGAGTTCTTCCGAGCTCATAGACATGGTCTACAGTATAGTCCCGCATCTGCCATTTCTCCAGCAAAATCACCAATCTGATCGCGCCGGGGCTGGCGCTTTCGTGACTGCCCTACGCGGCCGACCTCAGTCAGCCGGCAGGGGCAGTCGCCGGGAAGGCAGAGATAAATCGTCATCCATTCGTCAACCGGTCCGAAACCCCGCCCTTCAACGTGTGAGTGATATTAGGAGGCTATGCATAATGACATGAACATATTACGATTCGCCGCAGGCAACCGCAGAGAACGCCGAGAACGCTGAGGAGGCGCGCAAATGGAGGTAAATGAGCTTACCGAGCTCATCATTGGAGCTGCCATTCAGGTTCACCGCGAGCTCATCCCGGGCCTCTTGGAGTCGGCGTACCAAGCCTGTCTTGCCTTCGAGATCGCTGACTCAGGCCTCGGGTTGAGCGGCAGGTACCGCTGTCGCGAGGATGGGCCTGAGCTCATCGTCGCGGGCCAAATAGACGATGCCCATCGCTCCTGCACCGAGCACGACCGCGGTGCAGTAGCACCCAAACCGCTGCGTCACTCCATCCGGCCGCGAACGATCCAAAACGGCCAGGCGCTTCCTCACCGCCGTCCGTCACGCCGAATGGCCCGCGGCATCAGCGATACGTGCCGTCATTAAACTCCGAGTACGCGAGCTGATAATATGCCGCCGCGAGATTTCGTAGGGCAAAGTCGGGAGGCGTTGCCGTCAGCTCGTGCCGCGCGTCATCATAAGCAAGATAGTCTACCCGGTTCCCCAGGCCCAGGACAACCAGCCTACCATCCTGCATGAGGGCAACGTCGTGATTGTGGTTGAGTAGCAGCGGTCGGTGCGCGGACGCGCCACCATTCATCAGGTCACGGCCGAAAAACGGTGCGTGGTACTTCAGCCCCAAGAGCCCGAGCACGGTCGGCGCCACGTCGATCTGGCTCGCGGGGGCCTCGAGTCGCGCCGGGGTCAGATGTGACGGAGCCAGAATGAGCAGCGGAATCTCATAGCTCCGGAGCGGGATCTGGTCACGTCCGTACACTCGGGCACCGTGATCCGCGACGACCACGAAAAGGGTGCTCGTAAACCAATCCTCGGTGCCGATCGCGGCGAAAAATTGGCCGAGAGCGTGATCCGCGTAGCGAATTCCGGCCTCCCGCCCGCCACCGGACTCGGGGACCCCCGGGATTCCCGGGGGAAAGGTGAACGGCTTGTGGTTCGACGTCGTCATGATAATGGAGAAGAATGGCTGCGCCGTGCTCGCCACCTTGTTGAAATACTGATGAGCGTGGCGAAAGAGATCGCCGTCGCAAACCCCCCAGATGTTGGCGAAGGACTGCTCATCAATTTCCGAACGGTCGCTGACGTGGAAGCCATTCCCGGCATAGAACGTGCGCATGTTATCAAAGTAGCTGTAGCCGCCATACAGGAAGCTCGTGTGGTAGCCGTGCTCGCGCATTACGGCACCCCAGCTCGCCATGTGCTCACCGCCAGGGCGCTTGACCACGGCCTCGCTCGGAATCGGTGGAAATGACAGCGTGACGGCCTCAAGACCGCGCACCGTTCGCGTTCCCGTCGCGTAGGTGTGCCTGAACAGCAGCCCCTGGGAGGCGAGCTGATCGAAGGTAGGCGTCAGCTCGCGCGTATCCCCGTAGGCGCCGACGTACTCGGCTCCAAACGATTCCTCCACGATCACCACGACGTTCAACCGGCCCAGTCCGTGCTTCCGCTCGGGGAAGGTGCGCATCACGGAGCCGCGATCGCCGGGCACAAGCTCGCCGCCGGCGGTAGCGAGGTCCCGCCGGAGGATTTTCTTCAGCTCCGCCGGGTTCGCCGTATAGTAGTGTGCCGTGTAGTCGAGCTCATTGGTGCTCAATGCTTCAAGGAAGCTGGTAACGCCATTGATCGCGATCTCGTTGGCGACGCGGTTGGCGGCGTGCAGCAAGCTATCCCGCGGTACCAGCACCGCGATCACGGTGAGCAGTCCGGCGTGGATAATGGCGAGCGCCACGCGCGTCCGGCGACCCGGGCGCGCGGCGGCGCGGCGCCGCAATCGCGCCCACATCCCGGCGCACAGCGCGGCGCTGGCAGCCGCCACGGTCGCCACGACAGTGCCGACGGGGTACGAATCCCAGATGTTGACAAATACCTCGTGCGGGTAGCGCAGATAGTCGACGGCCACAAGATTGAAACGAGATTCGAACTCCTCGAAGAAGAAGTACTCCACGAAGAAAAGATACGATGTGGCGAAAAGCCAACCGTAGATCGCTGCGACGTTGAACCAGCGCGTCAGCCACCGGCTCTCCGCGGCGAGCGGCGCGGCAACATACGCAAACGTAAGCGGTACCGTCACGTAGACGACCCCGGCGACGTCATTGGCCAGCCCGGCGGTCATGAGCAGCGGAAGCTGGCTGACGGCCACGCCCTCGGGTTCGCCGATCTGCCACCAAAGTATGAATCTGAGCGCCGCCGAAAGGACAAAATACAATGCGGCCAGGGATTTCACCAGAGAGGTATAGTACGCTATTTGCTTCATGGGGGCACCTGAAAGCTCAAGAATGGGCTCGCCTGCGGCGAGAGTAGCGGGGCGCAGGCCGACGGTTGATCCGTCAGAACGTTGGCAGGCATCCAGACGCATCTATCCGCGCAGTCCGTTGAGCTCTTGCGTCGACGCCTCTGCGCAGTCCACGTCGCGATCATCGCGACTCGCCGATGCCCGTACATTCTAGCGGGAACCAGCTCCCGCCACCAGAGTGGCGATCCCGGATCCACCGCCTGCTTGACGTCGACGCGACCGCGCCCTCCTCCGCGCTTCCCCCCGCTTGCCGGGGAGGTGAGATGGGGGTCTTCGCGATGGGCTTGCCGCGCTGCTTGTAGGACAAGAGGCGGTGGCCCCATGGCGATCAGCAGCATCTGCTGCCAAGAGTAATTGGATGCGCGCAAGTCGACCGGGCTGCCGCCGCTTCGCCTGTGCTCGCCGCCGTTCCGCCTCACCTTGCCCTCTTGCCCGGGTTTCAGCGAAAACCTGAACGCCAATCGGGGGAGGTCACCCGTGAGACGAGATTTGCATACGGCTTCAACAGGTATCTCGGTCGCTCTCGCCATCTGCTGTATGGGGGTGTTCTTGCCGCATGACGCCCGTGGTGAGCCGCGTTTTCTCCAGCAGGAATCGAAGGACGCCATTCCTCTTCGGGTTTTTCCCGCGCCTGGAGCTCACCTTCATCGACGGCGAGACGTTGGTCGTCCCGGTCCGCGATCAGGCCGAGCAGCGGCGCCTGCTGGACTTCTCCATCCTCGAAAATGACAAGTCCCGAGCGAACGACAACTTCCCCCACATGGAGCTGCGCGCCGAGACGGGGCGGCGCGAGGTCGTCCTTCTCGCCATTGACGTCGCCGGCTACTTGCTGGCGCCCGAGGCCGGCGGTCACGACATCGCCGATTTGCGCGGCGCCCGTCTGGTGCTCTCGTCGCCGTTTGCGCCGACCGCAGCCGTGCGCCTGGAGCTCCCCGGCAATCGCCTCGACCTCTTCGGGGCTCCTCCGGGCGTCACCTGGTCCGCGACGGCAGCACCATGCTCGCCAGCTACGGAACCGACTTGCTCAACCCTTTCGAAGTGGAGCTCAGCGCCATCTGCGAACCCTGCGCTCCCGGTGCACCCGCGAACATCTTTGCCGTGCAGGCGTTCCATGTGCTCGCGGGCGGCAACGTCGCCGTCAGCTACCAGATCCGTCCGGGCGGCGCCGAGGAACCAATCCAGTACCGCCTGCTTCTGCTTACGCCTCGCCTGCAAAGAATCAGTGACACGCTCGTGGCTACGTACCAGACTTCGGCGACCTTTGCTCAACCGTTTCACAGCAGCATCGCCCCGGCGGGAAACGTCTTTTTCTTGGTGCGGACGTGCTCTGCGGGCCTCACCTGCCACGAGGTGCTGGAGGTCAACCCGGCTACTGGTGGTGTCGACGCGAGACCGTTGCCAGACGACTACCAGCCTCCGGACCTCTACGACCGCGGCGGACCGATTCTCTTCGATTCTGCCGGCAATCGTTATCTATTTTGGGTCGACGTCGGGGACAAGGGCGTCCGCCTGGCGTCCTTCGACAAGGACAGCGCGCTGCGCTACGACCATCTGTTCGCCGCGGGGTCCTCGAACCTGCAGCTCACCGGGGCGGTCAGCCTCGACGGTCGCCTCATCGTGGTAGCCAACGGCACCGGTGCCGTCGCGTCGGGCACCGCACTGGTCATGGTGGGAGCCGATGGCGAGCTCGCTGAGGCGCTGGACACCGGCGTTTTCAGCG
The DNA here is from genome assembly GCA_016188575.1 of Candidatus Schekmanbacteria bacterium. GTDB lineage: Bacteria > CSSED10-310 > JACPHN01 > JACPHN01 > JACPHN01 > JACPHN01. Next base: position 22,737 of record JACPHN010000225.1, read on the forward strand.
GCCGACTGGAGTGCGTCAACGCGCTCGGTCAATCCTGGGTTCGCGAGGTGCTGGTGTCCGCGACCGGCGATCGCGTCGAGGACTCGCTCGAGTTCCCGTTCAGCCCGGTGATCGCGCTGACGGATGGGCGCTACCTGCGCGGCGGGAGCTTCTACGAACCGGGAGGTCGATTTCCATTCGTCAAGAGCTCGACCGTGTTGAGACGAACAATCCCATCCGCCACGGGTCTGTTTGCCATCGGCAAGACCTTCGATCCGGGCCGGGAGTCGATCAGGCTGCAGCATTGGAAGCCCGCGTCGCGCTACATGATCGAAGACGCCCAGCCTCTCGAGCTCACCCTGGCGGCCTGTGCCGGGGCATGCCCGGCGATACCGCTGGCCGCGCGCTTTGACCTGCGCGACGCACTGTCGCCGAGCACCGCCACACCGCGCTGGTTTGTGAGCAGAGGCGGCGGCAGCGTGGCCTGCATCGAAACATCGCCAGACGATCCGCTTACCTGCCGGCGATATGGATACCGGCCGGGGGATACACCTGGGCTGGCGATCGTCGAGTCCGCCGTCACGGGTGGCGTGACCGCGGAGGCCGCCAATCTGTGGCGGACAGGCCGTCTCTTTCGCGTCGTGGAAGAGGATGGCAGCGCGCTGACCGTGGATCCGTCGTCGGCCACGATTTCGCCGGGCGAGGAAATCTCCGTCACGGCGTCCAGCGTCGCGCGTTGGACCGTCCTCTCGGGCTTCGATCTGCTCGCGGCGCCGATTGACGAGGTGGCCGGGAAAATTTTCGTGCATGCCGCCCAGGACGCCGCCAACGGCGTCGTCCGCCTGCTCGCGGATGACCTGGCCGGAAATGTCAGGTTCGCGAACATCTTTGTGCGCAACGCACCGCGGCTGCTCGACCTTGCACCATCCCCAAACCTCGAAATCTCGGTGTTGCGCCTTGGCGGTGCCGCGTATCGATACTACCGCCTCATCGAAGGCCAGGCCGAGCGGCCCGACGAGCTGGCGTTCCCGGATATCGCGGCCGAGCTTGCGGTCACGGGCACCAGTATCAAGCTGCTCGCGCGCGGCACCGACGCGGTTCCGGAATCGCACCGGACCGTGATGCACCAGCTTGCGGACGCGCAGCCCGGCCTTTTCGTGCTAAAGATCCCGTATTCGCTGATCGCCGCGGCGGTGGATACGGTTCCAAAGGAGCTGACGATGCGCCTCGTCGCTTTTCACGACGGCGATCTGACGTTGCCGGTGCCGGAAACGGAGCAGGTAACGTTCACCCTCAGGGTTGTCGGGCGCGATTTTGACCGCGGGATGGCCTTCGGCTCGGGCGTGGTCGCCGGCGGGATCCCGCTGGTGAAGCTCGTGGGGGCAGGCCACGGCTCGCTCGGCGAGACCGGATCACTCGCCACGCCCGGAGACGCCGGCAGCTTTGTCCCGACAGAGCGAACCATTGGCGACTACGGTGACATCGGTCTCGGCCTGGGGCTGGACCTGTTCGAGGGCGAGCTCGCCGTCGGTCCGGTGGGATTTTCGGCCGGGCTGGAGACCAAGTTGTTCATCCGCCACGGTCGCGGTGAGGAATTCCGTTTCGATCTCTCGCCGGGTTCACGCAAGAGCGTAGACGCACAAAACATCGCGGCCGCGAGAGCGGTGAAGGCGGCCACGGGGCTCACGGTGGGCGGCGCGGCCACGAATTTTGTGCGCGAATTCGTCGAGATTGCCGAGGCCGCGCTGTTCGGCACGATCGTAGACCACGAAGCGGAGCTCAGCCCTTTCCGGTCGCACCTGATCGAGTCTGTGGCCTTGCAAACCGTGCCCATAGATTTCTCACTGAACCTGAAGCTCGGCAGCAAGGACGATGAAGGGGAAATCGCGGACCACGGTTTCATCGAGCTTTCGCTCATCAATGTCGCCTATTCGGCGGCACTGGAAGTGCTGTATCATGGTCTCGCCAGCGATCTGCCAGTGGGCCGCACCGCTACCTGGTCAGTCGGCGCGGAGCTGGAGCTCGCGGCGATCGACGCGCTCGGCTTCTCACTGTGCCTGGACGAGGAAACCTGCCAGGTCGGCCAGTTCTCTGTCCGGGTGCGCACCGACATTGAGCGGTCGCTGGACTCGTTCTCCCTGAGCGTCGTCGACGATACGGCCGGCCTTCAGAAGACCTGGACCGCGCGCGGCGAGGACGCGATGGAGATCGTCCAGCGCGGGTGCAACAGCCTGCCCGCGGTGCTCGGGTTTTACACCGAATGCACCGACTGCCCGGTCTGCCCGGGCGAGAACGGCGTCGAGCTGAACACGACGGCCTTCCCACAGGACGTCTTTGCGGCCACCTTTGGTGAGCTGCAAGCCGGGCGTGAGGTAACGTGGGAGCAGCGTGTCAAGGACGGCGGCGACACCGGCCTCACCTTTGGCGTGCAATTCGGCATCGGCTTGAAGACCAACGTTTCCAAGGAGGTCGACCACACCTCGACGGTAGTGTCGGGCGTTGCCTTGGGCGGGGCGCTTGACGACTTCTTTCTCACCGAGCTCCCGCTGGAGGAGTACACGGTGCCGGACGATTTCGTTTCTGCCGCCGAAGACGATGACGTTTTGAGCGAGTTTCTCGGGTCAACCCTCGGAAGACTGCGCTCCCTCACGGACGGAGATGGGCTCTCGGACGGCGCCGAGCGCGGCACGCACGATACGGACCCCCGACTGGCCGACACCGATGGAGACGGCCTCGACGATGGTGCGGAGCTATCGCGAGGCACCGATCCACGGCAGCTCGACAGCGATGGCGATGGGCTCAGCGACGGCGCCGAAGTGACGACGTATGGAAGTGACCCACTGGTCATCGACAGCGACGGTGATGGAGTCGACGATGGACGGGAAACGAGCCTCGGCACCAATCCGGCAGCAGTGGACAGTGACGGCGATGCGGTGGGCGATCTCGACGAGCTGTTGATGGGCACCAGCGCGGTGAGCCCCGACACAGACGGCGATGGCGCGAGTGACGGAATCGAGCTGGCATTGGGCACGAACCCGCTCGATGCCGCGAGCAAGCCATCGCCGGCGGACCTGGTTCCAAGCGGCGGGGCCATGGTCCTGGTACTGGCGCTCGTGTTCGGCGCGTCTTGGGCGCGCGGGAGGGGCCGGCCTGGCCGGCGGCGTGGGAGACCGGCGGCCCGCCACACAGGAGGTGCCGCGACCCTGGGTGGCGCGCGGCCTGGCAGCTCCTGAGACGAGATAGGCGGCTCGACGAGGAGGTCACCTCACTCGGCCGAGCCGCCCGATCTCTTCGTGGTTCGGCAGGGGAAGGCCGAACCTTGGGGGGGTTCGCTATTGGAGAGCGTCGTATGCCTGGACGAGACCGTTACCGAACTTGTTGTCCCATCCGGCCGACCCAAGGTCTTTGGCGGTCGCCGAAAGCTGATCGCGAACCGCATCTACGGACACCGTCGAAGAGGCGCTGCCAGCGAAGATCAGGCCGGCAACGGCCGCCGCGTGAGGCGAGGCCATCGAGGTGCCGCTGAGCATCCAACCGCCGCACTGCGCGCCACTGCCCTGATCGATACAGGTGGCCTGGAGGATGGCCACACCGGGCGCCGTCACTTCGATCTCGTTGCCGTAGTTGGAGAAGCTCGCAAGCTGCTCGGATTCGATGCCACCGGCCTGGGTATCCAGGGCGCTGACCGCAACACAACCGGGGCTGGCGGCTGGATAGCTCACCGTGCCCTTGCCATCGTTTCCGGCGGCGCAGACGCTGAGCATGCCCTTCGCCGCGGCGGCATCCAGCGCCTCAGCCATGCCCGGGCAGGGGGAGCTGCCGCCGAGGCTCATGTTGGCAACGTTCGCGCCTTGATCAGCAGCCCAGCTCACACCGTCGACGATGTCGGCGCAGGAGGCACCGCCGCCCGCATCGGGGAAGACCTTGACGGGGAGGACGTTGGCGCCGTAGGCGAGGCCGGCGGCAGCGACAGCGTTATTGGTGCCCTCGGCGATGGTGTGCGAGACGTGCGTGCCGTGGCCGTTGTGGTCGGTGGTATCGGCGTCGTTGTTCGCAAAGTCGTAACCCTGCAGCAGGTTTTCCGGCGAGTCACCCGCGGCGGTGGTGTAACCCGTGTCGATCACGGCGATCGTCGCGCCGGAACCGTCGGTGACGTCCCAGGCAGCAGTCGCCTGCACTGCGGCGAAGTTACCGACCTTCTGGTTGCCGTCCCAGGTAAGCTGGTAGCTGCTCCACGGATCGTTGACGGTCGCCAGGGTGCCGACGAACTCGCCGTTGATGCCGGTCGGGTAGTACAAGGTGTTCAGGTCGCAACCGAGCTGCTTGGCCAGAGCGCGTTCACTGCCGGGGGCCACGGCGACAACGGCCCAGCCACGCTGCAGCGAGTTTCTCTTGACATAGGCGCCCGCCGAGGCGAGCTTGGCCGAGAAGTCCGTGGACTTCGCACCGACCTTGCAGAACAGCTCACCGGCTTTGTACTCGGGGCGTCCTGCCGAGGCGGAAGTGACAACCAACGCAACCAGCGCGACGGCGGCGGCGAGACTCAGCATCTTCTTCATTTCCGTGACCTCCACGAAGCTACACATGTTCTGGCCAATACCATGCAATGCTCGCGCCATGTTCCGGAGACAGCGCGCGATGCGATTGCAAAGCGCTTCGTGCCGAATTTGCCGGAATCCCACGCCCCGCACGACCGGCCGCGAGCGTGAACGGCGGTTTACATTGTGCAACCAGCGTCACAGCGCGACCCGGTGACAGTGCCAGCATGCCGTCCCGAAAAGGGACGCGCCGCTCCTCCGTGGCGGCGACCACCAACGGGCTTCCGACTACCTGTGGCAGCGCGCGCACACCTGTTCGCGATCCGCGGCCGCGAGGCGATTCAGGGTAGGGCACGTGGTTGCGAACGATCCAGCGCAGCGATAGGCTTGCTCGGCAAGGACAGACAAGCTGCCGCTGCCTGATCTCCCGAACGAGCAGACCAAAGTTGGTTGAGCTGATTGGTGAGGAGCTACCAGGGTCATTCGGCCCTTATCGCGTGGAGCATTTGCTCGGCCGCGGTGGCCAGGGTGCCGTGTTTCGCTGTATCGACACGCGCACGGGTGAGGCTGTAGCTGTAAAGGCGCTCCTGCGCGCCGAGGGCGGCGCGATTCCCAATCTGCGGCGGGAAGTACGCGCGCTGCAGGAGCTCCACCATCCCGGCGTCGTGCGCGTCCTCGGATCGGGCGAACAGGCTGGCCTTCCCTGGTACGCCATGGAGATCGTCGACGGCGAGCCTCTCATGCAGCATTGCCGGCGGCGCGGGCATGGTGGCGAGGGCGCGCACGAACAGCGTGCGGCGCTGACCGCGCTGCGCCGGGTGTGCGAGGTGCTCGCCTACCTTCACGGCGAAGGCGTGATTCACCGCGACTTGAAGCCGCAGAATATCCTGGTGACCGCAGCCGGTCGTCCGGTGCTCGTCGACTTCGGTCTGGCCGGCAGATTCAGTCACATCAAGGGGCGCGAGGAGCTGACCGCACGCGCCGCAGTCGGCGGCACGATAAGCTACATGTCGCCCGAGCAGATCGCGGGGCTGCCCACAGATGCGCGCACTGACCTGTACGCAGTTGGCTGCCTGCTCTTCGAGATTCTCGCCGGCAGGCCGCCGTTTGTCGCCGACACACCGTACGCTCTCTTGATGGCGCATTACAAAGAACCTGCGCCGGCGCCGTCGTGTTTTGCCCCCGGGCTCGACGGTCGCCTCGACGCGCTCGCCCTCGGGTTGCTCAAGAAGCTACCACGGGAACGCATCGGCTATGCGGGCACCGTGGCCTCGATATTGGCGGAAGTCGGGGCTCGCGATGGAATGTTCGTAGATGCGCCGGCGCCTCGCCCCTACCTCTACCGGCCAGACCTTTCCGGTCGCGGTCAGGCGCTGGAAATAATCCGCTCCGCCGTCGGCCGGCTAGCGGGCGGCGCGGGCGGCGTCATTTTCCTGATCGGGGAAAGCGGCATTGGCAAGACGCGCTGCGCGATCGAGGCAGTGCGGATTGCCGATGAGCTCGAGCTGGCGGTGCTCACCGGCGAGTGCGAGGAAGGCGGGAGAACAGCGTTGGCCGCGTTTCGCCGGCCGTTGCTGCAGCTTGGCGATCACTGCCTGGCACAGGGCAAAGAGGCGACGCACGCGGTGTTCGCCGCGCGCGGCCGGGTGCTCGGCGCCTTTCAACCCGCCATCGCAGCTCTCCCCGGTATCGCCGAGCTGCCGCCTCCTCCCGAGCTTCCCGGGCTGGCGGCGGTGCTGCGCGTCCAGCAGTTCGTCGTCGAGACCCTGCGCGCGCACGCCGCGACCACACCGCTGCTGCTCGTGGTGGACGACCTGCATTGGGCCGAGGAGCTGAGCGTGGCTGTCCTTGAGCATCTAATTGATGTGATCAGCTCCGAAAGCCTGCCCATTCTCTTGCTCGCGTCAGTCCGGCAGGAGGCCATGACGGGCGCGCTGCAGCGCCTGATCGAACAGTCGGGAGGGACGACGGTGGCGCTCGGCCGATTGTCGCCGCCTTTCGTGGCCACGATGGTTGGGGACATGCTGGCTCTGGATCCGCCACCGGAGAATCTCAGCGCTCACATCGCTGAGCAGACCGAAGGAAATCCCTTTTTTGTGGCCGAGTATTTGCGCGGGGCAGTGGACCACGGCTTGCTGTGGCGCGACGAGTGGGGCCGCTGGCGGGTAGAAGACGCCGTCCTCGTTCCCGGGGACGCGTCGCCGTATTCCCCGTTGCCTCTCCCGAAGGCCATTCGCGAGCTTGTTCGAAAACGGCTCGCGGCGCTATCAGCGCCCGCCAGAAGCCTGCTCCAGGTGGCCGCGGCAGTCGGCCCTGTCGTCGATGAGGAGCTCCTGCAGGTAATCGTCGCGAAGGGCGCCGGACCGTGCCGTGAGACACTTGCGCGTGTCGACGTGGGCGGCCTGCTGCGCGAGCTCACGTGGAGGCAGATGCTCGAGGCCAGTGAAGAAGGCGAGCTGCGATTTTCTCACGCCCGGCTGGTCGAAGCGGCGTATGACGAAATCGAGGGTGCGGCTCGCACTGAGCTCCACGGCGTGATCGCCGACGCCCTCGGCGAGCTCCCTCGCGAAGGCTCCCCACCGCTGGCCGCCATGGCCCACCACTATGAGCTCGCAGGACGCGCCGCGGAAGCCCGACGCGACTACGAGCTCGCCGCGACCTCCCCCGGTGCCCGCCAGGCTCCGCACGAAGCGGTGGAGTTTCTGCGGCGGGCCGCGGATCTCTGGGGACAAGAAAGCTCGGAGGCCGCGCGCCGAAAACGCGCCGAGCTTCTGATCCTGGCGGCGCATGGCGCGGGCAAGCTCGGACGCATGGGCGAGGCGGCGCAAGTGCTCCTTGACGCCGAGCGTGACGCGCTTCTGGGCAAGGACGATGAGCGCGCGCTCCACGCCCTGGCGATGCGCGTCGGCATCCTCACGTATCTCGGCGACCCGCGCGCGGCCGCAGAAGCCGCCCGCGCCGTGGCCGTACCTACCGCGAGCGGCACGTCCAAAGCTGCCGGCTATCTGACGAATAACGTCGGATTATTGCACTTCACCCGCGGCGAAGTCGCCTCCGCGAAGGCCCATCTGCTCCGCGCCCTCGAGATCCGCCGAAAGGTTGCCGACAAGGCCGGAGCCGCGGGGTCGCTGGCAAACCTCGGCATGCTGGCCCAATGCCAGGGAAAATCTGAGGAAGCCGCGCACCGCTTCCGCGCCGCCATCGAGATCTACCGAGAGCTCGACCTCCGGCTCGACCTGGGCCACGTGATCGCCAACCTGGCGCACATATACGCCAGCCGATCCGCCTCCCACCAGGCACTCCCTCTGGTCACCGAAGCGTTGCAGATTGCGCGCGATACTTTTGACGTGCCGGGGGAAATTGTGGCGCTGCTCAACCTTTGCAACATCCAGAGCGCCCTTGGAGACCTGAGCTCCGCGCTAGAAACGGCGCAGAAGTGCCTGGAGGTGTCGAAGCGGAGCGCAAGCTGGGCAATGATCACGGAGGCTGAGCTCGAGCTCGGCATCATCAATCACATCCGGTGGTTGCCGCGCGAGGCGCTCGGCCACTTTTGCGCCGCGGAGGCGGCAGCGGCGAGCGCTCGGAATCCACCGCTGCAAGCCTCCGTGGCCGCGTATTTCGCCAGGTTTTTGTGGGACCTCGGCGACGCGCAGGCGGCAATCGCCATGTGGCGACAGGCTCAACAGACGTATGCGACGACCGGAACCAGCGACCGCGGCCGCACCATTACCGCATACGGTCTCTGGCGCGCGGCGCGAGACGCCGGGGCTCCGGGCGGCGACGTGGCGGCCGCGGCGAGTTTCCTGCAAGCGACCGCTGGCGAGAATACGGGTTGGGCCACAATCGCGCAGTTGGCGGCGGGGTCTGATGGCGGTCCGTCATCCGAGCTCGGGGTGCCGCTGGAGGCGATCGACGGCTGGGACCTTTCCGAGACCGTGCCGCTGGCGTGGTTCCTCCTGGCCGAGAACGGCGCCGCCGGCGCGCCGGACGAGGCGCTGTCCGCAGCTCGCAACGCCCTCAAGGTGTGCTCTACCGCGGGCGTGCGCGTCCTGCTGCCGGCGGTGTACCGCCTCATGGACCGCATCCTGGGCCGGCTCGGCGCCAGCAAGCGGCAGCAAACTCTGCGCGAGCGCGCCGCACGCGAGGCCGGCCACTGGCTGGCGTCATGTCCCGCGGAGCACCGCGACCATCTCGCCGCGCGGCCGGACCTGGCGTGGGCGATTGCGCTCGAGCTGCGGCAGCCGCACCCCTGACCAGTAACGCACGATACGCATCGACTCGTGAAATTGCAGAGTGCTTGTCGGCCAAGTATACTTTGCCAGGAACAGGGGAGAATCTCGTGTAGATCATGGCCGAGCATCTGACGATCATGAGTTGCCCGCGCTGCGGTGCGGCGACGCGGCGGGATACGAACTTCTGCCAGACATGCGGCAACGACCTTCGCGGGACCGGCGCCGGGACGATCGAGGGACAGACTGGGCCGGCAAGCTCTCCTGCAAGCCCATCCTTGTTCTTTCCCGGCGACCGCGACGTTCTGGTTACGGCACTCAGGCAAACTCTCGGCGAGCGATATCGCTACGAGGGCGAGGTCGGGAAGGGCGGCTTTGCCTATGTGTATCGCTTCTTTGACACGGCGCTCGACCGCGACACGGCCGTCAAGCTCTTGCGGCCTGACCTCGGGGACGGAACGGAAGTCGTTGACCGCTTCATCCGCGAAGCCAAGACGGCAGCCCGCCTGAATCACCCCAACATCGTCAGCATTCACGATATCGGCGAATCGTCCCGGCTCAACTACTTTGTCATGGAGTTCGTGGACGGCCAGACCCTGACGCGATACCTCAGGCAGAACGGCAAGATGTCGCTGAAGAGCTCCGTGCGCATCGGGCGAGATGTGCTCTCCGCCATCGCCTACGCGCATCGGATGGGGGTCGTGCATCGCGATCTGAAGCCCGACAACATCATGCTGCGCGAGACGGGAAAACCGGTCGTCATGGACTTCGGCATCGCCATGGCGCAGGGACTTTCGCGAATCACGACGGAAGGATCCTACGTGGGCACGGCGCCATATATGAGCCCGGAACAGGGCAAAGGCGATCAGGTGGATGCCAGGTCAGACATCTACTCGATGGGCGTGGTGCTTTACGAAATGCTCTGTGGGACCCTGCCGTTTCATGGCGAGAACCCCACGGCGATCATCTTTCAGCATGTTTTCAAGGCACCTCCGCGGCTGCGCGAGCACGATTCGGCCATTCCGGAGGGAATCGAAGAAGTCGTCCTCAGAGCGCTTGCCAAGAAGCCGGAGGAGCGGTACCAAACGGGCGACGACATGGCGCGAGACCTCGTCGTCGCGCTCCGCGACGTGCGGACGGGAACGGGGCCGGCTTTCCGGGACCGAGAGACATCGGCGCCGGCGCGCCCTTCGGAGGAGGGGAGAACGCTCTCGCGGGAAGAGCTCGAAGCGTACCGCCCCGACTCGACCGGGGGTGGACCTGCTGTGGCGCAGCGGCCGCAAGTCGCCATGGCCGGGGTCCCCGAGGCAGCCCCGGCGGAGACGAGCCAGGCGGCCGCACCGCACTTCCCGCCGCGTGGCACGGCGCAGACGGAGCCGCTGCTGCAGAGAGCGCCCGCGCCGAGCGCTACGGCAGTGATCGTGGCGGCCGCGGCGGCCGGCGCGGTCCTCGTCGCGCTCGTTCTGCTACTTGTCCTGTGGCCGCGGCTGCCGTGGAGCTCGGAAGGAAGCCCGACGCCGGCGTCCGGAACAGAAGTGACGGCCGGCGCCAGCCCCGCCCCCCCCCCCGTGCCCGACGCCCTCGCGCTCGGCGCGCTTGTGGTGACCGCGTCGCCGTGGGCAGACGTCGAAGTCGACGGCAGAATCATCGGTCGCGCCGAGCCCACGTTGCGGCACAGCCTGTCGCCTGGAACCTATCGCGTGACGCTCCGTCATACCGAGCTCGGCAGCGAAACGCGAGAAATCGCGGTTCAGTCCGGCATCGATCTCAGATTCGAGCACGTCTTCGACAAGACGGCGCCGTTGCGCATAACGGTGCAGCCTGCTGCGGATCTCGTGCTCGACGATCAAGTCCTGGCCGCGAACGTGACGGAGTACATCGCCACTCGCGTCGCGCCGGGGCGGCACACCGTTACCGCGGACGCTTCCGGGTTTGTCAAGGAGACCAAAGTCGTGGAGATCGTCCCTGGCGTGGCCGCAGACCTCCGGTTCAGCCTGCAGCTCGAGAAGAAAGGCGTCCCGGCTCCGACCCGCTCGGCACCCAGCCCGACCGCCATGCGCGCGCCGCCCTCAGTCCCGACGCCAGCCCCGGCCGCCGCCGCCACCACCGGTACGCTCAAGGTCAACGTGCAGCCCTGGGCTGAAGTCTGGATAGATGGCGCCAACGCCGGGGTTACTCCGAAGCCGAGCGGCTTCAGCGTCGCGGCCGGCAATCATCGGGTGCGTTTGCGGAACCCGCCCCTGAACGCCCAGTGGGACACGAGAGTCGACATCAAGCCAGGGAAGACCGTCGAGTTATCCTTCAATTTCCTGCTCGGCCGTCTCGCCATCAGGGCCACTCCGGCGGCGACGCTCGTCGTTACCGACCTCAGACCCGGGACAAACCGCGGCAAAGCCACCGATCACGGCCTCGTCGAACAAAAAACGCTGGAGCTTCCCATCGGCCGGTACGAGATCGCGCTCACCACACCCCACGGGAAATCGTGGAAAGGTGAGGTCGAAGTCCTGTCCGCGCGCACCGTCGAGCTGCCTCGAATTCTGGAATGAATCGTCGTACCGTGAATGAACCCATCCCATCCTGAGGAGAAGCACAATGGCGTCCCCGTTGGGGAAAAGGCATCCTGTTCTTCGACTGTTTCGCACTACTCCAGCAGTTGTTCTCTTGCTAGTCGCCGTCTCCGCGTGTGCGGGTACTTCAAAGGCTCGCTACGAGGATCCCACAAAGGCAGCGGCATCGAGCGCCAAACCAGGGAAGAAGCAGCCCATTTTCCCCATGACCCTTTCAGCCAAGCTCACATGTAAGGATGTCGTGGAGCGCGACACAGTCGTCGAACCGCTTGAGGAAACAAATACCTTCAAATCCTCGGATCGGCAGGTAGTCGCCTTCGTTGCATTCGACCACATTGTCAAGACCGACAAGGTAAAGGTAAAGCAAGCAAAGTCCTTGCGCTGGAAATGGTATGCCCCCAGCGGGGAGCTGTACGCGGAAAGCAAGAGTATGGATATCGCCGCGAAGGGCCCATACCACCTGCGGCTCACGGCCTACCATGCCATCAATGTCGCGGGCGAAAAGGCCTCGACATTGCCTGGAGAATGGCATGTCATCGTCGAAGTGGACGACACACCTGCGGTCAACGTTCCATTCAAGATTGAGCGGACTTTCTCGTGACAGTGTCCCGTCGGCAGCGCAGGAGCAACGTAATGAGCCTGGTAACCTTGGACAAGCCAACATTCAAGCGCGTGACGCTGGTCACATTACTGGCGACGACGCTCTCCACTTCCGGCCTTGACCTGCCGCTCGTCTGTCTGGCCGCGAGGGCCGCAGCGCAGGAGGCGGCAACGCAGGAGGCGGCCGCACCGGAAGTGGCCGCACCGGAAGCGGCCCTGCTCGAGGAAGCGAAAACCGCCTTTAGCGGCGGCGCGTATGCAGCGTCTCTGGAGCTCTTGCGGCAGGTCTTGGAGCATGCCGAGGACGCGGCAACCCGTACGGACGCTCACTTTTACGCAGGATGCAACTTCCTGCTTCTGGGGGACGGCGCCCGGGCGCAAAAGGAGTTTCAGGAAGTACTGGACCTGGCGCCAGAATACGTCGTCGATCCCGTACTGTTCCCCCCGAGCATAGTCGAAGCGTTTCAGCAGGCCCAGCAGGCGGGACCGACCGAGGAAACGATCACGGTGATTACGTACCGGGACCCCGTGAGCCGGCTGACGCCGTCCGACAAGCTGCCGGAGTTGCTGGCGGGCTTGCCCTGGTACAAACGTTGGTGGGTGTGGGCAGTCGCTGGTGTGGTGGTAGCGGGTGGCGTTTACGCTGCGTCGAGCGGTGGTGACGGCGGCACCAAGGCAGCGCCGCTGACCGCGAAAACTGACTTGCTGACGGAACAGCCCCCGGGTTTCTTCTGCTTCGGGGAGCAGATCGAGGTCGGCCTCACCGTTTCCGGCGGAAAGCCCCCGTATACGATCGATTGGGTCGAGATTTTCGACCCCGGCCCGTCGCAACGCGAGACGGTCGTCTCCACCCTCACCAACCAGGTGGAGGGGCAACATACGTACATGTTTCAACCGACGAATCAGGGCGGCTCCGGACTACGACTCTTCGACCTTCAGGGGCGAGTTGCCGACCAGGACGGAACGTCTGCCTCGGACCAGGAGCGCGTCACGGTCGCAACTTGCCAGTAGGTACGTGGATCCACCGTCACCGTCGGTTCGACGTCGGCGGCACAGCACCCCTTCCGCCCCTCCCCCGCTTGCGGGGGAGGTGAGGCTGGGGGTTTCCGTGATGGCTGCCCACGCAGCTTGGAGTCGAACCGGCGGCAGATTGAGGTCCATCTGGACTGGGGCGGCTTCGTCGAGAGGACATGCCGCCACCGCTGTCGGGAAGGCTAGGACCCGTAACGAGATAACTGTGTCAAGCGCCGAGGCCGAGCGAGAAGGCCGCTGGCGAGGAACGACGACGAAGCGTATCAAAGGAGCGATACGGTGAGGAGGAAAGACGAAGCCGGCGGCCTTCGCAGCCGGCCGAATGCAACAGTTATTTCGTTACGGGTTCCTAGTTGTGCGCTCCCGGAGTGTCGTGCAGGAAACACTCGCCCTTGCACAGATCACATGGGACCGTGCACTCGCACGGAAACTCTTCCCGGGTCTTCAATGCCAGCCGAAAGCAGACGGCCGCGATGTGGTCGGACCGCATGAAATGAATCAGCCGCACGAGCGCGCATCCGCTCCGTTCGCTCAGCAGATGCTCGACCTTGCAGGCATCGGTCTCGGCAGTGTCCTCGGGGACGCCCAGGATGTCGGACAGGAGCACCTTGATGACGTCGCGCTTGGTGGCCACGCGATTCGCGACGTCGACACCCATCGCCGTCAAGTGGATGCGGTTGACTCCGTCGATATCCAGAAATCCGCTGTCCTTGAGGACTTTGAGCTGCGAGGAGACGGCAGCGCGGCTGACGCCGAGCCGCCGCGACACGTCCACGGCGCGAGGTGCCTTTCCGCGCTCGGCGAGCGTGTGGATCGCGAGCAGGTAGTGGGCACCGGAATGGGTAATTTCGTTATCGTCGAAGGCACGCCAGACGTCGGCGTAGCCTTGGTCCTGGTGCATGGGCGAGCGCTCAGAAACGGTTTGGTGGGACACAGTCGCATTCATCTTAGCGGTATTTCGAAAGGAATGTCAAGGATTACGGTCGCCGCCGCTCCCACGGACTTCAGGCCGGCAGTGGACGAACGACGGCGCCGCCGTTATGCTGTGACTGTCGTATGAACAAGTCTCAGCCTCCCCTCAGCAGACTCCTGGCCACTGCCGCCTATTGGTTGCACGTCGCGGCGTACGTCGCGATCCCGTTGGCACTCAGCTCGGCCACCAAAGAGACCTTTCTGGTGCCCAAGGATGCGGTCGCACGCCTGACCCTCGGCCCAGGTCTGGCCTTCTGGATCGCCTCGGCTGCGATGTGCCGGCGCTGCCCCCGCATTGCGATCCCCGCCGGGCTACCGCTTCTGGCATTCGCCGGCTGGGCGGGCCTGTCTTGTCTGTGGACACCGAGCCCGGCCCTGGCCCTGCGCGACTTCCTGAACCTGCTTCTCTTCGTGGGAAGCTACTTCTGCCTCTTCGACCTATTGCATGATCCGGAAGCAGGATGGTGGCGGCGTCGCGTGCTGCTCACCGCCTGCGTGTGCCTGGGGGCAGCCACGGCCGCCATAGGCCTGTTGCAGTTTTTGGGGCTGCAGCCGTTCTTTTTCTTTGACTTCGTGGGCAATGTCGATCGAAAACAGATTTTCTCGACGTTCGGAAACCCAAACATGCTGGCGGAGTATTTGATCCAGCTTATTCCTCTGACGCTCGGGGTGCTGAGCATGACGGGCGCGGCGAGGCAGCGCTGGCTGGCGTCCCGAGCTGGGGCGCTCATGCTGATGATGGTCATCCTCACGGGCTCCCGCGCGGCCTGGCTCGGAGTATGTGCGTCCGGCGTCGTGTTCGCGATGGCCGGCTTGTGGCGCCGCCAGTCGGCGATGTCGCGGCGTCGCGGCCTCGCGTTTTCCGGCTTGTTGGCGGCATGCCTGGTGCTCGCGGCGGTGCGGTTTGGCAGTGGCCAGGCGGTGGAGCCGCTCTCCAACCGCCTTACCTCGATCATGAGTGGGGGGGGGCAGGGAGGCAGCTCGCGGCTCCTCGAGTGGCTTGTCTCGCTCGACATGCTCCGGGATCACCCGGGGATCGGATTGGGGCTGGGCAGCTTCCAGACCGAATTCCTCGACTACCGGGGGCAGTTCTTTGCCAACGGCGCCCATCCCGAGTTTCTGGAAACAATTGCCGCGGCGAACGCGAAGCACTCGCACAATGAGCTCATACAGGTGGGCGCGGAGCTCGGCCTGGTCGGTCTCGGCATCGCCGCGTGGCTACTGGTGGATCTCGCCCTCTCCCTGATTCGCCGGCTCCGACAGCTCGCCGGTGAAGCCGAGGGCGGCGCCGAATCGATCCGCGAATGGCTCCTGTTGCGCGCCAGCGCGGCAGGTCTGGCCGCGATTCTCGTTGCCGCGCAGTTTGCTTTCCCCTTTCACCTTGCGGCCCCGGCCGGTCTATCGCTCTTGCTGCTGGCGGTTGCGGGAACGGCCGGCGTCGCGCGCAGAAAAGACGGCGCCCCTGAAGCCACTGGCGATCCGGAGCCAGCAGTCGGTCATGGTGGTGGTGGTGCGCTCGCCTGGGTGGCAGTCGCGGGGGGCGCCGTGCTGGCGATCACATCCTGCGTGATTGGGGTCCAGACTTTCAGAGCGGAGGTCCTTCTGAAAAGAACGGAGAAGGCTCTCCTGACGAATACGGACATTGATCAGGCCGAGTACCTGGCAACCACGGGGTTGGCGGCCAACCCGACCGATGGCCGCCTCCACTTCATGCTCGCGCTGACCTTGCAAAACAAAGGCGAAGCTGCGGCGCGGGCGGGTAATCGGGAAAAGTCAGTTGCCGCGTATCGCCGCGCCGTGGCCGAATACGAGCTTGCTGGCCGGTACTTCGGCGACGTGGCGATCCCCGCAAATACGGGCCAATGCTACACCGGCCTCGGCAACTTCCCGGCGGCTCGCGAAGCCCTCATGGTAGCGATCGCCATGGATCCGACCAGCCTTCCCGTGCTCCGCGCCCTCGCGGTCAACGAAACCGTGACGGGCAACTACGACGGCGCACTGGACTGGATTCGCAAGGCACTGACCCAGGATGGCAGCGATGAGGCCATGCGCTTGATGCTCCATCGCATTCAAGGCGAGCGCGCGCTCTCGCAAGGCCATCCCGAGGAGGCGGAGAAGTACTTTGCTCATGCGGTTGAGCTCGCGCCCGCGGACGGGGCCGGCCTGCTGGGGTTGGCCCGAGCCAAGGCGGCGCAGGGTGATCTGGAAGGCGCCAGGGCGATTCTCGAGCGAGTCGTGGCGGCGTCGCCTGGATGGCCAGTTGCTCACTCAGTGCTGGCGAGCGTGGAGGCGTCGCTCGGCAACCTGGACAGGGCGGAACAGCACGTTCGCATCGTTCTGCGAGCGGCGCCGCACGACAAGCGCGCACAGCAAATGCTCGAGGTCATTTCGCGGCGCCGCGCACTGGCCGAGAAACCTTGAGATGCGCCGGTCCTCCGTAGTAAGCTGCCGAGTTGGCCTGGATGGAGTTTGACCGAGGAAGCCCTATGGAAGCCCGTTGCCCGAAATGTGCGGCCGTCTTTTTCCTGACGGAAGATGAGCTTCAGGGCAGCTCCGTCGCGTTTGTGAAGTGCGCGGACTGTGGCGACACGTTTTTTTTCGACCGCGCCTTTGCCGAGCTCCCCGACGACTCCTCGTCCGATGACCCCTCCGAGTCCTCAAGCGACGTGAGAGAGACGATCCAGCGCGAGCTCATGCTCCGGCTGGATCAGACGCAGGTCACCGAGCTCAAGGGGCGCGCCGTCGAACGGCCCATCGGCCCAGCCGATTCTCTGCTCCCCGACAGTTTCTCGATCGACGCCTATCCGCCCAGAGGCGAGCTTACTGTCTACGTGGTCTCCGGTCCTGATCGGGGTCTTTACTACCAGATCACGGGCGACACCGTGCTCTTGGGTCGGTCGAAAGGAGGCATCGTGATCCACGATCCCGAGGCCTCCCGGCAGCACGCCCAACTCGAACGCCACGGACGGGGTCGCTTCTTTCTTCGCGACCTCCGCAGCACGAATGGCACCTACCTCAATGAAGCGCAAGTGCAGTATTCCGAGCTGCGCGACCGTGACTTGCTGAGGATCGGCAAGACCTTGCTGTTGACGCGATTCGCCGGCAGCGGCCGAGGGTAAGAGTCCGCCTCACGCAGCTCGGGCGGGCGCGCGTCAGCGCCCGCGCTGCCGGCGCCATGCCGCGAGCAGGTGCGGCATCGTGCGGGTAAAAGGACCCGGGAGAAAAAGGTCGGACGAGAGATCCGCCGCCGGCTCCAGATTCATCTCGACGATCCGGCCGCCGCAGGCTCGCACTGTCTGCGGAATGGCCGCCGCAGGGTAGACCTCGCAGCTCGTCCCGATCACGAGCACGAGGTCTGCCCCCGCCAGGAGCCGATCCGTGTCTCTGAGCGCGGGCGCTGGGATCAGCTCGTCGAAAAACACTACGTCCGGCTTCAAGACCGCAGCACAGCGTGCACGCGGCGAACCGGCCGTACACCGCGGCGGCACGGTCATCGACGCGACTTGCTCGCGGGCATAGCAGGCGCCGCAACTCAGACATGTGAATGTCCGGTGGGAGCCATGAAACTCTACGACCACGCTACTGCCAGCCTGCTGGTGCAGTCCGTCAACGTTCTGTGTGACGATGCCGGCTATTCCCCCCTCCGCTTCGAGCGCCGCCAGAGCGCGATGGCCGGCGTTTGGCTCTGCCCGCAGCACTTCCTCGAGGGCAACCAGCATCGTCCACACCTTTTCCGGGTTCTTCCGGAACGCCCCGATCGTGGCGTACTCTTGGGGATCGAAGCGCGCCCACAAACCCGTCGCGCTGCGAAAGTCCGGGATACCACTCTCCGTGCTTACCCCGGCCCCGGTCACCGCAATCGCCTTGCCCGCCTCCACGAGCCAGGCCGCGGCAAGCTTCGTGGCGGAATCGAAAATACTCCAAATCCTCTCTGTGCTCCCGCTGCCGGTGCGGGAATCGCAATGCACGCAGTTCTGCGTTAGTATACGCGGAAGCTGCAAACTCAGGCAACGGGAATCTCCGCCATGATCTCTTCGCCGGTTCCTGGTCGGCGAGCGCTGGTGCGCGCCGTGCCAGGCTCGTTTACGTGCGCCTTGCAGTCGCGGCCGACCGCGTTGAACCCCGAGCTGGCTCGATCCCAGCACGCGACCTACGTGGCCGCGCTGGAGGGCGCCGGCTATCGCGTCACGCTCCTCGCAGCGGACGAGTCCTGTCCAGACTGCTGCTTTATCGAAGACACCGCGGTAATTCTCGACGGCGTGACGCTGATCACACGCCCCGGCGCGCCATCGCGGTTACCCGAAACACCGGCCGTCGCTGCCGCGCTTTCGCAGGAACAGCCCGTGGTCTACATGCAAGCCCCCGCGACCATGGATGGCGGGGACGTCCTGCGGGTCGGGCGGTGGCTGTTTGCCGGGCGCACCGCGCGCACGAATGCAGCCGGCATCGACAGACTTTCGGCCGTCGCCGCCGAGGTTGGGCTCGAGGTCGTGCCCGTTGCGGTGGCAGGCGCCTTACACCTCAAGTCACTATGCACGCTGGCGGCCCCCGAGCTCATCGTCGCTGTCGCGCATCGCATTGACCTCGCCACCTTTCGGGCGCGAGGGTTGCGCGTGCTCGAAACGGATGAGCTGGCGGGGGGCAATGTGCTGGCGCTCGGCGAGGTGACCCTGGTTTCCGCGGACAGCCCGCTCACGGCGAGCGCGCTGGCGGCCGACGGAGTGAGCGTCCGCAGCATCGCCATCAGCGAGTTTCACCGGGCTGATGGGGCGCTCACGTGCCTGAGCCTGCGATTCGGTGCACCCGGGTAGGCGACGGTGGGAAGTTGCGTCAGATCGAAATTGACGCGCCGCCATTCGGGGAGTAAACTGAAGCAGTGTGGGGCTGGTCACACACCTGTTTTCGGCCCGGATTCGACGGTAGCAGACTTCGGGCCACCGTAGGTGCCGGGGACGGAGAGCGGCCGAAAGGGCAGAAACAGGCGATCAATGTGATGCTTCGCGGCGCGTCGACCCGGCTCCCGCGGGCTCGCGAGGCAGCGTTCAGTGAGCCACCCGCACTTCCATGTACGGCCGCTTCCCCACTAGCGCGCGTCAAGGAATGAGCGAGGGTCGAAAAAAATGGATAAGTGGATCACTGTGCTCCATCAGGAGACTTGACGATGCCCAATTACGAGTACAAGTGCGCTGCCTGCGAACAGGTTTTTTTGCGCATTCAGGCCTTTTCAGACCCCCCTATCGAGGTGTGCCCCCAGTGTGGCGGTGCCGTGCGCAAGGTGCTGTCGCCGCCGGCGCTGGTTTTCAAGGGAACGGGGTGGTACGTAACTGACTATGGCCGTGGCGGCAAGTCTGACAGGAGCGGAGCGCCGCGCAAGGACAACGGCCACGATACCAAAAGCGACGCCAAGGGAGAATCGTCGGGAGGTGATGCCGGTTCGGCCAAGACCGCTCCCGCCAGCACTGCGAGCTCGGGAAGCGGAGATTGAGCGGGCCGTGACGTGCGGGTCGGGAGCAAGGGCGGGCCACCGTAGGGAGTGAGGGGCTCATGGACATCCGGCGCCTGCTGTGGAGAGGTCTTGGTGGTCTGATGCCCGCGATCCGGCACCGGCCATTGCGCGGCGAGATCACGGTGCGAGGCCTGCGGCGCGCGGCTACGGCGCAGATCGACGAGCACGGCGTGGCCCACATTTCGGCCGACAACGACCGGGATCTACACTTTGCCGCGGGCTTTGTGTGTGCCCACGATCGGCTGTTCCAGCTCGAGCTCTGGCGGCGCTACTTCGCCGGACGACTCGCGGAGACTTTTGGTGAGCTGCAGGTCCCGACCACGCTCGGAACGTTCGGCGGGGGCTTTCGGCTGTCCTCGGTCGACCACCTTCACCGCCTGCTGGGTTTTCGCGAGTGGGCGCGGGCCTCGCTCAGCGCGTGCGCCGAGGAGGTTCAGGTCGCGCTCGAAGCCAGCGCCGCAGGAATCAACGCCTACCTGGATACGGCTCGGTCGCGGCTGCCGATCGAGCTTCGCGTGCTCGGACTGTCGCCGGAGCAGTTTTCCGCCGTCGACCTCATGATGTACTTGAAAGGCATGGCCTTCGCGCTGAACGTTTCGTGGCGCGCGACCATCGCCAACGGACGGCTCCAGGCGGCGCTCGGCGCCGGGGGCGACCACCTCGACCAGCGGCGCATGAATGAGCTGTTGCTTTCGAGCTCGGGAGCGGACGCGATGGGCGTCACCGGCGGGGCCGGCACTGAGGTGCTCGGCAGCCTCGGAGCGCTACTGGACGCCGCCGCCAAGCTCCGTGGCGGCGCGGGAGGAGCGGGCGGCAGCAACGCCTGGGTCATTTCCGGCGCACACACCGCCAGCGGCGCTCCCTTGCTCGCCAATGACACTCATCTGAATCTGCTGACGCCTGCCGCAGTCTGGGAAGTCGCGCTGTCCACGCCTGGGCACCATGTGGCCGGCGGTGCGCTGCCGGGCACGGGGCTGGTGCTGATCGGGCGCAATCAGCAAGTTGCGTGGGGAATGACACTGGGCATGGCTCACGACACCGATCTGTATTGGGAGCAGCTCCGCGGGCCTGACCGCGTGGAGGACGCTTGCGGCGAGACCGCGATCTCATGCCGAGGACGAGCCGACTGGGAGCGCGTCACGGTTACGCCCTGCGAGATCGCTGTCCGCGGCAGCAAGACAAAGCGAATCACCTTGCGATCGACTCCCCGCGGTCCCCTGATCTCCGATGCCGTGACCTCCCGCGCGACCTCGCTAGCGCTCTCGATGCGCTGGACTGGGATGGCCGCGACCCCCGACGCCGACGCCATTTATCGCCTCAACCGCGCAGCAACGGTGCAGCAAGCGTGCCAGGCCGCCAGTTTGGTTGCGTGTCCGGCGTTGAGCTTCGTTTTCGCTACGAAGGCGGGCGAGATTGGTTACCAGCTTGCCGGGCTGTTTCCCGTCCGCCGCGGCGGCGCCGCGATCCTGCCCCGCGCCGCCTGGGATCCCGATGGTGAGTGGACGGGCTTCGTTCCCTTCGGCAGCCTGCCCGCGGCCACCAATCCGGCCGAGGGTTTCATCGTGAGCGCCAACGACGCCCTCGCCAGGAACGACTCGCCGCACACGCTCGCCGCATTCTACGACCCTCCACACCGAGCGCGCCGCATTCGGGACGTCATCGTTGGGCGCATCCGGAGGGCAACAAAGCTCCGCGCTTCGGACTGCGCCGCGTTGCAGGTCGATGATCTGTCGCTTCAGGCACAGGTGCTCGTGGAGAAAGTCCTCAAGCCGGTGTGCCACCGCTTGACGCTGCCCGCGTCCGGTGCAGCGCGCTGGATGCTCGCCGAGATGCTCGCCTGGGACTTTCGCGCCAGCTCTTCCTCGCGCCCCGCCGCGATTTTTCACGTCTTCTATCAGTGCCTGCTGTGGCGTGGGCTGCGAGCTCGGCTAGGCGACGAGCTGTTCCGACAGCTCTTCGAGGTCGCCAACAGCCGTTCGTTCGTGGTCGAGAATCTGCTGATCTCCTCCGACTCGGCCTGGTTCGGAGGCAGCGCCGAGAAGGCCAGGCTCATCAGTGTGGCCCTGGCCGATGCCGAGTCCGAGCTGGACGTGCTGCTCGGGCCGGACCCCTCGCGCTGGACGTGGGGGCGGCTGCACCGCTCTTCATTCCCGCACGCTCTCGGCAAGCTCCCGATAGTTGGACGACTGTTCGGGATTTCGCCATTCCCCGCAGGCGGCTCGCCGATGACCGTAAACCAGCACGCCTACAGTTTCGGCTCGCCTTTTGCCACAGGCGTCGGCCCGGCATTCCGGCATATTGCCGATCTGGCGTCGCCCGAGGTAGGTGGAACGGCCGTGCCTCCTGGAAACTGTGGAAATCCGGCGTCTGCGCACGCGACAGACCAGGTGGCGTTGTGGCGGGAAGGCCGCCTGAAGCGACATCCGTTCGCTTCTCCGTCCCGTCTTGCGGCCACCGTGCGACTTCTCCCGCCGCCGCGCTGACGGCGCCCACCGCCGGCCGACTCAAATCGCCCACACCTGTGTTCGCCTCGCCACATCATGGCGGCGCCGGCCGCAGCCGCTGGTGCCAGGCGCGGCGCACAAGATCGCGGCGTTGGCTCTTCCTCCGCCTCTTTGCAAGCGGCACCGCGATTGCTAGAGTGCACCTAGTCGAACGTCCCGATCCCGGCCGCACGGTTGACGTCGGACCCTGCTTCTAGCGACCGCCCTGAACCAAGGATTGTGTCTTCATGAAGATGCGCTCCCTCCTGATCTTATGGGAACCTCGCGCCATCTGCAGAATTGCGATGCTTGGCTTCGCCATCCTCGAGCTCGCGCCGGCACCGTTCGCGGCAGCATCGCGATTCATCTTCGCCCCGGCGCCTCCGGCCACTGTGGAGCCACAGGAGGTCCCCGCCACCGGACTTCACGAAGCGATCGTGACGGTCTCGACCTTTGGCCGCTACAGCATCGCAGCCGACAGCTCGCAGGGCGTGTCGCTGCGGCTCGTCGACAAGATGGCGGGTCCCGGCGCGACCGCGGGGATTCCCGGAGAGGAAAACGGGAGGTTGGACGTGTTTCTCGACCGGGGCCAGCACAAACTGATCGTCCAGGGCCACGAAAAGGCAACGGGCACGGCGCGAATCGCGGTCCACACGTTCACGGAATCCAATGGCCCGATGCCTCCTCGGATCGTCGATTTGCGCCTGGAGCAAACGGCACTGCGCGATTTCGAACAGCGATCGTACTGGCTCGATGTGGCGACCGAGGGCCGCGTCATTCTCGAGGCAGCGGGCCGAAGTCTCGCCGACCTTCGCATTCTCCAAGATGGCAGTTGGCTCGTCGACGCCGAGCCGGCAATTGAGCTGATCGAACCGACCAGCGGCCAACCGCTCCGCCGTTGCCAGCTCACAACGGTCCTCGTGCCCGGAATCTACCTGATCTCGGCATTTGGCGGTCCGCCACTCCCGTGGGCCGCGGGCAGCAAGGAGCAGCCGTTCTATCTGCGATCGGGGATTCCCCACCTCCCGGAGGCCGGCCGGCAGTGGCGCGAGCTCAGCCCCTTTGGCACCGATCGCTTCGTGCTGCCGAAAAGTACGACCTTTTTCCGCCTCGAGCTGCCGGAAGCCATTCCGGCGCAAATGTATGTGACAGGATATAGCGAGGCCGCACCCTTCCGCGCCGGCGATGACTACGTCGAGATTACCAAGAAGTCCGTGCCACCGGTAGCGGAAAAGGACTGGAACGTCGCGAGCGAAGACGGCGAAGGTGAAGGTGAAGGCGACGGTGAAGGCGAAGGTGAAGGTGAGGGTGAAGGCGAAGGCGAAGCGGGCGAGTCGGGAGAGTCTGCGAGCTCGGAGCTGACGGAGAAGCTTGTAACCGTCGCGGCACACGCGGGCGACAAGTACATCTTCCAGCACTTCCGCAGCGTCGATCATTACCCGCTCGAGAAGTCTGGAACCTACTGGATCTCCTCGGCGCATAGCGGCGCGGCGGAGGACAGGGCGGACGTGACCGGGCTGACGGTTCGGTATCGCCTCAACCAGACTGAGCGGTTCGAGGTGCTCCCCGAGCTTTCGCAGGTCATCGAGCTGTCGGGTGCTCAACGGTACGCGCGCCGTTTCAACGCGCTCGGGGACGTGCAGCTCTTCCTGCACATCGCCGAGGCCGGCAAGTACGAGGTCCTGCTGCAAGGCACGCGGTGTCGGGCGAGGATCGAGCCGTTCATGGTCACGATGCCCAATGACTACCAGGCGCCCGAAGACGAGGACAGCGAGTTCGTTTGGGATCTGCCGGAGGGTTACTTTGTCCTGACAGTCGTGCCCGTTCAGCAGGGCGTGGTCGACGTCGCCATTGTTCCCCGACTCGCGGAGGGCCCCATAGCTCCCGACGTGTTCACGCCGGCACAACCGAGGCTGGCGTGCTTGCAGATCCCGGAAGCGCGGCTGGCCGCGGACCCGAACGATGTGTACACGCTGTACCTCAACGAACAGCCGGACGTGAGGAGCGGCCTGGTGCTCCGCCCGGCTCCGCCCAGTGCCGGCGGCGGCCTGCCGGCGCAGGTTATCGCCGGCGAAACGGCACGGTTGAAGGTATCCGCGAGCGGCCCGAGCGTCGTCTCTGCGGTGGCGGAAGATGGATCCCGCGTTCCCGTTTCCGTGGACGGCGTCGAGTTCAAGGAGACTGCGCGGGTGACCGGTGGGACCTTTGAGCTGCAGATCCGCAACGACGGCGCGGCGACGATTGTCGTCAGCGTGCAGGCGCCGGCCGAAGAAACGCTCTCGGAAACCCCGTTTCCGGCGGTTAGTGAGGGGTTTCTGCAGCGTCTCCCCAAATTCGCGCAGCTTGGCGACGGCGCCCAGATCTTTTTCGATCTGGCCCGTGCGGAGCGGCGGACCTTCGAGCTGACCGTGAACGAGCCGGCGCTCTACACCGTAAGCTCGACCGGCCTACTCGCGACGGAAGGAAACCTGCGCACGCGCGCCGTGCCCTCCATCGTGCGCGACAAGGAGAACGGCGCCGGCCGCAACTTCATGATCGGCCAGTACTTGCGCGAAGGAGAGTATCAGCTCACCGTAAGCACCGTCGGCAGCAGCGCAGGTCATCTCGGTCTGGGGCTGCGAAAGGTGCCCATGCTCGAAGAAGGGCGGCTCTTGCCGGACTCGCCCGCCCGAGTAACGGTGCCGGCGGGCGCTGCCGCACGTTATGACGTCGTGATCGCGGAGTCGGGAACCTACGCAATTGAATCTGTGGGACAGGATACGACCCTCAGATGTCGATTCGAGGATGATCAGGGCTGGCCGCTCGTGGCACCGGACGCGCTGGCGAATTTCCAGCTCGCATTGAAGGCGGGCACCTATCGGCTCGTGCTCGTCCCGTCGGCGGTGGAAACCCGGCGGCTCACCCGTGTCAGGCGCATCGCAGCTCCCGTAGAAACGGACGGACACGGGCCGTTCGAGCTGGCACTGGGAATGACATATCGAAACCTGTGGCGTGAACCGGAAGGGGATGGCGCGGACAGAGCACCGGACGTCTGGCGCTTCGATCTGCCCGCCGCTGCCAGTGTTCGCTTCGAGCTCACCGGAGAAATGACGGGCGCGATTTTCAGGGATGGAGTCAGGGTCGCGGACGTGCCGGGTGCCGGCCCCAAGTCCGAACCCGTGCTCCTGGAGGCCGGTGCGCATGAGATTCGGCTCACCAATGCGCGCCGCAACAACCGGGTTCGCTACGCGCTTTCGGTGCGCTCGGACGAGCTCCTGGCCGGGCAAAGCCGGGCCGTGACCGAGGCGACCGATATTCCGATCTCGGTCGGCCAGGCCGGTCTGGTCGAGCTTTCCTCCTTTGGTCAAAAGGACGTGGCAGCCACCCTGTTGTCCGAAGCCGGTAGCGAGCTCGCAAGATCCGACGACAGACCCAACGACTGGAACTTCTACCTCGCCAGAAATCTCGAGCCGGGGCGATACACGCTCCGCGCGTACGGCGTGGGCACCAATGAGGTGAGCACGCTCGTCACCATGGCAATGCCACCAGAGCGAGCAGCGGCGGCTGAGGAGCTGCCGATCAGCAAGACGATTGCTCCACAGCGTGAGGTGCACCTGTTCGCAGTGCCGGCGCCTGGCGCCGAGAGTCTACTGATTGTGCGCGGGACCTCAGATGAATCGTTCGGGCTTGCCGTCGAGGGGCGAACGGCGGGTTCGTGGACCACCATTGCAAGCACGACCGGAAAAGCGCCGGAGCTCTTCGTGCCATTGGCGCCGTCCCGCCCCGAGCAGGCATGGGAGTATCGCGTCAGGGTGTGGTCAGTGGACCACCGCGGCGGCGCGATTCGACTCGACGTGGCCAGTCCGCAAGTACGGGCCGGGCGCGAGGCGGACCTTGCAGCCGGGGTCGAGCTAGAGCTCTTGCCCGCCCCGGTAGGCGACATCGGGGCGATCGCAGTCGACGTGGATCGGCCAGGTCTGTTCGTCAGTCCCGGGGGCACCGGCGACGCGATTCTCTGGGTTGCCTCGCTGGCGAATACCGCGGCGACACGCGCGGACCGTGGCGCGTTCGCGGCGAGATCGGGGCGGTTATGGATCGTTTCGGGGCGCGAGAATCAACCCCGCACAGCCAGGGTGCGCGCCGCTCGAAAGCAACTGGTCTCGGGTGAAGACAGCGCGGTGAATGTCCCCCTCGCTGGCGTTACCCCCACGGCCGCAGATCTCGTCGCGACGCCAGGACGGCCCATTGTGGTCATCGCGGAGACGCAGGCAGGACAGCCCGCGATCGCGCTTGGCGCCGACGCCACCACGGGTAGCGCCGGCGCCGGCCGCCGCATGGCGGTCGCCGACCGCAAAGCGCTCGCTGTCGACCTCGATGCCGGCGCACCTTTCGCAGCGGTGTGGGAGGGAGACGTCGCCGCCCCCGCGAAACAGGCACGGCTCTGGCAACTCTCCCTGCCGGCGCCAACGCGCCAACAAGCCAACTGGGGTCCGCGCCAGGACATCGTGCCAGCCGAAACGGCAGTGGCGCTGGCGCTCCCTTCGGGGCACAAGACGGTCGAGCTCGCCCTCGCGCAGTCTCTGGCGGCGGTCGTAGCCGTGGGGCCGCGCGTCGAAGAAGTGCTCTGGGCCGGCGATGGCGCCTACCAGACGACCCTACAGACCTCGGCGGACGTGCTCACCTTGCTCAACCCGACAAGGAGCCCGGCGCGCTACGCCATCAGCGTGCTCGCGACCGACGACAGCTCGCCGGCAAGAAGCGTCAGTCCCGACGCACCGTTCGAGGCCTTCCTGGCGCACGCTGGAAAACTGCGGCTGCGCGTCACCGGAATCGACCAGGACGCCGCTGCCAACGCGGTGCCGCACTGGCGACTGCGGTTCGCGGGTGAGGTCTCCGGCGGCTTCCTGATTGGCGACTCCGGGTCAACTCACAGCGGCGAGTCGGTGCTCCCCGCCTCGGAGGACGGCACCGCGGAGATCACGCACGGGGCCGGCCTCGTGACGTGCTGGCTCGAACCCGTCAGCGGCGAGATGTCGACAGCCGGATGGCCGGCCAGCTTCACGGCCACGGCCGAAAACGTCGCGCTCCCGGCAGCGATCACGCTGAGCGGCGCGTCGCGGCTCTTCCGCATTGCTACAGCGCGTGCCACGACGCTCCACGTGCGCGCCGCCTCGCCAACGGTAACGCGGCTCACGGTGAACGGCCGCGAGCTCTCGCCGGAGCTGCATCGCGAACGCACGTCACTCGACCTGGTCGTGCCCGCCGGCACGGCCGAAATCGCCGTGCGCGGGGTGGCCAATCAGGCGCTGCAGGGCCAGATGACGTTGGTCGAGACGGAGATCCAGGACCTCAGCGAAGGGTTGGGTCCAGAAACGCTGATTCCCTCAGGGGCTGGGGTTGCCTTTCGCTTCACGGTGGGCACGAATGGGCCCGTCGGCATCGGCGTGCGCGCCGACGCGGATGACGTCCGTTGCGAATTGTTCACTGCCGGCGCCGTCCGTGTCGGCGGCGGCATCGTCCAGCGGCATGACCTCGCCGCCGGAACCTACTACATGGTCGTCCGCGTAGCCGACGCAAGCCAACCCGTTCGCCTTCAGCCTGCGGTCGTGGGGCTGCAGCTCCCGGATACCGGGCCTCCTGCCGAGGTGGTACAGCAGTTTCTCGAGCTCGAACGGCAGGAGCGCGGAAAGATGGTGACCCAATGAAAGCAACTTTCGTGTGCTCGCTCTTCCAACTGATGCGCGGGTCCACGTGGCTCGGCGCGATGGCGCTCGCGGCCGCGCTCGCCACAACGCCGCCACGGGTTCCTGCGGCGCCGCCCGCCACGGACCTGCACGTGCAGTCGGCGCCCAGTCGCCCCGTCGCTGGAGGTGCCGGACCAACCGTTGTGCCCAATCACTTCCTGCGCCGGTGGGATCCGGTGACTATCTTTTTCGATACGCCGCGGGGTCCCGCGGCGGCCGCACCTGAGGACCATCCAGAACGAATCGTCCGCTTTCTTCCCGAGCACGCCGGCGCCTTTTCCTGGCTCGACAGCACCACGTTGCAGTTTCGCCCCGCGGAGCCGTGGCCGTCATTGACCACTTTCAAGTGGCAGGTAGACGGCAAGACCACCGAGCTTGCGACCCTGGTCGCCGCGCCGACGCGCACGATTCCCGCGCGCGACGCTACGGACCTGGACCCCGTAGAGGCCATCACCTTGCAGTTCCCTGAACCCGTCGAACCAGCGGTGCTCGCGGCAATGGTCACCATCCAGGTTCGGGCTCCCCGCGACGGCGCGGGCCAATCACAGCTCATTACCAAAGACGACTACGAGCTCAAGGTGCTCGAGCGACCATCTCGCGCCGCCGAGGCGGTATACGTGCTCCAGCTTCGGCAGCCGATACCGTTCGGCCGGGAGGCAACGATTTCCATACGCCTTGCCGCGGATGATTCGGCGCCCGGATCTTCTTTGACCTACTCCTTCTCCACCGCTGAGCCGTTCCGCGTTGCCAATGTCGGCTGCTTGCAGGCCCGTGTTCCGATCAGCCCTGCGGGAAGCCGATTCACCCCGGAACAAATGCTTCAGTGCACTGGCGAGCGCACCGTGTCCGTGGAGCTCACCGCGGCGCCGGGCGCTGTCGGTGCCGTCGAAGGGCGAAGCCTGATTGGGTTCTCCCCTGCCGTCGCCGGCCTCGCCTATGCCGTTGAGGGAAAAACGCTGCGGATCTCCGGGCAGTTTGCGGCCGAGCAGCAATACCGGGTCACCGTCAATCCGACGCCAATGCAGGACGCCAAGGGTCGCCCCCTTGAGCTTCAGGCAAGCAGCGAGCTCTATCTCAATTTTCGCCGCATGCCCGACTTTCTCCGCTGGACGCGCGGTGAGGCCATTGTCGAACGCCTGGGCCCGCAAATGGTCCCGATTGAAGGCAGAGGAGCGGAGCGGGTCGATCTGCGGATTTACCCTATTGATCCTGTCGATCCCTCGTTCTGGCCATTCCCGCGCGACGCGGTGACCGTCGACGAAAGCGTTCGGCCTGCAGGGCCGGGAGAGGAGCAGGCCGCCCCCATAGCCCCGAAACACTACCTATACGAGGGTGATCTGGCAAGACAGTTGCCGCGGCTTGGTTCGCCGCCCTACTCCAACATCGTGTCCCTGCCGCTGAAAAAAGACGGTACCGCGGCCTCCTTTGGCCTTGATCTCGCCGCGCCGCTTGCCCAGGTGCACGGCAAGGGAGCGCCCGGCACCTACCTCGTCGGCATCAGACCGCTTGATGGCACGAGTTTGCGCTCCTGGGTCCGCGTCCAGGCCACGGACTTGAGCCTCTCCACCGCGGAAGAGTGGGGTGCCGTCAAGCTCGTCGTGACCTCGCTCGCTTCTGCGGCGCCGGTGCCCGGCGCGCGAATTCGCGTCGAAGGCATGGATCCGCGCGGCCACTGGCTGCTCACCTGGGAGGGAACGACCAACGAGAGCGGCATCGTCACGTGGTCGCCGCCGGGGAGCACGCGCAACACCGTGCGACGCATCTCCGTGCGCAAGGGCGCAGATGCGCTGGTGCTCAATCCCAATACCGCACCCGACGAGTATCGCGACAACCTGTGGAGTGACAGCTCCGGTATCTGGCTGCAGTGGACCCAGTACGAGCTGAGCTCCCGCGCTCCGCGGGCCGAACAGGTCTGCCACATCTTCACGGAACGGCCCGTATATCGGCCTGACGAGCCCGTACACGTCAAGGGTTACGTCCGCGATCGTTACCAGGGCGCGCTATCAATAGGCGCCACCGCCGGGAAGCTCGTGGTCGAGGGGCCCGGGGAGCTCACCTGGACGTACCCAATCGCGCACGCGACAACGGGAAACTTCTATCATCGATTCGAGGAACCGGATCTACCGAGTGGAAGTTACCTGGCGGCATTCGAAAACCGGGGCGGAAACCGCATCTGCAGCGTCAGCTTCAAGAAGGAGGCGTATCGACTTCCGACCTTCGAGGTTCGCCTCCACAGTCCAGATACCGTTCCATTGGACAAGCCCTTCGACGTCGCGCTGACCGCTGGCTACTATTCGGGTGGCAGCGCGGCCGAGCTTCCCGTCCAGTGGCGGGTCACGCAGTTTCCGTTCACCTGGCAACCGAAGGAGCGAAAAGGATTTCAGTTTTCCTCCGACGCCAGGTATGGCTCGGACGGTACCGAGCCGTCGTCTGCCCAGCTCGACAGCAGTGGGGTAACGGATGGCAAGGGCGGTGCCGCGATTACCATAGATCCGACCAGCGAGCCGACCGCGGAGCCGCGAAGCTATGTCATCGAGGCCACCGTCACAGGGGCAGACGAGCAGACCGTGACGAGCACCCGCCGCGTGGTGGCGCTCCCCGCACTGACGCTCGGCGTGAAGGTTCCTCGCTACCTGGAGAAGGCCGCGGAAATCTCGCCGGAAGTCATCGCGGTGGGCGCTGACGATCAGTTGCTCACCGGCGAGCCGATCACGGTCAGGCTCTACCAGCGCCAGTGGCATTCACACTTGCAGGCGAGCGATTTCTCTGACGGCGTCGCCCGCTACGTGACCGATGTCGTCGAGGAGAAGATGATCGAGACCACCGTCGCTTCGGGAGCGGCCCCCGTCAGCGTGCCGCTCGCAATTTCGGAGGCCGGCGTCTACGTCGTAGAGCTTGAGGCACGCGACCGCCTCGGTCGGGCTCAGGCAGTCAAGGTGGATCTGTTCGCGGGAGGCGAGCAGGCGGTGGCGTGGTCGAAGCCGACGAGCAAGGTGTTCGCCGTCGCCCAGGACAAGCCGAGTTACAACCCCGGCGACGAGGCCGTCCTGGTTCTGCAGAGCCCGTACCAGCAGGCGGAAGCCTTGGCGATCCTGGAGGCTCCGGACGGTAATCGCTACGAGTGGCTTGCGGTCAGAGGCGGCACGGCCAGCTATCGGCTCAAGGTCTTGCCCGCATACGTGCCCAGAGTGCCGGTGCACTTCGTGCTGATGAGGCCGCGAATCGCAGGCACGCAGCCGCAGGCGGGAAACGGAGTCGATCTGGGCAAACCGGCAACCATGGCGGCGACATCGTGGGTGAGGACCAATCCGGTCGAGTACACGGTGAAAGTGGAGCTGGCGCACCCCCAGCGCGCTCGACCCGGCGACGAGATCGAAGTCGGGATTTCCCTCAGCGATCCGCGGGGCCAGCCACGGCCCGGCGAAGTCACGCTGTGGCTCGTCGATCAGGCCGTGTTGGCGCTCGGCAAGGAGCGAGAGCTCGATCCCGTCAGCGATTTCATCACGCCGGTAGAGACGCGCCTCGCAGTCCACGATACCCGGAACATGGCAGTCGGTCTGTTGCCATTCGCCGAGAAACCCGGCGGGGACGAGGGTGAGGACGAGGCCGGCCTGCTCGACGGCGCCTCGCTTCGGCGAAAGTTTGAGCCCGTGCCGTTTTACGATCCCGCGATCGCCGTCGGGCCGGATGGCAAGAAGACGGTCTGGGTACGCCTTCCGGACAACGTCACGGTGTTCAAGATCAGAGCCAAGGCAGCGACCGGCGCCGACCGGTTCGGTTTCGCCACGGGTCAGCTTGCCGTGCGTTTGCCAATTGTGGCTCAGCCGGCTCTCCCGCGTTTCGTGCGCCCTGGGGACAGCTTCATCGCGCGCGCTTTCGGGCGCATCGTTGAGGGGGATTCCGGCGCGACGACCAGTGCGATTCGGATTGAAGGCCCCGGAACCAAGGCTGAGGACACCCGAGAGGTTTCCTTGCAGCAGGGGATTGCCACGGCAGTGGACGTGCCGGTCAAAGTCGCGCCTCCCGGCGCCGGAGTGCCCGGGCTCCTGACCGTCAAGGCGGCGTTCGAGCGCAAGTCGGACCGCGCCCGCGATGGCTTCGAGGTGACCCTGCCCATCGTGGATGATCGCCGTCCGGTGCGCATCCGCGAGATGATCGATCTGGCCCCCGGCGAACCTCACGAAATCCCGCGGATTGCCGAAGCGGTCCGCCCCGGAACCGTCGCGCGCCGGCTCCTGGTCTCGGACCAGCCCGCGGTCCTGCGTATGGCGGCGGCGCTCGATTTCCTGCACGAGTACCCATACGGCTGCACCGAGCAGCGGATCAGCAAGGCGAGAGCGCGTCTCGCGCTGAGAAAGCTC
Organism: Candidatus Schekmanbacteria bacterium; assembly: GCA_016188575.1. Lineage (GTDB taxonomy): Bacteria > CSSED10-310 > JACPHN01 > JACPHN01 > JACPHN01 > JACPHN01. Next base: position 54,727 of record JACPHN010000225.1, read on the forward strand.
CGAGACCTCATCGCTGAGGAAGATGCAAATGAGGTGCTGGAAAAAACGGTCGCCGATACCCAGGAATGGATCGCCGGCACCGTGGACGACGCGGGTCTCTGCGCTTACTGGCCGGGAGGACGCGGCTATGTGTCGCTCAGCGCCTGGGCGCTGCAGTTCCTGGTGGAGGCGCGGGCAGCGGGCCTTCCCGTCGACACCGGCCTGTTCGACACGCTGACGCGGTCGCTGACGGCTGCGCTCCGTTCAGACTACACGCGCTTTGTCGGCGGGGAATCGTATGCCGAGCGAGTCTGGGCGCTTGCCGCCTTGAACGCCGCGGGAAGGGCGCAACCAGCCTATGCCGCCGAGCTCGCGCGAAGAACCCAGTATCTCAACTTGGAGAGCCTGGCGCAGGTCGTCGTTGCGCTGCAGGGCGGAGCGGAACCCGCCGCGGCAGATGTGGTTGCGGCGCTGGTCGATGAGATGTGGAAGGACGTCGTGTTGCGGCTGCATCAAGGGAAACAGATTTTTGGCGGCCTGCAGGGTCGGCGCGGCGCGGCAAGCGACTTCCTTCTTGCGAGCGAAACCCGCTCGCTTGCGGAGATGATCCGCGCCTTGCACCGCATCGGCCGCACTGACGAGCGCTTTGACGCGTTGCTGCAGGGGCTGGTGACGCTCGGCCAGGAAACGGGGTGGGGCACCACCAACGCCAACGCGGCCGCGCTCCTCGCGCTTTCTGAGGTCTTCACCCCAAGACCGTTCGCAGGACCCGCGGCCAGGATTTTGGCTGCTTTCGGCGCCGATCAAAAGGAGGCCGTGATCTCCCCTGAGAGCCCGGTTGCCAGGCTGCACAGCGACAACGGCGATGCAGGAAAGGTCACCGCTGTTGCCGGAACCGGACCCAGTATGCTGGTGGCGCGTCTGGACACGTCCTACGTGCCGGCGCAGCCGGCAGCCGAAATGGATCCCAAGGAGCAGGGGTTCGTGGTGTCCCGGGAGAGCAACCGGGTTGTCGACGCAAGGGCGCCCCTGGAGAAAACTCCGATCGCCAAGGGTGGCACCCGGCTGGCCCTGGCCATGGGGACGATGGTCGAGGAGCACGTGCAGGTGGTCAATCCGCAGGAACGGCATTTTGTCGCGATCGTCGTGCCTCTGGCCGCGGGGCTCGAAGCGCTGAATCCGGGCCTGGAGACGGCGCCCCCGGAGGCGAAACCGAGCGGCCGGAACACGGTGGAGCCGACGTACGTCTCGATAATGGACGACCACGTCGGGTTTTATTTCGATACGCTGGCCGCGGGAACGTACGACTTTTACTTCCGAGCGAGGGCGACGGCCGAAGGGACGTTTTCGCAACCTCCGGCGCGCGCCGAAATGATGTATGACGAGGCGGTGTGGGGGCAATCGGCGGGGGCTCTTGTCGCCGTTCAACCCGTCAAGCAGTAGCGAATCGGAAGCTGCGCGGCCGGCGCCCCGAAGCGCCCGCCGCGCCGGCCTCCTGCGGGCGACAGGTGTCGTCGCCGGGACGCTGCTGGCACTGGTCGCTGCGGCGCTGCTGTGGTGTGCGCGGCTGGTGGCGCCGGCGCCGACACCGCTGCTCATGGCATTCGGCGGGGAGGCTCTGGCGCTCGCCGCCGGCGATGCTGATGCCGATGCCGATGCCGAGCTCGGCTACTGGCCCACCGCACCGTTGCCCGGCCGGGTTGCGGCCGCTACGGTGGCCGTTGAGGACCGCCGATTCTACCAACACCCCGGCGTGGATCCGATCGCTGTCGTGCGCGCCTTCTTTCAGAATCTTGAGGGGCGGCGGAGGATTTCCGGCGCCTCTACAATTGCCATGCAGGTCGCCCGCATGCAGCGAGGCGGACGGCGCACGTACGGGGCCAAGATCGCGGAAGCATTGCAGGCGCTGGCACTGACGGCCAGGTTCGGCCGCGATCGCGTGCTCGAGCACTACCTGCGAATCGCGCCGTATGGGAACCGGATTCGCGGTGTCGGCCTGGCCGCGCGCATCTATTTTCAAAAGCCCGTCGCCGACCTGAGCTGGGCAGAGACGGCGTTTCTTGCCGCTCTCCCACAGGCCCCGACGACCATGAATCCCTATGATGCCGTAGGGCAGACGCGGGCAAAAACCCGGGCACGGCGTATCCTTCACCTCCTCGGTGAGCGCGGCGCGGTAGGCGGGAGCGAGCTCCGACTCGCTCTCGATCAGCTCGACTTCCTGCGCGTCCATTCCTTTCCTCGGCGGCCAGAGATCACCCTGCATGCCGTGCTGCGGATGCAACAGGAGCTCTCGGCCCCGGAGCTCGCCGCATCGGTCTGGCATGATCCGGTGGTTCGCACCAGCATTGATCTCGATCTTCAGGAGTACGTGCAACAGGTGGCCGCCCAGGCGCTCGACGGGTGGACTCGGCTCGGCGCGGGCAATGTGGCCGTCCTGGTAGTCGAGGCACCGAGCGGCGAGATTCGCGCCTGGCTCGGTTCGGCGGCATACGGCCGGGCGAGCAAAGGTGGCGCCATCGACTTTACCGGCGTGCCCAGAGGTTCCGGGAGTACGCTGAAGCCGTTTCTTTATGGGTACGCGTTGGACTCGGGAGCGATCGCTCCAAACACGGTGCTCGACGATTTGCAGCGCGGCGCCGGCGGCATCGGCAACGCGGACGAACGATTTCTGGGTCCGCTGATGCCCCGCGTGGCCCTGGCGAGCTCCCGTAACGTGCCGGCGGCGCATCTCCTCGCGAAAATTGGAGTGGACACGGGAGCCGACTACCTCCACCGGCTCGGCCTCGGTTCCGCAGGGGACACCGGCGAGCGCTACGGACTGGGCCTTGCTGTCGGGGGGTTTCCCGTCACGCTTTACCAGCTCGCCCGGGCCTATCAGGCGCTGGCGCGTGACGGCATGCTGGGCGATCTGGTGCTTTTCCCTGGCCGCCAGAAGCCGGTGGCCAGGCGGGTGCTCTCAGCCGGCACCGCGCGCCTGATCACGCTGTTTCTGTCGAGCGACCAGGCGCGCCTGCCCACCTTTCCGCGCAAGGGGGCGACAGAATTCCCGTTCGCGGTGGCGGTGAAGACCGGGACCACATCCAACTACCATGATGCGTGGACGGTCGCGTATTCGAAGCGCTACCTGGTTGCCGCATGGGCGGGGCATCCGGATCACCGTCCCATGAACCGTCTGAGCGGCTCCCGCTCAGCCGCCCGGCTCGTGTCCCAGATCCTCCGCCATCTCCACAAGGGTGAGCTCGACGGCCTTTCCGAGTCGTCTTTCCCATCGCCCGAGGGGTACCGTGCGGCGGAAATCTGTGCGCTGTCCGGCAAGCTCCGGACCAACGCGTGTGAGCGGACGTTCGTCGAGTGGTTTGCTCCCGGAAAGGAGCCTACCGAAGCGTGCCCCATTCACGTCAGGCTCGCCGTTGACCCAGTCATGCGCGCCGGCGATGAGACGACGGTGGCACAACGCACGTTTTATGACCTCCCGGCGCGCTACGCGGCATGGGCGGCGGCTTCCCACCTTCCGGCGCCACCGGAGCCGCGTGATCTCGCCGCGCCTGGGGCCAGACAGAGCACGGCGAGCGGGCGTGCCGGCGCGATTTCCATTACCAGCCCGGTGGCAGGTCAGCACGTCTTGCGCGACCCGGAAGCGCCTCCGGAGCTGTCTACCATCGAGCTCCGAGCGACCGTTCCCCGGTCCGTGCCCGCGGTCGTCTGGTACGTGGACGGTGAAGCGTATCGCACTTCCGCGGCGCCCTATGGCGTGCGGTGGAAGCTGCGGCCGGGAGCTCACACCGTGCAGGTGCGGGCTCCAAGCATCGCGCAGGAGTCGCGTCCGGTGCGGATTACCGTCGATTGAGCGCAGGGGTGGTTCGCGCGCGCGGACTTGACAGCGGCAGCGGTGCAGTACTATAGAATCGACGTATTGACTGGCGAAACGCTCTGCCCACGATGGAAAGGAACAGCTCATGTATCGTCGCGCAACGGATGATAAAGAAGTGTACTCTCAGTCCCGCGTAACACTCCGCGTGCACCCGCCCGTCGCCGCGCCCGATCAGAATGACCAGAGCTTGTACACCATGCTGCGCGGCGCCCTTCGCGCAACGGACATGGTGCATCTGGCGGCGTCCCCGGACGGCCACGTCTGCACCGTGGACCTCGCCGATACCGAGCTTCCGGGTGCGGGCATGGTCGAGCAAAGACTCGCCGACCTGCTCAGCAAGCGCGCCTGGGTCGTCGCCGGCCGGCGCTCTGCGCGCACCGGAATCCGCCTGCACTGATTCTGGGGCTCACGACATCTCGGGGCCATTAGACGGCAAGGGATAAAGTAGCTGTCTTCGCAGCCAGCGGGCGTGATGTGGTAGGGCGCGGGACGAATGGATCGGATGGACGGACGAGCAACGCCAGCGCCACGTGCCCCGGGTCGTGAACAACTGGCGATGCCTGAAGCCCCTCCCGCATCGGCGAGCGAGGAGCCGCCTGGCGAAGGAGCGAGCGTCCAGGCCAGGGCGGCTTGGCGATCGCTCGCCCAACGCCGGCCGTCACGCGTGATCGCGACGTAGCCGGCATCGGCGTGGACCAGGCGCTCAGCGGCCCAGGCCATGAAGGTTCCGGCCTGGGCGGCGGAGGCGTCCTTATTGGTGAGTCAGTCTCCGCTACGGCACCGCCGTCCGCCTTTTCCGAGCGCGCCAGCAGCGCTTCCGCCTGCTGACCCGGTCTCGCGCCGCAATGATGCGCCCAAGTCATCACCGACCGCGGGACCAGGCACTCCTCGCCAAGACTCATGTGGCGCATGATGAAGCGCTTTCGGGATTGGCGGCCGGCCAGTAATTGAGCTCCGATTCCTGAGCCGGAACCTGTTTCCAATCTTTCCAATGGAGGGCTTGCCCGTGCTCGGTGCCGCCGCGTCTCCAACCTTGCACATAGTATCGCGTGGCGATACTATTCATGGGAGGAGAAAGGAAAGTGCAAACTGAGCGGCCGCCGCATCCAGGAAAAATACTCAAGGAACGGTTCCTCGATCCTCTTGGAATCACACCATATCGTCTCGCGAAGAGCATAGGTGTCCGCACGCGTCGGGTCTCCGAGCTTGTGTGTGGCCACCGGGGGGTCACGGCCGATACCGCCATCAGGCTGGGACTGTTCTTCGGAGTACCGCCAGCATGGTGGCTAGACATGCAGGCCCGCTACGACACCGAAGGCGTACCGCTTGTCGAGCAGCTTCGCGAGCGCGTCAGGCCGTATGATGGCCTGAACGAAGTGCTCGTCTCGCCAGGTGGGGTACGGCATCTCCGGAAGTCGAACGAGACAAGTTCGGGGACCGTGCTGGTCAGTGTTCCGGATGAGCTACTGAATCGGCTGCGAGCGCAGGTGGCTCTCGATACGTGGCGCGCGCCACGAGAGGTGCATGTAGTCACGTACGCCAACGGTGCCACTGCGCTGGTCGGCCGATGAACGGCAGGATCGAAGCCCTGGCCGAGGTTGTCTCTCCTTCGGTACTTGTTGACGCTATCGAGACGTCGCGGCGGCTGACCGCACTGGGGGTGCCACACGCATTGATTGGTGGCTTGGCGGTCGGTATCCATGGATACCCCAGGAGCACCAGAGGTGTCGATTTCCTCGTTGGAGATGAAGCCTTCGAGCGCAAAACGGCCATTCTCGTGTACCGGGCAGAGCTTGTTGAAATCGCCAAGGCGGGAGTTATCGATTTGATGAGTATTCCTCCTCTTCATGAAGAGCTACGGGACCTGCTCGCCGTACCAAGAGGTGGTGAAATCCCGGTCATGCCAGCTCATGGTCTCGTCCTGCTGAAGCTATTGGTGGGCCGCCCACAAGACCTCGCGGATGTTCACGCACTGTTAAAAGTTGGTGTCGATGTCTCCGCGATTCGTAGTTACCTCGGTGAACATGCACCGAACCTTGTGCCTGTGCTTGCAAGGCTATTGCCTTGAGATGGCGTACGGAAAGTGTAACAGTTCACCCGTCGTACCACTTCAGCCTCGCCGTAGACACGGGCGACGATTGCAGTGTCGTGCTATCTCGCACGTATGTAAGCCCAAGGGTCCAGGCAGATCATTGATTTTCTGGAGCCAGCCGAAAAGTCAGCACGCCGATGCCCGGAGTACTGCCTTCGGAAAGCAGCATCTCGGTCTCGAAGCTCGCGTAGTCGTGGTGGACGGCCTTGACACGATAGATTCCCGGGGCAAGTCGCGTCCCAATCTGATCTGAGTCGAAGAGGCCGCCGGAGTTTGTCCTCCGGAGAAGCAGGACATCTTGTCGCCGGATCTGTCCCGGCAATGGCGCAACACCAGGCTTGAAGACGCAAAATGTTGCATCCGCAAGCGGTTGGCCGTCGAGGTCGATCATCCGTACGACGACTCGGAGCGCGTTTGCAGTTGACATCGCGGCTTCGGTCTGTTCCGGCGCAAGCAGAGGTGGCGGCGCAGCGCTGGCGGTTTCCGCGGTCGCCAAGCTCGTGTGAAAGGTCTCCGTTGGCACAACGACTGGCGCAGGCATCGGGGGCTCTGGCGCGGCGACCGTAAAGGCACTTCCTGCGTGTTGCTGAGCGGCAACTGTGGCGACGAAACGTTCGATTTCTTCAGCAAGTTGTCCAGGATCCGCGGTTGGATCGAGACCAGCCTTCAAGATTCGGATCGACGCCTCGACATCCGGTGCGTTTGGATCGAGCCCTACTTGACGAAGGCAGCGCTCGAGAATCGGGTGGAGGGCCGCCCAAACTGCCTGGGACAGTGCGGGCGCCACGGAGCTTCCGGCGTGCTGCTGAACGACGTTCTGCTCGACTGCGGTTGCGAGACTTTCAGCGGTTGCACGCGGAAAACCACCAAGAAGGCCGCGTGACTCCAAACCGCGCGCGATTCCATTCACTTGGGATTCCTTGCCACCTCGTTCGATGAGAAGCGCCGCGATCTGTCACAGCGTGACTTGCTGGCCGCGAATAACACATTGCTGCCTGTAGATAGTTTTTCCAGAAACGTAATGGTTTTCGCTGAGTCGCCAGAGAGCCGGTAGTCATTGAGAAACGCTCCGCCGGCTTGATCGCGTTCCCCAAGCTGTGCCAACACTTGACCGAGGCTCAACCAGGCTGACGATCGCGTGGGCGATGTTGCGAGGACCTTGAAAAGAATCGTCTTTGCTTCGTCAAGGCGATTTGCTTCAAGATACGCGAAGGCGAGGTCGGTTTGAACCTCGATGTCCGCGGAGTCGGCGTCCAGGGCCTGATGGGAGCGTGGGTCATTTCGACGGAACGTTTGGCCGCGCATCTGGCCGCGACCGGATCGCGCTGGACCGTCCACGCGAGAACGCCGAGGTCGAAATGCGCCTCGGCGCGAGTTGGATCAAACGATCGCACGCCACGGGCGAAGCGAACGCATGCGTGGATCTCGAATCATTCTCGCGTCTCCACCACGACCATCGCCGCCTGCCAGCTCGCGGTATCCCCCCACAGGTCGCGGCCGCCGCCGCTGCCGCTGCCGCCATCCCGCCGGGTTGCCTGACCCACCACCGCATCCTGCAGCTTCGCGAGGCCGAGCCGGTTGAACACCTCGGCCCACGTCATGCTCACCTCCTCCCCAAGCGATACGGGAGCCATCGACAGCAGCGCCACGAGCACGTCGCGGCCGAATGGAGCCTGCACGGGAAAGGAGTAGGCGGCGTTACGCGGGATCGTGACACTGCCCGCCGCGACCTTGCCGTCGCGATCGTTGTCGTTCGGGAAGATGCGCGTGGCGACCTGCTGCTGGCTGAACGCCAGCACATAGAGATAACCGGGGGTGTCGGTTGTGACCTCGAAATCCAGCGATTCGCCGCTACGGTAGAACGGCTTGTCGCCCCGCGGGCGGATGCTCACGCGGATCGGCGACCGCGGGTTGCTCAACGCCACCGCGGGCGCCTGTTCCCACGTTGCAAAGATCGGAACGTCATCCAGGGGGACCGACGACAGCACCTCCACCTGTGGCTGCTGATCGCCGTCGAGCGACCCCGCCGCGTGCAGAGCGGCAATCCGTTCGGTAAGGCGCTGCCGAAGCTCGCGCAAGGTGGGGCGGGCACCTCCTTGGCTCGCCACGAAGAGGTAGGAAAGCGCTCCCCGTAGCTTGCCGTCTACCTCCAGCGGGTAGGCGCGCTGAGTGGGCGCCGCCGCCGAGATCACCACCGCACCCGATACCTTGCCCAGATGCGTGCCCTGCACGAAGGCGGCGGATGCCGGCTCGAGCCCGCGGGCGGTTGCCGAGGGCACGAGAACATATCCATCATCGCCGCCGATGCCGCGGGCTCGGTCGGGACCGAGGCCGAGCGACGGGGCCAACAGCGCGAGCTGATCCGGACGGGGCAAATACCGGGCGCCGCCGCCGCGCGGAAAGCGGCTCAGCTTGGGCATACCGCGCGCGATCGTCCCTGAATGGCATGAGTCGAACACCAACACGGCGCGACGGCCCGACAACCGCGCGATCAGCTCGTCGAAGGTGTCGTCTCGGATCTGCCCTTGGCCGGCCGCGACCGTCGGGTCCACGTCGTAGGCCGCCAGCGTCTCGTCGAAACCATCGTCGGTCTCGTCGCCGTTGTCGTCCGGCAGTTGCGATCCGTGGCCCGCGTAGAGAAAGAACACGCGATCGCCGGGTTGACTGCCGGCGATCAGCCATTCGCGAAAGGAGGAGACGATGCCGGCGGCGGTCGCTTCACCATCCAGGAGCACCTTGACGGAATCGGGCGCGAAGCCGAACGACTCCTGCAGGAAGCGAGCGGTCGCCGTCGCGTCGAGCTGGCAGCCGGGGGTCGCGGGCACGCGCGGATCACCATACCGCTCAATACCGACCAGAAGGGCGCGATCGCTTCCCCTGGCCATCGTGGACGCTGCACCAGAGACGATTACCATGGTCAGGACCGCTTTGCGCAGCAGACCCGCCAGTGGCCGGTGCTCGCGGCCACCGCCGCGAAGGGCGCGGCTCACCGATGCCTGCTGGGTCATCTAGCACCTCCGAGGTTGACCACGGTGACGCGGCGATTGAGAGCACGGCCGTGTTCCGTATCGTTGGATGCAACTGGTGCCGCGGCCCCTATTCCGGAATAGGCAAAACGGTCAGCCGGCAGGGCAAACTTCTCGATGAGTGTCCGACCGACCGCCATGGCGCGCCGTTTCGACAGTTCCAGGTTGTACGGTTCCGCGCCCACGGAATCCGTGTGCCCTTCGAGAAGAGCTCGCGACGAGCGAAGATTTTCGGATTGTAAGGCTTTCGCGATCTCAGCGATCTGCTTCAGCGAGTCTGGCGTGATGCGATCGGAGTTGAAATCGAACTGAATGTGGAGGTCGACCTCCGGACGAACGCCGAAACCGCGCGCGCGTTCTCCGCTCGGCATCCGCAGCGATCTGCTGATCTGTTCGGCGTCCACGAGCGCTTCGGGATCGACGTGCGACAGGGCGCTCTGGAGCCGCTGGCGGTACTCCGACTCGTGAGCCAGCAGTCCGTCAGGATCCCCGCGGGTTCCCTCGGTTTGCAGGAGCAAGAGAAACCGGCGGTAGGCGAGGACCGCGGCCGAGAAGTCACCCTGTTTTGCGCGCACATCCCCCAGCCCCGCGTAAGCGGTGCCGGAATCGGGATCAAGGCGGGTCGCGGCCTCGTAAAACCGGGCAGCGTCGGCGATTTGACCGCGTTCCTCAAACGGTGAGCATCCCTCCATTGCCAGGGCCAGGCAGGTAGCGTGTCGGAGGGGTCGGTTCCGCACCCCTCGACGCTGTGCGCGTTTGGTCATGAGCATCGCGGTTCCGCTACTCGTGCTCGAGCGTCAGCACCGCGGCGAGGGAGCCGCTGCCGCCGACGACGACGGGTCCGGCGGCGCCCGCCGCCGCCGCGGCGGCGCCAGTTGTCACCGCGCCGCTACCGCCACCCGGCGGCGTGTAGGTCATGTCGCGCGCACGCGCCTGCAGCGCCGCCAGCACCTGGCCTTGCAATCCCGCGTTCGGCGCCCCCCCGCTGTACCCCGTGGCCTGCTCGATGTTGCCAAACAACACCTGGTCGGGCTGCTCCGCCCACAGCGCGTAGACCGACTCCACCCCGGGCGTGGCGTCGAAGGTGAACCAACCCTCCGCCGGAATCACGATTTCCTGACCACCATGGACGCGGTTGACGCCACCCGCGATCCGCTGGTCCGGGTAGAGCAGCGAGGTCTTGCCGGACGAACCGCGCACCAGCAGATACAGGAAACCCGTCCGACTCGGTTGCACGCCGATGCGCACCCCGTCGCCGCTGCGGAACGGGTAGGTCGCCTCGGTGCGCACCTGTCCTCCCTGCGCGGTCTGGCGGTAGATCGACAGGGCCAGCTCGGCGGCGGCCGCCGGAGCCGCCGCCGGCGCTGCCGGAGCCACGGCCACGGCGGGCACGGACACCGTAGACGCCGGAGCCGCTGGCGCCACGCTTTGCGCTGCCACGTCCGCCGCGCGGCTCGCGGGAGCCTCGGCCGACTGTTGAGCGCAGGCCAGGGCCAGGGCAGCCCATCCCACCACGGCGAACCCGAGCACGGTTCTCTTTTGTTTGTTCACGATGCCTACTCCTCTCGTTTGAGCTCGATTTGGAAATCCTGGACGGCGCCGACCTCGATTTTCTCGAGGACCGTCCGGTACTGGGGATGAACCACCTTCACGAGGTAGCGCCCGGGAACGAGGCGGCGGTTGAGCGTGAGCTCTCCGTGAAAGCCGCTGCGCGCGTAGGCCATCAGATCGCGCTCGCGAACCGTTCCGGCCGCGCTCGCGGGACCCGGCCGCAGAAAACCGACCACCGCTCCGGGGATGGGGGCCTTGGAGACCTCGTCGACGACCGTACCCGTCACCCGCACGGCGCCCGACTCGCTCGCGGACGGCGGCGTGATCGCGGCCGTGCCGGCCTCCGGGTGCTCCGCGGCGAGCCGTCCCAGGAACTCCCGAATCGCCCCGATCGACCGCGCCTCGCCTACCCGGCCGAGCGTCAAGGTGCCGATCGGTAGGTCTCCATCCCCGAGAAACGGCACCTGGCTGTCGGCGCGCACCCGCGTGGGCGCGCCAACCAGATCGCCCTCTTCATCGATCACCGCCCCGCCCGACGCGCCTTCACCGAGCGCGTCGGCGACCGCGATCCAACCGTTCTCGTCGTCGATCGCCACGATGGCGGACTCCAGCACCGTGGCCGTGGGTGTACCGTCCGTCGGGTACGCTATCAACGTCACCCGCGAGCCGAAGGACAGGCCGCTCATGCGACCCAAGCGCAGGTACGCAAAGGGCCGCGCCGACCCCTCGGCAGGCGCAAGCGCGCGCAACAACGCCAGATCGAGGGCCGCGTCGAACCCCACCAGTCGCAGCTTGGTCGCTTGTGCGGGCGCCGCCCACGGCCGCGCAGGGTCGGATACACCCGCCCAGATCTCCGCGCCAGGCCGACCGCCGGCTCCAAACACCACGTGGTGGTTGGTCAGCACCAGACCAGACGGCGTGATTACCACCCCGGACCCCGACCCCTGCCCGCGAAAGGCGCCGTGCTCATCCACTTCTCCCGTGATGATGCGCACCGTCGCCGCGCGGGCGTTGGCGATCGCGGCGCTATCCGCTGCCGCCGCGGCGGTGGCAGCGGTCGCCGCCAGCACGACCAGAGCCGCCACGGCCTCCCCCCATGCTCTCGCTGCCTTCATGGCCACACCTATTGATGGTTCAGGGTGAGGGTGAAGCCTTGCGGAGACGCCAGCGCGCTCGCCGAGCTCAGCAAGAAACCGTCGTTGCCGTCGACGCTCAGCACCAGGTCCCGCCCCCGCGTCAACGCGCGACTATTGAGCGCGGCAAGGATCTCCTGTTCCTCGTCGGCGCTGGCGGCTCCTCCCGTCGAGGCCGCTGCCGCGGGCGGCGCGACCGCCGCGGCGGTACCGCCGCTCGACGGCGACGAAGTCAGTTGCGCGACCTCCGGAATCGGCTGCGTCGACATGATGAACGTCAGCGTTTCCTTTCCTGGATTGTCGTCGAAGACGAACCACCCGCTTCCCGGGGCACCTGGTAGTCGCTGGTGTGGGTAACCGCGTTGCTCACCCCGCGGCTCGGGAACAGCAGAGCTTTTTTGCCCGTGCTGCCGATGTTGACGACCGCGACGTAACCCGCGAAGTTGACCGCGAAGTGAAACCGCACCTCGTCGCCGGAGCGAAAGCTGCTCGTCGGTGCCACCATGCCGATCTGTCCGCCGCGATTGCGTTCGATCGTCACTTTCGCCCCCGGCTGGCCCGCGGCGGTGTTCGCCGAGCTGCTCGGCTGGTAGCTCAGAAACAGATCGCGCGAACCGTCTCCCCACGCCGTGGCCGAGGCCACCGCCAGAACCGCCGAGAGTACGCTGACCGCGATGCGTCGCATGACATGGCTCCTTTCTAGTTGTGCCGCAGGCGCAACCGAAAAACGGTAAAGCCCTTCTTCTTGCCGACATTGACGGAATAGGTCGAATCGTAGATCGCACCGGTATCCGTGGCGGCGGCGGCAGCAGCGGGGGACAGCACCAGGTCGCGATTGGCGGCGGGCGGTGCGCTGGTGCCGAGGATACTCAGCACCTCCTCCTCGACGCTGCCCGCGGGCGGCGCCGCGGGCGGCGCGTCACCGCTGCTCGCGGCCGGGATGAGGTAGGGGATCACGTCCATTTCCTTTTCGCCGAGAATGAACAGAATCTCCTCGCTGCCCGCGTTTTCATCGAAGTTGAACCACTGCTTGCCCGGTATGACCAGCTCGCGGCCGCGCTGGACGCGATTGCGCCCCCCGTCGATGCTCTTGTGGGGGTAGAGCAGCGTCGTCTGCCCGGAGCTGCCCCGTTGCACGATGTAGAGATACCCCTTGCCGTTGGGCTCGACGCCGAATCGCACCGCGTCACCGCTGTGAAAGGTCGTCTGGGTGGATACCTGGCGAAAATCGCAGGCGTCGTTTCGCTGGTAAAGACGCACCCGCAAGCCGGGGTGAGCGGCGACACCCGAGCTGTCGGTCGCGAAATACAGGTCGCGGGCCTTGTCAGTGACCTCTGCTGGTGACTCGGCGGCGGGCGCGCGCGGGGTTATTCCCTCGGCAGCCGCGGGCGCGAGGCGGCCGCCGCCCAGCACGAGCGGTAGACCGAGGAGAAGTGCCGCCGGCAACCCGATCGCGAAGGGACGGAAGACTTTCTGTATCATGGGGTTGACAGCAGTGTATTTTCGTGATAGACATTCGTCGCCATGGATGTCTCGCTCACGCCCGGAGAAGCAGCGCGGATATTGGGAATCTCTGTTCGGACCTTGCACCGGTGGGACAAGGCCGGGAAGATCCGGTGCGAG
>JACPHN010000230.1 GCA_016188575.1 Candidatus Schekmanbacteria bacterium
AATTAGAGAAAAAGACGCCAGCCTCCCAACGCCGCCGCCAGCCCCGTGGCGCCCGCATGATAAATCGGCAAATCGCCAAACACGTACCGGCTCACTTTATGTGAGCGAAACCGGTACCTTTCTGGTGAGCGTCGAAGCCGGCCGCGACGACGCCATCGCCGGGCGGCACGGGCTGCTCCAGCGCTGAGGTCGCCGCACCCGCCGTCGTGCTCCGAATGGTCCGGCGGCCGAGCCCGAACCGCTTCGAGCTGCTCCGCGGCCTGTCGGACGTGCCGTGCAAGGGCCAACCTTGTCGCGTGCATAAGCTCGTGCTGCACGTGGAAGAGATCCGGGGAGTGATGCGCTCCGAGTCCCTCGCGCGCGGGCGCAAGCAACCGATTGACTTCGTCGCTGACGGCCTGCACGACGCGATCATCGAGATCGCAGGTAGCCGCTCGCATCTCGTCGCCCCAGCTCACGGCGTCGCACCCCTCCGAGTAGCGCTCCAAGAGAATGAAGTCCGAGACGGGCTCGATGCTGACCAGGCAAGGCTGAGGATGGAAGGTCTCATCCCCGGCCACCGTGATGAGCCGCCGGGGCTTGGTCAACGCCAGCCGCTTGCGCTCGGCATCGCCAAATTGGACAATGAGCTCCTGTTCGAAGGTGACGTGCGCCGCGGCCACGAGTCGGTGGACGAAGGCCGTCCCCACGCGATCCGAGGAAATCGTGTACGCGCGGATTGGCATCGAGACGCCGCTTGCGGGCGAGCAGGTGTGGCCGGAGCCTCAGATGGCCGCCCCGACCTCCACCTGGCGAGCGTCGATCCAGCCGCGCTTCTCTTCGGGCAGAGCGATCTTCACCCATCCTTCCTCGCGCCCCTCCAGCGCCGCCTCGGCCCCCTCATGCAGCTCGAAAAGCACGACGCTCTTGTCGGAGGTCGCCGACCGCACCGCCGCTGCGGGTGTCACGACCACGGCGACCTGGCGTGGAAACAAGGCGCGCGCCGCGGCCGACCCGCCGGCGATGGCAAAGACGATGGCGCACGCGGCAGCAGCCCATCGCAGCGCCTCGGAGTCCAGGCGCAGGCGCAGCACGCAGGCGCACCAGAAAAGGAAACTGGCGATGAGCGCGACCGCCACGAGCTCGGTCAGGCTCGATCCATAGTACCAAAAGAGCACGGTCCGCAACACGACGGGTGCTTGCGGTGGCGCCAGTGCGTCCTTCGCGGATTCTCGTGCCCTTGCCAGATTGGCCTGAACATCGCCGTCCCGAGGCATGTAGGATGCGGCTCGCAAGTAGCTAGCAATCGCCTGGCCATGCCGCCCACTCCGGAGCTCGGTATTGCCGAGGTTGTACCACAGATCGCCGTTTTCAAGCCCCGAGGCGATGAGCTGCCCGTACAGGCTCTTCGCCGTCTCGTAGTCGCCGGCCTCGTAGGCTTCGTTTGCCTTGTGAAAGAGCTCCGGCCACTGCTCCTCCGCCACCGCCGGCGAGGTCCCGCCGAGTGTGCCGCTCAGATCCGCCGCGGACGCGGCGGTGCCTGGTCCGAGGCTCGCCAGCGCGACAGCGATCCAAAGTCCTGCCGTGCGCGTGAGCACTCCGCTCATCTTGTCACCCTTTCCAGCTTCCGCGTGAGCTGCTCGACGTGTGCGACGATGGAGGCCGCGTCGTCCGCGGCTGCCGAACCCGCCGCAAATCGACTTTCTTCGGCTCGGCGGACGAGCTCGACGATTGCCGTGCCGGTCTCTGGTGGCACTGCCGCGTCACGCAAGACGGCCGCGATCTCGGCCGACGTCAGCGCTGTTCCTTCCCGGCCCAGGCGATCCCCGATGAACTGCCTGAGGATTCGCGACGCTTCGGCAAGGACGTCGCTGTTCGCAGCGCCGCCCGCGATCTTCTTGCGCACGCCCTTGAGCTGCTCCCTGGCAACCTGGGCGGCCAGGCGATGGCGGCGCAGGCGGTGATCCGACGCGAGCAGCTCACGCCGGCGGGTGACGGCGAGCGCCGCTGCAAAAGCGAACGGCGGCAACGCAAACCCGAGCAAGGCGGCGAGCCGTTCGCGACCGCTCCAGATCGCAGGCCGCAGCGCGGACAGCCCCTTTCGGATGGGCAAGATGTCCTCGCCAAGCATCTTCACGGCCACCTTCCTCTGGCCTGCGGCCTGCAGCTCGGTGAGATTCAGGGACTCCTGACCCGTGGCCGGCAGCACCTCGAGAGTCACGGCCGGGGCGCGGCTGAAAGCATACGCTTGCCGCGCCGGGTCGAAGTAGACCAGCTCCATCGCCGCAAGCTCCCGAGCGCCCTCTTTGAGCGGCACGAGCGCCTTCGTGTACACCCGCGCTCCCCACAATGCACCGTTCCGCACCGCGGTTTCCATCTCTGGCTTGTCCGCGTACACCTTGAAGGCGGTCATCTCCGGCATTGCCGGCTCGGAGATCTGATCCACGTTTCCCGTGCCCTGCACTGTAACCGCCACGGTGGCGGATTCTCCGACGTGCAACCGCGCTGTTGAGACCTTTCTGGTGAGCTCGAATTGCCCGACCAGCCCGGTGAAGCCCGCCGGTGGTGCCGGCAGCTCCTTGACTTCGACCGCCAATGGCTCGCTGCGCAGCAGCCGGGGCTCTGCCTGGGACATGCCGAAATCGAAGATTCCACCGCCAAACGGCCGCCCTCGGCGCGATCGCGCTACCAAGTTGCACTTGAGCTTCGCGGCCGGGATCGCGATTGCCCCGGACCGATCGGGAAACAGCGCTCTGGTGAGCGTCACGACGACATGGCGGCGACCGTCTATGACGCGTTCCCCGGTTTGCTGCTCTCCGAGCTCCCTCACCGTGAACCCGGTGAATGGCGGCAGCTCGAGCTGAGGGTCGTCGAACTGTGCTCGGGTGATGAAGCGAAACGTGTATACGATCTGCTGGCCCCTGAAGGCCACGCTCGGGCTCACGGACTGTTCGATCCAGGCGTCTCTGTCCTGCGCCGCCTGGCCCACCGCTGCCGGGGCATCGGCAACGGTAACATGGAGCGCCTTGCTGGTCAGCGTTTCGCCGTCGATCGTCACGCTGGCTGGCGGGACAGTCAACGTTCCCTTGCCCTTCGGGACCAGGAGATACCGAAACTCGACGCTCGCTGACACATGGCCGTTGATCACCTGATACTGGCTTTGCGAACCAGCGCCGGAGATCTCGAAATCACGAGTGCCCGCAAAGGTCGGTTCCGGCGCCGACTGTACGCCCTCTACGGTGAGCGTGAGCACCACCTGCTCCCCTTCGCCGATTGCTGTGCGGTCGAGATCTGCGGTGAGGGTCGCAGCGATTGTCGGACTGGGCAGCGCGCACAACATCGCGAGCGTGCCGGCAACGAGGAAATGAAGATGGCGCGCTACGGCCATTACCAATCCTTCTCCACGCGCCGGGGCCGACCCGCTCGCTGGCGCCGCGCCTCCAGGAGCTTGCTGCGATCCTCCTGCATGGCGTCCAAGTAGCGTTCCGCTTCTTCCTGCGTCATTTCCCGTGCCTGCTCCGCACCCGCCTCACCGTCACCGTTCGCCTGCTGTTGTTCGCCTTGCTCATCCTGTTCCGGCGGCTCCTTGCCCTCGTCTGGTGGCGTCTGCTCGCCGCCGGGCTGCGGTTCGGGTTGTTTTTCCTGGTCCTCCTGCTGATCCTCGCCCTGCTGTTGTTGACCGCCGTCCTGCTGGTTCTGTTGTTGGTCCTGTTGTTGCTCCTGATTCTGCTGGGGCTGCTCCTGGTTCTGCTGCTGCTGCTCTTGCCGCTTCTTGGCTTCGTTGATGCGCCGTTTCAGCTCCTCCCGAGCAAACTCGAGGTTGTGCTTGGCGTCTTCATCGCTTGGTTCGAGGTCGAGCGCTTGCTGGTAGAAGTTGATCGCCTCCTCGAGCTTTCCCTGCCGGTACATGGCGTTTCCAATATTGTAGAGGCATTGCTCTCGAAGCGGCGGCTCAGCCTTGGTGTAGGCGTCCGTAAACGCCTTGACGGCTTCCTCATAGTTTTTCATGCCGAAGTGAGCGTTGCCCACGTTAAAGGTCAGGTCGGGGTTTCCCGGGTCCTCGACTTGAGCGGCGACGAACGCTTCGAGGGCATCCGCATAGCGCTCTTCCTCGTAGGCCTTCTCGCCCTCCTGAAGGCTCAATGCAGCCGCGTCGTGCGGCAGCGCGAGCAGGATTGCAAGGAGCGCCACCGGTGCCGCGATCCCCCGGCCTGCCGCGGCCGAACGCCGCGCCCGCTCGGAAATCATCGGTTCCAGGCCGAGCGCCAGGATCGCGAGCAGGAGGAACCACTGAAAACGCTCCTCCCACCGTTTCTGGCGAGACGATTCGAGCTCTGTAGTTTCCAGCCGCTGCTTGATCCCCTCGGCGTAGATTTTCTCGAGATCCAGATCTCCAGACACCGAGCGCACGTAGGTGCCACCCGTGATGAGCGCGACCTTCTGCAGGGTCGGCTCGTCGAGCTTGGTAACGACGACCTCGCCGCGCCGGTTCTTGCGAAAGCCACTGCCGTCCGCGGCAGGGATGGGCGCACCCTCGAGCTTGCCGATGCCGATCGGGAAGACCTTGACTCCCTGAAGCTTGGCATCTTCGGCTGCCTTCACGGGATCCCCCTCGTGATCCTCGCCATCAGTAATGAGAATCACGGCCCGGGACTGCCGGTCCGACTTCTCCAGCGCCTTGACGGCGGTATCGATGGCGTCGCTGATCGCCGTCCCCTTGATCGGAATCAGATCGGTGTCGAGATCCGCGAGAAACACCTGCATTGCGGCATAATCGAGCGTCAGCGGGCACTCGAGAAACGCCGTCCCCGCGAACGCGATCAACCCGACGCGATCGCCGTCCAGCATCTGCAGCAGGTCCGTGATTTCCCGCTTGGCGCGCTCGAGGCGGTTTGGTTCGACGTCCTGGGCCAGCATGCTGTCAGACACGTCGACAGCAATGACGATATCGACTCCTTCGCGATGCACATCCTCCCAGTGATATCCCCACTGGGGCCGCGCCAAGGCGATTACGGTGAAGAGCGCTCCCGCCAGCACGAGGCCGGCTTTCAGCTTCTGTTTTCCTGGCCGTACCGCCGGCAGGATCTTGCCGAGCACCTCGACGGCGGCGAACTTACGAAGCAACAAGGCGCGCGCCCGAAAGGCGTACACCAGAAAGACCGCGAGGCCGAGCACCGGCCAGAGCAGATTGAAATAGGCGACGTCAGCGAATTTCATGGCACATCACGGGATTTTTCGGTAGCGGGTATGGAGCAGCACGGTCTCGACGATCACGAGCAGGAGCGCCGGCAGCGCGAACCACGTCAGCTTTTCATCATATTCCATGAACGCCTTCATCTCGACCTCTGTACGTTCGAGCCCGTCGATCTCCCGATAGACATCTCGCAGCGACGCGGCGTCCGTGGCACGAAAGTATTTCCCATTCGTAACGGTTGCAATCTCGCGAAGCCCAGTCTCGTCAATATCCACGTCCTGGTACACGTAACGCTTGCCGAAGATCGTCTCCTCCAGGAACGGTGCCGGTTCCGTACCGCCTGCCGCGACCGTGTAGACCTTGATGCTCAGGGTTTTTGCGATCTCGGCGGCCTTGGCCGGGGTCAGGGATCCGGCGTTGTTTCGGCCGTCCGTGAGCAAGATGATGACCTTCGACTTGGCCGACAGCTTTTTCAGGCGATTCGCGGCGACACCGATGCCGGAGCCGATTGCCGTGCGATCGCCCGCCATGCCGATCTCGAGCTGCTCGATGAACTGCAGCAACACGCCGTGGTCAAGCGTCAGCGGGCACTGCGTGAACGCTTCCTGGCCGAAGACCACCAGTCCCAGGCGGTCATCTTCGCGGGCGCGAATGAACTCCGAAACCACGTCCTTGACCACCTCCAGGCGCGTCCGGCGCTTGCCGTTCCACTCGAGGTCCAGTGCCCTCATGCTCCCGCTGGTATCCACCGCGAGGATGATGTCCACGCCTTCGGTGCGGATGACGCGGGGCTTGTGCCCGACCTGCGGTCGCGCCGCCGCCACCACCAGAAGCGCGAGCGACAGGTAGCGGAGAGACAGGATCCCGCGCCGGACGAGCAGAGAGCGCGACGGGCCTATCCGCTTGAAGCGGTGGAGGCTGGAAAAGCGGACCGCGGCCGTGGTTTGGCGCAAGAGCGGCAGAGCCACGAGCCCAGGGAGGAGGACGAGCAGGAGCAGCAGCCACGGATCTGCGAACGTCATGGGATTTCTCCTGCGCCGGCTGCCGGCAGCCCGCCGGCGCCCGCGGGCGGCGTGAGCCCGGCGGCCGCAGCCACGGATTCGACGGGCTCGGTGGTCTCGACAACTTTCAGCGCCGCCTCGTACACCGCCTCGACCTCGGTATCCGCGGGAGCATGATCGGCGAACTTGACCTGGTCGGTGCCGCGCAAGAACGACTCGAGTCGGGTGCGGTTCTCTCTGTCGAGGTCCGGCAGGCCGCGCGCTGCCACGAGAAGCTGCTCGCTCGTCATGTCTGTCGCCGCCAGCCCGAAGCGGCGCTCGAGATACAGCCGCAAGGCCGCCGAAATGCCGAAAAAGAAGGCGCGGATGCCCTCGCTCGTGCTCAGGTCGAGCTGCCGCAGGCGATCGAGCTCCGCATAGGCTGCGACATGCGCTGGCACGAGAGGTGCACCCGCCAGCCCGCGGCGCCGCCGGTGATGGATCCACAGCGCCGTCGTACTGCCGGCCACGAGCAGTAACCCCCCGCCGGCATACACCGCCCAAACGGGGAACGGGCGCTTTACCGCGCGCAGTCGCTTGAGCCCGCGAATGTCCTGCTCGGCGCCTTCCGCGGCGAGCACGGTCTTTACTTCCACAAAGATCTCCGGAGCCTTGCGCTTGCCCTCCGTCCCGTCCGGCAGCTTGAACGATACTTCGACTGCGGGCAAGACGTAGGACCCCACGATATCGGCGCGAAGCTTGTACCAGCGCCGCATCACCGTGCGTCCGAGGCTCTCGACGGGCTCGTCGCGCCCCATGTCGATAACGCGAAAGCCACCGATGTCGGCCCCGACCTCGGGGATGCTGATCTCCGCTCCGGTCTGCGTGTCGACGCGGACGGAGAACAGAATTTGGTCTCCGGTCGTGGCCTGGGCGCTGTCCACCTGCGCCTCGACCTCTACGGGATCGCGCTTGGCGGGAGTGGCGTCTGGCGCCGGAGAAAGCGGTGCCGGAGCACCGCCGCAGGCCGCCAGCACCGCCGCCAACAAGAGCGCCCGCGCCCAGGCTACCAGCGCACGTGAGGTGATCCTGATCCCGAGCATCGCCGTCACTTCGCCGCCGTGGGGTCGCGGCGCAGACGTTCAGGGAACAGGTGCACCTCTTCGGCCGAGAGGGTTTCGTCGATCATCGCGCGGTATCCTTGTTCGAGCTTTCCCTGGCGATAATCCTGCCGCACCCGGGCGGCGACGTCTTCGAACTTGGGCGGCGGCGGTGGCGTCTTGCCGTCGGCCGCTGCCGGCGCATACCGGGCCTTGTTGGCCTCGAAATAGGTGCGGACGTCGCTGTCGTCGATGGCAATCTTGGCGATGAGCTCCTTGTCGATGAGCTTCGAGACGACGAGCTGCCGCTCCACCATGGCTACCTTGCGGACCACGTCGGGATCGCGGTCGAGCTGGAGGCGCTGGGCTTTGCGATAGAGCAGATCGTCGGCCACGTATTTCTGCAGGAAACGACCGAGTCCTTCCTCGCCTTCGAGCTCCTTTCCGGCGTACGGTCCGAGGTCGTCGAGCGCCTGCATCAGGTCGCTCTGGTAGACTTTGCGGTCGCCCACCTCGGCGACGACAGGGTCGTCGGGCTTGCCTGCTGGCGCCGCCGCCGAAGCATCGGTGGGCACCGTCTCACCGAGCGCTGTGTGACGCTTCAGTGCGGCCTGAGCGGCATGGACCCTGCCGAGCTGCTCCAGACACTGGACGATGCGAGCCCCGACCTGTGAGCCGAGCTCCTGCGGCGGCCCGAGCGAGTCCGCCTCGTAGAACCAGCGCAGCGCGCGCCCGACCTCGCCGCCCTCAAGCAGCATCTCTCCAATCGAGAAGGCCACCTGAGCGCGTACGGCCGGTTCCAGAGCGCTCTGAGCAAACAAAGCCGAATAGACCTGCTCGGCCTCGGCGCTCAGTCCGGCGGTCTTGAGCTTTGCGGCCAGGCCACGGAGGCGTTCGGTTTCCGCACCGCCGCCGCCACTGCCGCCGCCGGCGCGTGGCGCTTGCGTCCAGCTCAGCAAGACGACTGCGGCGACGCCGGTGATGATCACGATTTGCGCGACCCACAGCAGGGCCGGCAAGGAGGGGCGGCCCGCTGGCGAGGGGGATTGTCGAAGTGGCTGTCGCAGTTCCATTATGCGCTACCGGTTGCGAAAGAATTGGACAATGGGATCCACGTAACTGTGGTGCGTTTCGATGTGGATGCGGCCGATGCCGGAGGTCTGAAAAAGCGTGCTCTGCGCGCGCTCCTCGGCCACGCCGAGAGCCGTGAACTGGCGCGACATTTCGCGGTCGTTGGTGTCCACGAGAATGGTCTCGCCGGTCTCGGCATCCTCCAGCTCGATGATGCCCACGCGCGGAAGCTCGATCTCGCGCGGATCGCGGATGGATATGGCGGTGAGATCGTGCCGCTTGGCGGTGACGCGGAGCTGCTCCTGGCAGTCGGCGCCGAGGAAATCCGAGATCAGAAACATCACGGCGCGCCGCTGCAGCACCTTGCCGGCGAACTCCAGAGCCGTGCTGAGATTGGTGCGTTGATGCTCAGGCTTGAACGACAAGATCTCCCGGATCACGCGCCAAACGTGGGCGCGGCCCTTCTTCGGCGGGATGTAGTGCTCGACTTTCTCCGAGTACACAATGAGCCCGACGCGATCGTTGCTGCGAATCGCCACATAGGATAGGATGGCGGCGATCTCCGCGGCGACCTCGTTCTTCAGCTTGGCGACGCTGCCGAAGGCGCCCGACGAGCTCAGGTCGACAACGAGCATGACGGTGAGCTCCCGCTCCTCCTTATGCACTTTCACGAAGGGCGCGCTCATACGCGCGGTGACGTTCCAGTCGATATTGCGCACGTCATCGCCCTCGCGATACTCGCGCACCTCCTCGAACTCCATGCCGCGGCCCTTGAACGCACTTTCGTAGTCGCCCGCGAGCTGCGAGCTGACCAGGCGGCTGGTGCGCACCTGAATCGCCTTGATGCGCGCGAAGATCTCCGGATCGATCGCGCGGAGCCCCGCACCGTCGGCAGGGGCGCCCTCGTTCTCGTTGAGCTGCTTCATGGCACGTCGATCTTGCCCAGGACCTCGTCGATGATGTCGTCGCTCACCAGGTCCTGCGCCTCCGCCTCGTACGTGACCAGGATGCGATGGCGGAGCACGTCGGGAGCGATCGATTTGATATCCTGCGGGGTCACGTAGGCGCGGCCCTCCATGAACGCGTGAGCCTTCGCCGCGCGGATGAGGAAGATGCTGGCTCGCGGCGATGCGCCGTACTCGATCAACTTCTCCAATCCATCCAGACCATGTTGCTTGGGGTAACGCGTCGCGAACACGAGCTCGACGACGTAATCGTACAGTTTCTGATCCACGTAGACGCGATCGGCCACGCGCCGGGCGTCGAGGATTTCGTCAGGCGTCGTCACCGGCGACACCCGCGGCTGCTCGCGCGTGGACATGCGCCGCATGATCTCGACTTCTTCGGTCTTGTCCGGGTAGGCGACGTGCAGCTTCAGCATGAAGCGATCGATCTGCGCCTCCGGAAGCGGGTAGGTTCCCTCCTGCTCGATCGGATTTTGGGTGGCGAGCACCAGAAACGGTTCGGGGAGCGTGAAGGTCTCATCACCGATCGTTACCTGCCGCTCCTGCATGGCCTCGAGGAGCGCGCTCTGGACTTTCGCCGGGGCGCGGTTGATCTCGTCGGCCAGTAACAGGTTGGTGAAGATCGGCCCCGTCCTGACGGCGAAATCCCCCGACTGTGGGCGGAAAATCCGCGTGCCGATGAGGTCGGCGGGCAACAGATCCGGCGTGAACTGGATGCGCGCGAACGAGGTGTGGATGGCCTGCGCCACGGTCTTGACGGTAGTGGTCTTGGCCAGGCCGGGAACCCCTTCGAGGAGGATATGTCCGTCGGCGATGAGTGCCAAAAGCACCCGATCGACCATATATCGCTGCCCGACAATGACCCGGGCTACCTCCTCGCGCAGCTTGGACACAAACAACGCCTGATGTTCCACTTCACGAGCGACCTCCTGCAGCGTAGCGCTCAAGGCTCATTCCTCCCATGTTCTCGATACCGACCGCTTTCGAGGGCTATTCAACAGGTCGTTGCGCGAAAGGGTTCCGGTCACGCTGCTGGCGCCGACGCCGCGGAACGTGCCGGGCCGTCATGCCCCGAATCGCTGCTGACGAGCGGATCGGTGAGGCTCGGGTGCCCTTCCGGGTGCACGGTCTCGTGGTGCACCGGCTCCAGGTGGGTGGTGACCCAGGTGCGCCGTCGCGCGAACAGAGAATCCAGCAGGGACTCGACCAGCGACGCGCGCCGGTGTGCTTCGGTCAGCGGGAGATCTCCGGGCATCAGCAGGTGGATCTCGATCCAGATGCGCTGATCGACGGACCGAAAATGGAGCTGGTGGAATCCGGAGATGATGCCGTCCGCGACCGCGCGGTCCAGCGCCGTCAGAATGCGGCGGGTGTCCTCGGTGGAGGCTCTTTCCATGAGCCCGTCATACGCCTGGCGCAGCAGTCTGGAACCGCTGAACAGGATGTGCGCCGCGGCGACGATGCCCGCCACCGGATCGAGCCAGACGACACCTGTCAGCCACACGATGCTCACGCCGATCACCACCGCGAGGCTCGTCCACATGTCGGTGAGCACGTGGCGGCCGTTCGCCACGAGCACGAGCGAATTCTGTCGGTTGCCGGCGCGGACGAGGAAGGCGCCCAGCGCCAGGTTCACAGCCGCCAGGCCGGCCGTGATCGCGAGGCCGACGTCGAGCTGCCTGAGCTCCGGACCCCGGAGCAGGGCGCCGGTGGCGACGTACACGATGGCGAACGCCGCGCAAATGATGAGTGCCCCTTCGAAGCCAGCCGAAAAGAAGACGATCTTGCCGTGTCCGTAGGGGTGCTGGCGGTCCGGCGGAAATCTGGAGTACCAGAGACTGAGCGCCGCGATGCCGGTGGCGAAAATGTGGATGACGGATTCCGCGGCGTCGGAAAAGATCGCGCTCGAGCTCGTCAAGAGCGCCGCGCCCGACTTTCCGGCGAGCATTATCACGGCGACGCCCAGGCTGACGGCCATGGCTCGGCGCGCCATGCGGGCATTTCTCGCGGAAGCCATGGTATTCGTCGCGGTCATCTCCGTCGCCCTCGGTTGCGGTGCCACGATCCCCGCCAGGGGCCAGGCGCCGGCGCGCGACCTCATTGTACGAGCCGCCGCCCGTAGGTTCAATCCTGAAGGCCAATGCTCGCGACGCGAGACCGGGTCACGTGCTACCGGCCATCCAGGCGGATAGCCCATGCGAAAAGACGGGATGCCGATCCGCAACCCGAGAACCTCAGCTCGCCGATCCGTCCGCCGGCTCGGCGGTGGCGCCGGCGTTCACGGATCCCGAGGCAGGCGCCGGCGGCGATGGTCAGCAGACACAACGCTGCCGGCTCTACTGGCACTCTGGTAAACGCGGTCGGCGAGAATTTCGCGACGAACATGTCGTAGAAGCCCATGGGCACGATCGTCCTTTCGCCGGGCTCGCCCAGGTCGAAGGTCATGGGGTAGACGAAGTAGCCCGCGATGATCGGCGACCCATCCCGCGGGTCGACCGCGGCGGCCAGCGGCGCGTTGACCCCTTCGCCGGTGCCCGCCTCCGCCCACTGCAAGGTGCCGGCGGCATCGTACTTGGCGACGTAGATGGCGCGGCAATCATAGCTACAAGGATTGTAAAGAACTGTGACGTTGGGCTGTCCCGCGCCCAGGATGGCGTGGCCGGTGAAGATCCCGGCCGCGATCACCGATCCGTCACGGGGATCCACCTTCACATCTGTCGTGCCAACGTTGTATGGCCCGCCATCTCGGCGCGCCCAAACCACGGTTCCCACCGCGGTCAGCTTGGCGAGATAGCCGTTGTAATCTGCCTCGGCGGTCAGCGAAACCTGCTCGGCTCACCGGGATCGAAGGTTATGGTCTCCCACAATCTTCCGGCGAGCAGGATGCTCCCGTCCGCCGCATTCACGTCCAGGCCCGAAGGCAGATCGTTTGCGTTGCTGTCCACGTCCTTGGCCCACGCCAGCGTACCGTCGGCGCGGTATTTCGCGACGTAATTGTCGGCGGGATAGGCGTCGTTCTCTCCAATGGCCGTGACCACGGTCTCGTTCGGCTCGCCCGCACCGAAGACCAGCCCCTTGCTGAACCCTCCCACCACTACGATGCTGCCGTCGGTCCCGTTGTCCGCGAGTTTCTGGACATTACCCGAGATGGACGTGTCCTCCGGGTCCACGCCCGCTACCCCGCGCGCCCAGATG
>JACPHN010000223.1 GCA_016188575.1 Candidatus Schekmanbacteria bacterium
GCGCGGCAGCCGGGCAACAATTTCGCGGTGGTGGCGCACACCAGCCAGGAGTACGTCGGAGGAATCGGCTTCGCGGCCGACGGGGTGACGCTGGTGGTCGCGGAGACCGGGGTGCCGGTCGGCGAGGCCTTCCGCACCTCGACGCTGACCGTGTGGCGAACGCTGTACGTGGAGCGGGACACCATGGCGACGCCGGATCTCACCCAGAAGCCCGGGCCGAGCCGCATCCCTATCGGGAACATCACCCCCATCGACAACCTCACCCTGACCACGGACGTGGAGATCTACACGACCTGGGGCAGCGACCAGTTCTCGGGCGGCGAGATCACGCTCTACGAGGGTGAAACCCCGCTGAAAACCGACACGGTGGCTGCCAATACGACCGGACCTGGCTCACGGATCTGGGTGCACTATCCGGTGCCGGCGACGGCGGATACCTTTCGCGATCTCGTCGACGACGACGTGGCGCATGCGGTCACCGCCGCGGACATGATCCCCGACCTCAGCTTGATGGCGTCGCGGTTTCTGCCGGCCTGCGTGCGCGTCGACACGACCAAGACCGACCTCGCCTCCGACAGCACCGCGTCCGTCGATGACGCCGCCGTGGCGTTCAAGCTCAATGTGGGGACGCTCGCAACCGACGAGAACGAAATCGAGGGAAAAGACGATCTCGTGCGAGCCAACAAGCAGGCCACGTCCTCGCCTGATTTCTGGGTCGCCTACGTCCTTGGGGCCTATCAGGGGCGGGTGGACCAGGACAACGACCCCTATGGAGAGGTGGCCAAAGGTGGTATCGGCGGGCGCGACAATACCGGCCCCTACGCCCTGGTGTACCGCGAGACCGTGCGTGAGCTCATCACGGATCCTGGCGTCACCGTCTCCGAGGCCAATCTGTGGGCGTTGGCGGCCGTTCACGAAATCGCTCATCAGTTCGGCCTGAAAGACAACCTGGAATATGGCCCGCTGATGAGCTACGACGCCATGTTTACGGCGGACACGCCGGCGGAGGTGGAGGCGCTGCAGCTCAGTGGCGTCGGGATGAGGAAAGTCGTGTCAGTAGATCTTTTCGGGAGGAAGTGACATGAGCGTCATGTCCCTGCGTCTCAAAGCCTGCGCATATCTCCTCGTTCTCGCGACCAACGCGGCGATCGCGAATGGAGACCCAGTTTTCGATGCGCTACGCCTGCGCCTCGAGTGCCAGGACGACGAGGTAACGTTTGGAGAACCAGCATGGTTCTTCATGTCAATGTATAACTCGTCCAATAATACCATTAGTATTAATCCGGGGGTCATTTATAACGCTATTCTTTTATGCTCTCTGGATGCCGTCGAGTATTCACCCTGTGTTTATGAACGGATGTTTAGTGATTTCCTTGACCACCTCGACATGTATCCAGGCAGAGTGGTGTGGAAGGGCGAGGTTCGCTTATATCTGAAAGGCACGCCCAGGACGGATCTCAAGCGACAAGACGGCTACGTGAATGACCTGGTCTTTCCGGGCCCCGGCACCTACTACGTGAAGGCGGTATCAGGCGATGCGGAGAATCTGCATTCCAACGCCATCCGGCTCACCGTGGCGCTGCTCCCGGAAAGCGAGCGGCCGGTGATGGAGATCTGGAGCCGTCCGGAGGTTGCCCGCTTCATGAACGGCCAAACGATCACGTCGAAGGAGGGCGTCGAGCCCCTCGAGCGCCTGCTCGAGCAGTATCCCGACTCGCTCTACGCGGATCACGCCCGCTACGCGCTCGGCTACTATTGGAGCAGCCAACACTTTCGCGACTCCAGCGGCACAAGGACTGACCGCACTGCCGATCCCCCGATGCTGCGCAAGGCGTACAAGCTGGTCAGCGGCGTGACCGATCGCATTCCCATTCTGAAACTGCGCGCCTTGTATCGACAGCTCGAAATCGTCGGTGGGAATCTGTTCATGCACGACCACGTCGACGTGAAGTCCCTCGCCGCCGAGGTCCAATCGCGGATGTCGCTCGCGGACCGGATCGGCCTTGGGGAGAAGATGCGCGAATGGCTCCAGCGACTCCTGGCCCGGGAAGAGCCGACCGAAACGCTCGGAGCGGCACCGCGATGATGCGGTAACTGAAGGCGATTCGCGCACACCTCATCGAGCTGCCGGGGCGCGTGGTGACGCACAGCAGGCAACTGGTGATCCGGCTCACGGCTGCTCACCCGTCCAACGGGGTCATCCAGGCGGTATGCCGCGGGATCGCCGCGCTCGCGCAAACCCAAACCGTCTCATGAGGGACGACATCCACGGCAGCTCCGGCGAGGCTGGGAACGGACAGGTGTGCGCGGCGCGCCCCATCAGGCACACCGCGACGCGAAGGCGAAAATGACATGAAAAGCGGCAGAGACCCTCCACCATACCGTCTGCCGCCCCTCCCACGCGTGCCCCATGGATGCGTTTGGCACCGGCTGGACGCCACCGAGAGGGAAGGTGCCGCGGGCCGGTGGATCGAGGTCGATTCGAGGACATTGACGAGCCGGGAAGGCTGGATTATAAGCTCACTCCAGGCGTACCAGGGAACCGAACCTCCGGTCGCGGCGCGAAGGTGACGTGGCGACGGGGCTGTTCGCTTGCCAACCCGGCCCCCGGAGGAAGGTGTTGCCGTGATGGATGCCGGCGTCCATGCCGATTGCCCGCGACAGAACTGTTGGGAGGTCAAGCGCTGTGGACGTGAGCCCGGCGGAGACCGGACCGTGGAGCTGGGCATCTGCCCCGCGGCGGCCGAGGTCGCCTGGCACGGCGTCAACGGTGGTACGCGCGGCGGCCGCGCGTGCTGGGCGGTTACCGGCACCCTGTGCCTTGGCCAGATTCAGGGCTCGTTTGCGCAAAAGCGTCTTGCCTGCATATCGTGTGATTTCTTCACCCGCGTCCAGAGCGAAGAAGGTCCGGACTTCGTTCTCCTGCCGAATCCGTCCAACCTGCTCGCGGTGCTGCGTGAAGGCGAAAGCCGCTACCGGCAAATGTTCGACGGCATTCCCGTCGGCCTGTTCCGGTGCGCGGTCGACGGTTGCTTCCTCGACGTCAATCCCGCGCTTGCGCTGACCTTCGGATACGACGGTCCCGAGGAGCTGATCGGCCGCGATCCGAGCCAGTTGTTCCTGCGAGCGTGCGACCATGCCAGGTGGCGTGAAAATCTCCAGGAGGACGGCTCGACGCTGGTGTTCGAGTGGCAGATGCGGCGCAAGGACGGCGAAGTCATCTGGGTCTCCTCCACAACGCACGCCACGCGGGACGCTGCGGGCACGATCCAGTACTTCGACGGCGTGATGGAGGACGTCACGCGGCGCAAGACGGCAGAACAGGAGTTGCGCCAGCACAAGGACCATCTCGAGGAAATGGTCGGCGAACGCACCAGGCAACTCGAGACGGCGCGCCGGCAGGCCGAGGAGGCGCTGGCGGTGGCGCAGGAAGCGAGTCGCCTCAAGAGCACCTTCCTGGCCAACATGAGCCACGAGATTCGCACCCCGATGAACGCCGTCATCGGCATGACCAGCCTCTTGCTGGAGACCGAGCTGGGCGACGAGCAGCGGGAGTTCACCGAGACGATCCGCCACAGCGGGGACTTGCTGCTGAGCATCATCAACGACGTGCTCGACTTCTCGAAGATCGAGGCGGGGCGCATGGAGCTGGAGGTCCACCGCGTCGACTTGCACGAGTGTATCGAGTCCGTGGTTGACCTGATGGGCGCGGTTGCGGCCGAAAAGGGGCTGGAGCTGGCCTACATGGTCAAGCCGGACGTTCCCCTCGCGTTCATGGGGGACGCCACGCGCCTGCGCCAGATTCTCGTCAACCTGCTCGGCAACGCGGTCAAGTTCACCGAGCGCGGCGAGGTTATCTTGACTGTCAGCGCCCGGCCCGTGACGCCCACAGGGCCCGACGCCAGTGTAACCCGCCACGAGTGGCGGTTCGCGGTACGCGACACCGGCATCGGGATTGCCGCCGATCGCGTCGACCAACTGTTCCAGTCGTTCAGTCAGGCCGACAGCTCGACCACCCGGCGGTATGGCGGCACCGGGTTGGGGCTTGCGATCAGCGCGCGCCTTGCGGAGCTCATGGGGGGACGCACGTGGGTCGACAGCGAGGTCGGCCGCGGCTCCACCTTCAGCTTCACCGTGGTGGCGGAGCCTGCGCAGCTCCCCGCCGACCACTATCTGGCCACGCACCACCCCAGCCTCGAAGGCAAGGCGGTGCTCATCGTCGATGACAATGCGACGAACCGGCGCATCCTGGAGCTCCAGGCGCGAGCCTGGGATATGGTGCCCACCCTGGTCACCTCCGGGCGGGACGCTCTCGCCTGCCTGGCCGGGGGCGCGACCTTCGACGTCGGCTTGCTCGACTTCCACATGCCCGAGATGGACGGTATCGAGCTGACGCGGCAAATCCGCGCGCAACTGCCGCCCGACCGCCTGCCGATCGTCATGCTCAGCTCCGTGGGCGAGGCGCCGCGCGATCCGGCTCTGGGGCTTGCCGCGTACATGACCAAGCCGATCCGGTCATCGCAGCTTTACGAGACGCTCATCGAGATCTTCCCGCCCCTGGCGCAGCCAGTGCGCGCATCCGGCCAAAAGGCCGAGCGGATCGGCTTCGATCCCGAGATGGGGCGCCACCATCCCCTCCGGCTGCTGCTGGTCGAGGACAACGCGACGAACCAGCGCGTCGCCCTCCAGCTTCTGCGCAAGCTCGGCTATCGCGCCGACATCGCCGCCAACGGTCAGGAAGCGATCGAGGCGCTACGGCGTCAGTGCTACGATGCCGTGCTGATGGACCTGCAGATGCCGGTGATGGATGGCATTGAGGCCACGCGCCGGATTCGGGAAGAGTGGCCCGAACACGGCCCCAGGATCGTGGCGATGACCGCCAGCGCCATGAGCGAGGACCGCACGCGGTGCCTGGCGGCCGGAATGGACGATCACATCCGCAAGCCCATTCACGTCGTCGAGCTGGTGACCAGCCTCTGGCAATGCGCGGCGCACGCTGTGGGGCACCCAGGGGATAATGGGGCCGACGTCGCCGGCGGGTTGCGTGAGCTGTCCGTCCTGATCGTGGATCCCGACCCTGGGCGCAGCCGCGAGCTGGCGGCGACACTGGGCTCGTGGGGAACCCACTGCAACACCGCTGGCGAGCCCATCGAGGCCCTGCACACCCTGCGGCGAGCCGCCCGCGATGGCGGTTACCCATTCCACGTCGCACTGATCGATGAGGCTACTCCCGGCATCGGTGCCGTCGAGCTCGCGGAGCTGATCCGCGACAGCCGCAGTCTGGGCGCGGTAGACCCGGTGCTCGTGGCTTCCGCGCGCCCGCCGGCACCGTTCAACCTGAGCGCGACGCCGTTCGTCGCCTGCTTGACCCGGCCCGTGCAGGCCTCGCCGCTGCAGGACCTGCTGCTTTGCCGGTGGCAAGGCGGCCTCCGCAACCGGGCCGGCGCCGCCCCCCCGGAGATGGCCCGCAAGCCTCCCCTGGCGACCCCGGCGCGACCCCAAATCGGTGCCACTGTGCTCGTCGCCGATGACAACCCCGTCAATCGCAAGGTTGCTTCGGACATCCTGCGCAAGCTCGGCTGCACGGCGGAGCTGGTCGAGAACGGCAAGCAGGCGTTCGATGCGCTGCTGGAGCACGCCGATCGTTTCGATCTCGTGCTGATGGACTGGCAGATGCCGGTCATGGATGGCGACGCGGCGACGCGGACCATTCGCGCGGTCCAGGGCGATCGCAAGCACACCACCATCGTGGCGATGACCGCCCACGCCCTGCCCGGTGACCGCGAGATGTGTTTGCGCGCCGGAGTCGACGACTACGTGGCGAAGCCGCTCACGATCGACGACTTGCAGGCGACTCTGCTCCGCCACGTCGTGCACGGGAAGACCCCGGCGCGGCCTGCCGCGCCAGAAAAACCGCTGTCGCCGGCCGCCAAGCAGAGTCTGGCAGCGTCCGGCCCGCCCCCCGCGCAGCTCGACCTCTCGGAGCTTCCGATCGTGGACGTCGCTCGCGTCCGGGAGGCCACGGACGGCGACGTGGAGATGATCGAAAGCCTGGTGGCGATGTCGCTCGAGGAACTGGTCAAGCAAATCGCCGAGCTTCAGGAGGCCCTGGCCTCGGGCGCCGGCGACCTCGACCGGCGCGCGCATGCGACCAAGGGGACGGCGGCCATGATGGGTGGAGCGCGCGTGGTGGCAGTGGCGGCTGCGATCGAACAGGCGGCGAAGGCCGGCCGGCACCGCGACCTGCCGCCGCTGACCACGGCGATACGCAACGAGCTCGAGCTGCTTCGGAAAGCGGCGGGGGAGGTTGATTGGACCTCATAACGGTCACCACTGCCGCCGGCCCACCAGCGGGGAGACGACCCCATGACGGCTGACCTCGCCATTTGCCCGCGATGCCGGGCCAGCGTGCGCGTTCGGCTCGACGACAGCCGCCTTCGCACGACGGGATGTCCCTTCTGCGGCAGCACCGCGCTGTTCCGGTCCGAACATGGCGCGGAGCCTGCGGGCGAGGCGCGGGACGAGGCGACACGCCTCGAGGGCCAGGTGATTGGGGGCTGCCGGGTCGAGGCCGAGATCGGCCGCGGCGCCATGGGCGTGGTGTTTCGGGCACATCACCTCGCGTTGGACATTCCGGTCGCGCTGAAGACTTTGCACGCCGACATCGCCACCGCGGGCGCCGAAAACATCGAGCGTTTCGTGCGCGAGGCCCAGGCCGCGGCTCGCCTGCAGCACCAGAACATCGTTGGCGTCCTCAACGTGGGGCAGGAGAACGGTGTCCACTACATCCTGATGCAGTACGTCGACGGCGAGACGCTGCAGGACCGCCTCGCCCGGGAGCGGAAGCTCGCGGTCGAAGAAGCGTTGAGCATCGTGGCACAGGTCTGCGACGCCCTGGAAATGGCGCGCCGCCACCGCATCGTCCATCGCGACATCAAACCGAGCAACATCATCATCGACGCGAGCGGCATCGTGCGGCTGATGGACCTTGGCCTCGCCAAGTGCGTGGACAGCGGCGTCGAGGTCACCCAGACCGGCGCGACGCTCGGCA
The DNA here is from genome assembly GCA_016188575.1 of Candidatus Schekmanbacteria bacterium. GTDB lineage: Bacteria > CSSED10-310 > JACPHN01 > JACPHN01 > JACPHN01 > JACPHN01. Next base: position 7,052 of record JACPHN010000223.1, read on the forward strand.
CGCCCCTGTTCATGTCACCGGAGCAGGTCAGGGACTCGACCCGAGTCGATCACCGCTCGGACCTCTACTCGCTGGGATGCACGCTCTACTGGGCAATCTGCGGCCAGCCGCCCTACCGCGGCCAGTCACCCATGAACGTGCTGATGCAGCATATCAACGCGCCAATCCCGGATCCGTGCGACCTCGACCGGACGATCCCGCTGCCCGTGGCGGCGTTGATCCGCCGGCTGCTGGCGAAGAGCCCCGCCGAACGATTTCAGACCGCTCGCGAGCTGGCGGCGGAGATCGCGGACATCCTGCGCCAGCTCGGGAGCAGCAAGGCGCCACCCCCCGATGACGAGGCGATCGATCTGCAGCGCGCCAGGATCCTCGTGGCCGACGACATGAAGCCCATCCGGTTCTTCTTCGAGATGACGCTCGGCAAGGCGAACGCGACGGTTTCTCAGGCCGAAAACGGCCTGGTGGCGCTGCACCTGCTGACCAAGGCCATGGAGGACGGAGAGCCATTCGATCTGCTGGTCACCGACGTGCACATGCCGAAAATGGACGGCTTGGAGCTGCTGCGGCGCATCCGGAACGACCCCGAGCTGCGCGGGATCCCGGTGCTGGTGATCACGATGGAGAACGACGAGTCGATCGTGCTCGAGCTCGCCCAGCTCGGCATCAGCGGCTATGTGGTCAAGCCGCCGCGCGCTCGCCAGATTCTCGGCATGGCGCGGCAGGCGCTGGACGCCACGGCGGCGTGGCGGGCACAGCGCGCCGCAAGTGGGTCCGGCGGCGGCCTGTCGGTCGAGCAGACGCGATGCCTGTGCGAGGCGCTGCACGCCCGCGTGGAGCATGCCGTCCTCGGGGCGGAGTGCCACCGCCAGTCGCTCTGGGAGTGCCCGGCCTACGTCACCGTGATGGAGCTCGTCGGGCGCCACTGTCCCGACGCGCTCGAGAAATAGGGCGGAAGAGCCTGCGCGCTCCTCGGCGGCCGCATTCCCGCGCGCCGCTGCCAGTCAGAAGCGTACCTCAGCCAGCTTTCCGTCGGCTAACTTGCCGGTGGCCTATTTCCCGTGAGCAGCCGTACCGCGGCCCAATTCTGGTGCACAGGGCCGGCCCCTTTTTGCCGAGCGTCGAAGCACGTGTCGCATGCGGAGATGTCCCCCGGTCGAGCGGGGAGCGATTTCGCGAGGCGTGGGATGTCCCCCGGTCGAGCGGGGGGCGAATTCGGGAGACGCGGGATGTCCCCCGGTCGAACGGGGGGCGATTTCGGGAGGCGTGAGACGTCCCTCGGTCGAGCGGGGGGGAATTCGGGAGTCTGTTGACGTCCAGGCGTGCCTACCGTGACTCGCTACGGCGCGGAGGCGAGGCCCGGCTTCCGGCGGTCCCGCGAGGGCGACGAGCGCGGCCACGATGTGGGAGCCTGCGGCATAGGCATGATCGATGGCCCACTCGAGCAGCTCGTTCGCGCTCGGCCGGGCGATTCGCGTTGCGATCAGCGAGGCGCTGCTGTCGGCCAACGATGTGATCGCGTGCGCGACGTCCGCGTAAGAGCAGAGCGCGGTGTCCTCCGGTGAGGACGAGTAGGCGTCGGTCTCGGCGAGGCGCACGCCAGGCAGGTCGCGGGCGGAGGAAATGGCCTCCCCGGATTCGGCGCAGGGCCAAAGCGCCACTGCGAGGCGTGATGCACATTGTCGCACCCGCAAGCGCATTGCGGCGTGATGAAGCGCGCGGCTACGGCCCCGCGAAGAGCGTAGGCACGCGATTCATCGCGCGCTGGCGACGCCACGAATGCCGATCTGGGTGATCCGAGACAATGTCCATCCGGCGTTTTGGCCGGGACAGGACGGGGGTTCGGACCGGCTGACGACGGGATGAAAGCCGGCGCGATCCGAGCGTACCGCGGGTTGCTTGGTAGAGGCCGCGCGCCTACGCCTACTGGGCGAGAAGCTGGTCGAGCTCTTCGCGAAACACCGCCAGGCTCTCCGCGACGATCGCCCGGCGGTGCAGCGCATCCAGCACCTGCAAGTCGTCGAGCCCCTGGACTTGCCGGGCAAGACCCGCCGGCACCACGGTAAAGCGCGTGGTGAGCACGGCGAGGACGGCTTCCCGCGCGCTGGCCCGCCGGCCTTCCTTGATCCCGCGTTCGAGCCCGCGCTCCAGGCCGCGTTCAAGGCCGCGTTCAAGCCCTTGCTCAAGCCCTCGCTCAAGTCCCTCCTGTCGACCCTTCTCGAGCCATTTCTCGGCAACGGTTGCCATCTGTTCCGCCTCCCGGGGCGACAAGCCCCTGCTGATCATTTCCGTGAGCTCCTCCTCGGACGCATTGCGCGCTACTCGGGCGATGTACTCCAGCACCACCTGCAGGTACTGTCGTCCCTCGTCGCTGTCGATTTCTCCCCGCAGCCAGCGCAGGATCCCTGCGAGCGCGCTGACGAACGTGTCATCGAAGGCGTGCTTCATCAGCAGCAGGGCGACCCGCAAGGTCGCGGGGCCGACAATGTCGTCGTCAGGAGTGGCC
>JACPHN010000228.1 GCA_016188575.1 Candidatus Schekmanbacteria bacterium
ACTGACCGCAGCCAATGCTGAGGCCTGTCAATCCTCTCGCAGGTAATACCACCAACCGGAGAGCCCAGTGCGGGAAATCCGCACGCTGGGTTCGGAGGGGGGAGGGGCCGGGAGTAACCGGCCCTTCCTACCCCTATCAGGCAAGGCGACTCCGAACGTCCAGCTTGTAGAGGAGCGCCTTCCGACATCTGGCCGACGCCGGAATCCCTGTTCGCGAGGCAGGTGGCCGAATCGATGGACGAGGCCTTACGGCGTCATGGCGCCGCGCGCGTTGCGCCGGATGTCGGGATCGTCGACGCGGACGAGGGCGTGGGCGGCGTGGATCAACCGCTTCCCGTCATAGGTCGCGAAGGTGGGAGCGTGGAATCCCACGCCCTCGTAGAGATAGGGAATGCCGCCGTCGCCGCCGGTTCGGAGCCGCCGATACTCCTCGCAGCTCATGCGGAGATCGACGCGTCCGTCGCCGTTCCAGTCCACCTCGGCCCGGAGCTTCCGGCAGGCCTTCGCCGGCGCGCGGGCAAAGGCCAGCGGCGTCGCGTAGAACAGCCGGCCGCCGCGCGCGCCGCCGCTGAGCCCGGGGTGCTCCGGCGAGAACGCCCACCCGCCGCTGATGGGGCCGCCGCCCGGCCGCCGCGCCTGCCGGCGCCGCACCGGCGTGTACTGGATCAGCCTGCCGCCCTCCTCGTTGAAGAACTGCAGCGCATACATGGGGGTGGTCGCTCCCGGTTGGTCGCCCGCGAGGGGCAGCTCGACCGCGAACCGGTCATCCCCCACTAGCATGGCGTAGCCCCGAAAGCGCCACCCCGGCGGCCGCGCCGGCGAGCCCGAGACCGGGGATGGGGTCACAGCGCTCGGCCAGGGACTCCTCCAGGCCCGCGTCCACCGCTTCGAGCCTGCGCATCTCGTATGGGCGCGCCCACATCTCGTCGAGCACGGCGCAGTCACCGGCGCCCGGGTCGCACGCGCAGACCTCGACCCACCACGGCGATCGCGCCTTCACGCGGCCCTCGAGCAGGACCGCGTCCGCCCAGAAGACCGCGTCTTTTGGCGCGTAGCCGCCGCTTGGCGGTGGTGCCAGCGATATCGACATCCACGCCAGCGGTGACGGCGCGACCGCGCCGGCGACCGCCGCCGCCGCGAGCAGAACCATCAGTAGGCCTCCCCTGCCTCCCCTCGCGAGCGGGGGGAGGTGAGGATGGCGATTCGCGGCAGCCTCCGTCTCGGGTGCTTTCTGATTCTCCATTTTCGCCTCCTCGTGGCCGTGCTCAATGCAGGCCGAGCCAGTAGTCGTGGATGGTGATCGGTCCGGCCGCGCTGCCGGCCGTCTCCGTTACCGCGTGGTAAATGTGCACGCGCCAGTCCCCGGCCTCCGTGAGACTGCCGTTCGCCGGATCGTCCGCGAACGGAATGAGGAAGGGCTCGGCGCCGTCATTCGCCGCGCCCCGGCTCAGAAGGTAACGGCTCGCGGCGCCGACTTCGTCGCGCTCGAGGTAGATCTCGACCGTTTCCGCGGGGGCGATGTTGGACGACCACGTGACCGTGATCGTGTCTCCCCGGAAATACTCGCCGGCCGCGGGCTGGACGTCCGTGATGATGTAGAAGAACAGCGGTGGGGTGGGCGAGGGCGACAGGTGCTGCGTGGGCGCGGGAGGCGGCGTCGAAGTCTCGGTTATGGTCGGCGTCGGCGTCGGCGTCTCCGAGGGGTCCGGGCCCGGCGTGGAAGGCGACGTTGGGATGGCCCGCAGGGTTGGCGTCGGCGAGAGCGGCGGCAATGGCGTGAGGAAGAGAGTCGGGGTCCGCGTCGGCCAGGGCGTCGGGGTCCGCGTCGGGGTGGCCGTAAACGCGGTCGCAGTGCCGGTCAAGGTCGGCGCGGGCGGCGGCGTCGTGGGCGTGGGCGCCAGTGTCGCCGTGGGCACCGGCGTCGGCCGACCGATGCAATTCCAGCTCTCGTACGGGTCGCGCTCTCTGTAGTCGGAGAATGACACGCCACCTGACGGGTTGCTACCGGGGGGCGCTTCCGCCCGCGGGTCGCGGCCCCGCGGTTTCGGGGGCGTTCGGGGCCGGCAATTCTCGCTGAGCCATTTCGAGGTGTACCGCGAGGCGCCAATCCAAAACTGCAGGTAGCCGGGATACTCCCCCGGGCCATAGGATCCCCGGTAGGGAATCTCGACGCATTTCCTGCCGCACCGCTTGCCGCTGCTGTCGTAGTACTTGATGACGCAGTCGTAGTCGCGTTGTTGCACGGTGCACGCGAAGCTCGGGCGCCAGCAGGTCCGCCTGTCCGTATTCTGGACGGTCGTGGACGTCCAGTGGCACCGCGTTCCCCAAGTGCCAAACCACCCCCACTCGTACTCCTCCGATTCCCGTGTGCCAATGTTGCCGCACGGGCTGCACAGCGTGGGCACTTCGAGCCGGGTGCCGGCCACCGCCCCGGGCTCCGCGCCGAGCTGTCCTCGGGCCGCCACCGTCAGCTCCACCTCTTCGAGGTCGCGGAACGCCTCGCGGGGCAAGTAGAGATGCTCGATGACGAAGTCGGCATCGGCGCTCCCGGCCGGCCCCAGCCGCGGGATCGGGAATTCGGCGTCGTCGAGGCCCCCTTCAGCATCGCGGAGGCGCACGTACCGGGTGTCTCCGGAGAGCGGCTCCGCGTCCATCCTCGCCGTGACGACGACGGTGACGCCCGTGAACGCGTCGTCCGAGAGATTCTCGAGGCGCAGGTCGAAGGTGAGCCCGCTCACATTTTCGGCAACCGCGCGGAGGCGCCCGCGGAAAAACCACTGCAGGTACTCCGCGGCGCGGCGGGTGCCGACCGCCAGCATGCGCTGGGCGATGTCCGCCTTCACGCGGTTGTTATTGGTCGTCCAGATCCGGTCCTCGGTGAAGAAGGCGTCGTAGCAGTCGGCGGTGTCCTCGCGGCGGCGCGTCTCGGAGCTCGGCCAGCAGCGCGGGCGCGGCTCGTGGGGGCGCGCCGGGTCCGGGAAGGGGTCGAAGCGGACGTCGGGGCGCTTGTCATCGGCGAGGGCGAGCAGGGCGCGCTCGCGTTGCACGGGGCTCATGAGGTAGAGGACCGAGCGGTCGCCGACCGTGACGATCGCGTCCCCGGTGGGGAGGGCGGGCAGCGGCATCTGGCGATTCGGGCTGTCGGCGTACAGGTCCGCGGCCAGGTCGTAGACGTGGCCGAGGGTGTCGGTGAAGGAACCGGCGGGGATCGTGTGGGAGGTCAGGAAATTCTCGTTGGCGAGCTGGGAGGTGCCGGTCCCCGCGGCGTTCTCGAAGAGCTCCAGAAACTCGAGCGGCGCGCCGGTAATGGCATGGTAGTCGGGATTGATGCGAATCGCGTGCGGATTGTCGATCGGCCAGGCGTCGAGGGCGGTGTATTTGGGGTGGGCGTCGTTGCGCGCGTGCTCGGGCTGGGCGCTGTCCTCGATGAGATGCATGACTTGCCCGAGGGCGCGAAAGACGCGGGCAAAGGCGCCCTGGCGGGAGGGCGCCGGGAATTCGGCGCGCGCGGGATCGGTCCGGTCGAGCAGCCCCTTCATCACCGTCTCGGCCTCTTCGACCGGCCATCCCCAGTGATCCAGGGTGAGGGCGTCCCAGAAGTAGCGCCGCGCGGCCTCGTGCGACCAGGCGTTGTGGTTCCAGTCGTCGCGGTGAAACTTCGAGAGGATCCGGCTGGCGCTGAAATCCTCGCCGAGCGCCCAACGGGGCACCGGCCGGCCCCAGTTGACCGTAACGCCGCGGCCGACGCGGGGAAGGTCGTGGTCGGCGCCGAGGACATTCACCAGGCTGACGTCGTCGAGCCCGCCTTCCTGGCGCCTGTCGCCGGCGTACACCTGCCACGCGGGGTTGTAATGGTGGTTCATGGCCTTCATGTCGGTATTGCAGTCCACGAGATCGGCTACTCGATCCAGGTACTCGTCCTCCGCGCCGACGCCGTGGATGATCCAGTCCACGGGCTCCAGCTCCAGCGCCATGAACTGCAGGCGGCAGCCAGAAAGAAAGGTGTCCGCGATGCTTTCCTTGCCGTCAGTTCCGTCGGTGAGGATGGCGATGCCGGCGAGCCTCTTCTTGACGGGCAGCCCGAGATCCCGCTCAAGAAGGCTCTCTATCTCAGGAAGAGCCGAGATCCACCCCTGCTCGCTATACCGTTGGTGAACGCGAATCTCCCACGCATTCGCGGGTAAAGCAGACGCCAACACGGAAGCACAAAGCGCGATCCCAATAGAGCTTCCCTGGAATATGGGTCTCATGATCCACCTCCAGACCGTTTGGCTGGCTTTTGGCGGATACTGCCGCGGATGTCTCGCCTTACAGGCGGCAGGTCGACCTCGACGATCGGCGTCGACGCACCCACCACCTTGTCCCCCTCATACACGATTAACGTGGGCCTCCAGAACCCGACCTCCGTGTAGAGGTGACTTATCGGCTTGTTTGCAACGGTGGGCGTAAACTCCGCCTCCAAGATGCGGAGCTCCCTGCAGGTCATCCTGAGATCGACCTCGCCGTCTCCTTCCCAGTCGATCTGGATCGAGGTAACGTCGCACTCCTCATCGGAGACAGTCTGCAAGTGCGGATCGGTGGTAAACCTGACTCCTTCCGCTGGTGTAGGTCCCGAGGAGCTGGGATCCAGCCCGTCGGGCGAGGAAAACCAGCTTCCGATGCCGTTGCCCCGCTGCTTGGCATCCCACTCCGGATGGAGCTGTATGTCAATCTGGCGCACCGCCCGGTCGCCGGCATCGTTGAAGAAAAGGAAAGCGAAGCGCCGCTGGGGACCTTCCATGGCAGACTCAAGCGCTTCGCCGAACATCTCCGCGCCAGCCCGGTGCGCGTACACATCAAACCACCAGCCCGGCTCGAGCTTCTCCTTCATGATCTTGTGCACGACCTTGTTCTGCTCGGCCTTCGTGAGCGTGGTCGGGCCGCACCACATCGTGAGGAGCTCATGCCAGGCCTGGTTGTCCAATTCCCGCAGCCGCTGCTCGAGCGGTTTGACGTCCTTGAGCTCGAGATCCGGGCACGCCCCTGCCTTCGGGTTGCAGGTGCAGACCTCCACCCACCACGGCGACGCGGATTTCACCTTCCCCTGGACGAGCACGCGTTTGCCCCAAAACGGCGGGGGCGGGGACATGTAACCGCCGGCCGGCGCCGGTGGCAGCTCGATCGCCATTCCCCCGCCGCCCGTCTGGGCGCCGGCGGCGCCCACCACCGCGGCAACCGCGGCCATCACCGCCAGCCACGATCCCCACCTTCCACCTCGCCCAACACCCGCATACGCAGCGCCCATGCCTCGACCTCCCGAGAAAAGCTTCTGAGTAACGCTTGACCTCATATCATGAGCCCCCCCCCCCCGTGTCAAGTCTCTCCGCTCGACCCGGATCGCCCGCCCTCTCGACTCTGGGCATCCGCCACCATCCCCCCACGAAGGGCCAACCGTCATCCGGCAACAGCCGGAGCCCAGCTCATCCATTCGTCAGCCCGTCCGAAACCCCGCCATTCAAGGCGGAATCGCCCCGAAACCCCGCCCTGAAACGCGTGAGTGGTATTGTTGTCCGGGAACAAGATCGTGCCGCGATTTCCCCTGTCCGTGAGCGATCTCGCCGAGGCAAATGCGAGAAAATCGATATTGGTCTCCGACCCAAATCGGCCGCCCATTATCACTCACCTCCCCGTGGACGCCTTGTCCGTCACTCCCGGCATGACGATGCTGGTGCCCTGACGCGGATCAGGCGGGCGATCCGGATCCGAAGTAACGCCTTGACACCGCGCGGCATCAGCAGTACGTTGGTGCCTGGCTCGATCACAGCAGTCTCCAGGCGCAAAATCTGCGGAAAGGTCCGCCCCCATGTCCTTGGGTCTTGGATGGTTACGCTGGTTCGCAGTGGCCAGCACCTTTGCCGCGGTTTTTGGCGACCCGGGTGTGGCGCCCGCTGTCGGGCGCGACGCCTCCCCTTGCAATGGCCTGCCCGCCCTGTGCGACCGGCCGTACGACGAGGTCGCCTTCGCCACGACGCACAACGCGATGTCCAACGCCGACGACGGCTGGATTGGACCGAACCAGCAGCATGGCTTGACGCGCCAGCTTCAGGACGGCATTCGAGCGCTCATGCTCGACGTTCACTCTTACGCGGGACGCACCTACCTCTGCCATGGCTACTGCTGGCTCGGCAAGAAACTTCTGGCCGATGGGCTCGGCGAAATCCGCGCTTTCCTCGATGCGAATCCGCAGGAGGTCGTGACGATCATTTTCGAATCGTACGTCAGCGCTGCCGAAGTCGAGGCGGCGTTTGCCGAAAGCGAGCTCCTCCGGTATGCGCACGAGCAAGATGTGGGCGATCCCTGGCCGGCGCTGGGGGAGATGATCGCGGACGGGCACAGGCTGGTCGTTTTCACCGACAAGGAGGGAGGCGTGTATCCCTGGTACCATGACGTTTGGCAGTACGCCTGGGAAACCGACTATGCCAACAAGGCGCCGTCCGACTTTTCTTGCGACGTCAATCGCGGCAGCACGGCGAGCGCCCTCTTTATCCTGAACCACTTTCTGACCAATCCCATCGCTCTGCCGTCGCTCGCGGAAAAGGTCAACCATAATCCGTTCTTCCTCGACCGCGCGCAACTGTGCAAGGATGCAGCACAACAGCAGCCGAACTTCGTCACCGTCGACTTCTACTCCATCGGCGACGTGCTCGACGTGGTGCTACACTTGAATGCCACCGCCACAGTGGCGGCGAGCTGACGCGGCACCGCAGCCCGCGGTCCTCCTCCACCATGGACCCTAGAACCGCCATCGTTTGCCGCCAGACTCGAGAAACCCAAATCTCGATCGAGGTCAATCTCGACGGATCCGGTCAGGCGGACGTGCAAACCCCCATCGGCTTCCTCACGCACATGCTCGAGGCACTTTCCCGACACAGCTTGATCGACCTGACCGTGCGGGCGTCCGGAGACCTTCACGTGGATCAGCACCATACCGTGGAAGATCTCGGCTTCGTTCTCGGCAGTGCTCTTTCCAAGGCGCTCGCCGAGCGCCGCGGGATCTCGCGCGCCGGCTGGTGCCGATACCCCATGGATGAGGCGTTGGCCGAGGCGGCGATTGACCTGTCAGGACGCCCCTTCCTGGTCTTCGATGCGGTCTTTGGCGCAACCCACGCCGGCACGCTCCAAATCGACCTGCTGACCGATTTCTTCGACGCGTTCGCCCGTTCACTGGGCGCCAACCTCCACCTCGGCGCAATCCGCGGGCGGAGCGATCATCACAAGATCGAGGCGATGTTCAAGGCGGTGGCGCGCGCCCTGCGCATGGCGGTCGCCCTGGAGCCGCGTGCCGAAGGCGAGGTGCCGAGCACGAAAGGTGCGCTCGACATACCCGTCAGCTAGGAAGATCACGTGCGCCCGACATCGGCCTGCGACATCACCATACTCGACTGGGGCAGTGGAAACCTCGGAAGTGTTGTCCGCGCTTTTCGCCGCCTCGGCCAAGAGGTCCGGCTGGAGTCGCGGCCCGACATGATCGCCAGGGCCGACCGCGTCGTTTTTCCGGGAGTCGGCGCTTTTGGCGCCGTCATGACCGGAATCCGCGAGCGCCGCCTGGAAGAGCCGCTTCGGGAATTCCTTCGCCGCGAACGGCCTTTTCTCGGGGTCTGCGTGGGCCTGCAGGCGCTTTTCGCCGCCAGTGAGGAATCTCCCGGCGTCCCGGGCCTCGGGGTTTTTCCGGGATCCGTGCTGCGGTTGCGCGCGCGCAAGGTCCCGCACGTGGGTTGGAACGAGGTCGTTCCCGTGCCGGGCAACCCGCAGACGGTAGTGGCACCTGGTCACGCGTATTTTGTAAACAGCTACGCCGCGCCGGCTCCCGATGACGCCGACTGGATCGCCGCGCGAACGGATCACGAAGGATGGTTCGCGAGCGCGATAGCGGTCGGCACGCTGGTCGCCGTGCAGTTCCACCCCGAGAAGAGCGGCGGCTACGGAGCAGCGCTGCTCAATAGGTGGATTTCGTGCTAACCAAACGGCTCATTCCGTGTCTGGACGTGCGCGCCGGCCGCGTCGTCAAGGGCGTGAGATTCGTGGGCCTCACCGACCACGGCGATCCCGTCGAGCTGGCGCGCGCGTACGAGCAGCAAGGCGCTGACGAGCTCGTAATCCTCGACATTACCGCGACCATCGAGGGGCGACTGGCGATGCTTCAGGTAGTCGAGGCCTGCGCGAACGAGCTGTCCATCCCGCTGACGGTTGGCGGCGGGGTCAAGGGCATCGAGGACATGCACCGGCTGCTGCTCGCCGGCGCCGATAAGGTCGCCGTAAACTCCGCGGCCGTGCGTAATCCGGAGATCCTGGCGGCGGCAGCGCGCCAGTTCGGCAGCCAGTGTGTGGTGCTGGCCATCGACGCCCGCAGGCGAAGCGCGGAGATGCCGAGTTTCCAGGTGGTCGTCGATGGCGGACGGACCCCGGTCGCTCTCGACGCGATCGCCTGGGCCGAGCGAGGCGCCGCGCTCGGGGCCGGGGAGATCCTGCTAACGAGCATGGACCGGGACGGCACCCGCGCCGGCTTTGACATCGAGCTGACCCGGTGCGTTACCCGCGCCGTGTCCATCCCCGTCATCGCCTCTGGCGGCGCTGCCATGGCAGAGAGCTTCTACGAAGTGCTGACTGCGGGCGAAGCGGACGCCGCATTGGCGGCTAGCATTTTCCACAAGGCGGAAGCCACCGTCGAAACGCTGAAAGTTTACCTGCGCAGTCGGGGCGTGAAGGTGCGGCCATGATCATTCCCAGTATCGACCTCATGAACGGCAAAGCTGTCCAGTTGCGTCACGGTGCCGAGAAGGTGCTGGAGCGAGAGGACGTTCTTACCATCGCGGAGACGTTCTCTCGAATCGGCGAGTTGGCGGTAATCGACCTCGACGCCGCGCTCGGCCACGGCGACAACCGCGAGCTCATCAAGACGCTGTGCCGGAGGTTTCCGTGTCGCGTCGGCGGTGGCATTCGCAGCGCTGAAGAAGCGCGAGCTTTCCTTCGCGCCGGCGCTCGGCGCGTCATTCTCGGAACGGCCGCGCGTCCCGAGGTGTTGTCGGCGCTCAGGCCGGAGACCGTGATCGTCGCCGTCGATGAGAAGAATGACGAGGTCGTCGATTGCGGCTGGACACATGGCACCGGCGAATCGGTGATCGGCCGGATCAAGGAGCTCGAGGCGTACTGCTCCGGCTTCCTCTATACCCTGGTCGACCGCGAGGGCATGATGCAGGGTACCTCGCTGGACCGGATTCGCGCCGTGCGCGCGGCGACGAGCAACTCGGTTACCGCGGCGGGCGGCATCACCGCGGTGGAGGAAGTCGTCGCGCTTGCCGGCCTTGGCTGCGAAGCGCAGCTCGGCATGGCCATATACACCGGCGCCCTCGAGCTTGCCGAGCTCTTTGTCGCCATCACCGATTTCGGACGGTCAAGCGGCCTGTGTCCCACCGTTGTCGAGAACGAGGACGGGGAAACCCTCATGCTCGCCTATTCGTCGCCGGAATCGCTGCGCCTGGCACTGCGCGACGGATCGGGCGTCTACTATAGTCGCTCCCGCAAAACACTTTGGCGAAAGGGCGAGTCGAGCGGCAACACGCAGCACCTCTTGCGCGCGCGCCTCGACTGCGACCGCGACGCCATCCGCTTTACGGTCCGACAAGCGGGGCCGGCATGCCACACCGGCGCGCCCACCTGCTTCGGCGCGATGCGGCCGGCCCTGTCGCGGTTGGAGACGATTCTGACTGACCGCAAGGACCATCCCGTCGACTCCTTCGCCTCCCGGCTGATGCAGGATGAGCAACTGATCATGCGCAAGCTTCACGAGGAAGTCTGGGAGGTGTCGCACGCCGGGTCCGTGGGGGAAACCACGCACGAGGCGGCTGACCTGCTGTTTTTTGCCACCGCGCTGTTGGTCAAGAGGGGATTGAGCTGGACGGACGTGCTCTACGAGCTTCGCGGTAGGGAGAAATGAGATGAGACGGCTGAGTCTTGAACAGGTGGTGGCTCTCGGACCGGCACAGAACGCCGAGGCGCCGGAATCCGTGTCCAGCGCGGTGCGGGCAATCGTGACCGACGTGCGGCTGCGCGGAGACGTGGCGGTCGAAGCGTATCGGGCGCGGCTGGACGCCGAGGCGTCCCGCAAATGGCCCGACTTTGCCGTCCCGAAGGCCGAGCGCGAGGCGGCTCTGGTAGCCCTGGACCCGAAGCTTCGCGCCGCTCTGGCGGAGATGGTCAGCCGCGTGAGCTCCTTTGCGCATCGCCAGTTGTCGCAGTTGCAGGCGTTCTCGTACGAGGTTGTCCCGGGTGTCCGCTGCGCGCAGCGCGTCAAGCCGCTCACGCGCGTCGCATGCTACGTCCCGGCCGGGCAGCACGCGCTCCCTTCGACGGCGATCATGACCGCGCTGACGGCGCGCACGGCGGGCGTGAGCGAGGTCATCGTCGTCTGTCCCCGTCCCTCTCCCGTCGTTCTCGCGGCCTGCGAGCTGGCGCGGGCCGACCGGGTGCTGGCCGTCGGCGGCGCCCACGGCGTCGCGGCGCTGGCGGTCGGGACGCGGAAGATTCCGCGCGTTGACCTGATCTGTGGACCCGGAGGCGTGTGGGTCGCGGAGGCGAAGCGGCAGCTTGGGGGTGTGGTCGGGACGGACTTGCCTGCCGGTCCAAGCGAGGTCATGGTGCTCGCGGACGATAGTGCGGACTTCGATCTCGTGCTCGCGGATCTGCTGGCTCAGGCCGAGCACGACCCGGCTGCGCGGCCGCTGCTCGGCACTACCTCGCTCGAGCTTGCCGAAAAAATTACTCGCCGAGTCAAGCAGGGGTTTGCGGAGCAGCCCAACCAGGAGGCAATCGAGGCCGCGCTCAAACAGAACGGTCTCATTTGCGTCTGTCGCAGCCGGATGGAGCTGGCGGAGCTCGCCGATGCTTTGGCGCCGGAACATCTGGCGATGCACGTCCGCGATCCCGAGGCGCTGCTGGAAAATGTCCACAACTTCGGCGCCGCATTTCTGGGCGGTCGCGCCTCCGAAGTCTTTGGCGACTACGGCGCGGGCCCGAACCACGTGCTACCGACGGGAGGGGCGGCTCGCTACACGGGTGGCCTGTCCGTATTTACCTTCCTTCGCGTGCAGACGATCCTCGAGATGACTCCCAGCGCCGCGGCCGCGCTTGCCGCGCCCACGGCGCTGATCGCTCGCGCCGAGGGACTGGAAGCGCATGCTGCTGCCGCGGAGCTGCGGGCGCGACGCGCGGCAGGCAGCGACACCGAGCATTCCTGACCCGCGGCTTTACTCTCACCGCCGCCACTGATATGCTGTATCTGTGCGCAGCGACGATGGTAGACAGCACCCCCTCGAGGTTGTCAAGAACATCATTGTTCCAGATTGGAAAGTGATCACGACGCGCCGCAAGAGAGGACGAGGTGCCAGACATGGCGGAAAACTTCGACACCGCAATGGACCGACCTCACGATTGCTTCGTGATTGTCGATGGTGACCGTTCGGTACCGCTGCTCTTGCTGTGTGAGCACGCCGGAAACGAGCTCCCGGAGAGCTATGGTTTTCTTGGCCTGGCGCCGGAAGACCTGGCCACGCACTGGGCCTATGATCCGGGCATCGCGGGTGTCCATGGCGCTGCTTGCGCCGCCGCACATTGCGTCGGCATCCGTTCGCGGATGTCGCGGCTGCTGGTAGATCTCAACCGACCTTCCGCTCACGCGCACCTCACCAGACCGCACATCGGCTCGGGCGACCCTGGCGATCCCGTCCGCAGGGTTCCTGCCAACTGTGACCTTGCCGCCGCTGAGCGCGCCTGGCGCCTGCGATCTTTCTATCGCCCCTACCACTACGCCGCAAACGCGCTCGGCGACGAGCTGGCGGCTCGTCACTCCGAGCGATTCTTGCTCGTCAGCTTTCACAGTTTTACGCCGGTCTTCGGCGCCGAGGACCGAGGTTTCGATGTCGGCGTACTGTACGGGGACCGCGGAGAGATCGCCGAAGCGCTGCTCGACCTGTTCTTGCGCGCCGGGCTGCGAACGCGCTTGAACGAACCCTATTCCGGTCTACGCGGCGAGGATTTTAGTCCGCGCATGCACTCCGTGGCGCTGGGGGCTCCGTATGTGGAGATCGAGCTCAACCAGGCCACGATCGCCACTCCGTCCCGCCAGCTTGAGATCGGCGAGATTGCAGCCACGGCTCTGCGGCACCTCCTGTCCCACTGGTGATCCTGAGCTCGATCCGGTCGGCACCGGCTCCGAGTCCACCGCCTGTCCGACTGCGAGGTGCGCGGAAAGCGCATCACGAAGACCCCCTTCCTCACCTCCCCCTGCCCGCGGGGGAGAAACGGAGGCGGGCACTGTCGCGTCGACGTCGAACCGCCGGAGGGGCCAGGCGGCCCCTCGTTCTTGACAGTGCGGCGGCCGGGAAGTAGACTTCCGGTCCCGGTCTCCGCACGACGGCGCCGCAAACCCCGTTCAACCCACGATCCCCTACTCCTCCCACGAGTTGCCGAAGCAGAGTGGACTACGCACTCGACTTCATCGCCGATAAGGCGGGACTGCCTGCCTATCTCGCCATTCTCGTCGTGTTGCTCCTTTGCGGCGTGGGTTTTCCCTTGCCCGAGGACATTCCTCTATTGGTTGGCGGCTACCTCGCGCACCAGGGTGACGTGAACCTCTACATCATGATCGCCGTAGGAATGTTCGGAGTGCTGTGCGGGGATTTCATCATCTTTTCGGCCGGGCGGCGCTTCGGAATGCGTGTGCTAAACAGTCGCATGTTGCGCCGAGTCGCCACTCCGCTACGCCTCCTGAGGGTGCAACGGCTCTTTGACCGGCACGGCGACCGTGCGGTCTTCCTGGCTCGATTCATCGTTGGCTTGCGGCCCATCGTTTTTGCCACCGCCGGAACGCTCGGCATGAGCCGTTCCAAGTTCCTGCTCTATGACGGCGCCGCTGCCGCGGTCAGCGTACCTGTGTGGATTGTCCTCGCCTACGTCTCCGGACCGAAGCTCGATGAGCTCATGCACGGGCTGGAGACCACCAAGCGCCTGGTCTTCTGGCTCGTTGTGGGCGCATGTGCCATTGCGGTGGCCCTTTGGAAAATACGGCAGCGGTCCGGCCGGCCGGAAAGCGCCGAAAGTCTCGTCCCAGACGACGTGGCCTGAGACGGGAGCGCCCGCGGCTCGCCGTTGGCGATCACCAGCCGGACCGTGCGGCCGCCTTGGCCACCAGGCGGAGGCTCGCCGGAGAGAGTCGCGATAGGCCATGGTCTCAATGCCCTCAAAAGTCGGCAAGTATGAGATTCTGCGCCTGCTCGGGCAGGGCGGAATGGGGCTCGTCTACCTTGCCAGAGATCCCGCCAACGGCCGCGAGCTTGCCGTCAAGACGTTATCCGCCCTTGGAAACACCGGGCGCCGCAGACTGCAGCGTGAGTTCCGCATCATGGCGCGGCTCAATCACCCCGGGCTTGTCGCAGTCTACGACTACGGTGCTGCGGACGGCGCCCCATACTTCGTCATGGAGTACGTCAACGGCGCCAACCTGAAGATGTTCATCGGTCCACCTGCACCAGATTCCGCCAGCGAGCAGCAACGCCGCGGCCGGATCGTCGCACTCGGGCGCGAGCTGTGCCGCATTCTCTCCTACATTCACGGGTGCGGAGTGGTCCACCGCGACATCAAACCGGGAAATGTCCTCGTAGCCCAGGACGGCAAGGTCAAGCTGATGGACTTCGGTCTGGTGCATACCGAGCTTTCATCCGTGAGCCTGACCGAGGAGGGTGGGCTGGTTGGGACCGCCACCTACATGTCGCCCGAGCAGATCACCGGGAAACGAGTGGATCAACGCTCCGACATCTACGCGCTCGGCGTCGTTCTCTTCGAGCTGGTAACGGGAAAAGCGCCGTTTTCCGGCCCCGGTTTCGCCAGGACAGTCTGGCAACATCTTCACGACGAGCCGCCGAGGGTCGGGGCGGTGGTCGCGGAGGTGTCCCCGGAGCTCGAGCAGCTCGTGGCGTCGTGCCTCGCCAAGGACGCGGCCGCCCGTCCCCAACGCGCGGAATCGGTGGAAAAAGCGCTTGCGGAGTGTCCCGAGCATGAGCTCGCACCAACGGCCGAATCGCTCGAGCTTTCCGCGTCGGCCCGCCTGCGGCAAGCGGACTTTCTTTTCGATCCCGACCTGACCGGCCGAGAAGGAGAGATGCAGTCCTTGCTCGACCACGTCGCGCGGCTCGTCGTCGGCACCGGTGGCGTGGTGGCGGTTACCGGTGAGCCGGGAGTCGGGAAATCCCGCCTCGTCGGCGAGCTCATCGAGCACCTCGCCGATTTCAACGTGACCGCCGTCGTGGCGCGGTGCCTCGAAGACGTCAACTACCCATTCGAAGCAGTCCACTCCATGCTCACCGCCCTTGCGGACGGCGCTGCACGCGGGGACCTTCCTGCCCCGCAGCGCCTCTTCGGCGACCGCGGCGCGGCGCTTCGCCGCGTGTGCCCGCGTCTCGGTGCTTTTGACTTTGTGCGCGCCCAGCCCGACCCGCCTCGCCTCTCCCCGGCTCAAGAAAAGCTCCGCATTTTCGAGCTGCTGGCGATGACCCTGGAAGAGCTGTGCGCCAGCCGCCCCACGGTTTTGGTCGTCGAGGATCTGCAGTGGGCCGACGAGCTTTCGCACGAGTGCCTGGCACATCTGGGGCACACGCTGATCGGCAGCGGCAGAGCGGCGCTCCTCCTGGTCCTGACGTACACCGAGGAGCGCAGCCGGGAAGCTCGCGCGCTCGCGCAATGGACTGGGTCTCTACGGCGGCTAACGTGTTTTCGCCAGATCGCCCTGACGTGCCTGGACGTTGCCGGCGTCGCCGAGCTCGTCCGGTCCATGCTCGGCATGGACCAACCGCCGATGATTTTCGCCACCCGGCTCCACGAGGAGACCGACGGCAACCCATTTTTCGTGCAGGAGATGGTGAAATCCCTGCTCGAAGTGGGCCTCCTCTCGCGCGGGCCCGATGGCTTCTGGCAGATCGAAACAAGCGACAGTTTCACGTCGGACCCGACGCTCAGCCACTATCGCCGCATTCCCTTGCCGCAATCGATCCGCGACGTCGTGCAGCGCCGTGTCATGCGCGTGTCGGAGCCGGCCAGGGAGATTCTCCAGCGCGCCGCCGTGCTCGGACCTGAGCTCGATTTCGAGCTGCTGCTCGCGGTGGCAGAGTGCTCGGAAGACGAGCTCATGAATCGTCTTGACGAGCTCCTGGACTCGTCACTGCTACAAGAAGTCAGCGGCAAAGAAGAGGTGTATCGATTCACCCACGCCAAG
Source organism: Candidatus Schekmanbacteria bacterium (assembly GCA_016188575.1). Taxonomy (GTDB): domain Bacteria; phylum CSSED10-310; class JACPHN01; order JACPHN01; family JACPHN01; genus JACPHN01. The sequence goes on from JACPHN010000228.1 coordinate 15,302, forward strand.
GTCCGCGAGGTGGCTTACGAATCACTGGCGCCGCGCCGCCGGCGCCGCGCTCATCGCCGTGCCGCGGAAGCGCTTGTCGGCCGCGAGGCGCGGGATCCCGGATTCCGCGCCGTGGTGGCTCGCCACTTCGCGCTGTCGGGGATGCCGTCCGAGGCGATCGCCTGGCTCGTTGAGGCGGGGACCGAGGCGGCGGACGTCGCCGCCTTCAAGGATGCCGTCGAGCACTTCAACGGGGCGTTTTCTCTCGCCGTCGACCGCGGCGAAGAGGCCAGCGAGGCGCTGTTGCACATTCACCAACGCCGAGGCAGTCTCTATGCGCGGCTGGGCTGTCTGGATGAAGCCGACCTGGACCTGGCGTGCGGCCTCCTTCTCGCCCGGCGCCTCGGTCGGGTGTCGCTCGCGGCACTGCTGCTGGTTGAACAGAGCTACGTCGCCTACCTGAGGGGAAACCCGGACCAGACGATCGCGCGCGCGACCGAGGCCGCGGAGCTCGCCGGCGAAGTGGACGATCCGCGGACCGCGGCACGGATCGAGAACGCCCTGGGCATCGCCCACGGCTCGCGCGGCTTCTTCAAGGAGGCGATCAATCATTACTCGAAGGCGGCTATGATTTCCGAGCAGATAGGCGACGAAGGAACGCTGGCGGCCAACCTGGGCAATATCGGGATCAACTACCAGCTTCTGGGGCGGCTGGATCAGGCTCTCGAGTTCTTTTCACGCTCCCTCGAGATGGGCCGTCGCGCCGGGAACCGGGGCCTGGAATGCAGCACGCTGTGCAACATGGCCGCCACTCACCTGCAACAGAACCAGATCGAAGTGGCGGCGCATGCGTACCAGCAGGCGCTGGACATTGCGACTCGTCTTGGGCTACGCGCCGACGAGATCGAGGCCGAGCTCGGCATGGGGCGGTGCGAGCTGGCGCGGGGAGCGTGGGCGGCCGCCATGCAGCGCGGCGGCAAGGCGTGCGAGCTCGCCAAGGAGCTGGGGAACACGGTGTTTCAGGGGACGGCGCTGCGCTTGTTGGCGCAGGCGACGGCGGCTCGCGGCACCCCGGAGCCGCTCGACGCCGACATCGACGCGCTCTTTGCCGAAAGCATTCGGGTGCTCGGTCGCACCGGGGAACGCAACGAGCTTGCGGATTCGCACCTCGAGTATGCGCTCTGGCTCCACTCCCGGCACCGCGGCGCGGCCGCGGCGAGCCAGCTCGAGGCGGCGCGCGGCTTGTACCGAGAGCTGGGGATGAAATCGCGGCTGGCGCATCTGGAAGCTTTGTTGTCCAGCTCCCGGGAAGACCCTCGGCACTGACGTCGGTCGCTACCCGAGGCCGGGAAGTCGTGCCGCCGCCACTAGCTCGGACTCGAGCTGCGCAAGCTCCGCTTCGTCCCGCACGGGACCGCCCTGACGCTGCACGCCAAAGACGTCCACGACCCGATCCCCTTCGGTGAGAATGCGCGACCACACGATCGCCAGCCCTCGCGCCTCGAGCGTAGCTGACAGTCGCGCCAACAGTCCGATACGATCAGCCGCCTGCACCTCGAGCACGGTCGTGTTGGGATCCGAATCGCTATCGTGCTGGGCTCTCGCGTCGCCTTCCGCGCCGTCGCTCGGAAACTCGCGCTCGGTGGCGCGTGCTGGCGTCAACCTGCGCATCAGCTCCGGGTAGGGGAGCTCGAGCAGCTCGAGGTATTCCGACAGCAGCCGGTGGCCGAGACCTTGCGCGGCAGTTGCGCCGCCCACCCGCAAGGCAAACAGCACCATCGAGCGCTCCGCCGCGGCGGGGAGAATGAAGGCCGCTTCGATCTGCGTTCCCTGCAGGCTCAGGGCCGCGGCCAGCGGCGCAAAAAACACGGGCGATGGCAGCACCAACGCCAGTGTCGGCAAGGCGGTCGAGCCGCTCCGGCAATAGTGGATGCGTCGAGTCGCCGTTTCAAAGGCGAGAACGCCCAGCCGCCGCGCCGCTTGTTCCAGCGACTGCCGTTCTTCCTGGTGCGCGCTGTCGCCGTTCTCCTGCGTCGCGATTTCGAGCAGGACCGCGTGTGCAGCCATATCCGTCGCATCAATCCAAACGGGGTAGGATCCTTGCGCCGTGAGGCGCTCGGCCATGCGGTGGGCCTGCGCGGCAGAAAAGCCGCAAGCCTGCAAGTCCGCGATCGCTGCCTCCACCAGCGCTCTCCCGTCGTCCCCCGCATGCGCCGGTGCCGCGTCGCCGGTCAGCTGGCGTCGTGCCCCGGAGTAGAGAATGTCGAGTGCCCTGCGCGTCAGCGGCGACAGCCCCGGCGGCCGCTGCGCCGTGCCGTCGGCGAGCGTCATGAGGTAGAGCGTATCGAGCATTGTCACGTTCCCCAGCTTCTGCACGACCTCACGCTGCACCGCTGGTGAGCGCACATCCTTGCGCAGCGCGAGATAGCGCAGCAACAGATGGTGGCGGACGAGCCACACGACGCGCTCGCTCGTCTCTCCCCCGAGCCCCAGCCGCCCGGCCACGCGGCGCGCGATCTCTGCTCCCGCCGCCGCATGTGACCGCTCGCTGCCGCGGCCCAGGTCATGCAACAGCAGCGCTGCGGAGAGCGCCACGGGATCGTGCCCCGCCAGCGCACCCGCGATCGCATCGTCGGCTCCATGCGTTGCTTGCAAGTGACGGAGCTCGGCGAATGCCAGCGTCGTATGTACGTCAGTGGGATAGGTGTAGTGTCGCCTCAGGATCAGCAACCCTCTGATCTTGCGCCACTCCGGAACCACTGCATCGATGATGCGCATGCGCCGCAGCGACTCCAGGAACCTCACACAGTCCGCCGTAATCAGGCCGCGCGCAAGGCGCTCCGCGACCTCGTCCGCGACTCCGGCATCGCGGCTTGGAGGTTCTCGCATCGCGGCGAGCACGCACGGGTCGAAGGCCGGCCGCCCCGCGCCGCTGATGCGGCCGATTTCGTCAAGCAACCCCAGCAACCCCCGCTGCTCGTACTGTGGCAGCAGTTGGTCGCATGCCTCGGACCCGTCCGCATGCCGCTGGCCAAGCGCCCGGCAGCAAAGCGCCGTCTGCTCCTGGCGATCCAGAAGTTGCTGCACCAAGAGCTCCGCGGCTCGCGCTGATCCGAGCTTGGAGCGGATATTGAGCGCGGCCGCCAGGCTGGGCAGGCCGGCGCGCGGCAACGGTACCAGAGCCGACGGTGCGTTCGCCGCTTCCTGCAACTGATATACTCTTTCGCGCATGAGTCGGTGAAAGAACCGCCGATGCGCCGTGTCGCGAATGACCTCGAGGAGATTCGCATCCTTGCTATCCGCCGCGAGCGCAGCGATCGCATTCGCATCCGCGATATCTCGTAACCCTCCCGGCCCATACAACGGATTCAGATTCTCGAAATAGCCGGCGCTTTCGAAAAGCTCACCCTGCGCCGCGAGTCGGCGCGCCAGGCGCGGCACGATGGCGGGTGCCAACCGCTGCAAGGTCTCACGGATGCGCCCGAGTACCGCTTCCGTGTCCTCCGCGGCTCCAGTGATGACACGCGCGCCGAACACGTCGAGCGGGCTATCCGCAACCGCTTTCTCCAACTCATCGAGCGCGATCGTGAGTTGCCTTACGGGCGGCCACACCGCGTTGAGGACCTCCGGAACCGACCAGCGCGAGCAGCGCCCAGGCTCCGAGCCGTCCGGGGTGACCCAGGCGATAAACGGAGCCGTGCTCGGCAGGAGCTCGCCACGACCATACGCCTTGAGCCCGAGCGCGATCGGTTCGCGTTGCGAAGGATTCTCGCGCGCAGCGGCCTCCACCAGCGCCCGCACCAGGCCGTCGAACACCCCCGAGTATTCCCAGATCATCTCGGTGCCGGAGTGCCCCTGCGCGTGATGAAACCAGACGAGCACGTGGGCCTTGCGTAGCTCCCGATCCGTCGCCGCCCATCTTCCCTGCCGCGCTCGCGGTGACTCTCGCGCGGCGTTTCCTACACTGCCGGCGGCCGCGGGTTCGGAGTCCAACCTGGCGAGGTCGCGCGCCAGCGCCGCCGCAAAACCGCGCTGATAGTGCGAGAACGGCTTCGGCACCCGCAGCGCGGTGCCATCCGGAGCGTCGTCGCCGCGCCGCAGCCGGAATTCATCTTCCGCCTCGTGCCCCCGCGTCTGGACCCGTGCCTCCACCACCTCCAGATCGAGCTGGCTGAATCCACGAGAGACTTGATACAGCAATCCGACGCGGTTGGCCGCCCGCAAGGTGAGCACGAGCGAATCGTCGGCGGGATCCGTGCGCACTCCCAGGGCGTAGACGTGGGCCCACGGAACCCCGGACCGAGCATACTCGGCGCGCCGCGTCGGCGATTCCGCCGCTGCAGTAAGCATCGTCTCCACGTGGAGCCGGGTCTCCTCCGGAAGCTCCACCTCGCCCTTTTCTGTGGTTCCGTGGACCAGAAAGAGCGTTGCGTTGCCAGCCAGCGTGACAAAGGACCGCGCGGACAAGACGTTGATGCGCTCGTCCGCGAGAATCCCCGCGACGGTGGGGAACAGGTGGTCTGTGAACGGGACGAACAGATCGAGCTGAAAGCGGTCGCCATCGAATGGTCGACTTCTGACGACCGCCCGCTCGGGGTGTTCGGCAACCGCTCTCCAATACGCCACGTCGGCCATAATATCGGAATCGGCCCGCGTCAGGAGGTACTCCGATCGCATCGAGGCGAACGCGCGATGAATCGCATCCGCCTCTCCGCGGTTCAAGCGAATGAGCTTCCCACGGCGCTGCGCGAGCCGCTGCTCCAGAGGCACCGGCCGGCCCACCGCGAGCCGCGTCCGCATCTCGTCGTAAATCCGCTCGAAATCGTGCGCTCTCTCCGCCAGTGCCGATCCGCGCTGGTCGACCGATCGCATGTCCAGCAACGTGAACGCGTAGAGATGGTTGAGGTCGGCGACGGTCGCCACCTGTCGCGCAATGTCATCCACATCGATGATGCCGGCGACCGCCTCTCCGAGCAGCGAGTGCTGGCGGATGAGCCGCAGGACGGTCGCCTTCGTTGCCGCGGAGAGGCCCCAGCGATCGAGAATGTGCGCGGCCTTGTCCGCGGATACTCCCGTATGCTCGTCTATGGAGCTCGTCTTGCCGAGGTCGTGAAAGAGCAGAGCCAGGTGGAAGTCGGCCTTGTTTATTCCCTCCAGGAGCGGTGCCACCGCCCCGGAATCACGGCGGAGGTGACGCACGAGCCAGATCGTGTGCTCGAGCGCTTCGTATTTGTGCTGGCCGACGCGGATTCCGCGAATCTCCGCCAGCTCGGGTACCAGCGACTCGAGGATTCCCGTGCGGAACAGCGCTTCGATGGCTTCCGCCGCGCCGGCAGCGTCGAGCATTCGGTAAAAAAATCTACCGGCTTCTCGCGAACCGCCCAGATTGTGAAGGAGATCGCCCCCGTACCGGCCCAGGTCGCGATGCGCAATCTTCAATGAGGGGGCGAGGCTGAGCTCGGGAGTTTCCGCGACGATTGCGAACGGTGCCAGGAGCAGCCGGGGATCGGCCAGGCATGCGGCGACGAGGCTGCGCGCATCGAGCCTGCAGCTTACCTGGCCCTCGGCAATGTCGTAGGTGGCCAGGGTCTGGGCGCGCATGTCGGGTGGTAAGGCCCTGCGGCTCCTGGTTCTCATGCTGCATCCTCCGGGTCAAGACGACTGCGCGCTGAATCCACCGCCGGTTCGCCGTCGTCATGATAGTGCCTCCCTCCGTCCCTCCCGCTGCGAGCGGGGGGAGGTGAGTTGATGGGTTATCGTGATGCGCTTTCCGCGCAGCTTGCAAGCGTCACCCGACGGCTCCACTGCCGCTGCCCTGCGCCAGCAGGGCACCGTCTCGCCGGCAAATCGGCGCTCCTTCCGTACCGCGACATGCGCCGGTTACCGCGTCTTCAGCCTCTCGACGACCGCGACGTACCGCTGCATCGCCGTGTCCTTGTTGGTCCCTTTGAGCCGCGACCAGGCATCATACTTGGCGCGGCCGACAGGATTGAGCAGGCTCGGACGACTGCCCGACGCGTCGCCCTCAGTCGCCTGCTTGTACAGCGCGTAGAGCTCGAGCAACGCGTCGTTGTCGGGCCGTGCCGGCAACTGCGTAACTTGCTTTGCGGCGAGATCGAACTGCGATTTGAGATCGGACATGGCGCATCCACTCGAAGGTAGAGATTGGCGGGGTACGGCACCGCTGGCCGCTCGCCCATCATTTTAGATAGCGGGTGCTTCAATGTCCATGTCCGCGCCCGCGGTTCGCCCCGCGACCGGCACTATGAAACTGGACGGCACGCTCGTGAACGGGAGTTCACACCAGAGAAAGACGACCACATAGAGCTTGCAACCCGTTGCGCCGGCGGGGTGAGCGCGCGGCGCGCGGCCTTGCGGCGGCCTCGGCCTCAGGGACCGCACTGCGAAGCGATCTGCATCTCCAGGTATTGGCATGAAACATGCATAGTCTGCCGGTAGGACGGCAGAAGCCGAGCTCAGCTCACCCCGAAAATTGCGTCGAAAACGGCCTTCAAACTCACAGGAACCACCATGCGATCACCTCTCGGGTCCGTTTCCGGATTGCGAACAGCGACGCTGATGGCTGCGGCTTCGCTGCTGCTCATCGTCGTAGTCTCGCCTGCTGCCGCCGCGGTATTCAAAGTCAATGACCTGCAAGACGGCATCGATGCCGCACCCGGAGACGGCTTCTGCAAGACCGCGGCGGGGCGGTGCACGTTGCGGGCGGCGATCGCCGAGGCGAATGCCTACGCCGACGTCGCGGGACCGGATCTTGTCTATTTGCCCGCCGGCACCCACACCGTGACCATCGCCGGCGCTAATGAGGACGCCGGAGCCACGGGCGACCTCGATATTACGGACAGTCTCTCCCTGATCGGCTCCGGCAGCGACAAGACGACAGTGAGTGGCGGTGGCGATGCCGTCGGGGATCGCGTTCTCGATATCCACGGCCTGGTCAACGTGCGCCTGGAGGGTATGACCATTCGCAATGGTCGCTCGGGCGCGGCAAACGGCGGCGGCATCCTCAGCAACGGCTCCCTGACCATCAGCCGATGCCGGATTGTCGGCAACCGCACGGATCAGGCGAACAGTCACTCCGGTGGCGGTGTGTTCAGCGCCGCCGGCGGGCTCGCCATTGTCGACAGCGAGATTCTCGACAATGCCGCCTACCTCGGCGGCGGCCTTTACGTTCAGGCGGATGCGGCCGTCATCGAGAACACCGTGATCGAGGGGAACCGCGCGTCCCACCGCGGGGGTGGTGTCTATGTCTCGAGCACCGGACTGGACGTGAGGAATAGCCTCGTCAGCGCCAATGCGGCGGCTGACAACGGAGGAGGCATTTTTCAAAGCCTGTCCGCCGCGGCCTACATCAATTCGACAATCAGCGGCAACCTCGCCGGAGCCAGCGGTGGCGGGCTGTACGTCCAGCTCGGAGGCCCCGTGCAGACTGCCAATATCACGATAACTGACAATGCTGCCGACAGCGATCGAAACGGCAGCGGTGACGGAGGCGGTGTCGCCATCCTCACGCCGGGCTGGATCTACATGAAGAATGCCGTTCTCGCTGGCAACGACGACCCCGGAAAGCAGGCGCCGGACTGCAGCGGCGCAATCTGGTCACAACGCCACAACGTTTTCGGAAACATCGCCGGCTGTTCATTCAAGGGCGACACCGACGGCGATCAAACCGGTGTCGATGCCGAGCTCGACATTCTCGCCGATAACGGCGGATCTACCCGTACGCACGCACTTCTCCCCGGGAGCCCCGCCATCGATGGCGGCAACGCCGGTGGGTGCGTAACTGCCGAGGCAGCTCCGATCCTGACGGACCAGCGCGGCTTTGGGCGACCGGCCGACGGCGACGGCGATGGCCGGGCCGACTGCGACGCGGGAGCATTCGAGGCTCAATAGCTGCCGTGCGGCGCGAAACACGCGCCGCACGCCGACCGCACCGGCACCGGTCACGCGCTGGCCTCAAGGCCTGACGCTCCCGGGATTGCTTCGCGGTGCCCGTCGCTGTCTTGGCGTCAGGACCCTGATCTTCTTTTCTGGATCGCTGCTCTCGGCCGCGCTAGGCGATTCGCGCAGCTCGCCGTCCGCCACGACGACATCGCTCATCCACCCCGGCTCCACTACCTCGGCGCTGCGACCGACCCTCGTCGACCACTCCTCGTCCGTGATGCGTCGATAGTCAGATGTGGTCCCCTCGTAGTAAGACGGGATGAAACCGACGAATGCCACGGGCCCCCCCTGAGGCCTGCGTACGACGATCACCAGTTGGCGAGGAGCGCCATCTGCGACGTGAAGGATCCGGCCGGCGCTCCCACTCTCCTTTCCTCCGACTTGCGTGTGCACCGCGGCAATGATGGGGTCCTGCTCAAGAGCGTCCAGGGACCGGAAATACAGACTGCCGTACCACCCATCCACTGCCGTTACTAGCTCCTCGCAACCGATGTTCTCGCGCTTGACCGCCACGGCCTCGTTGATGAACCGCAGGTGCGCCGGAGAGATCCGCGCGCCGCGGAGCTCGGCTTCAGCGATCTCACCGAGTTGTCCGGCGACTCTCGCCACACCTTCATAGTACCCGCGGACGCGGCTCCCGAGAGCGTCTTCGTCGCCCTCCGCGGGCAGCAGGCGAGCGAGCGCGACGCCCCGCTCCGCATATGCCTTCATGGCGCGAAAGAACGACGGGTACGGATCCACGAACGCGTCCGGGAATTCGCAGGTAATGCCAAGGCCCCCGTACGACTCCTTGGTGTACAGCACCGTGTCGTGGCGAAGACCTGCCCAGGCGCTGAGCTGCGTGGACAGCAGGATCCGATACCAGGATTCCGTGTTGAGCGGCGTCGGGAGCTTCACGCCGTCCGGCCCACCCATTCCCGAGTCCGCGGAAAGACCGGTGAGCATCCGCAGCCAGAGGTGATACATGTTGCCGCCCCACGTTGCGGCAGTCTCCTCGGCCGAGAGTGCACGCACGCGGTCGAGCACGGCCGGCAGCCACCGGTGCGTCTCCAGATCGCTCGCGAGCAGGCGTGCGGCGTAGTTGTTACCGAGGACCCCGAAGGCGACGTCCAGTGGGCTCGGTATCGGCCGATCGGTCAGGCCTGCGCCCTCGCCACCATTGGCCCCATACGAGAGGGCGTGACTGTCGACGCCGTAGCGATTCCCGAGGAGCGCGAAGGATCGCGCCAGCGGCAGATGGGTGACTCCCGGGCCGGCGGCGAGCACGTGACCGGCGATGCGCTGCGCGCCGTACCCACCCTGCAGCACGAGGGCCAGCAGGCGGTCATCCGCAACCGCCAAGGCATCACCTGCGCCCTCCTGCTCGAGCATCTCGAGCATCTCGCTGAGCTCCTTGGGCCCCATGCTGTCGGCAGCACCTGCGACGGTCTCGAGGATCCGATCAATGCGGGACCAGACCGCCATTTCGTCCGGACCCAGGAGATCGAGCACGGAGCGCGCCGCGGCGAGCGCGCTGCGGTTCACGCCGAGCTTGCCGTACAGGTTGCTTTCGACGATCCGCAGATCCAGACGGGACAACCAGGAAAATGCCCGAAAATACGCCCGGAGGCGCGCCGACTTCGTGTAGTGGCCGCGCGGTTGGAACTGCGAGAAGTCAACGAGCTGACGCGACCCAAACACGGCCAGCTCTGCTGTGCCCGTTGCCTCGCAAATGCTCCCGAGAACGCCGGCAACTCGTGCGGCTTGTCCACCTGCAACGGGCGCGACCCCGGCGCCGAGGGAGTCGCTGGTCGTGCGCGCTTTCTCCTCTCTCCTCGCCGCGCTGCCGTCCCCGAAAGGATCCTCCAGCGCACTTCGGCTGCCCTGGTCAGGACACGTATCGGGTTTCAGCAGCGCGGCGGCCACCGTGAGATACTCGTCAACTTCGGCTCGCGCCGCGTTGCTCTCCGCGGCAGCCGCTGCTCCGGACGCGAGCTTGCTCCGCATCCGCTTGACCAGGTTGGCGAGCATATCAACGAGATATTCTTCTTCGATTCCCTGGAGCACGTCGTCGAAGGATCTGCGCATCGCATGCAGGAGCGACCCAGCCGTGATGTAGACAGGCAGGTCCGCCTTGTAGAGCTGTTCATAGAGGCCGGCGAAGGCTGGCATCTCGCTGCGGCTAACGACCGCGATATCTGTGCCCGCCAGCTTTGCCAGCGCCTCCGGCCCGAGCGCAAACGGTGACTTCTGGATCAGATCGAGGTAGGTCGCCGTGGCCGTGCCGCGCGGTGGTCGCGAAGCGCTGATGCCCACCGGGTAGCGCTTCGCGAGCTCGGCGCCGTCCCGCACAACCTGCTTGAGGAGGCGGTCCTGGAGCGCGGTGAGCTTTGCCTTGGCGGCATCGCTCAGGTGTCGGTCGGTAAGCGAGGCCACAACTGCTTCGGGGGGGCGGCCTCCCGTAGCGGCATCGCCGGCGGCGGTTGCCGTCGCCATGGCGAGTAGCCCAAGAAGGAAGCTCGCCGCGCTCATCGCTGGCCGGTACTTGTTCGTCTTGCGCGTCATCTTCGCTCCTCCGTATGTCGCCTTGGTAATTCGATCGGGGCGAGTCTTGCTTACGTCCGTACGCATGCGAGCCGCTACAAGCCTGCTCACTACCACGCTCATTGACCTCTTGAGTCTGACGATTGTTCCCTGCGTGGCCGAGCGACGGCGGCGCCTGTGTGCAGGGGAAGCGGTGGCGGCGACTTGAGCCTGCCCTGCTCGAGCAAGGCAGTCAGGCGGTAGATCTCCATCGACACCAGCGGGCGAGCTGCTGCGGGACAATCCGCGAGCAGCTCGGGGTTGACCCACACCGCGCGCACGAAAGCGGCGAGCGCTTCCGGCCGGTGGTCGAGCATGGCGTAGGCGCGGCCGAGATTGAGAACGGTCTCCGCCCGCTCGCCCTCCGCCAGCGCGTGGCCGTAGATCTCGAGAGCCGCGGCGGGATCGCGCGCGGCGAGCAAGGCGGCGCCGGCCGTCAGCAGGGGGCCAGGATTGCCCGGGAGGTGAGGGCCGACGGCGGCTGGGGTTTGCCGCCCCAAAGCGAGCAGCTCGCGGGACCGCGCGCCGGATCGCTCCGCAAGCAAGGCCGAGCGGACCGCGGTAGTGCCCGCGTAGAGCTTGCGCTCGGCGCGATAGCGGTCGAGCTCGGGAAGGAAGGCGAGCGCCAGCAGCGCGGCCAGGCCCACCCGAAGGCCGCGATTCACCCCCCCGGCCGGCAGCAGCCGGGGCGCGACGAGGCGCCCGGCGCGCCCGCAGACCAGCAAGAGCGTCATGCAGGCTGCGGGCTGTCGCAGCGGAAACCACGCAAGGGCGAGCACGAGCCCGGCGATGATTGCAGGCAACAGTAGCGCGACGTCGTGAGCTCGGCAGAGCTCGCTGCGAACGCATCCGCGCGCCAGTCCGGCGACCAGCAGCGCGATAGCGGCAACGACTGCGGCAGTCGTCACCAGGCCGAGCTCCGCTGCCGCCTGCAGGTACTCGTTATGAGCGCTGTCGAAAGTTGCGGTTATTTTCGGAATGAGCAGGCGCTTGTGGAGGAAAAGCTCGGCCTGAAGGCGGGCACCGACGTATTCGGAGCCGAATGTCCCCGGTCCGAAACCGACCAGCGGCCGCTGCGCGACCAGTGCGGCGGCAGCGGCCCAAGGCGCCAGTCGGCTGGTGGTCGCCCGGTTCCAGTCGCCGCTACGGATCGCCTGCGCGGCCTCCTCGGCCCTCGTCCGGAGAGGCGCGAATACCGCCGTAGCGACGACCATTGCAAGGAGCGCGAAAACCGCCACTGGAAGTGCCGCTCTTCGGCCAAATCGCACCGCGATGAAGACGGCGCCGCCGGTCGCTACGGCCAGGGTCGCAGTCAGGCTCGCACACGCCAGGAGAAACGCCGCCAGGCAAGCGCCGACGATTGCGAGGGCGATGCGCGCCATGCGATTGCGCCTGGCGGAGGCGTGGCCCAGGACCAGAAGCGTCGTCAGCGCGAGCTCGGCGGCGAGCTGCCCCTCATTGCCGGCGAAACCGCCGGTCCCGGCGCGGCCCGCGATGGCCTGCGCATCAAGCAATGGAAACATGCCGTGCCGCTGCAGCGCGAACGCGGCCCCATTCAACAACCCTGCTGCGGTCAGGGCCCAGACCCACAGCGCGCCGCGCGGGTGATCAAGGGCGCGGGAGGCGCCGATTGGCAACATCAATGCGATGAGCGCGCCGGCCCGCAGCGAGTCCATGGCAAGAATCCGGCGAGGCGATAGCGCGACGGAGATCAGCGCACCCGTGACGCCCACGAGCAGCAGCCAGATCAAGGCGCCCCCGCTACCGCGCAGACGGTGCCCGCTCGCTGCGGGTGATCGCGCGCCGCTGGCGCCGGCGAGCAAGATAATGGACAGGAGAGCAGCGCCGCCAAGCGAAATGAATCGCTTCGGCGCGTAAAAGGCCGCTTCTGCTCTCGGATCCACGGCGACGGCGGTCGCGAATACCAGGACGGCAAGCAGAACGGCGATGATCGTGGCCAGCGCGTCGCGCCGCGGCGAGGCCGGGCGCTCTTCGGAGCTCGCGCGCGCCTGCTCTTGGCCGCACATGCATGCTGCGGCAACGGGCACCTGAAGGCGTGACAGCGCGCTCGACTCGCGTCCGTCGTACCCATCGGACCGGCGTCTACGCGGCCGTCTCCTGTCTACCATCTTGAGCTCACGATCTCGACCTCGCTCGGAGGAGCTTCTATGCTCTCGGAAGGCGGTATCGCAAGACATCGACTGGACCCCGGTTTGCGCCGGGGTGACGGACAAGATATCCGCTCCGGACCGGTCCAGGATCAGCGGTGGACTTGGGCTGCCCAGGCCGCTTGACGGCAATACACAGGCGCGATAGAGCAACACCGCCGCTCTGAATTGAGTCTGGATTCCCACGCTATTTTCCCGGGCGGATCAGTACATGCTTGTGATACCAGAAAGTCTTTGACGTGGGGTCAGCAAGCAAGAATCGTGCCGCCATCACACGAACGCCCGGCAATCGTTGCTTTGGGCTGGATCTCATGAGAAGCGCTCTGCGCCTGGTCTTTCCAGGTGCGAGCTGCCTGTTCTGCCTCCTGACGAGTCTGCAGGCACAAGGCGCCCACGCCGCTGTGCCACCGCCAGCGGCGCCGTCCATGGCGCCGCCAACGCAGTCAGGCGGTGCGGCAGGCGAACAGCGGCGAGTGGATGATCGTGGCCGCCCGTACGAGATCGTCCGGATCGCCAAGAACCCTGCGTTGTACTACCGCGTGGATGAGAGCCACATTCGGTCGCGGATCAACGTGACCTATGAGCTCATCGAAGAAACTGCCGACACCTACGTCGTCAGAGTCTACGAGCACCTCCGGCAGACGTCGGCGGTGGTGCCTGACCCAACGGCCACGCCTCTTGTTCCGGCGGTAATCCCGGCGCCGCCGCCCGCCTTGCCTCCCGCCAGCGACGGATTGATCTTCGACGATTTCGGAGCCGGCCTGCCCGCCGGTGGCCAGTGGCGCAATGGATTCGCCGTCGCCGATGTCAACGGCGACGGGTGGCCGGACATCGTTCATGGCCCACCGCGCAAGAGTCTGGGGGTACCTTTCGTCTTCCTCGGCGACGGCAAGGGGAACTGGAAGCCCTGGCAGGCCGTCAGCCTTCCCGAGGCACCGTACGACTACGGCGACGTCCTGGCCGCGGACTTGAATCGCGACGGCGTTCAGGACCTCGTTTTCGGTTTCCACCTGCGAGGCCTTTTCGCGGTGATCGGTGACGGGAAGGGGCGGTTCTCACCCTGGAGCACCGGAATCGACCTGGAGCGCCCCGGCCGGGCAGCTCATCGGCAGGCGTTCTCCTCCACGGCGCTTCTCGGCCTGGACTGGAACGACGACGGTCGACTCGACGTCATCGCGCTCGGCGAAGGACCGCGCCTCGGGCCTCCCGGCGGCGGCGCCACGCGCCCTGACGCGTCGACGCGTACCACCGGTCTTGTCGCCTATCTCAACCAGGGCGACGGCACCTGGCAGGTTCACCGCGTCGCGGCCCTCGAAAGCCTGTTTGGTACCTCGATTGCCAGCGGCGACTTTGATGGCGACCAGGTCGCCGACATCGCTGTCGGCGCGAACGTGTTTGCGGCGAGCGAGCTGGTGCTGCTGCGGCGAACGAGCGACAGGCCCAGTTCCCGGCAGGTGCCCGTCGCCTCCGATGCCTACCCGTGGTCGGTGGCTGCGGGCGACTTCGATGGCAACGGCCGAGATGACCTCGCCGTCGGCTACTCCCGGCGGGTAGACGGCACCTGGGAGTCGGGTGTCGACGTCATCTTGTCGCGCCCCGATGGAACGTGGAAGGGCACCGAGATCGCCAGCGTCCCGTCACGTGGTGGTGTCACTGCGCTAGGCAGCGGTGACCTCGACCGCGATGGCAAAATCGACCTGGTTGCGGGGACCGGCGAAGGCGGCATCTGGGTGTTCCGCGGTGATGCCCAGGGGGCCTTTACGCGCGAGCGAGCCGCCGAGCTCGCACAGGCCGGCAACGGTTGTCGGTGCTACCGCATCCAGTTGTCCGACCTCGACAGAGACGGTGGCGCGGATATCGTCGCCACTTTCGCAGGAGAAGGTGGCGACCGCGATGCCCCGGATTCCTGCCCGGCGGGGGGAAGCATCAGAAGCTGGAGAGCGAAAACCAGAGGCACGCCATGACCAGCGGCCAGCGCGTCTGCGCTGCGGCACGGCGTGCGAGTGATCGGTCTCCAGTGAGAGGTAGCTCAGCTCGATCCAGTATTCTCAACCCAAGGAGAGTGGCGGAATGAAGAGACTGACCGGTAGCATCGTGCTACTGCTGATAATGGGTCTGCCGGCCGCTGGCGCACACGCCGCGATTGGTGCCCTGGACGCCGTTCCGGGCGCGACCCTGCTGCTGCCCTACTTCGAAGTGGACCTGTCGGCCACGTCCGGAAATGGCATCAACACGCTGTTTACGATTCAGAACGCCAGCGCCACTGCAGTATTGACGCACATTACGTCCTGGAGCGACCTCGGCATCCCCACCATCGCCTTCGACGTCTATCTCACGGGCTATGATGCTCAGGCGGTCGACCTACGCGCGATGTTCATGGACGGCACCCTCCCGAGCACGGCCAGTGCCGGCCAGGACATTCAGGACGCCATCAGCCCTCGTGGCTCGCTCTCTCAGGACATCAACTACGCGACTTGTACTGGCATCTTGCCACCAGCAACGCTTTCGGCCGCAACCACGGCCTTTCTTCGCAATGCGCACACGGGGCTGGACGCCGCTGGCTCCTGCTACGGCCGGGCGTTCGGCGACAACATCGCCCGCGGCTATGTGACGATCGACATCGTTACACAATGTTCGAGTCAAGCGACGTTTCCGTCGACCGCCGGGTATTTTCAGGCAGGCGGACTCGGTATTGCGGGGGACACTAACGTCTTGTGGGGAGAGTACAGAATCCTCGGAGCTGACCAGCGACCGCTCATCGTCTCGCAGCTAGTCTCTCTGGAGGCGAGCGCGACCGATGCGCGGGTGACCGCTCCGGGGCAGTACACCTTTTACGGATACCTTGTTGCTGGCACCGCGATCGACAATCGCGAGCCGCTCGGAAGCACGTGGGCCGCTGAGTACGTGGATGGGCGCACTGACCTCCTGTACTGGCGCGACAACGGTGGGAACGTGACGCCGTTCACCTGCGGAAGCTCGCCGGCCTGGTTTCCACTTGGTGGTGCCGTTGAGCTCCCCTATGAACGTCCGGGTGCAGCGGTTTTCAGCAGTCAGGAGCTGCTAGCTACTGCTGCCGCCCCTGGCCCATTTCCGACGCCAATCTCATCGGAAGCTTCGTTTGCGAATGTTGCCGGGCGAATAGTAGTTGGTGGACAGGACCTGGCTGTGCCCTTCAAGGATGGCTGGGTGTACACGAGTCTAAATGCCCCGATCCCCGGTGTCCCCACGTATTTCGTGGACGTAATCGACGGATATCCCTATACGCAGTCTTACGTCGGCGTGCTTCATGACATCGACGGCCAGGGATCTATGCGAATCGGCATGAGCGCGCAACAGGTCGATGTGCTTCGAGTCGCCACACCCACGCCGACGCCTACCCCCTGATGAGCTGCCACACTACGACGCAAATATGCGGCAAGCACGATATATCAGACGCTCGCAAGAGGAGTGCCACATGAGAAAAAGCGCAGCCTGCTTTCTCGTCGCCATGGCCCTGGCAGCTTCGACCGACGCCATGGCCGCCATCGGCACGATCGACGCCGTGCCATCCTCGACACTGCTGCTGCCGTACTTCGAGGTAGACCTTTTGGATACCTCCGGAAACGGGGTCAACACGCTATTTACAATCCAAAACGCCAGCGCTACCGCAGTACTGGCGCACGTTACGTACTGGACTGACCTGGGCGTCCCCACTCTGCGCCACAATATCTACTTGACCGGATTCGACCAGGAAACGGTCGACCTGCGAGAGACCTTCCAGAGCGGAAAACTGTCCCGAACCGCGTCCGTGGGACAGGATCCCTCAGGGATGATCAGCCCCAAGGGGCCTTACAGCCAGGACATCAACTTCGCCTCGTGCACTGGGCTGCTCCCGCCCGTCGACTTGACTGCCGACGAGCTGGCACAGATGGCCGCGGCGCATACGGGCAGCCTCGTCTCGTTCATGGGAGGTTGCACCGCGCTGGACCGCGGTGACAACGTCGCTCGCGGTTACATCACGGTGGACACCGTGAATAATTGTACGCTGAGGGTCCCCAGCGACGTGGGCTACTTCGTTTCCGGCGGCTTAGGGGACGCAACCAACCAGCCGGTTCTGGTCGGGCGATACGCAGTTACCAACCGTGGGCAGCAGCAGGTTTGGGGCGACGCGCTGACCCACGTCGAGGCCAGCGGCACCAACCCGCTGACCACGACCGCAGGCAACCGCACGTTTTACGGCGCGCTGCTCAATGCGACCGCCGCGGACAACAGGGAACCCCTCGCCACGAGCTGGGCGGGTCGGTTTTTCAATGACCCCGCCGGCCCTGGCGGCAACACGGAGCTGGTGATCTGGCGTGACCCGGATCAGCCGGTGACGGTATTTTCATGCGGCAACGCCCCGGCCTGGTATCCGCTCGGTCTGAACAGCGTAGTGGCGTTCGACGAACAGGAGAACGTGGTCTCAGTCGCGGCGCCGGGCAGCGCGGCCGTTCCTGCCGTGGCCAACCGTATCGCCATCGGCGGGGCGGAGCTGCCGGTTCCATACGCATCGGGATGGCTTTCGCTCGATCTCAACACGGCTGTGGTCGGCGGCGTATTCGCGTACTATCAGCAGAGCTCGGTGACGTTCGTGCAGCGCGTCACGGGGTCCTTCGCGGCGGGCACGAGCGGATTACAGCTCGACAACGCCAGTGACCCGAATCCACCGGCGATCAACCCATAGGCACAGGGAGGTACAAGATGGCTTGCCTCGGAAACTTCCAGGTGCGCATGTCCGGCGCGCGCGAAGCGAAGCCGAACAAGAGTGTTCGAACAGTCGCGCTGTGCGCTTTGCTCGCGCTGTCCGCGATCGCGTTCGGGAATCCGCCGCTTGCTGTTGCCCAGACTACGCTCACCCTCGAGTGCGCGGCCTCTAATGGCACGAGCTGCAGAGGGAGCATCCCCTCGGGATCTACCTTCACCTCAACGATCGGCGTGGCGGCGAGCGCTTGCGACGAGATCGCCGACGTGGACGTGTCGGTGCAAATCAACCATTCCTGGGTCGGCGACCTCACGGTAGCATTGGCGAAAGGCGGCCAGTCGTCCACCCTGCTCGATCGTCCCGGCAGCGATACGGTCTCCTATGGGTGCTCGTCGAACAATATCGATGCAACGCTTGACGATGAGGCTGCGGTCGATGCTGACGGGCTCTGCGCAGTTGCGTTTCCTGCGATCTCCGGCGCGGGGCGCCCGCGCACGCCGCTGACCGCATTCGATGGCGCCGCCGCCGACGGAACCTGGACTCTTTCGATTACCGACAATGTCACTACCGAGCTCGGGGGTTCGGGCACTACTGCAAATGACCGGAACACCGGAAGCGTGGTCGGCTGGACTCTCGTGATCACTTGTGCGGTGCCGCCAACCGCCACGCCGACGGCCACGCCCGACTTGTGCCTGGACGCCTATGAGCCGGACGACAGCGCTGCCGCAGCGTCGGCGCTCGTGATCGATGGCCCTGCCACGCAGCATGGCATTCATGTCGCTGGCGACGCCGACTTCGCGGCATTCACCGTCGCCGCGGGCGATACCGTCGCCCTGCGCACGTACAGTCTTACGGGCGGCATGGACTCCATGCTCGAGCTGCTCGATGTGGACGGATCCACGGTTCTGGCGTCCAACGACGATGTCAGCTCCGGCACGCTGGAAAGCCTGATACAGTGGACCTTTGCGGCCGCCGGGACGTATTTTGTCAAGGTGTCGGATCGGAGCTCGACGCTGGCAGGCTGCGGTGTAGGCTACTCCCTCAAGGCCAGCCTGCTGCCGCCGCCAACCGCAACCCCGTCGGCCACCCCCACGGCCACCGCCACGGCGACGGCGTCATTCACACCGACGACCACGCCGACGCCAACGCACACGGCGACGGCCGTGCCGACGGCCACACTGACCAGTACCCCTACGCCGAGCCCAACCTACACCAGCACGGCCACGCCAACCAGCACGGCCACCTCAACCAGTACGGCCACGTCAACCATCACGGCCACACCGAGCTCAACCTATACCTCCACACCCACAGCCACCCCTTCGGCGACCTACACGGCGACGCAAACCGCTACGAGCACCCCCACGGCGACACCGACGCTCACCTCCACGGTCACGCCCACCCCAATCCCAACCGTTGACTGGGTGTATTTTGGGCCGTGGTTCGGCGAGCAGACTGGCCCGGTCGATGCTCAAATGAGGTCCTGGACCCGCGTGGGCTTCGACGATTCCTCGTGGCTGCCCCTCCAGCTACCGTTTGGTGCCATTGATGATGCCATCAATGATCGCTACTTCCGAGGCAAGTTCGACTGGGACGGACAGTCTCCCGTGCTCTTGTCGCTCGAAGCCGACGATGGGATAGAGATCTACCTCAACGGCACACGCGTCGGTATCTGGGGCTCGGGATGGCGCCAGCCGGGCTGCGTCAATCGCCCACCGTCGGCTTGTGACGTCAGCGAGACGTTTCCCATGTTCGAGCTCCCGCGCGACGTGCTACGACCGGGTCCGAACGTCATCGCCATCGACCTGTGGAATGCCCAGCCGCCCAACGCCTATCTCGATGCTCGCTTCGTATGGTCGTTCGTGGTGCCCACCGGGAACGAGACCTTGCTGGTCGTCGTGCTGGCGATGGCCTGTGGCGTGACCGTTGCAGGCTCGCGGCGCTGGCGCCGGCGGTCGCAGTTGGGCGGGCGCACGTAGGACCGCGGCCCTCCGCGTAAAGCCCCCTACCTCACCTCCCCCCAAGCGGGGGGAGGGACGGAGGGGGCACTGTTTCATGGCGTTTCCGCGGTCAGGACGAGGCGGTCAGCGCGTCGGCGTAAACTGCCGAGAGCTGCCGTGCCATCGCCTCTGGATCGTGGTGCGCCCGAAGCCGCTCGCGGGCATGATCGACCATCGCTGCGCGGCGCTCGGGGTCTCCGTGTATGATCTCGATCGCCTTCGCCAGCTCGCTCGCATTTTCACCGACAGCCAGCTCTCGTCCAGGTGTGGCGTCCAGACCGACGGCCGCAGCGGGCGTCGCCACGACGGGAGTGCCTCTGGCCCAGGCCTCCAGTATGCGCATGCGCACGCCAGACGCGACCCGCAGCGGGACGATCGCGATGCCGTCGCCGGCGGGGAAGGCGTGCTCCGCCCGGGTCAGCGGGCCGTGCCAGCGCAGGCGCTCGGCGCGCGGCGGAGGGCGGCGACCGCCACAGTGATGAAGGACGGCGCCGGGAAGTAGGCGGGAAAGCTCCGGCCATAGCGCGCGCAGGAACCAGACGGCGCCGTCGCGATTGGGCCCCCAGCTCATGTTGGCAAGGAGGATGAGCGCCGGCGAGCCGTCAAAATCTGCGGTTCCACGGGGCAAGACGGCCGGGAACGGGGCCGCCACGCGGATTATCGATGAGCCGCCTGCCAGCTCGGAGAGTCGACCCACATCGTGGGCGCTGAGCGCTATTGTGCGCGTTGCCCGGCGTATCGCGGCGGCCTCCCAGAGCGCCAGGCGCCGCGCCTCCAGGTTCCACAGCGCCGCGACGGGAGCTCTCGTCCGCGCCATGCCGCGCCAGAGATCGCTTTCCACATTCTGCGCCCGCAGCACTACGGGGAGCGACCGCTCCAGGGCCGGTGCGCACTGGGCGAACGCCTGAATCTGTTCGACATGGACCACATCGATCGACTCTGTGTCAAGCAAGCGCTCGACCTCCCGCCGAACGTCCGCGGCACGATGCAGGGCGACGGATACCGGCAGGCGCTCGATGACTGACCTCACCGCGGCCGCCAGGCGGCCTCGTCGCCGGCTCGAAACCAGCACCGGCCGGCACGCGGCCAAAAGACCCGCGACGCACTGCCCGCGATCGGCGACCGCGGGATCGAACGGGGCGACGAGCCAGATCTGGTGACCCATCGCGGCGAGTGCCTGAAGCGTGTGGAGCATCAGCAGCCGTCCACCGTCGATCGGCGGATACGGAGACTTGGTGGCGATCCAGAGGATTCTCACGGCTCGCTCACACGACGGCGAGCGGCCGTCATTGCGCGATCGACTCGTACAGCCTCTCGAGCTCGGCAACGGATCGCTCCCAACTGTACCGCTCCTCGACCAGTAGCCGGGCCGCCAGCGCCATGCGCTCCGCCGCGGATGGGTCCAGCAAGAGACGGCTGACCTGCTCCGCAAAATCCTCGGCGCTGTCGGCAACCAACAGATGCCGGCCATGCTCCGCGGCGACGCCGCTGCTCGCGACGCTCGTGGCCACGATGGGGGTTCCCGCGGCCATCGCCTCGAGCACCTTGAAAAGCTGCCCGGATCCGGCGCGGATGGGAGCGACCGACACGGCGCAACGAGCCAGGAAGGGGCGAACATCCGGCACGAACGGGTGGAGCCGGATGCCGGGGTCCTGCCGTGGTAGACGGCGAACGGGCGCCGCCGGACGGGCTCCGACGATGGTGAGCTTGGTTTGTGGCACGCGCCGCCGGATCAGCGGCAGTACATTGCGGGCGAACCACACGATGCCGTCGACGTTCGGAAAATAGCCGAGGTTACCGACGAATAGAAGCTCACGCCGGTCGCGGCCCGCCGTGCGGCCCGCAAACGCCTCCACGTCGACGCCGTTGGCGTTGACCGTCAGGCCGGGTAGCTGCGCGCCGATCGCCTTGCGATCGACGTCGGAGACGACCGTAGCGCAATCCCACGTCTGGCATAGTCCGGCCTCGTAGCTGCCGATCTGCCGGGCCTCGAGGCCGGCGATGAACCCCATGATGTGCGGATCGCAAGAGCTGCGGCGCAGCATGTTCAGGGCCATCGAGTCGATCAAATCGATGAGGCGCGGCACACCTGGTTGCCTGTCGAGGTACGGCGCCATGCGCGCCATCTGTGTATGCGTCACGTCCCATGTCCCTCCGTGCAACGCCTCGTCCACCGCCGTCGTCATCCGCGGCAGGAGATGCACCGAGACCTGCCAGGGCAGACCGTATAGAGAGCCGCGAAATAGACCGGTGACCATGTCGGCGCGGCGCACCGGAATCGCGACGATTCGGTTGCAATAGCGCGCTACTTCGCTCGCGCCATGCAGGGGTTGGCCCGACCCGGAAAGGCACAGGAGGGTGATACGATGCTTCCGCGACAGCAGGCGGAGCTGATGGTAGGCGCGCAGGCGATGCCCGGAGTAGAGCGGGTTGGGGAAGCGCGGAGCGATAAAGAGGATCTTCATGTTGGCTGTGGAGCTTGAGGCGCTCCCACTATACCGCATTGTGCGGCGATTCACCACCGCGCGGCGGACCGTAAAGAGACTCCCTCGAGCAGGCACGCGCGAAACCGGTGCCGGCGAATGCCGATAATTAGACTTGGAGGCTGGCCTACGCGACATGGAGGCTCCGAAGGCGGCACGCCGTCGCCTCCGAACGAATGGGTGGGCCGGCCAGATGGGCCTGATTGGGGGCGGGATGTCGAAAGGAGAAGCCGTCATGACCGGTCGCGCTCGAGCTCGATTGGCAGTGTGTCTTGTAACCGTCGTCGCGCTGTTCCCGAGGCCGTCAGAGCTCGAAGCTGCGATCTCGTTCGTCGAGGCGATCGCGACACCGCTCACGTTTCCCGACGGCAATGGCGCGACGGGCGTCGCTACCGCCGATCTCAACGGCGACGGTCTCGCCGACTTGGCGGCGACGGTCAATCTCCGGGGACATGGCTTCGTGGCGGTTTTGCTTGGCGGCGGGGACGGCACGTTTCGCGGCCCGATGACGTTCGCGGTGCCGCGGCAGGAAAGCGGTGCCGCAGCCTTTGGTTACGGTATCCTGGCGCGAGACTTCGACGGCGATGGCAAGGCCGATATTCTGGTGGCCTGCTCGGAGCGGCGCGAGCTGCTCTTTTACCGCGGGGATGGCGATGGGACTCTGGCCGATCCGGTCGCGACAGCGGCCACCTGCCGCCCGGAGCAAATCCAGGCGACGGACCTCGATGGCGACGGCAAGCTAGACGCTGTCGCCGCGTGCGCGCAAGACGACGGTGTATCGGTTTTCCTGGGCGCCGGCAGCGGCACGTTCCGGTCCCCTGCAGACTACGCCGTGGGTGACAACCCCCAAGATCTGGCACTCGCCAATGTCGACGGCGCAGGTGGGATCGACATCGTTCTTGGAAGCTACGGCGCACAAGCAGTGGAGGTGCTCGTTGGCGACGGCAGCGGGGGCTTCGGGGCACCGATCCGCTCCGGCGCCCGCATGCAGGTCCTCGGGCTGTACGTCGCCGACTTCACCGGGAACGGCGATCTCGACGCTGTGGTGGCAGGCGAGGGGAGCCGGATGGCGTTACTGCCCGGAAGCGGGGACGGGACCTTCACGACGCCCGCTGACGGCGACCTGGTGCCGATCGAGTCCTCGCCGCGCCGGCGCTTCAGCGAGAATGCAGCGCCGGACCTCGATGGGAACGGTGTCCCCGACGTCGTTTTTGGCCACAGCGCCAACTTCCTGACGATCGGCCTGGGAGCGAGCGGCGGAGGCATGACGCGGTCGACCTGGATTCCGTCTCCTGGCTCGGGCCTTGCCGGCGCGGCATATCGCGACGGCACGTCCACGGAGTCGCTCGTCTTCTCGGATTTCAACGGCGATGGTGCCACCGATGTGGCGGTGGCGTCGCCGTCGACAAATAGCCGGCGCGGCGGCCTGGCGGTGGTGTTGGGGCTGCCAGCGGCCAAAGGGACGTTTCGGGCGCCGCGCAGCTTCGCGACGAGTCGCGCCTGGAGCACCAACAACCGCGGCGCCGCACTTGCCGACGCCGATAGCGACGGTCAGCTCGATCTGCTCGCCATCACCGACCCTCTCGATTTCCTGCGAAGCAATGGTGACGGCACGCTGGCGGCCGCCACCGAGGCGATCCCCCGCATTTCTGGCGCCGGCGAGCTCTACAATTCGCTGCGGGTCACGGACTTTGACGACGACGGCAAGCTCGATGCCGTCTGGCTCGGCGCCGGTGGCGTGCAGGGCGGGCCCGCGCCGCGCGACCTCGTCGCCTACGGCAACGCGGACGGCACCTTCGGCAACGTCCAGGCCTACGTTCCATCCAGCCCCGACGACGCTGGTGCCAACGTTGTCGCCATTCCAATCGACGGCGCCGATGCTGCCCCGGACCTCGCGATCTGGACCCGGAATGGGATCGAGACCTGGCTTTACGGAACGGCAGGTGACCGATCGTTCGGGCTCAGTGGCAGCCCGCTTCCTCTGGGGCAATTCCCACCCTATCCAGCCTCCGGCTTCACCGCCGCCGACTTTGACGGTGACGGTCGGCCCGACATTGTCGCCCGTTCCTGGGGTGAACCGGACGGGCTCGTCTTTTGGAAGGGCAAGGGCGATGGCGGCTACGAGACCGGCCAGCTTGTCACGCCTGGCTCAGCCGTTCCGGAGCTTCAGGACCTCGTTGCCGTGGACATCGACGCGGACGGCGCGCTCGACCTCGCGGGGAGTGCGGGCGACGGCCTGTACGTGTTGCTCGGCGCGGGCGATGGCACCTTCGCCGCCCCCCAGACCCTTACGAGCG
This sequence comes from Candidatus Schekmanbacteria bacterium, assembly GCA_016188575.1. Taxonomy (GTDB): domain Bacteria; phylum CSSED10-310; class JACPHN01; order JACPHN01; family JACPHN01; genus JACPHN01. The sequence goes on from JACPHN010000228.1 coordinate 39,470, forward strand.
GTGTGGCGTCGTCCGGGTTGGTTGCGGCGGACTTCGACTTGGATGGCAAGGCGGATATCGCGGTTGCGCACGCTGCCACCACGGCATCCAATGGCTTTTCAGTGCTGGCAGGCAACGGCGATGGCACGTTCGACCCGTGGCGTGGTTACGCGGTTGGCAGCAACAGCGCGCCGTGGGCGGGTGCCGGAGACCTCGACGGAAACGAAAAACCCGACGTCGTGGTCGGGCACACGGGTACGAGCTACGATCACTTTACTGTCCTCCTCAACGACTCGGCCCCGCGTGCGGACCTAGCCGCCGCCGTCGCCGCCAGTCCCGATCCCGTCCAGCTCGGCCAGCGCGTGACCTATACGATCACGATCGGCAACGCCGGTCCCGACGCGGCGACGGCAGTGGTCCTGACGGACTCCTGGAGTCTCGACGCGCCCTACTGGGCAGCCACCCCGTCGCAGGGCTCATGCACGCCCCCCGCGCGCGGTGCCGGACGGGAATGGGGAGGCGGGCCCCTCACCTGCGCTCTCGGCGACCTCGCCGCTGGCGCCCAGGCAAGTGTCATCGTCGAGCTGACCAGCGCGAGGATCCTGGGGACCATCTGGAACACGGCTGCCGTGAAGAGCGCGGTGGGTGACCCGAACCTCGCGGACAACGGTGCCGCCGCCAGCGCCACGGCGCAGACCTACGGCGTTCGCATTTTCGGCCCGACCATCACCATGGTCGGCGACAACCCCACCTACGTGCTCCGCTACTCGAATTTGTTGGGACAGACGATCGCGTCGGCCGTGCTCGTGTTTCGCTTGCCGCCGACGCTCGAATACGACACCAGCTCGAGTGGCGGCACCTACCACCGAGCCCGCCACGAGGTTTTCTGGAATCTCGGCGATCTGGCCGCCCTCGACAGCGGCGAGGTAGCCGTTCGCGGGAAGGTTCCCTGGGGAATCCCGCCACACACCAAGCAAAGTCTAGGGGCGGCACTGGGCTGGTCGGGCAGCCCCGCCGGCTCACCTCTCGATGTCGCCCCCTACCTGACGTATGAGGCCCGTACGGAGGTCGCCCGCGCCACGCTTACCAGCGCCGAGGTCGATGCTCTGCTCGCCGCCGATTCCCGCGCCCAGGCGCTCTTCGCTCACGCTCAGACCCAGGGCTACGAATACTACGATATCGCGACCAGGACGACGGCAAACGACGGCTCGGAGGTCACCCACCTCTGGCTATTCGACCCCGCCACCCGGATGCCGGCCGCGGTTACCGTGCGGACGGGCCCTGGCCTCACCGGCGCGTCGAGCATCCTCGAGACATTCGGGACCTCCACCTTCGCCCTGGCCGACACGGGCGGAGCCATGGCGCTCGACATGAACCGCAACAGCTTCCTCGGCCCAACAGGCACATGGGCGATGGCGAACAGCCCAAGCTACGGGCAGTGCCTCGGCACCTGTATCGGCAAGCAAGTGCCAATCTGGGTAATCGGCCGCGTGTTCAAGGCCGTGGGCGCGGCGATGAATAGTTGGACCTGCGCCAAATGCGCTACCGGTGACAAGGGGTCGTGCGCCGGGTGCTTGACGCTCCTCTCCGAGAATGTTCCGTTCCTCGGGGAAGGAGTCGATATTTCCATGTGCGTGAACGACTGCCTCGAGTGCGTGACGGGAAACCCGGACAAGTGCCACCTCTGCGACAAAGATAAGCGTGGCTGTCGTCCGGCCAACCTGGTTGAGAAGTACATCATGGGCCAGGACGTGGTCATGTACGGCTACGACTGCATCAACGGCGTCTACGCCTATGGGGAAGAAGTCCAGTTCTGTCCGCTGTGCACGCACGGCCAGACGTGCAAGGCGGAGGAGTGCAGCGACGTGGCGAGCTGCTGCGACTGCCAGAAAGAGAACTGCGCGCGGCCGCGGGAGGCGCGGCCTTGTGGCCGTAACGCGGCGGCCCGAGCGCCGGCAGAGCAGTGCGATATCAACCAGGACGAGGTAGACGGCGAGGTCCAGACCGCCCACGACCCGAACGCGAAGTCTGGGCCGTCCGGTGACGTGGTGCGCGGGCAGACGCTCAGTTATGTCATCGATTATGAGAACACCGGCTCGGGAACGGCGCAGGGCGTGTTCGTCAGCGACCAGCTCAGCGCCTATCTCGACGAGAGCTCGCTTGTCATCGAGGGCGGAGGCAGCTACGTGCCGGGGACGCGAAATATCTTCTGGAACGTCGGCGATCTCGCTCCCGGTGCTGCCGGGCAAGTGCGCTACTCGGTCCAGGTGCGCGACGATGCGGCCATCGGCGGCGTGATCGTCAATGTCGGACGGGTGTTCTTCCCAAGCGTTCCCGAGGAGACGACCACGAACGCAGTGGTGTCGACAGTGCGGACGGTCGTGGCGGAACCGCAGCAGGTGCAGGTGGTCGAAAATACCGCTGTACCGATTACCCTCAGCGGCCGCGATCCGGCCGGCCGGGTGCTGACCTACGCGATCGTCAAGCAGCCAAGCAGCGGCAGCCTGACCGGCACACCTCCAGACGTGATCTACACGCCGGGAATCGACTACGATGGGCCGGATAGCTTCAGCTTCACTGCCGGCAACGGGCTGACGACAAGTGAGGCCGCGGCCGTCGCGATCGTTGTGACCCCGTCTTTCTCGGATCAGACGCCGCCGCACGTCGTGCGCGTCGAGCCTGCCGACGGGAGCCAGGGCGTCGCGATCACCGCCGACGCCCGCGCTGAGGTCGCACGCGTCTGCTTCGACGAGCCGCTTGACCCGCTGACCGTCACGGTCGCCAACGTCCGCCTGAGCTCCAGGGGCGAAAGCGTCGTCGTGGAGCTCGTTCACGATCAGGTGCAGAGCTGTATCGGATTGGTGCCGGCGGTGGCGCTCGCGAATGACACGACGTACGTTGCGGCTGCCGGAAAGGACCTGAAGGACACCTCCGGCAACGCCATTGAAAGCGACCGCACCTGGAGCTTCCAAACGGCTGGGCAGGGCAGCGCGAACCCGGAACCGGCGACCGTTGACTTTTGCCTGGCGGCAGTGGGGACTACTTCGGCGGCGCAGAGCGTAACCATTTCGAACGTCGGCGCCACCGACCTGGCGTTTTCGAGCGCGGCGCTGGACGGAACGGGGGCCGGGGACTTCGCAATCGTATCCGACGGCTGCAGCTCAGGGCGACTGGTGCCCGGCGGAAACTGCGCCGTCGACATTCAGTTTGCGCCGCTGTCAGCGGGCGCAAAGTCCGCGACGCTGGAGCTTCTGGCGCCGGATGCTACTGTCCACGCGGCGCTCACCGGCGTCGCAGGCCAGACCGCGTTGCGCCTTGTTGCCGACTCATACACGGTCAGCGAGGCCGGCGGGAACGTCACGCTGGAGGTCCAGCGCCTGGGAAGCACGAGCGCCGAGCTTTCGGCAAGCTACGCAACCGCCGATGAGAGTGCCGTGGCGGGTCAGGACTACGTCGCTGCCGCTGGCACGGTGACGGTGCCGGCCGGTCAGTCGACCGGAACGATGACCGTGACACTGCTCGACGACGCTGCCCGCGAGGCGGAAGAAGTCTTCCGTGTGGCTCTTTCCGGTGCCGAGGTTTGCGGCGGGACGGCGACCGCGGCGCGTGTCGTGATCACGGACGACCTGCCCTTGGTCCGGGTAGGAACCCTCGCCGGGTTGCTAGTCGGCCTCGGCGCCGCGGCACTCGTAGCCGCGGCCGCGCGCCGGCGGCGGTCCCAACACCGCACGCTCTGAAGTCTTGCGGCGTCGGCTGAATGTCGGGTGATGCGCATTGCGCTCGCCATGGCGTGAAGCACATTTGGCCGACGCCAGCTCTACGGGGGCGGACCCCGATTTCGCCCGTCCGCCCCTTTTCCGCTCGGCCAGACGCTTACCCGGCCATGAGCGAGCTCAGAACGGCGCGATCGAAATACACCTCGTTGCGCTGAATGCGGCCATCCCTGACCCGCACGAAATCCATGCCGTCAGCCTCGGCTGTAGTGCTTCCCCCTGGTTTCCGAAACGTCGCGTGCCACAACACGGCGCAGCCTTCTCCCCCCTCGAACAAGTGTGCCTCGCGCAACGACCAGTGCATTGTCCAGCCTGCGAAAAGCTTGGTCAGGTATTTTCGCAGGGCGTCCGCACCCCGCACCGCTCCACGCGTGTTCGGGTCGACATACTCCACGTCGCTCGTATAGATTGACAGCACGCGCTCCACTTCCTGGCTGTTCCAGGCCGCCATGAACTGCTCCGCCAACCGCAACATTTCGTCCCGTTCCATCATTGCTCTCCTTTCATGAACCAAAATGCCGCTGCCATATTCTGCGCAGTGCGAATGCGCACGTTTCGAGGAGCATCGCTTCCAGCTCCGGCTCCGGCGTCATGCCGGCCTCGACGTCTCGCCTCAGCGCCGCCGTAGGGAGATCGATCAGGGCGAGCTGAATGCCCCGTACCGCAGCGCCATGCGATGCCCCCGCGAGCCGCACCGCGAACCCGTTGATCGCCTGCGCTGCGGCTTCCGTGAGCGCCGCCGCGCGCTCTCGGTAGCTCGCCGGCCAGCCGTCCGCGGCAAAATCCTCGCGGCTGTGAAGCAGCAGCAGGCGAGCTTCCCTGGGATGACCCCGGACCCATTGACACGTGAATCGGACCGCACCCAGACCCGCCGCCACCGGGTCCTCCGCCGAGAGCTCCTGGAGAAACTGGGCTTGAAACTCCTCCACGAGGCAGAGCCACACTGCCGCCAGGATCTCGTTGCGCGAAGCATAACGGTGGTAAATGGAACCTGTCGATGCCCCTGCGCTCGCGGCGAGGGCGGCGATGGTCAGATTTTGGGGCCCGACCTCGGACGAGATCCGGGTCGCGCTCTGCAGAAGCGCTGCCTTGTCAATAAGTGCGTTGCGTCCCATGGCGTCAATTAATTTAGCCGTTCTAGAATGGTCCGTCAAGATCGCCAGGCGCGGCGATTGCGCCCGCCGCGCCGGGCGATCGGATTGCCGGCCGCGGTCCTGGCGCGCGCTGACTCCAGCGCGCGATTCCTGGCTTTGGAGGTGCTGAATGGTCGCCCCTGACCACGAACAATGCTGGCTGCGCGCCGACCCCGCGATCGTGGCAGCGCAGCTTGTTCCGGGCCACACCCGGATCGTGTTCGCCGGCGATATCGGCACCGGAAAGACCACGCTGCTTACCGGTGTTGCGGATGCCCTGGTTGCCGAGCGAGTTCCCGTTGAGGCGATCTGCGCCGACCCCGGGCAGCCCGCATTCGGAGTCCCCGGCTGCGTGTCCATCGCCAGGCGCTGCGGCCGCTGCTGGCACGTACTCGGCATGGTCGGTCTCGGGTCGCTCGACGCGCTCCGGTTTCGTCTGCCGCTGGTGGCGGCAGTGCGTCGCTTGCCCCGCGCGCCAGAGTGCGTGCTGCTCGTGGATACGCCGGGAGCGGTGCGGGGAATGGCAGCAGCGGAGCTGCTCGCGGCGCTGGTGGCAACGGTGGAGGCCACCGCGGCGGTGGTTGTGGAGCGAAAAGACGAAGCACAGTCGGTTCTCGACGACCTCGCGGTGGCCGGCGCCACGGTGGTGCGGGTGCGTGCCGCGGCCGCAGCGCGGGGGCGGAGCAGTCGCCAGCGGCGAGCAGACCGGACGAGTCGGTGGGAGGAGCACATCGCCGGTGCGCAGGTGCATGAGCTGCCCGTGGCGGGTCTTGCCGTTGGGGGTGCACCGCCTCCGGTCTCCGCCGCGGCGGCTTGGAGCGGTCGCCAGGCCGTGCTGGTTGGAGAAAACCGCGAGACGTTGGCGATGGGAGAGCTTTTGGGGGTGGACTCAGGCGTCGTCCGCGTGCTGGCCCCTCGCTTTGAGGTAGCTGCAGCGCGGGCGTTGATCGTCCGCGACGCTATTCGGCGCGATGGTGTACTGACGACCGCCCGTCCCCATTGCGAAGGTGGTAGGTTAGCCGCGTCCGCGCCCGCGGCGGCGGCGCGGCTCGCGGACTGGGGTGCGGGCTCCCGCCGCTCGGCCGGCCGCGCCTTCGTGGCGGAGCTGCTCGGCGGACCGTTCGATGATCCGATTCTTCATCTTCGCTGTGCGCGAAAACGGCGCAGTATCCTCTTCGATATCGGCGCGACCGACCGCCTGCCGGCGCGTGTGGCGCACCAGATCACGGATGCCTTCGTGACCCACGCGCACATCGATCACATCGCCGGACTCTTGTGGCTGATCCGGTGCCGCATTGGCTATCCGTGCTGCTGTCGGCTCTTCGGGCCGCCGGGTTTCGCCTCACACGTCGCGAATCTGGTAGCCTCGGTGCGCTGGGATCGCATCGGTGACGCTGGCCCACGCTTCGAGATCACAGAGGTCGGCGAGGAGTTGCTGTCCTGCTGGGAGCTCGTGGTCGGCAAGCAAGAGCTCGCTCTCCGCACAGATGGGGTGCGCCACGAGGGCACGCTGCTGGAGGAGCCGGGTTTTCGCGTGCGCGCGATCACGCTCGACCACGGCATCCCCGTTCTCGCCTTTGCGGCCGAGGAGAAACCTGATTTGGCAAGGAGACCACCTGGCCGGACGACCACGGACGACGACCGCGCTGGCACCGGCCGTGTCGTCTACGCCACGGACCTGGCCGATTCGCCCAGCAACCGGAGTCGGCTGATCGCGTTTGCGCGAGCGGCCCGCACCTTGTACTGTGAGGCTGCTTTTCGCGTCGCCGATGCTGCTCTTGCCCACGCCACGGGGCATCTGACCACGCGCGCTTGTGGCGAGATCGCCAGCGCTGCCAACGTCCGTTGCCTGGTGCCCTTTCACTTCTCACGGCGCTACGAGCGAATACCGGCAGAGATCTATGCTGAGGTCCTTTCGCAATTCCCCGACACCGCCGTGCCGCAGGGCCTGGAGAGCGCGCGCGGTGCTTGCTCGCCGGCGCGTTCAGGCGCTGCCCGGCCGCATGATTGACCAATACTTTGACCATCGGGAGACGACATCATGGTAGCTCTTGCGCGCACCAACATTCCCGCCGGCGCCGAGGCACCCGCGCCGACTTCCCCGTCGCCCGGCGCCCACTCCTTCGACTTGGTGCCGCTCATTCCGCGTACGGTGCTTTTCGGTAACCCCACACAATTCCAGGCCCGCCTCGCCCCGGACGCTAGCCGCTTTTCCTTCCTCGCACCTTCGCCCGCCGGGGTGCTCAACGTCTGGTTACAGACGCTCGGCGCAGCGGATGCGGTCATGATCACCAACGATACTCACCGGGGCATCCTTCAGCACCTCTGGACGTACGACAGCCAGCACATTGTCTACTTGCAGGATGAGCTAGGCGAGGAAAACGACCACCTCTTTGTCGTGCATCTGGCCACCGGGATGGTGCGCGACTTGACGCCTTTTCCGGGAGTGCGGGCACAAAACGTCATGCTCGATCGCAAGCATCCTGGCGACCTGCTCGTGGGTCTGAACTTGCGCGACCGGCGGGTCTTTGACATGTATCGAGTCGACGTGAAGGCCGGGACTGCCGTGCTGGATACTGAAAACCCGGGCGACGTGCTCGGATGGATGACGGATCCTGCCTTCGAGATTCGCGCCGCGCTTGCCTCCGGCTCCACCGACGGCAGTACTACGCTGCGCGTGCGCGACAACCGCGACCAACCTTGGCGCGACCTGGTGACCTGGCCGTTTGGCGAGAATGGTAACGTAGAGGATTTTGCGGCCGATGGCAGGAGCCTGTTCGTCGAGACGACCACAGACTCGGACACGGCGCGGCTGGTCGAGATCGACGCTCAAACCGGCGAGGAGCTGCGAACGCTGGCGGAAAACCCGAAAGCGGACGTTGGACGCGTGCTGGTCAATCCTGATACGCACGTGCTCGAGGCAGTGTCGTTCGACTTTGAGAAAGAAGACTGGACGGTACTCGATGATTCCGTGCGAGCTGATTTCGCGGCGCTGTCAAAGCTCGCTCCCGACAATCTGTCGATCGTCAGCCGCGACTTGGCGGACCGGATCTGGATTGTGGCGTTCGAGCGCGACCGAGGATCGCTTCGTTACGTTCTGTATGACCGCGACGCGAGGTCGAGCAGCGAGCTCCTGGTGAGCCAGCCGGAGCTGGAGGAGTATGCCCTCGCGCCGGTCGAGCCCGTGATCATCAAATCGCGAGACGGCCTCGATCTGGTGAGCTACTTGACCTTGCCGCCAGGCGTAGAGCCGGTACGCTTGCCGTTCGTGCTTAATCCGCATGGAGGGCCACAGTCCCGAAACACCTGGGGCTATCGTCCCAATGTGCAGTGGCTTGCCAATCGCGGGTATGCCGTGCTGCAGGTGAACTTCCGCGGCTCGACCGGATACGGCAAATCCTTCCTCAACGCGGGGAACGGCGAATGGGGCCAGAAGATGCAGAACGACCTGACGGATGCGGTGCTGTGGGCCGTGGAGCGCGGCATCGCCGACCCGGCGCGGGTGGCAATCTTGGGTGGCTCCTACGGAGGGTATGCGGTGCTCGCCGGTCTCGCCTTTACGCCCGAGCTGTATGCTTGCGGCGTCGATATGTTCGGCCCCTCGAACCTCCGCACGCTGCTGGCTTCGGCTCCGCCATACTGGGAGCTGGCCAAGAAAGAGTCGATGCTCCGCATCGGCGACGTGGAGCACGATGAGGCGCTGAACCGGCGTCTGTCCCCGCTGTTTCACGTGGATGCGATCCGCGCGCCGTTGCTCATCGGCCAGGGTGCCAACGACGTGCGCGTAAAGATACACGAATCGGACCAGATCGCGGCTGCTGTGCGCCAGAAAGGCGTTGCGGTCGAGTACGTGGTCTACACCGACGAGGGACACAGTTTCGTGCGGCCGGAGAACCGATTTGATTTCTTTGGTCGCGCCGAGCGGTTTCTGGCCCAGCATCTCGGCGGTCGCTGTGAACCGTGGAGCGAGGTCCCGGGGGCGAGCGTGGAGGTGCGGCGGCTCTGACGCGTTGCCACTCCAGGGCGAAGCGAAGCTCTTGTTCTGGTCAAGAATCCGTCGTACCCTGGAAGGTATCGCCGCGGCCCTGGGCGACGCGGCTCCTCTCAGGATTCCATGGTGAAGATCAAGAAACGCACGAGCCGTCCCGGCAAAATCAAGGGTGCGATCCGGGCACTGAAGGCCGCCCGCCTCGATCGGGACACCGTGCGGGTAGGGTTGCACATCCTCGGTGAGAGCTCAGCCACGCCCGGGACGCAGGATGGCGTCGCGCGCGGTCGATCGACAGTGGAGGCGATCGCAGCGGCGACCGAGCTGACAGTGGAAAAGGTGGCGAAGAGCTTGCTCGCGCTCCAGAAGATCGGGCTCATCGCGATGCCCGGGAATTCAGGGGGGGCCGCCGCGCCGCCCGAAGCCGTGGCCTTCGATCTCCCCACGAGCTCTCCTGACGACCAGGATGGCGAAGGTCCCGAACCTCGCGCGGACACTGGCGCGACGCCGCCCTCCAATGGAGCACAATCGGCATGAGCATACCGTTTCGTCTCGCTCGCCTGATGAAAATGTATGGAAACGCCGCTCTCGACAAGGTCCGCGAGCTCGACCTCGGAGACTGGGAGCATGTGCTCGATGATTGGCGTGATCCGGGGCGCAAGGATTCGTCCACGGTTCCGGATCGGGAGGCGTTTGAGGATGCTCTTGACGAGCTCGAGGCGGAGCTCGCCGAGGCGCGATCGCGTCGCCAGACCTCCAAGGAACGGGAAGAGCCGCGGCGCGCCCGGCCCACAGCGGAGCCAGGAAGCGGCCCCGGCCACGAGTCGTCGGGGAGGGCAGGCGCTGCCGGCAGACCCAAGAATGACCTGCGCCGTCACTACGCCGAGCTCAATGTCTCACCGGACGCGGACATGAAAACCGTCAAGGCCGCCTACAGGCGACTCATTCGCCAGCACCATCCCGACATCCACTCGGGCGATCCGATCAAGGAAAAGACGGCCACCGAGCGGTCTCAACGACTCACAGAAGCCTACCGCACAATCGAAAAGTCCCGGCGCGAGGGAAGCTGAAATCCGGCACTGCGCGCCCATTTGGCCGAGCCCATGGCGTCGGGCTCGGCCTCAGGCGCGGCGCGCAACCCAGAAGCTACAGCGGGGAGCGATACCGCGGCTGAGCCGGGTTATCCATCATCTCGTGCATTTCTTCCAGATACGCTTTCATCAGTTGATCGACGCCTTCGAAGTCGCCCTGCTGGTGCCAGTTGATGTTGAATCCAACCTGGTCGTTCAGCTCGGTGAGAAACCAGCGGCCACTGATGTCGCGCATTACGTCCACAGAAAAAACCCCATACGGAAAGAGCTCTCCGATCCGGTGCGCGACGGGATCGACCACGGCCCACGCGCCCGCCGGGTAGCTGTCGGGGTGGACATAGATCATGCCATGGTCTACGGTTTTTACGTAGGTCTGGATGAAAGAGACCCGGCCATGGTCCTTGATGGCAAACACGAAGCGAGCGTCGTGGCGTAGCCCGGCCAGCCCGATTTCCGGTATTCCTTCGTAGGTGTGCACCAGCGTCTGGATCACGTAGGGAAGGCGCGCAAGTTGCCCGAGGATGTGGCGAACAAATCCTGGGTCGTCGATCCGCTGGCCCCACCAATGGCGAAGCTCCAACCCTCGCGGCTGCCGGGTCACCATGAAAATTCCGCGGCTTTCCCAGCCGTGATCCGGCTTCAGCAGAGCCGCTTCGTGATGCTCGGCATAGGTTTCGTCCATGAGGTCAAAGAATGCCGAGACCTGCTCTTCAACCGGGCCTGACGCGGGATCAATGCGCCGGGTCAACGCGTGATAGCGCCGGAACGCCTCGTAAGACTTCCATTTCGAACCCACGAGCCGGCTCAAGCCGACGTGACCGAAGATTGGCAGCCCCAGCTCGATGATTCTGTCGATGACGGCGCGAAAATGCGGCTCACCCTCGTCGAGCTTGTCAAAAACGAAGGTGGCCTCGATGGGCTCTGCCACCGGCGCCCAACGCCAGTTGCGCGGGACCCAATAGCCGCTCACCGTGCCGTCTCCTGCGAAGTCGTACGAAGAGCAAAACGCCATGCTTCGTCCCCCGGCATTCGCCAGGCTGTGGAAATGCCCGTACGCGCGATTCAGATCGTCGTTGTCACCGTATGGCATGATCCCGGAGCGAATGCTGGGCAGGTCGGAATTGAGCATGATCGGGCACTTGCGCATGAGCCCCTCCAAGCGGCAATGGGATTGAGGCGCGGCGATGAGCGGGAACTGGTTCAGCGCCGCTGGCGTCAAACCCGTGCGGTTATATCATGGCTGAGGCGGTTTGTGCGAGCACCTCGGAGCCCCGTCGCGAATCTCGTGACACCCCGGGATCACCGCCTGTTCGACGATTCCTGAGTGAAACGCGGGAAGTAGCGGGCGGATTCATGGGAGGTTGGATTTGTGCCTCTCGCTGCACCGGGAATGAGGGAAGATGCCGCCGGCAACGGCAGCGAGACCACGACGGCCCCTGGAGCGACAAGGACTTTCATTGTTTTCTTCCCCGTCGCGGGATCACCCGGCTTAGCACCAGCAGCAACAAGGCCAGCCCGCCAGGCGACACCCCAGGCACGGGTCGGAGGAATCCCTGCACCACCGCGATCTGGTTACCGCCGCCAAACGTGGAAAAGAGAAAATCTCCCGTCACGGGATCGATCGTCGCGCCTTCCGCCCCCGTGAGATCGCTCATGAATGTGCGTCGCGTATTCACCAGGGGGTTGCCGTTGCCGTCGACTTCGTAGGCCCCCACTGCCCCAGCCGTGTACTCGGAGATGAGCATGCTATTGACGGCGAAGAGCGCGTTTCCGGCGCGGATGTAGACAAACCCCTCCGGTCCTCCGGAAACAGCCTGGTTCCCGGCGACCGTCGGATCCAGATCGACCATGGTGTAGGGACCGATGTTGAACGTACCGCTGCCGTCAGGGCTGAACGTCGCAGCGTACCACTGACCGGCCTCCCAGCACATAACCTTCACCCGACCGGCGCCACCAAAGCCGGAGGGCACGAAGTTGACCGAGCTTACCGAGCTCGCGGCGCCTTCCGGACCAGCCGCGAGTTGGTCCTCATCGTCTGTGGTCCCGGGCTTTACCTGTCCGATCTCGTTCTTCGGCCACCGCCCCAGAAACAGGACACCGCCGGGGCCAAACGCCACACCTCCGTCGTTGTAGTCTCCGATCCCCGAGGCCGCGCCGCCATACTGCAACGCCGTACCGGAAAAGCCAGTGATGTGGCTGTCCGTTCCGCGCACCACAGCGATCGTGTAGAGCCTACCGGAAGAAGAGTTTGCGTGTCCTCCGATGAGAATCGTATTCTCATCGAGAAACGTCAGTCCGCCGTACTGGGTAGGGAGTCCTGGCACTGATCCGATGCTCGTCACGCTGTAGTAGTTGGCGTAGTACGGGTCAATCGTGAGCGCCGGCGCCGCCGGTGCATGGAAGAGGAAGGCAACTGTTGACAACCCTGCGAAACTTCTCAGATACGCTCGACACTTCATGTTCGTGCTCCCGATGCTGTCTATAGATCTATAGGAGGTTGCCGCCGAAGTCAACTTATCGGTTTCACTCCGTCCTCCAAGCCAGACTTCGCCGATTTTCGCCGCCGCACAGCGACCGGACCGGCCTCCTGAACAGGACACGACCCATAGCACGGCGGAGGCTTTTCTTGAGAGCCCAGACGATGTCCAGATCTCCGCGCGTGAAGAAAAGGTCACAAAATTCACGCTCCATTCATTCTTGCTGCCACTGCCGCGACAGCGCCACGATTTCCTGGTACGTCAGGATCTCGCGGGTCTTGCGCTCGTCGCACCAACCGAGCAAGCTTGCCATCCGGGAAGCCACCTTGTCGACGGCCGCCAGGCCCTGATCCTTGTCACGAAGGAAAAGCTGCGTGCGCCGTTCCATGACGTCCCGAACGGTCTGCGCCAGCTCCAGCTTCACCGCCCAGTCGACCAGGCCGAGCACCTCGGGCCTTCCCGGCACCAGCGGCTCTCGCAGGCTATCGTCGCTAGCGAGCAGGCGCGCGATTTCCACCCCCCGCATCCCGTAGCGTTCGATGAGATGGCGGGCGACCGAGCGTGGGACGGTGCCCATGGAGGCTTCTACCGCCTGCGCGGCAATGGTGTCAAAATCGTCGTCGTCCGGCCAACCCACGGCCCCCGGCAGAGGCCGGCGGCCGGTGTTGGCGTCCTTGACGTCCTCGGGCATCTTCCCGAGAATGGCCATCATTTCGAGCGCTCGGGTGACCAGCTCGGCGGCCATGCGCCGGTAGGTCGTCAGCTTGCCGCCGGCGATCGTGATGAGGCCATCCGGGTCGACGGTGATCTCGTGCTCGCGCGACACGGACGACGCGGAAACGCCGTCGGCTCCGATGAGCGGGCGGACACCGCTCCACGTCGCAATCACGTCGCCGGGCGCCAGCTTCGAGTCGGGGAAGTAGGCGTTCATCGCATTCAGAAGGTAGTCCACGTCGGCTCGGGTCGCCGAGACCTTGCCAGGGTCGCCCGAGAAGTCGGTATCCGTGGTGCCGACGATGGTTCGATCGCCCCACGGAATCGCGAACAGGACTCGGTCGTCGTGCGGGTGGTTGCAGACGATGGCATGGCGGACCGGCAAGCGCTCTGCCTCAAGCACCAGATGGACGCCCTTGGTAGGCCGCAGCAGCGCCTCACCCCCGAGCCCCAGTGCCCGCGTCCGATCGACCCACGGTCCCGTGGCGTTGATGACCACCGTGGCATTGACGTCGACCTCGTCGTCCCCGAGCACGTCGCGCACGCGCGCGCCGACGACTCGACCCACACTGTCGCGCAACAGACCCGTCACCCGCGCATAGGTCGCCACGGCGGCACCCTGTGAACGGGCATCGAGAACGGTCTCGAGCGTCAGCCGCGCATCATCGGTCTGGCAGTCGTAGTAGAGGGGAGCTCCCTTCAGCTCGGTGCGGCCAAGCGGCGGGACTTCCTTTGCCACCTCGTCCGGGGTGAGGATCCGGTGTCGTTTGGGAGACCGAAACAGAGACAGCCCATCGTACAACCACAGACCGGCCTGCAGGACCCGCATGCCGAACCGCGAATGTGCGTACACCGGGAAGATGAATCCGAGCGGGCGCACCAGATGCGGCGCGATATTCATGAGCGTGCGCCGCTCGCTCACGGCCTCGAACACGAGCGAGAATTCGCGTTGCTCGAGGTACCGCAGGCCGCCGTGCACCAGCTTCGAGCTGCGCGACGACGTGCCGTAGGCGATGTCTTGCGCCTCGACGAGCGCGACTTTCAGACCGCGCCGCGCCGCATCCCGCGCCGCGCCACACCCCGTGATCCCACCGCCGATGACGAGCAGGTCGTACCGGTCTCCCGCGAACTGTGACAATCGCCCCGCTGCTAAACCCATCCTTGGATAGTCCTTCCTGCAGATACCGTGATGCGCTGTTGCCGCTCGTGTACACCCTATTCGAGACCGCCGTCGCCGCTTTCGCGCAATCGTCGTCTACCACAATGCAACGCGGGGTTCTCTCGGGAGCTTCTCAAAGACGAAACTGTACCGCGCCCGCCGTTCTCGCTGCAACCCGCAGCTCCCGGCGCCTCCGAGCGCGCTTCAGAACAGGCGCGCCAGGAGCTCCCGCACCTGTCCCCGCCGGAGCAACGCGATGGCCACCCGGATTCTCCTTCCGGTACTGGCGACGCCCCGGGCAACTGCCAGAATCCCGGGCGCCGCATGGCGAATCCACGCCCCGCACAGCTCGCCAATCCATGGCGGCCCATCGCCATCGCGGTCAGACCTTTCCACCCGCGCCAGCCGGCGCACCAGGACGATGAGCGCCAGATCTCTTGCCGTGCAGGAGCCGAGATCTTCCGTCGAGCGGTGTCGCTTCCGCACGCTCACCGCCGCCTCACCAGATCAACAAGGCGCAGCAACGCCTGCAGCGGCACTCCGCCATACTTGCTCAGTGCCCCATACCGCCAGTGCGCGCCGCGAACGTGGCGAAGCACCTCGCGCAAGTGCCATATCGGCGGGCCATGAGGCACGGTCGCCAGATCCATCAGATCGCTGCTTCCGAAGTCCTCGCAGTGGTTGAGGCGCGTGAGCATGGCGACTTCTTCCCGGCGAGGATAGGCGATCGCCCGTTCGAGCATGGCGACAACGAACGGTTTGAGATCCGCGAACCCGTACCCCGTCAGCAGGCAGGCACGAGCGAAAACCGGGACAAAGGCGAGCACGCCCTGTTGAATCGCACCGATCATGGCGTTGCTCAGGCGCTCGCTACCACGCTCGGGAGCGTCCTCGGCTTTCAAGATCGGCACTACCCCGCCCCCGTTGTCGGCGCGGCGATATCCAATTGTCGTGGCCTCCGGTGAGCGCGCGCTCTCTTCGAACAGCTCTTCGTAGTGCACGCAAACTCTCTCCACCGGCTCCCCGCGCCGAGCGTCGAATAGCAGACCTTCGACCTCGTTGCCGCTGCCGAACCGATAGGGAATACCACCTGAGAAGGCGAGATAATACCCCTGGAGGCGTGGGCAGTCGGCGCGCTGCCGAAACGTTCGCCAGAGCGCCTGCTGAATCGTTCCGTTCCAACCGATGTCCACCAGAGCGACTGCGGACTGACCGAAGAATCCCTCTTGCCCGAGATACTCGGCCAGAAGCTCCCGCGGCGCTGCCGCCTGCTGCTGCACCCGTCTCTGCACCCGATCATCGCGAAGAAAGGCGTCAAATCTGACATCTCTGGGATCATCGAGTGGCACCGTCAGGTCGGCCATGCCGTGCTCGGCGGCCAGCCCGGCGAGCAGCGCGTCGGGGAGCCCAAACGCCTTGAACACGCTTTGCAGGCCCCGTTGCCGCGGATTGTTGAAAGGCACGATCGCATCCTCATAGGACAGGCCGAACGCGGCCAGGGCTGTGCTCGCGGTCTGCCGAGACACGTACAGGTAGGAGGTCTCCGGTGGTGCACTGGCCGCGAGCTTCGGCCAGAGCTCCGTGAAAACCCGATAGGGGAGATACCCATCCCGCGATGGGAAAAACAGCTTCGCGACGGGGGCGCGCTGCAGTCGCTCGATCACGCCAAGGGTGAAGGCGCAATACACGGGTCCGAGCACCTCCCAACCATAGCGCGCGTAGGCATTGTCCGGGCGGGCGCCGTCCGGCTCGTTCTCGGCGATCGACAGACACACCTCCAGCAGATGCCGCCCGCGCCAGAATCGGCGAGGCCGCCCGAGCTCGCCATAGAAGGCCAGGCGATCTCGCCGGCGAATGTCCGGAGGGTCGCGGAAAAGGTGCGCGCGGATCCCGAGTCGAGCTGGAGCGCGGGCGTCCGCCTCCGGATTGTCGCCGACGTGCGCGATCTCGCTCGGCGCCACGCCCAGGTCCGCAACGATTCTCCAGAACAGCCGCCCCGAATACTTGCCTGCTCCGTGGTCGCCGGAAACATAGAAGTGATCAAACAGGTGCTCGATTCCCTTGTCACGGAAGATCGCGCGCAGGAGAGCTTCGCCGAGATACATGTCGGAGGTGGCGATGATCGTCTTGCCCCGTTCGCGAAGCCGCTCGATCACGGACCGTATTCCTGGGCGGACCGCGCACACTGCGAGCTCCAGGCTCAGCTCGGTCCGTTGGATCAGCTCTTCAACGGGCCGGTGGCCTGCGGTGACGAGTTGCCGAGCCCACACGTAGGCAAGCTCGTCGAGGCGGAACTCCGGATCTCGTCCGGCGTTCTTGGCCAGCTCGCGCAAGGAGCGCTCGAGCACGTCGCGCCTGGCTGCCTGCTCGGCGCCTTTGGCCGCGCCCCCAACCGCGGCGGTCACGACCTCGGCGACGCGGCGCTTGACGGCGGCCGGGGGCTCCACGTGGCGGATGAGCACGGTATCGAAGATGTCAAAGGAGATGACCCGCACGGACCGCGGCAGTCGCGATCCGAACCGCGCGACCGCGGCGACGCCAGAAGCTCGAAGTGAGAGCGCCATCGGCTCGGTATCCCCGGGCGCGGCCGGCCGCCTACGGCTGAATGCCGCGCTCGCGCATCCATGCGAGGCTTCGGCGCATGCCCTCCGCGAGCGACACTTTCGGCTCGTAGCCGAGCTCCCGCCGCGCTCGCTCCACGGAGCAGGCGATGTTCTTGTTCATCTCGGACAGCACGTGGAGCTCCGGCGAGTAAAAGCCAGCGTTTTGAAGGATCTTGTCCGCGAGGTACGCTGCGGCGCTGGCGGCGCCCGGCAGGCGCACGCGGCGATGCTTGCACTGAATCCCGAAATCATGTTCCATGACGCCCTCGATCGTGTCCACGATTTCGTTCATCGTGTAGGGGTTGCGGTCAGCAATCCAGTAGGTTCGGCCGGACGCCTTCTCGACACGCTCGCCCAGCAATAATCCCTGGCAAATGTTGTCCACGTACGCCATGGAGCGGCGGTTTTCTCCATCGCCGACGATGGGCACCCGGCCCGTCTTGATCATCGTGAAGAAGCGCGTCTGCCGGGCCGGCTGGTGTGGGCCGTAGAACCATGGCGGCCGGATGATGACCGCTTCGAGCTCACCCGAGGCACCGGCGCGGTTCACAATGTCTTCAGCGCGCCGCTTGCTGAGCCCGTAACCCATGTAAGGGTTGTAGGGAGAACCTTCGTCGAAGACGTGCCGGTTAGAGGCGTTGGTGCCGATGGGTGAGTTCGAGGACACGTGGACAAGACGCCGCACGCCTGCGCGCGCGGCAGCAGTTACCACGTTTTCTGTCCCTCGGACATTGACCTCGAAAAGCTCTTGGGTGCGGCGGCGCGGGTGAATCACGCCGGCCGTATGAAACAGGGTCCCGCCCGCTGCCGCGGCGAAAAAATCGCGCAACGACGAGGGATTCCTGACGTCACCTGGGTGGATGTGCACGGCTCCACCGAGTTGCTCGAGCTCGGACGTGTCGGAGGAAGGCAGGACCAGGCAGCGGACCGTGCGCGGTGGCTGCGGAGCCGGAAAGCGCGCGTCGTCTGCAAGTCCGCTCACCAGCGCGCGCACCAGACGAATGCCCAGCCAGCCGTTTGCGCCGGTCACCAAGGCTACGGGCTCGGTCATGGGTTTTCCTCCAAGAAGCGAACGACGTTGCGTCTGGCGAGTGCCATCACGGCTCCCTGTGGGTTCACACCCGGTGAGTCCGGCAGCATGCTCGCGTCGTTGATGTACAGATTCTCGAACCCGCGCACCTTGCCGAAGGAATTCGCCGCGCAGCGGTCCTCGCGCTCGCCGATGGGGCAAGAGGAAAACGCGTGCACCGTTCCGAGGCTCAGACTCGCGGGCACAAGCCGCTCATCCAACCACCGCACGGCCTCGACCTCCGAGCGGATCGCCGGCAGGCCCTGCACGCAAGGGAGCACCTCGATCGCGCCCGCGGCGAGAAGCACCTCGGACAGCCGCGCCAACCCGCGCGACAGGTGGAGGATGTCGATGTCGGAAAGGTCATAGCGCAAATTTGCGCCATCCGGGTCAACTCGAGAAGGTCGCACCATTCCCGCCCCAGTTCCTTTCACCGCCACATAATAGCTGGCCATGCAATCCGCATGGCGCATGAGGTCGCGGTTCGCGAGCCAGTTGTCGCTGAGCAGCATGGCCAGGTGACCAGTGGAGAAGAAGGCGCCGCCGAGCGAGATTTCGGGCCAGAACTCCTTGATTTGAATGAGCGGCACGGGCGACACGCGCCCCCCGACCGGCTCCGGAAAGCGGGCAGCCACTTTGAGCATTGGATGCACCCGCAGCGTGTCGCCGATGTGGAGCTTGACGCCGCTGCGGCGCAGCAGTGCGGGTGTTTCTGTAGGGCCGCAGCACACAAATACGTGCTCGCCGAGGATGCGCACGAGCTCCACGACTCCGTCAGCGCGGCTAAATCGCGCGAGAACTCCGTCGACCCGTGCGCCGCGGCGCAGGAGATGGGTCACGCGGCAGTTGGAGATGAGCCTCGCGCCAGCCGCCCGGGCGCGCGCCAGGACTGTCGAGCGCACGCCGGCGGTCGGACCGCTCGCATCCCCCTGCGCCGGGTCCCGCGGGTCCGGTCGCGTCAGCGGAGCGCGCGGCACCTCCTGGTAGGACCACCCCATTGCGGCGATCCCCCGCGCCAGCGCCGCGGTGCTGCCGGGCCACGGGCGCTTGCTGAGGCCGACGCCGAGCGCTGCTTCCGCCCACTCGTAATGCGGCTCGAGCTCCTGCGGGCTGGCACCGTCGAGCTCGTAGCGCCCCTTCCAGCTCAACAGGACTTCCCTCGGGACGCGATGCCAAAAGCCGCTGTTGATTTCAGAGCTGCCCCCGACGCAGCAGCCTTCCACGTAGCCGATTGGAACGCGCCCCACAATCGGGGTCATGCCTCGCCGCCGGTACATGGCACCCATCATCTTGGGGCCATGCTGATCAAAGGCTCCCGCGTCCAGGTCGTCTCCTTCTTCGACGACGACCACGTCGCGGCCGCTCGCAGCGAGCTCATGAGCCGTAATCGCTCCGCCGGCCCCCGACCCGACGATCACCGCGAAAGGAATTGGCGTCACGACACGGCCCCCGTCACCACCGCGGTCCCCCGAGCGGTCGCCGGTGACGTGCCGTCGGCCAGCCGCCGCTGCACCTCGGGGTGATCATAGTAGGCCAGATACGCCACCGAGCGGATCGGTCTAAAGAGCTGTCTGGCAAGGCCAACGGGGCCAAACGCCCAAAGCTCGACTATGTCGCGCCGCACCCCGCTCGAAAGCTGCGCGAAGGGGGCGCGGGCGTGCACATAGGACACCGCGCAAAAGCACCAAATACCACCGCGAAACGCTACCCGCAGCCGCATTGGCAAGGCCTGTATCTGGCTTGCGCTGAATTCGAAAACGTCGGCGAGAATCTGCTCTCGCGCTTCGCTACCAACGCCGAGCTCCGCCGGATCGACGAGCGCCTCGATGATCGCGCGCAGGACTACATCTGCTCGTCGCGTCGAGAGGCGTCGGCGGGCGCTGCCGAGGACTTTCATGGGCGATTCCGGCTCGACCTCGATCGTTGGCGCTCGGCGACCCCCGTACGCGGCGACCAGGGTCGCGCCGACGCCGATTCCGTACCACACCATGACGAGCACACCCCAGATCGTAATCGGAATATAGAAGGTAAGATGGATGATGACCGCGCAGCCGAACGCCTTGGCCTGCTCCACGCCAAACAGCATCAGCGCCTGCATGGCAATATAATGAAAAGTTCCGAAAAAGCCGGGGCTGGCAGGAATCAGAATACCCAAGTTGGTGACGGACATGACGAGCAGCGCCCACGCGGGGTGCGCGCCAAAGCCGAACGAGACCATTACAAAATAGAACATCGCGACTTCGAGTAGCCACACCGCGGTGCTCAGCACCCAGATTCGCCAGATGTTGTGCAGGCTGCGCAAGTATGCCACGCCCTGAACCGCGGCAGTGGTGAACGACACGAAGCGATCTCGCCACTCGGGCTGCAGCCGCTGCGAGATGCCGAGCGCTTTCCCGAGCACATACTGCGGAGCAACCACCGCCAGCGCTACGAACGCCGTCGCTACCCCGAACAGCACCGAGACCACCCAGATCGAGACATGCACCCAGGTTTGCTCCGGTGCATACGTGGCCGAGATGAGGAAAAACAGCAGAATCACCAGGCCGTCCAGGAGCCGTTCGACGAAGGTGATCGCAAGGGCGGTCGCCAGCGGCATGCCAGTTCTTTCGGTGAGCATGCTGGCGCGCACGAGCTCGCCGAGACGTGCCGGTAAAACGTTGTTGCCGGCGTAGCCGATGACGACGATGTTTGTGGCGGTACTGTTGGTGACTTGTGCCTGGCGACTTACCAGCAGGCGGCATCGCATGCCCCGCACGACGTATCCTGCCAGGCATGCGAGCGCTGCCAGCTCCAGCCACGGATGCGCGTTGACGTGCGAAAAAGCCTCGGCGACCTTGCTCAGGTCGAGACGGCGCGCTGCCAGGAAAAGGAAAAAGAAACTCAGGCCAATGCCGCCGAAAACAAGCGCAGCGTTGGCTCTCTGGATGGGTCTGGACATTACTGGGGGATTCCTGTGCGAAAGTGAGGAGAACGGTAGCAAGGCGCTGGATCCGTGTCAAGTCGGGCGCGCCGCGCGCGCTCACAGGAGGCTCTTGAAAGCGTCGAGACGGGCCGCTAGACTCCGCGCGGCGCACCCGCGCTCTACCACTATCTGCTCTTCGGATTTTCTGGAGATGGGCTCGTGCACCACCTGATCACCGGCGGCTCCGGCTTCCTTGGAAACCTCATCGCCCGGCGCCTCCATGAGCGCGGCGAGCAGGTCCGTATTCTGGACATCTGGGAGGACAAGTCTCGCCCAGCCGGCATCGAGCTCGTTCGCTGCGATATCCGCAATCGCGAGGGCGTGGCCAAGGCGATGCGGGGCATCGATATCGTCCACCATAATGTGGCCCTCGTGCCGCTTACAAAATCAGGCTCTTCATTCTGGGATGTAAACGTCGAGGGCAGCCGCATTGCTGCCGAAGAGGCAGTGAAAGCTGGCGTCAAGAGCTTCGTGCAGATGAGCTCAAGCGCCCTCTTCGGCTGCCCGGAGCACTGCCCCATCACCAATGAGACCGCACCCAAACCGGTAGAAATTTACGGGCGCGCGAAGCTTGCCGGCGAGCTCGCTGTGCGCGAGGTCTGCGAGCGAGCAGCACTGCCGCTGGTCGTGATCCGCCCGCGAACGATCCTCGGCGAGGGGCGCTTCGGCATTTTTCAGATTCTCTTCGAGTGGATCCGCGAGGGAAGAGACGTTTACGTTATTGGCAATGGCGATATTCTTTTCCAGTTCGTGCATGCGCACGACCTGATGGACGCCTACATGCTTGCCCTCGACGCTGGACGATCGGGTATCTACAACGTCGGAACGGATCGCTTCGGCACCTTGCGTGAGGGGCTCGCGCACCTGATCGAGCACGCGGGCACCACGTCGCGGGTGCGCGGCCTTCCAGAGTCTCTGACAATAAACACCCTCAGAGTGCTTGACTGGTTGCGGCTCAGCCCCCTTGCGCCCTGGCACTACCTGACGTATCACAAAGCGTTTTACTTTGACGTTTCCCCGCTGCTTGGTCTTGGATGGAAACCCCGGTACTCCAACGACGAGATGTTTCGGGAGTGTTACGACTGGTATCTGAAGAACAGCGACTTGGCCCGCGCTCCGAAGGATGCCTCGGCCCATCGTAGTCTTGTAAAGCAGCGTGTTCTGAAAATCGTGAAGTGGTTTTCGTGATCTGGCGTATGCCTTCGTCAAGATGAGCTACCGAAAACGCTTCGTTTCATCGTCTGTCAGCCGCAGACTCAGAGCTTAGTTCTTCTTCTTGTTCTTCTTCTTCTTGTTCGATTTCTGCTCCTTTTTTTCTTTTCCCTTTTTGTTCCCCTTGTCTCGCGGTTCCTTTTTTTTCTTTGTCTTGTTCTTCTTTCCTGGAGCCATCGCCTTTTCCTCCTGTTGAATCGACGCAATGCGCTGGGGTGCAGGTGCGGCGCTGACCTCGGTAGTTATCGGCACCGGCTGCGCCGGCAGATGCTGCTCGGCCGGTGGCGAGGGGGGGATAGGCACAACCGCGCTCACCGGCTCGGTAATGCCCGATGCCGCGAGAGCCGCATCCCTGAGCTGAGACATCCGCGCAAAACCGACGCCCGGGACTCCCCGCAGGTCATCGTCGGCGGCATTGGCCAAGTCCTGAATGGTCATGATCCCCCGCTCGCTCAACACCGCGGCGGTCTTTGCTCCAATGCCCTTTATGGCGGTCAGCGCCGGTGGTTCAATCGTCACGCTGAAGCTCCTTGTCTGGCGGTTGCCGATAGTCCGGAGACGGTCTTGCTCACCACTGGGTTTGGCCGTGAGGTCGCCAACCCTTGCTGCGACGGGCAAAAGCATACTTCTTTTGTCGGCATGCGTAAAGACCGGCCCCGTCTTTGGGGCGCATTTGGTCTCGCTGGAGACTTCGCCCGAGCGTGCCAGGCACCTCTCAACGCTGCTGCAAGCGCTGTGGTAGTACTGTCGAAATAGTGTTGAAGCTGGCCGCGAAACGCATCGGGAGGTCTTGACCATGACGAGGGCGAGCTGTGTGTTGGGGCGAGCTCTGTTTCTACTCGCGGTTACCATCGGCGCGGCTTCCGCGGAGAGCGAGCGCGTTCGGGTTCATCTGGTAGACGGGACGGAGAATCTCTGCCACTTGTTGGCAATCACGCCCCACGCAATCTCTCTGCTTGAGGCGGGGACGGAGCGGCAGTTCGCGTTGGCCAGCGTGGAGTGGATCGACTTTGGCAATCACGCCGCTGAAATGGAGCTGAGCGACAAGGCGAGGGGCGCAGATCCGCACGCCGTGGTGATGACCTCAGGGGCAGCCTACAATGGGGCGATCGTCGGTCTGTCCGACGAGAACGTGGAGCTGCGGACGGCGGGCGGCCAAAGAAAGCTGATTTCGGTAGCCCGTGTGGCGCGACTCTATTTTCAGCGACCCGAGTGGTATCCCGAGACAAGTCGGCTGCACGTGGCGCTGAGTCGGCTGCTGGACGCGCTTCACGAGCTGCGCCGCGCGCTCGATAGTAGCCAGGGAGGCCCCGCGCTCGCGCACACCGCGCGGGAGTTGCTCGACGCCGCCGAGGCGTTGCAAGCCCAAGCTCACGAGGGGGCTTCGGTGCATGACCTCCGAGCCGGTCTCACCACGCTTGCGGATCGATACGACGCGCTACAAGAGGATTTCGAGGCATCCGCGGCGCTCCGGCCGCAGGGCGCCGTGGCGCGGAGCTGGCACCGCCTCGACGCCGCCATGGCCGAGACGCGTCGGGCCGTGCCGCGCTAGAGCTCTGAAAATAGCGAAGACAACGGGAACGTGCCGGCATGACGATGTTGGCGTCGGCATTCGGCCGACGCCCAATGTTGGCAGTGGACCGCGGCACTCCTCCGCGCTTGCACCGCCCTGGGAGCCATGCTATTGCGAGGGCGACGCATTGGCGATCCAGGAGTCGACGCATCGGAGGGTAAGCGTATGGTGAAATGCTCGGCATGTGGTCGGGAGATTCTACCCGAGGCGCGTTTTTGCTCGTGGTGCGGTAGACGCCAATGGATAGACTGCCCCACGTGCAACCGCGAAGTCCGCGCCGATGCCCGCTACTGTGACGGCTGCGGCCACCCTGTGGGCATGCCACAAGCAGCTACGAGGCTTTCCACTCCGGTCGCCGCCCACGCCGTCGGCACCAGTCTCGTAGAAAAGGCGGCGGAGCACTGGCAGAACGCAGAGCTGGACGCGGCGCTTGGGCTGTTCGAGCAAGCACTTTCTTTGTACCGGACAGCGGGCAGCCCGCGGGCCGAAGCGATAACTCTCGCTAACCTCGGGACCATCCACGCTGTTCAGGGGCGCCTCGCGGACGCCGAACGGTGCTTCCGGGAAGCGCAGCGGAAACACCAAGAGGTGGGAAACATTCCCGCGAGCGCGCTGGCGACGGCGAATCTCGCCGCGATTCTGGGTCTGACAAGACGGTACGCCGAGGGGATCGAGTGCTGTCGTGCTGCTGCCGACGCAGTGGGCCTCTCCGGAAACGCGATTGCCAGGGGAACGGTCGCGCACGTGCTCGCGGGGCTCTTGCGGGACACCGGAGAGCTCGAGGACGCGCGCGCACGGTTTGAAGAGGCGCTGGCGCTGCAACAATCGGCCGACAATGGGCGCAGTGTGGCGCAGGTCCTGGTGAGCTGGGCGGCGCTCGAGCGGCTCGGCTTCGACGACGCGGTTGAGGCCGAAAACCTCGCAATGGAAGCCGAAGAAACCCTGCGGGACATTGGCGACGACATCTACCTGACGCTGTGCTTGTGCGAGCGCGGCCATGTCGCGTTGGCCCTCGGGCTCGAGGCGAGGGAGCTCCTGGAGGAGGCGTACGAGCTTGCTGAGCCGTTTGCCGCTGGTCCCGACAGCGAGATGGGCCGTGCCCTGGCCCGGCTTGAAGGGGCGCTCGGGGCTCTCGAGAGCGGCGGTGATTTGGTGCGCGGGGATTGTCCGGACTGGCTTCCAGCAGGGCTCCGGTCCCGGTTGGCAGGTCAGTGCGGCGCCAGCCAGGAGGGCGCAGCGGTGCACGGAAAAACAATGACTGGCCGGTCGGAAGCAGGGGGATAACTGCCCGCGCGGAGTCGTCCGAACCTGTTGCTGTGCCGCCCTGATCTAGCTACCAATTGACATTCAGCGACGTGGAGCATAGCCTCAGGGCCGCGTCCCCCTTTACATGGACCCCTCACAGCAAGCGTGACAGCGCGCGACATGGCCGACGAAATCGGTGATAAAGGCGACCGCTATCGGATCCGCGCCCATCCGGATCTGGCGGCGCCAGACCCGGCTGCCGTGCCGCTCGAACCTGGTTCTGAGGCATCCGATGCGCATGCCCCGGAGCTCGATGGTTTTTCCGCGACCGACGCGGCCAGTCGAACGCAGTTTCAGCGCATCATGGGGCGCGCCTCCTCGACCGCGCGATTCAGCTCCGCCGTGGCGGGTGCGCTCAGCAGCCCGCGGCAGGCCGAGGAGAAGGACCCGCCGGATGTATCCGAGAGCATCTGCCGCCCAAAGAGGAAGAAGTCATCGCGGCCGCCGCGTCGCACCGGTCCTGGTGAGCTGAGCTTGGGGGCGATTGCCCTCTATGCGCGTGCGCGCGCCCGCAGGCACGGCGTCCACAGCTCGTCAAGCCTGGGCTGGTTGGACGCCGCAGTGCGGTCGTCTGGGGGGGGAGCCGGCGCGGCGGAGATCTGGAAGGTCGCCGTACCTCCTGCCGGCGCCGAGGGGGGAAATCCCTTCTGGCAGTGGGCCGTTGGCCGGATTCGGCGCATCGCCTCCGCCACCGAGCTCAGCCGGCTCTTGCGGGCGGCGTTGGTAGAGGTCTTGCTGCAGTTCGCGAGTGAAACACGACCCGGCGGTGACGGCGAACGCGTGCGGGCATGCATAGAACACGAAGTTAGCGCCCTGCGCGGGGAAGTCTCAACCCGCAAGGCACACCCCTAACCGCCGCGGCTTGCGATCACCGCCTCCACACCGATCCCGGCAGCGGCCCGAGATCAGGCAAAAATATCGATCAGCGTTCCGAGCATCCGGTCGGACGACTTCACGACGGCCGCGTTGGCTTTGAAGCTATTCGCGGCGTCGGAGCGCTCGACGGACTCCTCTGCGATGTCCGTGTTTGACAGCGTCTTGACCGAGCCGTCCTTGAAGGCCATGCGGGCCGTAGCATCAGCGTCTTCGACGCGGCCACGCACGCCCCCTCCAGCTCGCTCCTCCGCCCTGACTCGGCTCGCCCTGAATCCTTCGGTCTGCAGGTTGGCGACGTTGTTCGCCGATACCCCGACGCGTGACGCCTGTAACGACATGCCGGAAATCGCCGCCGACTGGGTAGAAATTGGGTTCATATCAGAGACTATACGTCGCAGCTCGGACCGAATCAAGTGCATGTCCTATGCCCGCCGCTCGCGTCCGGAGGGAACAATACTTCACGCCGATCTGCACGCTCCTTCATAGCCAGGCGAAGGCGGCAGCCGGCGAACGCGGCACCGAGCGATTCCTTGTTCCTGGCATCCGCGCAGATTGTGGCGCGTTTCTTGCATATTGGCTCCAGCCAGGCTGGGACCGCCACTCAAACCGTAGGGAAAGGCACCAATGATGCGCGGACGCATTCTCACAACATTTCTCGCACTATCTCTCATCGCGGCAGGGTGTACCAATGTGAAAATCGATTCACCCAAGAACGGTGGGCTCTATCCCGATGCTCCGGATTTCAAAGTAAGCTACAACAGTGAGCCGTCAGGCCTCACCCTCAAGCTCAACGGCACGGATGTTACCAGTTTCTTCGCCGTGGGCTCCGCCGCCGCGACCGCGTCCGGCGACGCACTGGCCGCCTATGTCCTTCCCGGCGACAACCAGTTCGAGGTTACCCGGCCGTCTTTCGTGAGCCCCGTCCAGTTTCACTTCGATGTCGTCGGCCCTACCGTCAAGGTGACATCCGTTGACGAGGCCTCACCTCTCGTCGTTCACGGACGCGTCGAGGACCCGGCCGGTGTGGCGCGCTTGAGCTGCAATGGTGCCGCGGTCACCGTTTCCGGAGGCAGTTTCACGGCCACCGTAGCCAACGCCGCCTTCGTCGGCTTCGAGGCGGAAGACGGCTTCGGACACGTCTCCACCACCACCTTTGCGCGGCCCGGCACTGCCCTCGGCTCCAGCATGGGCGCCCGCCTGAACAAGAGTGGCATCGCCTTCCTGGTGGCGGAAATCTCGAATCTCCTGGGCAAGCTCGACTTCGGCGAGCTGATCAAGGAGCTCAACCCGCTCTTCGACAAGAGCATCGGTGTGGCGTCCGCTCGCGTGGACGCAACGGATGTCGAGATCTCCGCACCCAAGGTCAGCCTGGCCGTCTCGCCATCCAACGATGGGACCTTCGATGTCGGAGTTGACATCTCGGACCTCGTCGTCTACGTCCACGCTACCGGAACCGTCATTGGCATTCCGTGGGAAACCGACGGAGTCGTCTGGGCGGACCTGGTCAGCTTTGACGGTAAGGCGAAGGTCACCGTCACCAACCAGAAAATCGGTGTGGCGCTGAGCAATCTGTCGCTGGTTCTGAATGGGTTTGGATTCGACATCAGCGGCTTCCCCGATGTTCTGGAAGGTCTCTTCTTCGACCTGGTCGGCGATCTGCTTGAAGGCTTCATCAGGGACGAGCTCGCTACACGGATTCCCCCGTATATCGAAGAGTTTCTCAAGAATATCCCCTCTGACTTCCAGATCGATCTTGACGGCCACGCCTTCAGGATCGCGGCACTGCCCCAGGCGCTGACAACCAAGGACGAAGGCATGTCGGTCCACCTCGCCGCCTCCGTCAGCACCCTTACCCCAGTCGATGTGCCACCAGCCCTGGGGTCGCTCTACGTTGCTGGCGCGACGCCTGATCTGGGGACCAAGACGCCCGGAGGCAAGGCCTTCGACGCCGGCGCTGTCGTCTCGGGAAACCTGATCAATCAGGCACTCCTCGAGGGATACCGCGCCGGCCTTACACATGTCGGGCTTGACGAGCAGACCAATCCGCGAATTTCCCCGGCAGGTCTGCGCGGGATCGGCATGGAGATCCAGGGACTCTTTGATGGAGATGACGTGCGCTTCAACGTGCTGCCATCGAGCCCGCCGTATGCCGGCATTCGCGGCACCCAGACCGCGCTCGCTGCTCTGGCGATGGACGAGTTTACCTTCGAGCTCGAGCTGCGCAAGCAGGGTACCGACGACTGGCTGCTGGTCTTCGGGGCCGTTCTCGATATGAACGTCCCCTTCCTCATCGGCGTCAGCGACAACAACACGGTCAAGGTCACGTTTGAAGAGGTGCCGACCGTGAAGATCCGCGACATCGACGACAGGGGCGTCATTGACCTCGACGAGAAGCTCGTGCAAGCGATCATTGATTGGCTCTTGCCGCTCGCCCTGCCGTACCTCGCTGACATCGTCGAGGAAATCAAGATCCCGAGTTACGAAGGCTATGGCGTCTGGTTGCACGACTTGTTTGCCACCGGCTCCTCGACAGACTACATCGCTTTTGCCGGTAATCTGGTCAAGGATTCGACCCGAACCCGCGCCGCGCGTCCGGAAACGTATGTGCTCGTGGAGGATGTTGCGTACACCTCGCGGTCCTTCGCGACCGAGGTCGCACCGGATTCCGCGCTGGATGGCAAGCTGGTGACCGTGTATGTCGCCGGCGATGTCCCCGGTGCCTCGGTGCTGCAGTACTCGTATCGGCTTGACAGCGGAGAGTGGTCGGTCTGGCGCGAGCGAACCGAGATCCACCTGCGTCATTTGCTCGCCGGCGATCACGTCTTGGAAGTGCGCAGCCGCACCCCGCAACTTGCGGTCGACCCCACGCCCGCACGGGTCGTGTTCCGGACTGGACCCGAGTCGTACAGGTTGACGTTGGGGCGACCTTTCGCCCGGTAGCCGTAACCCCGATGACCGGTCCGGTTCTGCCGCCGGACCGGCAAATAGCCGCCCTCCCTGCGCAACAGGGAGGGCTTTTTCTTGACAGCGCCCGCGTCTTGGCCTAGCCTGCTGGATCATGAGCGAATCCGCCACCATCGTCGTCGTGGATGACGAGCCACTCATGCTGAAGTTCTTGGTCAAGAGTCTTCGCAATGAAGGCCATGACGTTTTCGCGGCGACGAACGGGGAAGAGGCCCTCGCGCTCGTCGATAGCCACAACCCTGACGCGCTCATCGCCGATCTCAAGATGCCGGGAATGACCGGCATCGAGCTTCTGGAGAAGGCGAAGTCCCGGCGGGCCGGGCTGGATGTCATTGTCATGACCGGCTTCGCGACCGTCGACAGTGCCGTCGAAGCGATGAAAAAAGGCGCGGCAGACTATATTACCAAGCCGTTTTCGCCTGATGCCATCAAGCTCGCAGTGGCGAAGCTACTTGCTCACCGGCGCGTGCTGCGCGAGAACGACGCTCTCAAAGACCAGCTCGCCGAGCGGTTCGGCTTTGACAAGCTCATAGGCCAAAGCCGAAAAATGCAGGACGTTTACCGGATGGTGCAGACCGTTGCAGGCGCGACCGTGGTCGTGCTCATCGAGGGCGAAAGCGGGACGGGAAAAGAGTTGGTGGCGCGGGCAATCCATGCCAACTCGGCGCGCTCCGGTGGCCCCTTTGTCGCGGTCAACTGCAGCGCCCTGGTGCAGGGCTTGTTCGAGAGTGAGATGTTCGGGCATGAACGCGGCGCATTTACCGGCGCCGTGCAAACCAGACTTGGCCGCTTCGAGCTGGCGAACGGCGGCACGATTTTTCTCGATGAGGTCAGCGAGCTGGCACAGGCAGCGCAAGTCAAGCTGCTGCGAGTCCTCCAGGAACGCCAGGTCGAGCGCGTGGGTGGCGCTCGGCTTCGTGACGTCGACGTCCGGGTAATCTCCGCCAGTAACCGGAACGTGCGCAAGTGCGTGGAGTCCGGGTCGTTTCGGGAGGATCTCTATTATCGTCTCAATGTTGTCCGCATCGAGCTTCCACCCTTGCGGGAACGTCTGGACGATCTCCCGATTCTTGTCGAGCACTTCCTCGCGTCCGAAGCGCGTCGCCGCGGCGCCACGCCGAAGAGGCTCAGCTCGCGGGCTCTCGAAGCGCTGCTGCGCCACTCCTGGCCGGGGAACGTGCGCGAGCTGCAAAACATCATCGCCGGGGCCGTCGCGTTGTCGCCGTCCGCCGTGATCGTCCCCGAGCATTTTCCCCCGGGCGCGCTGCGCCCCGATGCCGATCCCGTCGGGGCGGACGCCCTACCTCTGCCCGGACAAATCTCCGGGACGCTCGTGGACGCTCTGGACGCCATCGAAAAGAGGCTGATCGCGCGGGCACTGGAACGTTGCCACTGGGTGCAAGTAGCGGCCGCCAAGGAGCTCGGAATCAAACGCGCAACGCTGCAGTACAAGATGGCCAAGTATGGCCTGCTTGGCAAGGCGTAACGACCCGTAACGAAATAACTGTGTCAAGCACCGAGGCCGAGCGAGAAGGCCGCTGGCGAGGAACGACGACGAAGCGTATCAATGGAGCGATACGGTGAGGAGGAGAGACGAAGCCAGCGGCCTTCGCAGCCGGCCGAATGCAACAGTTATCTCGTTACGGGTCCGAACTGCGCTGCGCGGTGGCCGTGATGTCGCGTCCATTATCGAGCTTCTTGTGACCTCTCCTCCTGCTCGGGGGCCACAGGCAGCACAACGCGGAAGGTGGCGCCGAGCCCCGGGCTGCTCTCCACCTCCAGATGACCGCCAAGCTGATCGGCGATCTGGTGACAGACAAATAGACCTAGCCCGGTCCCCTCTCCGGGCGGCTTTGTCGTGAAGAAGGGGTCGAACACAATCGGCAGTTGCGCAGCGGGAATCCCCGGCCCCGTGTCGGTGAAACTGATTGAAACACTGCCCGCGCGATCGGACATGGCGGGCTCGGAGCCTTTGCTCACGGTGATCGTGAGAGCCCCCGTTCCGCCCATCGCCTGTCCCGCGTTCAAGATGATGTTGGTGAATATCTGATGAAGCTGAATAGCGTCTGCCAACACCTCCGGCCCCCGCTCGCCGCACGAGATGCTGACAGAAACGTGGCGCAGGGCCTTGTCGGCCGTAGTCAATGCCAGTGCCTCCCGCAGCACCGCCCCGACGGCCACCGGGCGAATGTCAGGCTGCGTGCTTCGGGTGAACGCGAGCAGTTTCCGCACGGTGGCGGCAATACGGGTCAGGCCGCCGATGATCAGCTCCATGTCGTCGCGTTCCATCGACTCGTCAGCAGCCACCAGCTCCTGGAGATACCCGAGAATGCCGCCGAGCGGGCTATTGATTTCGTGGGCGATCCCTGCCGCGAGTCGGCCCACCGAGGCGAGCTTCTCGGTCCGCACGAGCACGGCGTTGGTCTGCCGTAGCCGCTGATTGGCCGAGCGCAGCTCGGACGCCGTCCGGTCGAGTCCTTCGATCTTCTCCCCGAGCTCCCGTGCCATGTCGTTGAACGCCTTGGTGAGAATAAAGAACTCATCCCGCCTGTCCACGGCGATGCGATGCTCCAGGTGCCCCGCGCGGAGCCGCTCGGCGGCGACCACGAGGCGATCGAGCGGTCGCAGCAGGTGCTTGGCCGTCAGAAAAGAGGCCAGCGTGACCAGGATTCCGAGGGCGGCGCCAACCAATACCAAGGTGCGGCGCGTCCGGGTGCGGATTGCTTCGGCTGGCTCACGCGAGATGGCGACACCCAGTATCGCGGACGGGTGCGGCAGGGAATGTGGAAGCGCCGCCGCGCTGACTGCATGAGAGATCCCCTCGATGTGTACTTCCGCGACACGTGTCAGGGAAGCGGCGTCTGGCGCTTCGCTCTGTACCAGCAGAGCCTCCGCGAGCTCCTCGACCCCACCTGGAATCGTGGAGATCGGGGCAATGTCCTTGCCAAGCACAAAAAGCTCCCCGCCAAGGAGCTTTTTCATCTCCGCGACAAATGTCGCGTCAATAACGCGGCTGGCGACTACCGTCGCGTAGGGGCTGGTGTCGCCGACCGCCACGCCGGCCTTCTGGATGAGCAACCCGCCTTTTGTCCGCAGCGCGAACCTGGTGCCTTTCCGCGCCAGTGAGCTGGGGATGATCTCGTCTTGCGCATCGGTCCTGGCTGCCGGTTGCGACGGGAAGGACCTCTTGAGCAGCACGCCGGAAGGGTCGAACACCTCCAGGCAGTCCAGACCCAGGTCAGCCCGGTAGCGCGCGAGCAACCTGTCGAGCAATGCCTCATTATGGTCGAGAATCGCCACGCGCAACTCGTGCACGCCGGCAAGAAGCGTCACGGCCGTTCCCAGCCGCTCGTCGCCCTGCGCAAAAAGCCGGACAGCCGCTGCTTGGAGCTGCTGGCGCCGAACATCGATCTCTTCGTCCAGCCTCCCCGACACGACGCTGATCGCTGCGGTCGTGGTAAACAGAATGGCGACAACGACCACTGCTTCGGTCAGGAGCAGCAGCTTGGTCCAGATGCGAAGATCAGGTTTGGTAAGGTGCATGAGAGCTACTCAGGTCGCAGCGCTTGGGCCGTTAGACTGCGCGCGGCTGCTCACGTCAGCGGACGGTTAGAACCGAGTTTTGGCCGCCGAATGGGTCCGGTTTGAACCGATCCGCCTTGATGTCGGAGAGCCACATGACGTCATTGACGACAAACTTGTACTCATATTCACCCGGGACCACGTGCAAGGTGATGCGCCACGATCCGTCGCTTGCCGGCCCGGCGAGCTGATGCGAGAGCCTGTTCCAGCCGTTCATGGACCCGGCCACTGCGACGC
This sequence comes from Candidatus Schekmanbacteria bacterium, assembly GCA_016188575.1. Classification (GTDB taxonomy): domain Bacteria; phylum CSSED10-310; class JACPHN01; order JACPHN01; family JACPHN01; genus JACPHN01. Next base: position 72,167 of record JACPHN010000228.1, read on the forward strand.
AGCGCAGCCGCGGCGGCCGAAAGCGAAACACGAGCGGACCGGATCCGCCCTCAGGAATCACGACGACGCTGCTTTTCCCGCGATCCACTTCAACATACTTCGCGGTCCCTAGCTCCACCCTCTCAAAGGCTGCGGACAGCGGGTCTGCGAACCAATTTGTTTCGTCCACCAGGAAATTATAACGATATCGCCCCGGAGGAACATCGATGGAGACCGTCCAGACGCCGTCGCCGTCGAGGTCCTCCAGTAGATGAGATACCTTGTTCCAGTGGTTGAAGTCTCCGACGAGCGCAATCGTGGACGGGCGGTAGACGACAAACCCGCCATCGGCGTCAGCTTCGAAGTAGTCCGCGGGTTGAAAGCGCAGCTCCACGGGAGTCCGGGGAACCGATCGCCCGACGAAGATGACCCCGTTGTGACCGCCAAAACCGTCGTTGACGTAGGCATCCGCCTCGGGGTCGGCCATCCACACGTGACCATCGAGAACAAACTTGTAGGGGTAGTCACCCGCTGGAAGGTCGATGGTGAGGATCCACAGCCCGTCTGCACCGCCGTCCTTGAGCAAATAGGCTTCATCCTGCTTGAAGGCGCCGTGCTCGGTGTTCGCCCAGCCGTTGAAGCTCCCCGCAAGCTGCACGGATTGGGTCCCTGCAGGGGGGCGGAACCGAAAGGTGACCGGGATCCTGGCGGATTCCCGTGGTGCGTCCTCGTCGCCAGGGGCCAGATCCTTTTCTATCCGAGCGAGTAGCGTCTGCAGGTGCGCAAAAAGGGGATCGGTCGGAAACGTTGCAAAGGAGAATAGGCGCCACCGCGCCTTCGATCCGCTGATGCGCAGGACCGAGGCGCGCCCTCCGAGGAGGATCTCATCCTCGGCGGCGCTGGGGTCGGAAAACCAGTCGTTCCCATTGACGAGGAACTTGTAGTGATATGTGCCAGGTTCAAGGTGAAGCCGTGTGGTCCAGACTCCGTCATTATCTCGGTCTTCCATCGCATTTGCCGTGCGATCCCACTCGCCCTTGTGCCCAAGTGAAAAGCTCCCGACGAGAAAGACGCTGCGAATGGGGCAGAGAGAAATGGCGCGCGTCAACGTTGCGCGTGCGGCAAGGGGATCGTTTAGGTGTAGCTGCGCGCTGGCGAGGCGCTCGTAGACGTTCAGCCAGGAAGGGCGGTCGAGCAACAAGGAAGCAAACGCTGCTGCCGCCTCCTGCCATCGCCCGCTCGCGAGAGCGGCATCTGCCGTCTCGAAGCGATCGAGGTCGGCGGCCAGACGATCGACATCGTCGGCTGCGGGCTCGAGAGCGCGGGCGTTGGCGCAGGCATGACGCGCTGCCTGGACATTTCCGCGGGCCGCCTCGAGCTCGGCCAGTAGCTTCGTGGCGCTGCTGCGGTCGACGGCAGCGCCGCGCGGAATCAGCCGCATCGCCCGCGTAACCGCGTCGATGGCGCGGTTCAGGAGGTGGGCGTCGCCGTAGATACGGGCGAGCAGAAGCGCTGGGTAATGCCAGTTCGGCGCAGTGCGGATGGCGGCGTTGAGCTCTTCTGCGGCTTCACCATAGCGCCTTGCCTGATGCAGAACGATGGCACGCTCGACGCTCCGCTCCGCGTCGTCATGGGGGCGGGCGCCGATCAGTAGCGCAGTGCAGAAAATCAGAACGCGAAGCGAACGCTGCGAGCGCGTCATGCTGCCGGATGCAACTGGCGCACCAAATAGGTAGCGCGGCATCTCTTGCCCTCGAGCACAGGTGTACATTCTCGACATCGCGCCCACGCAGGTTTCTGGTGCAACGGCGGCGCGGTCAGCTTGTACCGACGAGCAAAAGGCTTTCCTCCGTCGCTTCCGTCATACCCACCCTCTATCACTCGTGCGCCGAGCTGACAAGTCCGCAGCGCCTATCCCATTTTATCCCGTGCCCAAACGATTCCAGTCGCCGGGCCCGTGGGCGCGCAAACAAGATCATGGTATTCCCCCCTCGGGTATCCCGTGGCCGACTGACTGTGGGCCGCGCGCGCTCTGCCAGGTTTTCGGCAGCGCGTGTCCCGCGCGACGCGGCCTGAAGAACCCGACGTTGTCCACATCGGCTGACGTTCCTGGCACAGCGCGTGACTTCTCGTGCACAATTCTATTTGTCCGTCGTGCGGGCTCCTGGGGAAGAAGCGCTTATTGCCGCGTTCGCGCGCGATCAGAATGGATGGCGCGATTTTTGCTAGATGCAAGGTGCCACGCCTGACCACCGTCCTCTGCGTTGGAGTATACCATGTCCCGCACCGCTCGCTACCTCAGCAGCATCGCCTGTGCGCCAGTCCTCCCCATCGTCGCCATCGCGGCCGCACTGCTGGTGTCCTCGCCGCCCCTGCTGCATGCCGCTGCGGCCGACAACAACGTTGAGTGGGACGGACTCTTCAGCGATCAGTCTGCGAACTTCATGACCCCAACCGAACCCAGCGCGAGTGACAACATAACGGTTCGGCTCCGGGCGTTTCGCAACGACCTGACCGCGGCTGCGGTCCGCTACTGGGACGGTGCCGAGCGCTTTGTGAGCATGACAAAGACGTCAACGGACACCGTCTACGACTACTACAGTGGCGTGATCCCGGCGCACAGCGAGACGATCTGGTACCGGTTCCGTATTACGGACGGTAGCAAGAGCGCCTGGTACAATCCGCTCGGCCCCTCGGATGCCGAGCCGTCGTCGCGCGATTTCCAAATCATCCCGGGCCTCAGCACTCCCGACTGGCTCAAGAATGGCGTGATCTATCAGATCTTCGTAGACCGTTTCTTCGACGGCGACTCCGGCAATAATGTCGGGGCGAACGAGTATTCGCTCGGTGTTCACTGGGACGGCGACCACCAGGGAGATCCGGCGCGGGCGTACACGCACTCGAGCTGGTCTCACCAGCCGGATAATGCCCTGAAGCACCTGGCAAATGCCGGCACAGATCCCGGCGCACCGCAGGACGAAGGTCTCGGCCGCATGACCTATGCCGCCAATGTCGACTTCTTCGGCGGCGACCTCGCCGGCGTCGCGGCGAAGCTCGACTATCTGCAGGACCTCGGCGTCACCGTGCTGTACCTCAATCCGATTTTTGCCTCGCCCAGCAATCACAAGTACGACACCATGGATTTCCGCATCGTCGATCCCCACTTTGGAGGCAACGCCGCGCTCCACGACCTGATCGACGCAGCGCATGGACGTGGCATGAAAGTCGTCATCGACGGCGTCTTCAACCACACCGGGCACTGGCACCGCTGGCTGAATCGGCGTGATGGCGATGAGGCGCTCGCCACGGGCGACTATGCCCCCTACGCGGAGGACGGTGCCTTCCAGGCGGTCGAGACTGGGCAGTTTTCCGTCAGCAGTGACGGCGTCGCCGCTTCCACGGTCAATGCCGCCGTGGACCGCTATACCTTCCGGGACATGGAGACCTATACCGCGGCCTGTCAGAGCCCGCTACCCAAGAATGGCGTCATCGAGGCTGACGAATACTTCTCGTGGTGGGGATTTTCGTCACTTCCCAAGATCAACTATGACGCAGACTCAAACGGCGATGGCATGGAGGAGCTCCGATACTGGCTCTACGGCGGTCCGAATGGCATCGGCAACCTTGGCGAATCTGCCTCCGGAACCGTGATCGCGGGGAGCATCGCCGAGGAAGTCGGCACCACCAAGCCGATTGCGCGGCTATGGATCGAGGACTTCGGCGTCGACGGTTGGCGGCTCGACGTTCCGAACGACGCGGGCGGGCGCAGCGCGGGGTACCCCACGTCGAACGACCACGCGATTTGGAAAGGCTTCCGCAAGGCAGTCAGGAACGCGCGCCTGGACACGTACATCTTTGGCGAGCTGTGGACAGAAAGCGATGTCGCTCCCTACCTCGACAACGGTGACGAGTTCGACGCCGTCATGAACTACCACGGCTTCGCCGATCCCGTATCGCTGTGGGTCAATGGTCAAAACACGGCAGCCGAAAAGACCACTACCGACCTCGGCCAGGCGGACATCATGACTGTCGACCAGTTGGACTCGTGGCTTTCAGGAACGCGGGCGAGCTTCGCAGGTCCAATCGTCTATGCGATGGACAATCTGCTCGATAGCCACGATTCTCCGCGGTTCCTGCGCCGGACCAAGGCGCACAAGATTCTCAAGGGATGGAAAGAGGGCTCATGCGGATTCTATTCCAACCCCGACTTCTATGATGGCAGTGGAGAAGACGTGTGGAAGCTGAAGCTGGCACTGTTCCTACAAATGAGCTACGTTGGCGCGCCTTCGCTGTTCTATGGCGATGAAGTCGGGCTTTCCGGAGCCGACGATCCCTCGTGCCGGCAGCCCTTCAACTGGAACTATGGCCAGCAAAGCTGGCGCGTGGAGCTTCGCGATCTGGTCAAGAAGCTTATTGCCGCTCGCAAGCAATATTCGGCGCTGCGAACGGGCTCGATGATGACCTTGTATCGGCACAACGACAATCAGATATACGCGTTCGGCCGCTGGGACAGCGGTGCTCGCATCACGGTTGTGCTGAATAACTCGAGCTACGCGCAAGACGTGTCGGTTCCGGTGTGGAAACTCGCCATTCCCGACGGCAACAACGTGCTGGAAGATGCGCTAACGGGGGCGCGGCTGACGGTCGCCTCCGGACATGCTACGGTGCATGTCGATGGCCACTTTGGAGCGCTGCTGGTAAACCGCTGAGAAGCGGGCAGCGAGACTGGGGCGAGCGCCTCAGTACCGGACGGACGGGTTCGCGCAGGTCTCGCCGCCACCTCAGTGGCGGCCGAGGTCGAAGAACACGCGCGCGCCGGCGGCGAGAAAGAGCGAGAACCTCACCGCGGCGAGCAACGTGAGCAATGCGGAAGGTCGCGGTCTCCGGTGCGCACTTGACCGCGGCGCGCTCGCCGTCGCCGCCAGCGGCACTACTGGCAGCGGCGAGCGGCATCGCCAGAGCCGGCCCGCGTACTAGCTCAACCGACCTGCTCGGCTTCGTCAAACGCCGGGAACGATGAGGCATAGCGGTCTATCCACTCCCGCGCTGCTTCCTCCGTGCTCAGCTCCCGGCCCTCGGTGATGCTCATCTCAGCCTTGTAGTGCATGATGTGGCAAAGTTGCTCGAGCAAGCGGACGCGAAAAAGATCCTGCTCCTCAACAAAGGCGACGCCGATGTGGCACGTGCCTTCCCGCTCGCGGCACCAGGCGATCTTTCCCCGAGCCTGGAAGCGAGGCGAAACGATCGGGAACCGGACTTTCACACAGGTTCCGGGCGCGACGGCGTTCGCCGACATATAGCACAGTCCCCCCAGACTGATGTTTTGGAGTCGCTCTCGCCGTGTTCCCGTTTCGCTTTCCGCGGAAACGTCGATGGGAACATCAGATGGATGGCGAATGAACTTCCTCATGTCCTCTACTTTTCGCCACATGGTTTGTTATCGGCTCGGTTGTATTCCGCCGACCTAATTCTTTCCTTCAATGTGACTCAAGAATTCTCCTTGCGTCGACATGAGCAGATACGTGTTTTCGTCGATAGTCTGTTGATAAGTCTCCATAGTCTTGTAGAAAGAGAAAAATTCGGGATCGGCGCTATAGGCGTCCGCGTAGATTTTCGCGGCCTCAGCGTCAGCCTTGCCCTTGACCTCCTGAGCCTGTGCGTAGGCCTCCGAGGTAATTCGCTTTAGCTCCCGGTCCCGGTCGCCGTTGATCTTCGCAGACTCGCCGGCGCCTTCGGAGCGGAACTGTTCAGCGATCCGCTTGCGCTCCGAGATCATGCGGGCGTACACCTCGGCGCGCACATCCTCCACGTAGTTGATGCGCTTGAATTTGAAGTCCAGGACTTCAATCCCGAGGTCCGATTCTTTGATGCGCGCGCCAGCCTTCTCCAGAACGAGAGCCGCCAGTCGATCGCGTCCCACCTGCACGCGCTCAGCGGCGGCGTCGGGTTCGGCCTGTGCACCACCGACGTGTTGATCCTCGGAGATGGCAAACTCGCGGTTCGAGCTGCGGACGACCTCGATGAGGTCATGTCCGGCGATCACATTGCGCGTTTCACCGTCGAGAATGTCATCCAGTCGTGAGCGCGCCCCGGACTCGTCCCTGAGTCGGGTGAAGAACTGGAAGGCGTCGGATATCCGCCAGCGCGCATACGTATCGACGTACACGAAGCGCTTGTCCCGCGTGGGGACCTGATTGCGCTCCCCATCCCACTCCAGAAACCGTTTTTCGAAGCGATGAACGACCTGTATCACGGGGATCTTGAAATACAGACCCGGCTTCGTGGTCACCGTGTCACCGACGCGCTCGCCGAATTGAGTAACAAAGACCTGGTCGGCCTCGGTGACAATGTAGGCGCTGGCGCTGAAGCCCAGGATGGCAATTACCGCGCAGATCGCGACGACGATCAGAGTGTTTTTCATGGCTTGACTCCCTCCAAGTTCAGGAGCGGGAGCACACTTTTGATGTCATCATCGACGATGATCTTGTGCTTGACTCGTGGGAAGATCTCCGCCATCGTCTCGAGGTAGATCCGCTTGCGCGTGACGTCAGGGGCGGAGCGGTATTCCTGCCAGAGGGCGCGGAAACGGTCGGCATCACCTCGCGCTCGATTTACCCGGTCCAGTGCGTATCCCTGAGACTGGGCGATCGTTTCCTGAGCTTGCCCCTTGGCCTTGGGGATAATGCGGTTGAACTCTGCCTTGGCTTCGTTTATCATCCGCTCCCGCTCCTGTTGGGCCTGGTTGACTTCGTTGAATGACGGCTTTACTTTATCCGGAGGCGTAACGTTCTGCAATACTATTTGTTCTACATGGAGCCCATTCTGGTACTGATCACAGAGGTTTTGTAGTTTTTTTGCTACCTCGTCGGAAATCTGCTGTCTCCCCACTGTTAGTACTTCATTGACACTGTGATCACCGATGACTTGACGCATTACGGCCTCGTTCATGTCACGGAACGTAGAAACAGCATTACGTACCTTGAATAGGTATGCGCGCTCATCACTGATTCTGTACTGCGTAATCCACTCAACAACAGCGACATTGAGATCTCCTGTAAGCAAGAGCGATTCGTCGCTGAAGTCCTTGTTGGAATAGACAGTGCGTCCTCCCGCAGCCTGTAGTGTGCGAAAGCCGAACTCCTCCTTGAGCTGGCGCTGAACGGGGACTTTTCGGACCGTCTCGATTGGAATGGGCAACTTGAAGTGGAGACCCGGCTGCAGAGTGCGGTGGTAGCGCCCAAACTGCAGGATCACGGCGACTTCTTCAGGTTCGACCGTAAACCAGATGCTCGTCGACAGCGATAGTACGAAGAGCGCCACCGCGACCTTGAGATACAGCGAAAGCCGCTTTCTCGCGTTTGGCTTGGGGAGCGCGCTGAGCTTGAAGTCACTGGGATTCACGATGTCCCTCCCCGAATAGGTTCGCCCCGCGGATGTTTCGCGGTGTCCATGGCAAGTCTAGCAGCGCCACGCTCGTGGCGTCAAATGCGATGCGACTTGACCGTAAGCAGTGCGACATTATTGCGGAGCCAGATCGACCAGAAAGGTCTGAATGCTTCCTTCACGCCCCTTGACAGCAATGGCGGAGGCCGCCTTGGCGAGGAATCCGCGACCTAACCATCGCAGCGTGGGCGCGGTAATGAGGACTTTACCAGGGGGGCACAGCGGCTCGAGCTGCCCGGCAATGCTGATGATGTCGCCGACCGCGGAAGTGCGCTGTGCGCGATCCGCGAAATCGGAGCCCACCGGGAGCTCCTGCGAGCTGACGGCGACCCTGAGATGCGGGCACGCTCGCGCTGCGTTACGCCCGTCTCGTTGCCTGGAGATGGCGCGCTGAATATGCAGGGCGGCGCTCGTGGCCCGTGCCGGCGCATCGGGAACGGCGTGGGCTAGGCCGAACACCGCGACGATTGCGTCGCCGACGTCGCGCGCCAGTCGTCCGGAATAGGATTCGGCGACTTGCGCGCAGACCTGTTGGACCCGCAGGCATTCTTGCTGAATCTCGCCAGTATCCAGATCTTCTGCGAGATGCTCCAGGTTGGAGACCGTCGCGAAGATGGCCGAGATCACCTTGCGCGGCGTTTGTCGCTGCTCACCCAGGCGATCGCGAAAGGGCAGGGTGGCCAGAGCGGGATCGGTCTTCGGATCAGGGTTCGGAACCGGACCTGGACCATCCGGGACGTCGCGCATGGCCTCGCGGTATTGCGCCGATGCGCGCAAAGCCCTGCGGATTCGCGCCAGGAGCTCGCGCGGATCGAACGGCTTGGTGACGTAGTCGATGGCGCCAAGCTCCAGTCCGCGCACCTTGTGGTCAACTTCTGCCATGCCCGTAAGAAACACGACCGGGCTGTCGAATTCGGCGCGCCGCCGGAGCTGAGCCAGGACTTCATACCCGGTCATGTCGGGGAGCATGACGTCAAGCAGCACAAGGTCTACGGGGCCCTCCTGAAGCAAGGCCAAAGCCTCGCCACCGGTGTAGCACGGGATGGCGTCATAGCCGACGTGGGTCAGGATCTCGCGAAGTCCGTCGGATATGGTTCGATCGTCCTCGACCACCAAGATTGTTTCTGCCGCCGCCATGACGTGTGGTCTCCATCGATAGGAAAAGAGGCTCTCCGAGCTGCCTCCGCTCCGACTGAGCTTGCACCCCACCTCATGGTAGTGCGCGGCATTGGCGTTCGCAATCCCCGGCGAAGCGGATTCGGCGGCCTCACCGCACGGCCACAGGGACAATCTCGGGGGTTGCACCGCGTCTCGGTGGTTATCACAATGTGCTGAGAGACAAGGCGCCGCGGGCTGGCGGAGCAGAGTGCGTAACCAAGCAGGAGATGACCATGTCCCAACATTCGCTCGCCGGACTGCCAGCTCCCCGGGAGCTGCTCGTCGACGTCCCGCGGCTCGTTTCTGCCTACTACACGGAGCACCCGGACCTGGCGGAAGCGGGTCACCGCGTATCGTTCGGCACGTCTGGTCATCGCGGCAGCTCCTTGCAGCGCACCTTCAACGAGGATCATGTCGTGGCGATCGCCAGAGCCGTTTGCGAGGAGCGCGCGAAGGCGGGTGTCGCAGGTCCCCTCTTTGTCGGTCGCGATACCCATGCGCTCTCCGAAGGCGCCCACTCAACCGTCATCGAGGTCTTGGCCGGACAGGAGGTCAGCGTCGTTCTCCAGGCAAACGGCGGTTTTACGCCCACGCCGGTCATTTCCCATGCGATAATCCGGCACAACCAGCGCGTCGCCACGCCGCGCGAGTGGGCCGACGGCATAGTCATCACGCCATCGCACAATCCACCAGAGGATGGCGGCATCAAGTACAACCCTCCGAGCGGCGGGCCGGCGGATGCCGCCACGACCGCCCGCATCGAGGCTCGCGCGAATCAGCTCCTGGAGCAGGGTCTCGGCGCCATCAAACGACTGTCGCTGCCGCAGGCTCTGGCTGCCCCCGCCACGCGACAAGTCGATTTCGCCTCGGAGTACGTCGAGGACCTTGCCTCCGTGATCGACTTCGAGGCGGTGGCGCGCGCTGGTCTACGGGTTGGCGTCGATCCGTTGGGCGGCGCTGCGTGCGCGTATTGGGAGCTCATCCGCAATCGTTACGGTATCGACCTCGAGGTCGTCAACCCGGTAATTGACCCGACGTTCTCGTTCATGACTGTTGACCATGATGGCAAGATTCGCATGGATTGCTCGTCCGTGCACGCAATGGCGGGCCTGGTCCGCATGAAGGACCGCTTCGATCTCGCCTTTGGAAACGATCCCGACGCCGACCGCCACGGCATCGTGACGCCGAAGGGCGGGCTTCTCAATCCGAATCATGTCCTGGCGGTGGCGGTGGAGTACCTGTTTCAGCACCGGCCGGGATGGAGCCGCGAGGCGCGGGTCGGGAAGACACTCGTCTCCAGCGCCATGATCGACCGCGTTGCGGCGTCCCTGGGGAGATCGGTCGTGGAGGTTCCGGTAGGATTCAAGTGGTTCGTCGAAGGCCTCCATGCCGGGCGGCTCGGATTCGCGGGCGAAGAGAGCGCGGGGGCGAGCTTTCTGGACCGCGCCGGACGGGTCTGGGCGACGGACAAGGATGGCATCATTGTGAATCTTCTGGCCGCGGAGATCCGCGCTGTTACCGGACGGGATCTGGCCGCACTGTATCAGGGGCTGGAGGATCGCTTCGGCGCCTGCGTGTACGCGCGCGTGGACGCGCCGGCATCAGCAGCCGAGCGCCGGCGTCTTGGCCGGCTGTCTGCGGCCGACATTGGCGCCCGGGAGCTCGCCGGCGAACCGATTGACGCAGTGCTGACGCACGCCCCGGGAAACGGTGCCGCCATCGGCGGGGTGAAGATCTGCACGCGAAACGGCTGGTTCGCGGCTCGCCCGTCGGGCACCGAGGCGATTTACAAGATCTATGCGGAGAGTTTTCGCGGACCGGCTCACCTCGCCGCGATCCAACAGGAAGCGCAGGCGATCGTGGGCGCAGCGCTGGCCAGCGCTTGATCCGTGGCCACGCAGCGGCTCCGTGTCACGCACCGCGAGCGGGGCGGGCAACACCCCGACCAGCTGGTCGTCGCGGCCACGAGCAGGACCGCCGAGCGCGGGCGCTGCCGGCGAGCGCCCGCGGATCTCGCCTGACTGCCTCAGAGGAGCTTGCGCAAGACCGGCAAGACCTCTTGCAGATTCCGTCCGGACGCCGACTCGCCGATCGCCTGGACTTTCCATTCGCTTTCATGGCGGTAGATCTTGCACATGACCTGCGCCGTGTGGTCTCCCTGGCAGGACAGGTCGTAGCGCGCGACCTCGGTTTTCGTCTGATCGTCGATCATGCGCACGTATGCGTTGGCGACGGAGGAGAAGCCCTGCCCCGAGTAGCTTGTCACCAGAAACAGCATGGTCGCGACGTCAGCGGGTACGTTCGCGAGGTCGACAATGATCTGCTCGTCGTCGCCCTCACCAGCTCCCGTAACGTTGTCTCCGGTGTGCACGACACTTCCATCACGACTGTGTAGTTGCCGGTACCACACCTGGTCGCGATCTTTGCCGTTGGCGTCGAACAACACGCACGACGCGTCGAGGTCCACGCTCTTCTGCTTGGTGAACATGGACATGAAGCCGGTTCGCTTCACTGCGTCCCACCCCAGCCCCATGATCATCTTGGAGAGTTTTTTCCCGGCGGCCTTTTCCAGCGAGATGCGCTGGCCCTTTTGCAAACTGATACCCACGTCGAATCGCTCCGCTCGTTGTGCTGTTAGCCGACGTTGACCCCGAAGTTGGATGCCAGCGGTCCGAGGCCTCCGACAAACCCCTGCCCGACGGCCCGAAACTTCCATTCGGCGTCTTTTCGGTACACTTCGCCGAAGATCATCGCCGTTTCGGTGCTCGCATCCTCGGCGAGATCATAGCGCGCGAGCTCCTGTCCGTTGGCCTCGTTGAGAACGCGGATGTACGCGTTGTTGACCATGCCGAAGTTTTGCCGCCGGTCGTCGGCATCGTGTATGGTCACGGCGAAGACGATACGCTGCGTCTGCTGCGGCACCTTGGTGAGCAGCACCCGCAGCACCTCATCGTCGCCCCGGCCCGCGCCGGTCTGATTATCGCCGAGGTGCTCGACCGAACCGCAAGGCGACTTCGTGTTGTTGTAGAAAATGAATTCCGAATCCGATCGGACCTTGCCGTTTGGGTCAAGAAGGAATGCGCTTGCGTCCAGATCGAACGCGGCGCCGTCCGTGGCCCGCACATCCCAGCCGAGTCCCAGCATGACCGAAGTCATGCCCGGTGCTTGCTTGGACAGCGACACATTTCCACCCTTGCTCAATGACACTCCCATATCTGCCTCCTGAAAGCTCGATTGCTGAGCGCTTCCGAATGCCTGCCGGTAGCATACCCGCGGGGCGCGGCCAGCGCAACCGAGGCGCCCCGGTCGCAAATGTCACCGTGTGATGAGCGGATCACGCAAATTCGTGCCGGCTCTGTCTCAACCTGAGGAGGCCAGGGTACGCCTTGGCCATGTCCATGGGCCGTGAAGAGGTGATAAGGGCGTTGCTGCCACGCGACCGGCGCCGCTGCGCGCGACGAAATCCTGGCAATCGGCTTGCAACGCGTGCACCCAGGTGGCCGGAAATCGGTCGCCGACAAGATCACCGCAACAGGCAGGAGAAAGTCATGAAAGCATCATCCAGAATCTGGCTGGCGACGATGGCCATCGCCGCGCTCGTGGCGCAAAGCGCATGGGCGGGAGCTCCGGGTGGTCCGGCAAACCTACGTGTGAACCGCCGAGCCGTGCCTCGTGACGTTCAGCGGCGCGCAGCGCAGTTGCTCGAAGACGTGCGCGGGACCGAGGGGGCGCCGGGTTGGGAGACCGCACAGCTTGGAGAGGAAGTCTACGCCTTCTACAGGCCCGACGTGCGCGGTGTCGCCTACTACGAGTTTGCCGTCGCACCGGCGGGCTTTATCGTCGTGGCGACGGGTGCCCACGACTATCCCATCCCGCACTGGAGCTTCACTGGCAAGAGCATTGCTTCTCAGTTGCTTCAGGGGGCCGTGGCCAAAGGGAAGACGGCGAGCAGGCTGTACAAGTTGGACGCGCTCTCCTATGCTGCCGAGACGGCCGATGGCGGGCTGGCTTCGCAGCTCGGCAACCTACCGATGCGGCTCGAAGGTCTCCATGCGAGCATGATCGGCAAAGTGCGGAGCGCTGACAGTGACGCGGCCGAGGCTGCAGGCGGTGAGGTCGAGGCGGCGCGCCGCGGCCGCCTCAGCAGGTACTCGGATCTGCGGACGGCGGACCTGGAAATCGCACCGTGGGCATCGTTCAGTGAGATGAAAGCCAACTATTCGCGGTCATTCGGAGTGCTTGCCGAATCCCTTCGGCAGGAAGCGGCGGCGTCGTGGCGCAGTGAGAAGGCGGAGCGCGAGCACGGGCGGGCGCTGCGCCCCGGCCAGGACAATGTCGTGGCGCTGCTCGGTGCGCACCCGACCGTGTCCACGTACGGCGCAGGTGCGGCAAAGGTCTCGGTTGCAGCTCGCGAACGCCGCGGGCTGCCTCCCGTTCTCGTCGTCCGTCCCGCGGCCGACTCCGCCCGGGCAACGACGTTCGGCGTCACCGTCTCGTATCGGGGTGGAAGCAGTGAAAACATCACCTTTTTTGTCCCCGATCGCAACTTCGCAGCGGCCAGCAGTTGGGGACCGTGGACGTATTACTGGGCTGGAAGCTCCGGGCATCAGCGCGACTACTACCAGTTTACGGTGGATGGTTGTGCAAGCGGTTGCGGTGCGACGGCATGGGCCATGCTGTTTGGCTGGGCAGACCATCAGGCAAACCTCGGAAACAGCTACTGGGCGGCGCGCTGGGGCCTTTATCGCTCCGGCGGTGGCTACGGCGCGGATGCCGACGCCCCCGCTTCGCAAGACGCGGGAATCCGCGCCATCACGCTCGAGATTCGCGACTACATCGGCACCTTCTGCGCTTCCGGCCAGGGCGCCACGACTCCGTGGGACATGTCTGACGCCGATCAATACCTGAGCGGCCGCACGGGGGCGACCCTGGATACCCATTACAACAGCGTGGGGATCAGCGAATCGCGCCTGCGCGAGTACGCGCGCAACGCCATTCGTGACCGCGGCACGCCCGCCATTATCGGGACCGGCTGGCTTGAGCACTATCCCCTGGCGTGGGGATATGGGTGGCAATCCCAGGAAACGTGGACCGGCACCGAATACAATCGGTGGTTCTACGTGAACAACGGCTGGAGCGGCACGTCCGGCGATGGCTGGGTCTCGGCGAGCACGTGGTATGCGGGCGAGATCTATCCCTGAGACGCGGTGACGCGGCGGGAGGGGGCTGGGTGGCGCGCGGCGCCGCCGCGCTGCCTCCTCCCGCTGACCTCTTCAGTCCTGCTCCTCGGCGAGAATCTGCCCCATCGTCAGGCCTTCCCGTCGCAGACGCCAGAACAGCGCGTGGCGGGTAATGCCGAGCGACTCTGCTGCCGCGTGCGCGGACCGGTGGGTGCGAATCGCCGCCTTGAGCTCGGCCACGCTCGCGGCCGCGCGCTCGCGCGTGCTCGCGATCAGCCCCTGCAAACTGTGTTCGCGAATGCGAAGATTCAGTGTCGACAACGGCACGGCAGTGCGGTCCAAATAGCCGAGGAAGTCGACCAGCTCCCGGTCCGCCGCCATGGCCGAGAGGTTTCCGCGATGCTCCAGGATTTTTCGCCGGAGCAGCGAGGGCAGCGCGGCAGGTGCTGCGCCGCTTGCGCCGGTAGCACCGAGGACGTGCGGACCGGCAGCGGGCAGCGGAACATCGGATGGAGGGGTGGACGAGCTCGCGTCGCTCTCGAAGCTGAGGTGCTCCGGGCCGAGCTCTTCGACGTCCTCAGAGGCGAGCAGCACGGACCGTAGGATGGCGTGCTGCAGGCCGCGAATGTTGCCATCGCGCGCCCAGGCATGCGCCATCAGCGAGCGTAGCCCGCTGGCTGTGAAGCGTTTCGCGGCAATCTTCTGCTCGGCGCAGACCTGCCGCAGCAGGTTCCCGGCGAGCTCGGGGATGTCGGCGATGCGCTTGTCCAGCGCCGGCAGGTGAACGCGCATGACGCTGATGCGGAAGTAAAGATCCTCGCGGAAGCGGCCCTGGGAGATGAGCTCCTTGAGATCGGCATTGGTAGCGCCGATCACCTGCACGTCGACCTGTTGCTCGGCAGCATCGCCCAGCCGCGAGAAGCTGCCCGTCTGGATGAGGCGGAGCAGGCGCTGCTGTAGCTCCAGCGGTAGGCAACCGATTTCGTCGACAAAGAGCGTGCCTTCATGGGCAAGCTCGGCCTTGCCTGGCCGCCCACGCGCCGGTGCGTTCGCATAGCCCGACTGCGGGGCGTAGCCGAACAGCTCCGCCGCCAGCGTCTCCGCCGAGGTAATCTGGGCGCAATCGAGGGTAACGAAGGGACCTTGCCGCCGCGGGCTTTGGTAGTGGTACGCCTGTGCGATGTGCGATTTCCCCGACCCGGTTGGTCCAGTAATCAGGAGATTGATCTTGTAGGCATGGGAAATCCGGTGGAGCGGTTCGATTACGTTCTTGGCGAAGTCCGGGTCGCGCGTCTCGTAGGTTCCGAGGCGGTAACGGCCGAGCGCCGCCTCACGTACCGCGTCGAGCTGTGCCTGAGAGCTTTCGAGCCGCTTGCTCACGTTGCGAATGGTGCGGAGCAGGTTGAAGGTGCGCTGCGCCAGCTCGGCGAGATCCAGTAGCAGATCGACATCGCGGTCGCCGAATGGCGTCGAGTCGGAGCTGCGGTGCGCATAGAGGCAACCCCCAAAGACGCGCTGACTGGCCGACCCCGTCATGTCCCACCACCATAGCGGTGCTGCCAGCACGCTGACGATCTCGTGACTCGCCAGGCTTTCGGAGGTCAGCAGCAGCGGCATGTCGCTGGTGGTCAGCAGCGGCTTGCCATCGTCGCGCACTTGCTCCAGGACTCGGCGCGAGCCGAAAAGCGAGATCTCCTCGTCGCGCAGGCTCTTCCCATCGCCCGTCGTGGCGACCCAGGCAAGGGTTCCCTGGTCAAAAATCGCCGTCAGCGTCTCGGTGGCTTCGAGCGCCTCCTTTGCCATGCGCGCCAGGTCCAGCAGCGCGCTGTCCCAGTTGGTGCTGGTCAGATAGTCTCTACGCAGCAAGCGTCTGAGCACTGCAAGGTGGCGGGAGTCCGCCGCTTGCTGCCGCTCGTCCAGCTCCAGTGTCATCCCCTCGTTGTCCCGCGTTCGTTGTTTCGACCCGTTTGCGTCAGCCCCCGCCGCGACATGCGGGTGCGGTGCATTTCGCCATTGAGTTTAGCACGTGGAGCTCGGCGACCGAAGTGGCGGAAGCATCCACTGAGCGATACACTTCGTTACGTCGCACTCAACCGTCGCCGTGCTCCCGCGGGCGCAATGGTGCCCGCGGCCCCCAGAAAAAGCGCGTCCACACCCATGTCAACGCCGAACAGACCAGTGCAGACCGTAGGTCCTTTCGAGCTCGAGGAAGAGCTCGGCCGGGGTGGGATCGGTGTCGTTTATCGGGCGCGTCACCGCGCCACGGGGCAGGCAGTGGCGTTGAAGACGGTGCGTGTTCCCGACCTGCCGATGGTCGCCAGCATTCGCCGCGAAATTCGCGCCCTTGCCCGCGTCGATCATCCGGGTGTCGTGCGCATCGTGGCCGATGGCGTGGCGGCGGGAATTCCGTGGTATGCCATGGAGATCGTCGCGGGCCAGCGCCTCGATGAGTATTGCCGCCGCTTCTGGCTTCCCCGGGCCGCGGTCGTGACGGCCGCAGCACCGGTGGGGTCGGCTGCATCCAGAACCTGGGTGATCACCACCGAGGCGATCGAGGTGCCCGCCGCAGGGCTGGCCGCGGCGGCCTCGACACCGCCCGCCGGCGCTGCACCGCCACCGGCTCGCCAGCAGCCGACCGACCTTGGAGAGCTGCTCGGGGTGATCATCAGGGTCTGCCAAACGCTTGCGTACATTCACGGAGAAAGCATCGTCCACCGCGATCTCAAGCCCGCCAACATCCTCGTCAAGACCGACGGTTCCCCAGTGCTCCTCGACTTTGGGCTGACGGTCCGATCCGTGGGCAGATCGAGCCGCGAAGTGTTGGATGCGGAAGCGTTTCAGTCCGTGGGGACGATTTCATACATGTCTCCAGAGCAAATTCGGGGCGAGCTGGTCGATGCGCGGGCCGATCTGTACAGTCTCGGTTGCATTCTCTACGAGCTCCTGACTGGGAAACTGCCCTACGCGGGGAGCACTCCCCGCGAGATCCTGCTCGGTCATCTCTCGAGCACGCCGATACCGCCGGCCCAGCTCGCTGCCGGCATCCCGTCGGAGCTCGATCACCTCCTCTTGTGGCTGCTCGCGAAGGAGCCGCGAAAACGGCCGGGCTACGCCACCGATGTGATCTCCGCGCTGATTCGTTGCGGCGCCTTTCAAGCTGGCATGGCGAGCGCGCCGGTTCCCAGGGACTACCTGTACCGGCCGCCCTTCGTCGGGCGAACGGCCGCCGTGCAGACGCTGACCGGCTGCCTGGCCGAGCTTCGCCGCGGGCGCGGTTCGATCGTCTTCATCGGCGGCGCCAGCGGCAGCGGCAAGACGCGGCTGATGGTGGAGCTGACCCGCCTCGCGCGGCAGATGGTACGGGCATTGGCTCTCGTCGGGGAAAGTCCCATGCCGGTATCCCCTGGCGCTCCGGAGCACTGGGGTTGCACGAGCCCGCTTGGCGCTCTCCGCGAACCGCTGCGCGCCATCGGCGATCGCTGTCGCCAGGACGGCGCCGCGATGACGGCCCGATTGTTGGGCGACCACGCGCGGCTGCTGGCGGCTTACGAGGAGAGCCTCGCGGAGCTCCCCGGGGTTTCGGCACTACCTTCGCCCGCTGAGCTCCCATCGGATGCCGCTGTGGTGCGCCTCTTTGCGGCGCTTCTCGAAGCGTTCGCGGCGCTGGCCGACGAGCAGCCGCTGCTGCTCATCCTCGACGACCTGCACTGGGCGGACGATTTGACCTTGCAGTTCCTGTCCTTTCTGTGCCGCGGAGACTACATCAAGGCGCGGCCATGGCTGCTGGTTGGCACGTATCGGACAGAAGAGGCAGGCCGCGATCTCCGGTTGCTGGCCGACCATTCCGGGGTGCATCACCTGCAGCTCGAGCCGCTGAGCGAGAAGGAGGTGGGCGTACTGGTTCGCGAGATGCTGGGGCTTGCCGACGAGCCCACACAATTCGTCGACTTTCTCCACTCCCAGTGCGAGGGAAATCCGCTGTTCGTGTCTGAATACCTACGGACCGCAATTTCCCAGCAGTTGTTGCGGCGCACGGAAGGGACGGGCTGGCATGTGGTCGATGCCGAGAATGCGGTTGGCGGCCCGCTCTACGAGACTCTTCGCCTTCCTCGCTCGCTGGCCGACCTCATCAATCGCTACCTCGATTCCCTGGGCGGGCCAGCGCGTGAGGTCCTGCAGGCCGCGGCGGTCATCGGGCGGGAAACGGATGCGGATCTGCTCGTGCAAACCGCCGGAGTCGCGGAACCGACGACGGTCGAGGCGACGGTCGAGCTCCTGAGCCGAAAGGTGCTCGAGGAGCTCCAGGGAGGCCAGCTCCGTTTTACCCACAGCAAGCTGCGTGAAGTCGCCTATGGGCGGATCGCACCGTCGCGACGCCAGCAGCTTCATGGAGCGGCCGCTGCGGCGCTGTCCGGCCGCGCCGACGCCGCCGCCGAGCTCGCGGGAACGGTGGCGCGCCACTACGAATCCGCCGCCATGCCGGAGCTGGCGGCTCCGTACTATGTGCTCGCGGCGGAGCGATCGCTGGCGCGTTACGCCAACAGGGAGGCCGGAGACTTCGCGCGCCGCGCTCTGGACCTGGGCGCGGCGAGCGCACTCGATGCGGCGCATCACTGCCGGGCGCTGTTGTGTCTCGGCGCCGTGCGCGAGCGGGCGGGCGACTGGGTTGCAGCGTGCGCGGCGTTCGAGGAGGCCATCGGCATTGCCGAAAGCGCCCGCGGCAAGCTCTACCGCCAGGCGCTGCTCGCCTATGCCAGGCTGCTAACCCGCGCCGGTGATCCCGCCCGCGCCGTCGCCCTCTCGCAGCGTTGCCTCTTGCTCGCCGAGGCCGCCGCTGACCTGTCGCTGCAGGCGCGCGCGCACACCCTGCAGGGAATCGCCCACGGCATGAAAGGTGAGGTCGCCGCCGCGACGGCGTTTTTCGAGCAAGCGCTGGCGCTCGGCGAAGCCTCCGGCGATCGCGACGTCATCTCACAGGCACTGGATCACCTGGCGGACATGCACCTACAAGGCGGATGCGCCGCGGAGGCCGAGGCGCTGTATGAGCGCGCGATCGCCATTTGCAGGGAGTGCGAGGATCACCTGGGAGAAGCGATACGCCTCAACAACCTGGCGCGGCTTCACTACCTGCAAGGCGCCTACAACAAGGCGCTGCAGCTATTTCGCGCCGCCATGGCCATCTTCAAGAGCTCCGGAGAACGACCCTCGGAGATGGCGGCCCTCAACAATGTCGCCCTGCTGTACCATGTCGGTGGTCGCCTGGAGGAAGCGCTGGAGATGTATCTGCAGGCGCTCGCCTTTGCGCGTGCGATCGGCGCCGGCGCGCAAATCTACTCGACACTCTGCAACATCGCGGATGTCGAGCGTGCCAAAGGGCTGCTAGGTGCCGCTTTCGAGCACGCTCGCGAGGCGCTTGCCCGGTGCCGCGACGTGGGCAGCCCGCAAGATGAGGCGGCGGTGCTCATCTTGCTCGGCCGCCTGCATCTGCATGCAGGACAGCTCGACGAGAGCGAGGTCATGCTCGTGGCGGCGAGCGAGAATGCGGCGCGGAGCGGCTCCGTGGCGCTTGAGGCGGAGGCGCGCTACTTCCGAGTCTCGCTTTTGGTTATCCTGGGTCACTTGCAGGAGGCCCGAGCCGAGGTGCAGGTAGTGGCAGAGCTTGCGCAGCGCTCCGGGGTCGCGGAGCTGGCGCTAGCCGCGCGGGCGGCAGTGGCGCGCCTGGCGGATGCGCTCCCAGGAGAGGACGAGCTTGCGGCGCTCAGCGAGCGGGCCAGCGGCACCTGGGTGGCCGGGCCGCTTGCGGTCGATGTCGCTGAGGCGCTTCGGCTGCGCGCCCGGACCGCGGAAGCGGTGCGCCTGTTGTCGCGGCTTATTCCCGGGATCAGCGATCGCACCTATCGATTCCGCCTCCTCCATCTGCGATCGATGTCGCATCTCGAGCGCGGGTCACTTCGGCTCGCGGCGGCAGATCGCCGAAGCGCCGGGGATGACGTGGCGGAGCTGCTGGCAGGAGTCCCCGCGGAGCTGCGTGCCACGCTGGCCGCGCACCCGTGGGTGCGGGAGGTGCTCGGCGACGGCCAGGTGTCGCCGGCACCCCCCGCCATGCCTCCCCCCGCAAGCGGGGGGAGGTGAGCAGGGGAGCCGCATGCCACGCGGATTGAGCGAGCATGCGCCGCACGGCTCTCGATCAGATCTCGCCGTCGAACGACCCGTTGGTCTGCACCCAGCTCTCCGTCGCGCCGGACGATACGTCCCACTTGCGCCCGTTTACGCGCAAGATGTCCGTGACCCGGTCGTCGTCGAACAAGCCCAGGTGAAGCTCATCCAGATCTGCATCCGAGCTCGCGAAAGTCCGCTGCGTGCCGTCGGCATCGGTCCAGGACGTCGCCCAGCTCGCGGTTGCGCCGAACGAGACCACCCACTGGCCGCCATCCGCGATGCGCCAGACGTCCGCAATCCCATCGCCATCGAAATCGCCGAATCGCAGCTCGGCAAGAGGTGTGGACGATGATGCGAACGCGTGGCTGACGCCGGATGCGTCCGTCCAGCTTCGTGTCCAGCTCCCGGTACCACCGAACGAGACCTCCCAGGTGCCATCGTCCTTGCGGTGAAAGATGTCGATGATGCGATCGCCATTGAAATCGGCGAAGGCAAATGTGGAAAGCCCGTAGCCCGAGGATTTGAATGTCCTTGTGGTGCCCGTGCCATCTACCCACGAAGTTTGCCACGCGGTGGAGCCGCCGAACGACACTTGCCACTGGCCACCTGAGGCAACGTGAAAGACGTCGGTTTTGCCATCACCGTTGAAGTCGCCGAACCGCAGGTCGCTCAGGGGAATGCTCGAGGTGTTCAGAGGTTGGCCAGCGGTGCCGCTTTCGTCGCCCCATTCCGAGGTGCCGCCGAGCGACAGATACCAGTAGCCGTCATGAGCGCGAAACAAGTCGGCTTTTTCGTCGCCATCGAAATCGGCGCAGGCCAGCTCGGCGAGTAGCGCATCGCTTGCGTTGAGATGAGCCCAAACGACCTGTGCACCCGCGGAGATGAACCAACTGCGGCCTGCCGGGAGCAGGACGTCAGTGACGGCGTCTCCGGACAGATCGCAGAAGGCCAGCTCGCTGGAGTGATCTTCATCATTCTTGTTGCCAGACATGGTCATGTTTTCGAAGCCGAAGCATTCATCGTTGTCACAGTTCTCGATGGCATAGGGAAACGTATCGGCCTCGATCTCAATGTCAGTTGCCATGTACTGGTGAACGAAAGTGTTATCTTCTACGATGGCCTCCTCCCTTGGAGTATTTCGGATTCGCACGCCTGCCGGCCCCTCATAGAGAATGACATTATGATGTATGTACATCCATTCTCCGGCAGGACCTTTATCTCCATCATCTCCGTGCATATCAATGCTATGTTCGTAGTTTTCGTTCTGATCTAGGATGAGATTGTAGCGGGCTTCATAACCGGAGCCTGCATTGCCGCTTCCGGCAATAGCGTGCCGGTTATCATCAAAAACGTTCTTCTCGATCAGTGCGTATCCGCCGTACACGACAACGCCGTAGCCGAGACCGTCACGCCGGTTGTGGTGAATGTAGTTGTCATGGATGTGCACGTCGGCGCGATGATCCTTGTCCGGGCCGCTCTCAGCTCGGATCGCGGCTCGGGACCAACCATAGAGCTCACAGTTGAACACTTCCATCTGGGTCGTGTCGATGCGAATGCCCTCCGAGTTGGGGGTGCCGTACCTGCAATCGGAGCTGTCTCGGCAGACCTCGGTGTCGGGGCCGTCGAGTCTCAACCCAGAGATGACGATATTATCTGAAGTCAAGGACAGCATTCCGTTCTCGGCGTCGAGATTGTCTGTTTTTATGATGCCGCCGAGCGAGCCATTTTCTCCTCGATCACCGCGTATTGTGATCGCCTTTGATATCTGCACTGGTGTAATACCGGTAAGGTCTATTGTCTTGTCTGAAGGAATAAAGATAGTGTCTCCATCGACAGACGTGTCAACTAGCTCAATGAAATCATCGGCATTATTAGCTACCGCTTCCTCAGACGAGTACACTTTTACATTATCGAGCGAGATTCCGTCAGTAGATATCGAATAGTTGTCATACTGCTGGAACGATATTACAGAAGTGCTCGTTGGATATATTGCTGCCTGTCTAAGACGAGAGGTAACATTTATGCGGTACGATTTCCATACATCATTTGTTTCTTCCTCAGGAACAATGTCGAATAGCTTTATGAATGTTCCACCTCCGTTATTTGAGAAATAAATGCCGTCATCGGCGTTATTCTCATCTCCGAAGTCCTTCATCATGAACTCGAGGTATACATACTTGTCCGTATTCAGATTCAGGAACAGGTAGGCCGCATTGCGCGCATACGTTCCTTTTTGGTCGCTGTCGAAGGTAAGGTGGTACGTGCCTTCGTAGGGACTGTTTGCCGATGTCACAAGCAGCCGACTCGCGGGGTCGAATTCATGCAGCTCCCAAAAGCCCAGGCGACTGCTTTCGAAGCCCGTCGAATAGGGTAGCGAGGCGTACGGACGACTTCTCGCCGCGTTGTTTGTGCTCGCCCGCCACGCATGTGCGGAGGCGAGGGAGAGCGCATGGCATACGGCGAGCGCCGGCAGGAGGGTGATCAAGGTGACCAGGAAGCGTGTTCTGAGCGACGTGTATGGCATTTTTGGGCTCCCGCGCAAGATACCAGGATGCGAAAGGTATTTTTGGCGGTCCACGCTGCATGAATCGTACCAGGTGCGGGGGGGCGCCCGCACTGCCGGCGGAAGCGCCACGCGGCGATATTCTGGCGCCTCCATGGCGGGCCTCCGAACGCCGAAAGAGAGAAACGCCTGCAAACTATCGCCAAGTTCTTGCGTTTCACCGGTGCCCGGCAGGCTAGTTTGCCGGCCCGTCTTGGCCGTGTAAACTAGCGTTCACGCCTGCGTCTCTCAGTCCTGAGCCGCAGCGACGTGCCGAGCAGCGCCAGGGAAGCGAAGATCAAGCTCGTGTCCACCGGGACCTCGCTCCCCTTTCCGGACACGTACAGCCCGGCATTCGTCGCGAGCCAGATGTAGATCGCGATCGGCCGCTGTCCCTCGCCCCAGGTGCACGAGGCTTGCGGCTGGTTGCTCAGGGCCTGAATGACCATGCCGGCGGGGCCGGCGTAGCTCGGCGGTCCCGTCAGCTCGGTGGCCTCGAACCCGACGCCATAGACGCTCTCGTCGCAACCGAGATACACTTCCCGGGTGGTCTCGTCCAGGCTCATGGCCAGACAATACGCTTCCGGTAGCTCGGCCGGCACCCGCACCCAGGTGTTGCCGGCGTCGGTGCTGCGAAAGAACGCGGACAACACGCTCCCTTCCTGGCGTCTGCCGCCGGCGGCGAAGACGAAGGTCGGCTCGGCCGTCGAACGCTCGATTGCGGTGATCACCCAGGACGCTACCGCCCCCTGCGCTTCCTCCCAGACCGGATCCGCGGCCGCGGGATCCAGGCGGCGAATCCCCAGGTATTGCTGTTCCTGCCAGGAGGTCGCGGTCGAGCCGAGGCCGGCAAGCAGCAAGCCGGCCACCGGATTCACGGGCGAGGGGCCCGCCGCCAGCGCGTTCACGGGCCAACCGGCCGTGTCCGAGTCCAGGGCCCAGGTTGCCGGCGGGGAATCGGATCGCCACACTCCCAGCGGTTCCGTGATCTCGCCCGTGACGCCCAAAAAGAGTGGCGCATCGCCGAAGGCTGCAAGCGTCCAAAAGCGGCTGTTCGAGCCCCCGAGGTGCAGTGGGCTCAGGTAGTCAAGGCTCGTGCCGCCGTCCGCGGTGTGCGCGATGGCGTCGCTGGCAGCGTAGAGGTCATCGGCGTTTTCCGGGTCGAGCCCCAAGGCGTGAACCATGGGCAGCCCGGTTGCAAACGCCGTCGTGGTCCAGGTGTCACCGCTGTTATCCGTGCGATACACACCACCGTGGCCGCCGACGTAGGTGCGGCCGGCGCAGCCCGCGGAGCGAATGGCAAAGACCGTTTGCGCCTCCAAGCCCTGATCCGCGGCGATCCACGGATTCGCATCGTCGGCAGCGGCTCGCAGCGCGATGCCGCGTACCGTCGAGGACAGGTGCTGGAAGGTCGTCGCGCCGAGCTCATCGACGCCCAGAAACGTGGTCGGCTTCGGCGTCTCGGAAGATACGGGGTAAACGAGCCACGTCGCGCCGCCGTCGGTCGAATAGCGGTCCCCCAGGAAAACGTGCCCCTGGGAATCCGCGAACACGCGCCCCCGGTAGCCAGAGAAGCTGGTGATCTCCGCGAAGGTCTGGCCGCCATCGGTGCTCGTGTGCAAGCTGTCGAGGTAGATGGTGTGGGCGCCGGTGTTGGCGCTCGTGGTCCCCACTGTCGGCGAGGCCGCGCTTGCGAATGCCGCCGCGGGCGCTCCCGTCAGGTGCTCCCACACCAGAGGTCCGGTGCCGACCGCGGCAACGCCGCGAAACAGCAGGTGAGCCCCGGTGGCAGGAACGTGCACCACGGCGTACACCACCCGTCCACCGTCGTACGCCTTGATGTCCTGGAATACAGACGCGGAAACGATCGAGAAATCAGCGAGGACGCAGCTCTTGGTCCAGACACCGTCGCTGCCGCGCCGCCACAGCGCGCTTGGGGCGCCAAGGAGCAGCCGTCCAGTCCGGTCGATGGCAAGAAACGAAGCTCCGGGCTCCGGCAACGTGTCCTGTTGCCAGGTGCCGCCGCCGTCCGTCGAGCCGAAAAGGCGCACAGCGCCATCCATCTCGGTCAGCTCGTGCACTGCTCCGTTCGTCTGGTCGACCACTACGTACCCCCGGTTTTCCGTGGCGATCGCGTGCGACTGAGCCCAGGTGACGGGTTCCTCCGCGGCCGGCGGATCCGCGCGCCACACCGCGAACGGACCTTCCACGGCGACGTACATCCGGCCGTGGTAAACGCCCCCCGAGCGGTCAACCGCGACGGACAGCGGTCGCCCACCGTACAGCCCCGCGCTCTCCACCCCATAGAGTGTTCCTGCTGCAGACCGGTCAACCTTGGCGATCGCGGCAATACCGCCGATCGCGAGCACCGCAGGTAACCACCAGATCTTCATGAGATTTTTCTCCCTGTCCATCAGGCACGGCGCAGACCATCCTATTTTCGCTCGCCAGCTTGCACAACGGCGGCGAACGGCCCTGCCGAGTCCCGCGATTACTGTTTTCCGGACCTTATTCACACCGCGTGCCAGCAGACGGATTGACTGAGATTGCCACCGGTTGCACGTTCCATCTGGCGGTATCGTGTACCTTGCACACTCTGCCGAGGCGTGGGCGTTGCGTCGTGTCAATTGCACGACAACCCGGCGCTCTGTGCCCGGTGGTGTGCAGCCTGACGCGGCTGCTTTCGTTGGCATGCTCGTTGCTTCCACGGCAACAAAACTCATTCACAGCGGCGGTACGCCGCAGCCTCGCCAAACAGGAGAAAACGATCATGAGCCCAACACGAACCGCTCCGCATTTCCGCGCCTGTTCTCGGCGATCCCGCCTGACGACCTTCGCCGCGCTTGTAGCAGCGCTTGGCGCCACTGCGACGACCGCCTTCGCGACGTCCCAGGAGGCATTCTACGCGACCATAGCTCCCATCAAACCACTGGTCACCAGCGAGAAGACTTATCTACTCTCGGATGGCAACGTCAACGGCCAATACACCGATCCGACGACAACTATTGGCTATCTCGACGGCCCCGAGCTCGCGGTCTTCAACTGGGCCGACAAGCAAACCCTCAATTGTCCATTCCTGGTCCTCGAATGCGCGACCATCTCCGCCAGCGAGGGGTTTCTCGACACCCACGGGCCGACGCGGCCTCATTGGGGAACGACCAGCAACGGCAAGGACGAGGCGACCATCTACTACGCCTATCGCGCCGTCGCGCGCAATTATTTCGACGCCTACAACTCCATAGACGCCTTGATCGCCGACGTCGACAATGAGGATGAGCTCGTGGTCATGCTCAATCGGCCGGATGAGTTGGACGATTACTGCGGTTCTTGCATGCGGCCCTGGAGGTCTGGCCTCGACATGGACCCCCATTACCAGATCTTTCGCACCGTGCGGCCCGATGGGCGCAACGGCGGCGTCCCGTACAACCAGCGCCCGAAGATTTTTCTCAAGGACGGCGCCTTGAGCTCTCTCAAGGTTCCGATCCACGAGTACGGCCACTACTACAACCGCGTGTTCGCGGAGATTTACGGCAGTGGAGGCGGCTTCTATCGCCACGGGCCGCACGAGGAGCAAGCGCTCGACGAAGGCCTCGGATATTGGTACTCCGGCGACTACGCGAACACCTGGTACATGGGGCGGGGCGGCAAGACGCAGGAAAACGGTGACCCGAGGTACTCCGACTGGGTCGACTTCATTCTGGATGGAGAAACCGAGGCCGATCCCCACTACCTGGGGGACGTCATCACCAGCGCCTTGTGGTTGGCGCGAGAAAACTCCGGCTGCGACAAGATCGGCTGGCGGAAGAGCGTCCTGCGCCTGGTCGACACGATCAAGGGCGATGCGTTCGGAGAATGGGACGCCTTCGGCAACGGCTCGATCGTGCGAGGGTTCGCGCACAAGCTCCTTGACGAGGCCTATTCCTCCGGCGCTTGCGCGAAGAGCTCGGCAACCACCGTCATCGAAATCTTCCAGCACCACGAGCTGCTGCCGAGGTTTCTCGACCAGACGGCGTCACAGGCCACAAACGAAGAGGGCGACGGTTTCGGCTCGGCGCTTGCTGCCGCAGACTTCAATGGCGATGGTTTTCAGGATCTCGCCGTGGGTGTCCCGGGCGAGGACTTGGATGACATTTCCGACGCTGGCACGGTCCACATCATTTACGGCGCCAGCGCGGGTCTCGTGACGCTGGGATACGCCCCCTACGAGCGCATCGACCAGAGCTCGATCGGCGCCAACAACGTCCAGGGAGATGCTTTCGGGCACACTCTGGCCGTGGCCGACTTTGACCGCGATGGTTACGGAGACCTCGCCGTCGGGCTGCCGCACAAGGATGTTGACCGCGAGTCCGACGCGGGGTATGTCGATATTTTTTACGGATCAGCGTCGGGTCTGAATCCCCAACGATACGAGAAGATCAAGCAGGAGACGTTTGGATCCACGAGCGAATCCGGCGACCAGTTCGGATTCAGTCTTACGAGCGGCGATTTCAACGCCGATAGTTATCCCGACCTGGCGATCGGCGCTCCCGGTGAGGACGCCGATGCGGCGGACGACTCCGGATTCCTGTTCGTCGCCTATGGGTCCGCAAGCGGAGTGGCGGGCGCGGGCTACGAGAAGATCAATCAGGAGACCTTCGGCTCCACCAGCGAAAGCGGTGACCGGTTCGCGACGACTCTTGCCAGCGGCGATTTTGACGCCGACGGCTACGATGACCTGGCCGTCGCTGCTCCGTATGAAGATATCGACGGCGTTGACGAGGTCGGTTTTGTCTTTGTCGCGCACGGCACCTCCGCGGGCCTGCACCCCGGACGCTACAGCCGCTTCGGCCAGGAGAGCATGGGGTCGACAGGCGAGAGCGGGGACCGCTTCGGGCTGTCACTGGCGGCAGGTGATTTCAACGGAGACGGCCATGACGATCTGGCCGCCGGAAGCCCCTACGAGGACGAGAGCGACGCCGCCGACGCTGGCTTCCTCTACATCGTGTATGGCCAGTCTTCCACCACTCTGTACCCGTTTTCGTACGAGAAACTGAATCAGGCGTCCGGTGGCTCGACCGCGGAAGCCGGTGACCTGTATGGCTTTGCGCTCGCCACGGGTGATATCAATGCCGACGGCATCGACGATCTGGCCGTGGGGCTTCCCGGTGAGGATACCGGGGATGGCGACGGGTCCGGGTACGTGCACGTATACGCCGGGTCGAGCGAGGGCTTGACGCCGGTGCAGGTCGAGCGCGCGTCGCAGGCAGAATTCCTGGGGACGAACGGCGACGGCGATAACTTCGGCGCCGCGCTGGCTCTGGGCGACTTCGACCGCGACGGAAAGGTGGAGGTGGCAATTGGAGCGCCTGGCGACAGCCTTGACGACGACGGAACCGGCGCGACGTACCTCATGAAACCGTAGGAGCGACGCCAACCCGCACGCTCGATTTCCTCTCCCGTGTCGGGGGAGGACCCGCAAGAGGAGACTACGATGACACTAGCATCACGCAAGCACGACATGACAACCCTGATTCGACTGGCACTCGCGGCGCTGCCCATGCTGCACATTGGATGTTCCGAGATCTCGGTCGCGGATGCGGCCGCGCTGATCCCTGTGGACGTGGCAACCAGCACCGTCCATGCGGGCACCGGCGAAACGATTACCACCGTCGACCTCACCTTGAACCCGGCAAACCCGGACTACGACCGCTGCCTCGCGCTCACCGCGACCCCCGTCCTGGTCAACGGCCACGTCGTGTTTCCCGTCCATTATCGGCGCCCGACAGAGTGCGATGCGGGCAGTTATCCCGGTTTCCGGACCTCATTGCTCGGCTACTCGCTGAGTGACGGCCGCGTGTGGGCGCTGTCGTCCTCGGGGGGGGCGGCCGAGGCCACACCGCTGTTCGACGCGGCCACGAACCGCATCTACTGGCCGCACGGCGGTGGCGTTCCCGTCAC
This sequence comes from Candidatus Schekmanbacteria bacterium, assembly GCA_016188575.1. Classification (GTDB taxonomy): domain Bacteria; phylum CSSED10-310; class JACPHN01; order JACPHN01; family JACPHN01; genus JACPHN01. Next base: position 100,565 of record JACPHN010000228.1, read on the forward strand.
CGTGCTCGACGGTGCCACGTTCGACACGGTCGGTGAGGTGCGCGCGGATGGCCCCGCCGCCGTCGACAGCTCGGGCACGCTGACCCCGAGCGGGTATGCTTTCGGCACGATCAATGTCCCACAGGCGCCGTGCAATGATGCCACCGCGGGCACCGAGGACTACAACTGTGGCGCGGTTTTCAAGGCCGATGCGGCGTCGCTCGACATTACCCACTCGCTGCGCTACGACTCGCCGCTGACCGACGACCCCGCCGACGGCCCGAGTCGCTTCCGCAACTGGATCGGTGGGAGCGTGTCTTCGGGCGGGAACCAACTGTACGTCGGCGGCACGGCTCAGTATGGGGTCCTTGCGGATGGCACAGTCGGACCCGTTACCGACGAGTATCGGTACGGCTGCTCCGTGATTCTGCTCGACGAGCAGCTCCGCATTCAGCGGTCCTTTGACCCGGGCGTGCCGGCGTGCAACGAGACCAAGGTTCTGCCGGGGATGGCGACGGCCGCGGAGAGCGCGGTTGCCGGCGAGCCCGTGGTGGTGCCCGATGGCGTGTGGGTGCAGTATACGGTGCCGAACAACCCGGCACCGGACCCGGCCAGCAACTATGCCGAGGTCGAAGTCTATCGCCTGAGCCGCGACCTCGACCTGCAGTGCACCTACGCCGTGCCGAGCACGATCGCTCGCAAGCTCGTCTCATTCTACCAGGCACCCACCGTAGATCAGCTTGGGCGAGCGTACGCGGTGTTCACTACCCCGGTCGATCCCGATCACGAGCCGGGGCCAAGCTACGGGCGGCTGTACCGGTTCGACCCGCCCACCGCGGCCGGCGGATGCGCCATGACCGAGCTGCTGTCCGTGCCCGAGCAGGCCCAGGCGAGCCCGACGCTGGTCGATGATCGCTTCGCGCTGGTGGCGGCGACGGGCAAGCTCTATGTGTTCGATGTGCAGGCAAACGCCGTGCATCGCGTGTTTGATCTCGCCGCGCCGGCGGGGACGCCTGCCGCTGTGTATTCAGCGCCGGTGGTGATCGATGGAAAAATCTACGTGCTGGCCGCGGACGGCACGCTCACGATTATCGAGGGAACCGGGATGACGGGATACGGCGGCGCGCTATGGCCGCGCTTCCGCCGCGACAACGGTGGTAGTGGGCGAGCCGATAGCTAAGGTCGCTCACCGCGGGGCGGAGCGCGTGGTCTCCGCCCCGCTCCAATGGCGCCAGGCGGGCACCGCGGTTGCGGCTGGCCGCGTATCGCCCGGCCGGTTCGCCCGTAGTACCTTGAAACCATGCGAAGGCTCGACCGCCTTCGCCTTCACGTTTCAAGGAGACCCCGATGCGTGCTCTCACCGGCACCCCGCTTGTTCTCTTCGCGCTGCTGTCGGCGTGTATCGGCTGCGGCGACGCTGCCGACGAGCAATCCCTGGTCACCGACGGCCGCTACGTGAGCTCTACGGACGGCGACGACAGCAATGACGGACGCTCTGCGGAGCGGCCATGGAAAACTCTCGCGAGAGCGTGCCGAGAAACGTTCGGCCCGGGAGCGACCATCTACCTCAAACGCGGCGACACCTGGAACGAGCCGTTGATCCCCAAGGGCAGCGGCGACTTTGAGCAGGAGCGCTGGATCACGATCCAGCCCTATGGCCCGGCGGACGGCCCGAAACCCACCATCGATCGAACGGCGGCAGCCGGCGCGGATAGCGACTTCGCGGTCAAGCTCGTCGACGTCGAAGCCTGGCGGCTCGTGGACCTCGCCGTGCGCAACTCGCGGACGGGCATCGTCTACGTCGCGTCCGACGAGAAAACCCGCAAGCGCGGGCTGCAGATCGTGCGGTGCGACCTGCGGAATATCCGCGGCCTCGCCGACCATCAGCCGACCCCCGAGGAAGATCGGCGCACCTACTGGTGGATGCGCGGCTCCGCCGCCATCAGCATCACCGGCTACGGCTACTGCAAGGATGGTCTCCCGGCTACGGACGCGAGCTGCCAGGGCGACAAGAACCTCTACTTGCTGTCGTACGGGGCCGGTCTCTCAGACGTAACCATTGAGGACGTGACAGTCGACCTTGCCACGTACGGTATCTGGATCTGGGGCGGCGGGTTCTCCGGCCAGGCGGCGCGCTACCGGATCCAGCGCCCGCGGATCGTGAACGCTGGAATCGGTGGCATCGAGCTGACCTACATCCAGAATGGGACCGTCACCGGCGCCGTGGTTGACCGCGCGGGCGGCGACAACTGCTGGTCCGGGACTTTTGGGATCGACATCAACTACGCTACGGACCTGGCGATCCAGAGCGGCGAAGTAACGGGCACGCTCGGTGAGGTTTTCTACATGGGCGACGGGACCGGCATCAACCTGGCGGGGGGGAACCGCAACGTGACGATTTCGGGCGTGGACATCCACGACAACGACGCGATGGCGATCGCGATCGAGGGGGCCTCTGCCACCGAGAACGCGACCTACGAGATTGCCGGCAACCGCATCTGGGGCAACGGCCGCAAGAACGAAAATCCGGCACCCGGGCAGTACGAGTACCCCGAATTCCTGCTGGCGCTGAACATCGGCGGACTCACGTCGGCGGCAGCGGTGCGCGACAACTGGATCAAGATGCGCGCGAACCGACATCTCCTGTGCGCCGTCATCGACTCGACGACACCGTGCTTCAAGGACGATCTCGCGATGGAAGGCGAGACGAGATTTCCTCCAGGCTACTCCTTCTGTGGCAATCGCGACTGGTCCCGCGGTGAAACCGACCCGCCGCTGATCCCGGGAAACTCCGTGTGTCCAGCGAGGAGCTGACATCTATTCGCGGGCGTGCGGTTGCTGACGAATGGATGAAGCGCCGGATACCGCCGTTGCCGCGCGTCGTGGGCCGCGCGCTGCTCCCGTTGCGTCGCCGCGTCCCGCGCCAATGTCGCCAGATCGGTGCCGGAAAACATCCACCCTCGCTGCTTGAAAAGATCGGCAAGCCCCGCCAGGTCGTCGTCGAAGGTCTTTGCGGATGGAAGGTTCGCCTGGATGCTGCATCGCTCATGCTGAAATCCTCGAGGAAAGAGACTTGGTGGCGAGTTAATGCGCTCAGGTTCAGTCGAGAGGCGACGCGATGCTTCATCATGGATTGGCCGAGCATCTGCGCTGAATCGCCGAGCATCTGCGCTGAATCGCCGAGCACTTTCGCTGATTTGTCGATCACCTTCGCTGCTATACCGGTGCGATCTCGCTGCTTTGCCTGGCGATCTCGCTGATTCGCCGATCGATCGTGCTGCTTCTACAAGCAGTCGCCATGATCGACATTTCATCCGCGTGGACAGTTGCTCGCGCGCGGCGTTGGTTGGGGCGAGCGGGCTACTCGGCAGGTCGGAGAGAATGTCATTCAGCGCGTTCTCGGCTGCGCTTCCACTCCACCTCGTCGACGATTCGATCGAGCTCCCGTGCCGCATACGGACCAAGATGGCGATAGATGATTTGGCGGGCGCGAGACACATCGACGACACCTGCGCGGAGCAAGAATTCGAGGTCCAGGGTATCGCGGTCGCGCGCCGCCGCCATCTTCATCGCGGCCAGATACTCCGGCCGCACCAGGGGGACAGGCAGCTCTTGCACGTGCACGGCGCCGGCGATCGCCTCGTTGTATAGCTCCTCGTAGTCGTCGTCGCGCACGATCAGAGCGGCTGGCACGCCGGACGGCGCGGTTGTTTGCACCCCGCCGAAGCTCAATGGCGTGCCGCGGGGCAGCCCTTCCAGCATGGCCTCGGCGGCGAAGTCCACGTCACCGGTCAGGCGATCGGAGCCGAAGTATTGCAAAGCCAGGCCGCCGATGAGCGCCACACGAACACCCTCGCGCGCGGCAATCGCCCCGACCTCGGCGACCGCGGCATGGAGCTGCGCGGGGTCCAGGAAGCGCTTCGAGCGTCCGGTCATCCCGGCCACCGCCGTTCCGAGCCCGGCCGGGGCTCGAGAGTGTCGCGAGAATTCGGCGTCGGCAGAATGTGGTTTACACGTGCCGGAAGCTGAAGGCGGTGCGACACCTGGGACCGCGGGCCGCCGCCCCGCATCTTTGAGCCGGATGACAATGCGGACCAGAGGCCAGCGCACCCGGGAAGAGCAGCTCCGAACGGCCAGCTTGAAAATGAGCGCCTTCCGGCATCTTGCCGACGCCGAGATTTCGCCTCGCTCCTGTACCGGACGAAGACTCCCGTGTTGCGATCCATGGCGCGGATTTTCCTTGGAAATCCACCGGCTGTCAAGCGATCTTCAAGGAAGCGCGGCGGCCGGCAGGGCGACGCGTTGCTCGACATCCGGCCGCCGCTTGGGACGCTATTCACAACAACCTGAGCTCATCGACATGAGCCTGTCCCGACTGGCCCCAAAGGAGCGCTCGAGCTCTGGAAGGAAACGCCACCAGGCCAGCACAGCGCCAGCAAGCAGGATCCAGATGAGCACGGGGCCGCACCAGTGCCCGACCCGCTCACCGAGCGCCCATGTCCGCTCGACGATGAACCCGAGAGCGATCAGCAGCGCCGCGGGTATCCAGGAGAGGTACAGCGGCAATTGCGCGATGCTGCCGGCCGGCGCGGCGCGCGGCGCACGCAGCGAAATACTCTGTCCGACACCGCACGTAACCACGAAGGTCACCAAGGCGGCCGCGACTGCCCCGGCGACCTCCCGCGCCGTCGGGCGATAGACCGCGAGGATCCCGAGCCCGCAAACGGCGCCCTGCAAGATCGTGAACCGCAGCAGACCGAGAAACTTGCCGACCAGGATCTCGCGCGGGGTGATGGGCAAAAGCATCAGAGCGCGAATCGCGGAGCGATCCCAGGCGAACTGGTTCATCCAGACCGGGGCGTTGACGCCGACACCCAGAAACAGAACCAGCGCGAGCAGAGGTACACCGTCCAGCCGCACCGCGGCGATGGCTTCCGGCACGGTCTCGCCGGCCGCGACGGCCTGCTTGATCGCGGCACCGACCGCGGCAAGGCCGCCGGCGATGAGTAATGGCATCAACATCGTAATGCGAACCGCTCGGGCGCTCGTGAGCTGCTCAAAAAAGAGCGCCGCGACCTCGCGCGAGGGGCCGCGGTAGCGACCGCTGCCCGCGCCGCTGGCGCTGGACCGGGGCGACCACGCGCCGGTTGCCAGCGCGCGACCGTGCGTGACGGCGGCGAGAAGCATCAGCGCCACCGTCAGGGTTGAGGCGACGACTGCTCCCATGGCCCCCTGACCCAGATCTCCCGCGCGCAGAACCACCGCGACGCCATCGTATCCATGCGCCGCCGGCATGATCGAGGCCAGGACGAGAAAACTTGACAGCAGTGCGGAGAGCGTCCGCCCAAGCCCGCTCCAGGCGCCACCGCCGAGCGCCGCGGCCAGGCCCACGGCGGCGGCGATCCGCGCCCCGGGCCACCGCATCAAGAGGCGTCGGGCGCTCGCCGCGCAAATGATGAGCGAGAGCATGCTCAGGATATTCAGGGCCGTCATCAGTGCGATTGCCGCGGCCATGGCCGGCATGGTCAGAAGCAGGCCCAGATTCGAGGTCACGATGCCGAGGAGGCCGAGCAGCGGAAAAACCTCGAAGAGCGCGGCCGGGAGCTCGGCAATCGCGACCTCGGCGCGCGTGAGCGGGAATCTTTGCACCGACGCCAGCGACAGCGCCGGCCGGAACCGCAAGCTCCCGAAAAGCGCGAAAAGCACCGTAAAGATCGCCTGCAGCGCACACCAGCTCGCGACGGCGCTGTCGCCGTCGGGCCCCGCCATGGCGGTTCCGAGCTCTCTGCCAAGACCAAGCGCGAAGACGCCGGGAAGCAGAACGAGCGCCATGGCGATCGCGACCGTGATGCCGGTGGCCGCCGGCCCGGCCAGCCCCGACTCGCGCCGCATGCGATTCCACGCGGACTGGAGCTGGACGGTAAGGAGCGCTCGAACCGCCTTCACAGCCACGATAGTGTTCCTCTTTTCGCGCCGCCCATCAGCGACACGAAGAGATCCTCCAGACTTTCGCTCTCTCCGTGAAGCGCGCGGAGCTCCGCGACCGTCCCAAAGCCCATGAGCTTGCCCTTCTCGAGTATCGCGATCGCCCCGCAGAGCTTCTCGACGATCTCGAGAACGTGCGAGCTCATCATCAAGGTGACGCCCTTCCGCTGGAGCCCCGAAAGGAGCTCGCGGATCGTTCTTCCGGTGACGGGATCGATCCCTTCGAACGGCTCGTCGAGAAAGAGGACTTCCGGGCCGTGAAGCAGCGCGGCCGCAAGCTCCAGCTTCTTCTTCATTCCGTAGCTATAGTCGCAGACGAGCGTACCGGGTTCCGGAGCGAGGTCAAGGGTGTCGAACAGCTCATCCGCGCGCCGCGCGACCTCGGCGTCGGAGAGCCCACGGATTCGCCCGGCGAAGAGCAGATACTGGGGGCCGGTCAAAAAGCCGAAAACGCTATCCTCCTGCGCCATCACGCCGATGCGGCGCTTGATTTCGAGAGCGTGCTTGTCAATGTCCAGCCCAAGCACGCGGATCTGTCCGGCGCTCGGTGGCATGAGGCCGGTCGCCATGTTGATCGTCGTGGTCTTCCCGGCGCCATTTCTGCCGAGCACGCCGACGAACGCGCCACGTTCCACCCGCAAGCTCAGAGCGTCGACGGCGACCTTCGAGCCGAACCGCTTGGTGACCGCCGCGATTTCCAGGGCCGCGCCGGCGTTCATCGCCGACACCTCGGCGCGCGCAACACCCGCGACCCGCGGCGGCGCGTGGCGCCAGCGCCGAGCACGAGAGCTACCGCGAGCGTAGTTGCTGCCGCCCCGGACCCGGGCACGGCGTCCTCAGGCGGCACGGTTGCCGGTTGCACGACCTCGAAATTCGCTGCCTGATAGACGGCCGTCGCCGGATCCTGAGCGTCCTCCCAGGGATAGGCAAGGGGAATCCGCTCGAAGTCGGCGCTCAGCGCCTCCATGGCGAGCTGCCAGCGCGTCTTCTCCGGCGGGATGGGAGTGCCGGCCGGGGCACCAATGAGCGCGTTGAGCTCGTCATCGCTCAGATTGAGCGGAGCGCTGGCAATATCTTCGGCGTAGATCCCGAAACCGTCAGCGTTGTCGACGACGTAGGCGCCGAAGTCGCGGAGCGCCGCCAAAACCATTCGCGTGATCGGCGCCAGGGAGCTCTCGTCCAGGGGCGCTCCCGCGGCGCCAACGAGCGTCGGCCGGAGCCGTAGCCGCTGCCCGGCCGCCAGCGCCGACGGATTGGTGTTGTACCAACCCGTCTCGGTGGTCGAGGCGGGGTAAAAGTAGTCGGTCGCCAGGGGAGCAGAGGGGTCAGCCGACAGATTTCTCGGCCTGGGGATCGCCAGGGCCAGCGCGTGGGCAATGGCCCCGGATGCGATATCTTCGGGGACGATCAGGCCGGCGAGGAGGGGCGGTCCGGTCGCGCGCGCGCTGGAGTAGGTGTCGGGGTTGGCGCCTCGGCCGTGGATCGCGAAGAAATCAGCGGCACCGGCCGCGAGCAGCGCCGTCCCCGGCAGACCGCCGCCACGACTCTGGCAGGGCCCGTCGCGAACCGTCGTCGCTTGCCAGAAGTCGTATTCCGTGGCCGCGGATGCGTCAAACAGCACGAGGTGGCCGTCGGATTCGCGGCCCTCCGGGGAGGCGGGGAGGATGGTGCCGGCGGGCGCGGGGACGGTAATGGGGCCTCCCAGCTCATTGTTCGGCCACTTGGGCCCGGGCCACGACAGCTCGCCATCGTAATTGCAGATCGATACCTCGCTTGTCCCGTCGCCGGTCGCGAAGATCGGGATCGAGTAGTCATCGAAATTGAGCGTCATGAACGGCCAGGGGGTCAGGGCGACGCCCGGCGGAAACAGCCCCGTGGTGTCTCCGCGCAGAATGCGATAGGTGGTGAGGATCTGAGCATCGCTCGCGGGAAGCGGTGATGCGGCATCCGCCCGCTGGCGCCAGGCGCTGTCCGCAGCGAATAGCGGTAGCGGCAAGGAAAAGGACCGCGGCGGGACTGGCGCGGGTGGCGCTACCCGGACGACGCGGACAAAACGCATCTGCAAGTCCTCATCGTCGAGTGTGCAGATGCGGAAGTCCGTCGACGAGGCCAGCGAGTCGTCGAACAAGGCGTCCGCGACCTCCACGGTCGCGGTGCGCCACGCGCCGGTGTCGGTCCTGGCGACAGGCGTCGCCAGGCCAATCCCGGCCGCCGCCGCATAGCTCACCTGCCACTGCCCGGTGCCCGTGTCCAGGTAGGTAACCTTGATCTGGGCCGCTGCTTCAGCGTCATGCCAGAAGTCATCATCGAGGTCGAAGTAGAAGCAGCGGTTCCCGCTGCCGACCGCGGTCGCGCGCCCTTCGTACGCGGTGCCGTTCTCACCGGCGAGGATTCCCGTGTGCATTTCGCTGCCGCGCTGCGTGGCGCCATCCGGGCCTACCTCTCGCTGGACGAGCCAGCGCTCGACGTTGCTCACCCACGGCCGTGTTGGCCAGTCGATCGCGGCATCCTCCAGCCAGTACCGATCTTCCGCCTCGCGCAGCGCGACCCAGGCGTCGGGAGCGTCGGCGGCGCGCTTCCCGAGACTTAGCCGGACCCACTCCCAAAGCTCCGGGTATGCGGCCATGAAGCTCGGCCCCGGCACGGCGTAGACCCAATTCATGCGCAGTTGCAGTGCCTTGAGGTTCGCCATCTTGACCGCATAGTAAGGTTCGGTAGTCGAAAAACCGCAATCCACGAAGCACTCGTTCTCAGTAGCGGCTACCCGATGCTCGGCGAAGAGCGGCCAGGCAGCATCAGTGACCATGTGGCCGTCGCTGCCGACGCGGGTGCCGTAGGCCGGCACGTCGCTGAGGTGGAAGTTGCTGAGCTCGGTCAAGCCGGTGCGGATGCCCATGCCCGCGACGACCGCATCGCGCGCCAACAGGTCGTCCTGGCTGCCGAATGGCCCGAACGGATAATCCTCCCCCGTGTACACGAGCTTGCCAGCGGAGTCGTCGTCAGGATTGGAGTTTTCGCCGTTCATGATCGCTACGAGGTCGGCGATGGCGCCGTGGAACCACGACGAGAACGTCGGGAAGTCGAGCAAGCCGTCCTGCACGGCAGCGCTGATGATATCGAAGTCGAATTCGCACCAGGTGAACGCACCCGGAACGTAGACGAAGGTGAGGCGCGGATCCGCGCGCAGCCCGCGGACCAGTAGCACCTCTCGGTAGAACGCGCGCGCGTGCTCCCAGAAGCAGGAGCTCCAGATCGGCAAGTGATCGTCGTTTTCGTAGCCGGTGCCGACAGCGCTCAGGCCGCATTCGGTCTGGACCCACTGCGGAGCCCACTCGGTTCCGCTGATCCAGAGGCGGAGCCAAAACGGATCGCTGCCCGACAGTTGCTCATCCCAGGACGGAAAGGTCATGCCGTAGACGGCGTCCGCGGTCGTGGTGCTGAAGGTGCCGCGGCTCGGCTCGAGCTGCCGCCAGGTAAAGTCGACCGCCCGCACGTCCAAGTGGTAGGACGGCGCCAGCTCTTCGGAGAAAAAACCGGAGCCGGCGGACGGCTGCACCCAGGCCGGGAGGCTCCAGTCATCCTCGCCGGGCGCATGGTCGGCCGCGACAACGGGCGTCGCCAACGCGAGCAGCATGGCCAGACCGGAGAGCGCGCGCAGTGCCAGGTGGTGGCGTGTTTCTCCGTGCCCGGAGCGAACGTCTGGTTGAGGTGAGCTCGTCATCCCTTCGCCAGCCGGTCCGAAATTCCGTCCTGAAACGCGTGACGTTCATTGTCGCACCCGCACCCGCATTTCAGCGCGATGAATCGCGCCGCTACGGCCTCGCTAACAAAGTAGGCGCGCGATCTATCGCGCGCTAATACCGGAACGAACGCCTGGTTCGGTGATCCGAAACAATGTGCATAACGCATTAAATGCCGACATCCTTGGTGATCGTCAATCCCACGACAGTCCGTCATTCCGGCGCACGCCGGAATCCAGACCGTCACGTCTGGGAACCTCCGGGCGAACCCCGGCTGTCGCCGGCAGCTATTCGCGGAACAGCATACCGCGATCGCCGCGCCCGCCGCCCAGAGGCACCGTCCGTGCAACCGGCGGCCGCTTCAGCTTGTCCCTCGGAGCCTTGCGAGCACCTCCGCGTGACCCCGCAAGCGCGCCCACTCTCCTGCGGAGTGCCCGTCCTGCGGAAGCCACGGCGAGAATCGAGCGAACAGGTCCGCAATGCTGCCGCATCCGCTCTTGCGGCTATCGGGGCTACTGAGGCGCAAGAGGCGCTCCATGAATTCGAGAACCGATAGAGTTGCTAACAACCGGTTCAGCGGACGGCGCTGCGCACCGCCGCTGAACCGGGGCGTTCTTCCGACGCTGCGCGTCGAAAGAACGGAGCGCCAGGCAAAACCCAATTGTCCGCCGCGCTGATTCGCGCGGCAGAACCACCGGGTACAGCGGCGAGCGCCCTGCGGCAGTAAACTACCTCCGGCGCCCCGCGCTACCGCTGACTCGGCGCCCAGTTCGGCTGCAGAACTGTCTCCTCAACAGCGATGTATAGTAGGATAAACCCATCATACAGAAGATCGTTAAAAAACATCGCTTGCAAGAGCGTACTACCACGAAATATGACCTGGCCTACTGGCTGAGCAAGACACCCGAGGAACGCGTCGCCACCGTCGACTATTTGCGCACACAATATTATGGAAACGCAACCAGACTTCAGAGAGTTGTTCGCGTTGTTCAACGCCCACCACGTTGAGTACCTGATTGTCGGTGGGTATGCGCTAGCGTTTTACGGCGCACCGCGTTTCACTGGTGATCTGGATATTCTCGTGAAACCTAATGCGGCCAATGCCCAACGTATTCTGACGGCACTTGCAGCCTTTGGATTCGGCTCGGTGGGCTTGACCAAAAGCGATTTTGAGGGCCCCGATCAGGTCGTGCAACTCGGTGTGCCTCCCGTGCGTATTGATCTGATCACCTCAATCACTGATGTCTCATGGAATGAGGCGTGGGCAGGCAGAACCGCCGGGAGCTACGGGGATATGCCAGTGTCCTACATTGGTCGGGAGCAGTTCATTGCCAACAAACGTGCCATAGGCAGAATGAAGGATCTAGCGGACCTGGAAATGCTCGGGGAAGCGTAGAGCCAGGCGCCTACCCTGCGCCGAACAAAGCACTGCAGCCGACAGCCGACGCCCTGCAGCGTACGCTCCTGCGGCGCTTCCGCTTCCGGGCGCGGCTGAGCGCCAGCGATGGCACGGACGCTGCGCGCCGTGCCATCGGGCGGCGAATTACCATCCGCTTGCCGTCCGGCGCGTACACCTGCCGGCCATCGAGCGGATGCAGCCGACCGGGTCCAACGAAAGCTACGCTTTCTCCGGCCCCGATAGCGGGCAAGGCCCGGTGGTTCCGCCGCGCTGATTCGCGCGGCAGAACCCGGCTGCAGCGGACTGCGCTCTGCGGTAGTATACTACCCCCGGGCGCTGCCGCGGACCCGGCGCCCCGTTAGGCAGTAGATAGGTAGGAGAGCAACGATGGCGAAGGTTACTGGAATCGGTGGCGTCTTCTTTAGGAGCAAAGGCGACAGCGCGGCACTGGCAGCGTGGTATCGGAAGCACTTGGGCATGCAGGTAGAAGACTTTGGCGGCGCTATCCTCAGATGGCCGGATGACAAGGCCGAGGATCAAGGCCTTACTGTGTGGCATCTCGCGGATAAGGACAGCCAGTGGTTCAGCCCAAGCAAATCCTCCTTCATGATCAACTACCGGGTCGACAACCTCGGTGAGATGCTGGAGCAGCTGCGCGCGGGGGGTGTGGAAGTCATCCAAGGACCCGAATCGCACGAGAACGGCAAGTTCGCGTGGATCATGGACCCAGATGAAAACAAGATCGAGCTCTGGGAGCCGAAGGTTTGGGACGACAAGAACAAAGGTGACTGAGAGTGCCGCCTGACAACCGGTTGCAGCGGACGGTCCGCGGTCGGACTCAAGGTCGACTTCGACATGACCCTCCGAGGGTTATCGGCATGCGGTGAGCCGCGTCAGGAGCGTGTTTTCAAAGAGCCCAGGGCTGCCTTCAACCGGGGAAAACGCGGTGGCTGTGCGTTATCGGTTTGCTCGTGGGGCTGCCTGGTTGCCCGCAGGTTGGCCCGCTGGTGACCTCAGCGTAGCGACATGACCCGCCACGGGCAACGCGGTTGCGAGGTCGTCACGGGTGGTACGAGCGTTCCGGATCGCAACGTGCTATCGTGCGTGCGTCATGGACACCGTGCTCACATACCGCGGGCGCAACGTCAGCGCCGCCGACATCGCGTTCATCCGGGAGCTGATCGCCGGCAATCCCGGAGACAGCCGGCGCCGGCTGTCCAAGAAGCTCCGCGAGGCGTGGAACTGGCGCAGGCTAACGGTGAGCTGCGCGCCATCCTCGCTCGGGGCATGATGCTGGAGCTTTACCGGCGAGGCCTCATCGAGCTGCCGCCGGTGCGGTTTGTGGCCAGGAACAACATCGTTTGGCATCGCCGGCCGGCCCGCATGCCACTGCTCACCTTTTCTCCGGTACCGGGCGACCTGTCGCGCGTCCGGCCCCTGGATTTCCGCCAGGTTCGCCGCACCGGGGAGGAGCGGTTCTTCGACAGCATGATCG
>JACPHN010000226.1 GCA_016188575.1 Candidatus Schekmanbacteria bacterium
AAACTCCCGGTTGTCCATCGAGACAACACTGTTGTCGGCGACCCGGCGCAAGCAGACGGTTACGAAAGCCTTGTGCACATCGATTCCGGCGCAAATTGGGTGTACGACCTGCATGGGCGTTGCCTCCAAGCTCGCATTGGGGTAAGAAGAGAAGCGCGGCGACGAGTCCCGGCGGTGAGCTCTGGTTCTTCCCACTCGTGTGCATGAACGACTCGGCGGGGCGCCCAGGACGGGGCAGACCAATTTATTGACGGGCTTCGATGCCCAAAAACGTCCTCGATTCGTCGCCAGCTTCTCATGATACGCACTGTTGTACACGAACCGCTCTACCGGATAAGCGTTTTCATGCGGCGGGGCGTCTGCCCAGCAGTCATGGGTGATTTATTGGTATCTCTAGCCGACCAAAACGTGCCTGCGCTGCATCCAAAGTATTCGATTCTTCGCCTCGAGCGGCACAAGCGTGCCTGCCTGACCTGGGGCCGCCGACTGGCCAAGGTGATGCCCTTTGCGCCGTGGATTGCGCGCTATTTGCCACTGTCGTTTGAGACCAAGGTGCAGCTCGACGCGCTTCCGCGACCCCAACTCGCCTACGGGATGTTCGCGGCGGCGATGCAGGCCAGAGCACTGGGGCTGGAGGCAATTACTGCGGCCGAGCTGGGCGTCTTTGCCGGGGCGGGGTTGCGCTGCATGGAACGGTATGCAGCACGCATCGAGGCGATCCCGGATCTCCACGGGGTGCGCATCGAGGTCGTCGGTTTCGACCGCGGCGAGGGGCTGCCGGCGTCCGACGATCCCCGGGATGCCCCCTATTGGTTCGAAGCGGGTCTGTTTCGCGTCGACATCGAGGTGGTCCGCCGCTCGCTGCGGCGTGCGCGGTTCCTCGTCGGTGATGTCGCCGACACGGTGTCCGACTTCCTCGCGCTGGGACTGCCGCCCTTGGGGTTTGTCTCGTTTGATCTGGACTACTACCGATCGACGGTAGATGCGCTGCGCATCTTGGCGATTCCTGATCAGCGGCTGCTGCCCCGGGTGCTGTGCTACTTCGATGACATCTTTGGAGTTTCCGACCTGACGATCTTGGGACCCTGTGTGGGCGAGGAGGCGGCGATTGGTGAGTGGAATGCAAGCAACCCGCGCCGCCCGCTTGCCCCGGTTACGGGTCTACGCCACAAGAGGCCGTTTGCGGCCCCCTGGAACGACCAGTACTGGGCGCTGCACCTGTGGGACCATCCCTTGTACAACGTGGGGATCAATCCACTAACCTGAGCGCTGCCGAAGAGCGGGCAGAGGGCGAGCGGACCGATGTGCTATGACGTTGCCGTCCTGACGCTCCGGTGGGCGGCCTCGGCGCGCTGCAGGAGGTCGCGGGCCTCGGCGTCGTCCAGGTTGAAAAGGAGGTATTTCCGCAGCGACACGATGGCCGCCAGGTATCGCTTGCGCCGCAGGTACTCCATGGCTTGCTGCTTGTGGTGAAGCGCCGCAGCGGCCATCTCCGCCGCCGCGGTGGGCTCCGGGCGCGAGGGACGGGAGGCTTGCCGAGGAGGAGGCTCCGTCGCGGGATCCGATAGCGCAGGAGCTCGCGATGCCCCCGACTGCGGCGGCGTGGCGCGCGTCCTGTCATCTGCGCCGGCACGTCCGGGAGGCGCGGCGTAGCCCCCGGAAGCGTTTTCCCGAATGGTCAGGTCATCGTCGTCACCGCGGTCCTCGGCTACCGGAGCAAGTGGCGTGTGCTGATCGGTGCCCACGTCGTTGGCGGGCGTGGGTGCGGGTATCCACTGAGTGCGCGACTTTCCCATCGTGCGCAGCAGCGTAGCGAGGGCATCGGCCATCTCGTCGGCGGTTGCAAAGCGGTCCGCCGGCTGCTTGCTCAGAGCGCGCAGGACGATCGGATCCAGCTCGGGCGGGAGCGCAGCATTGATCTCGGAAGGCGGTCGCGGATCCCGGCTGACCGTGGCATTGAGCATCATCGCAACGGTCTCGCCATCAAACGGCTTGAATCCCGTCAACATCTCGAATAACACGCATCCGACACTGAAAATGTCCGATCGGTGGTCAACGCGCTCGGCCATGATTTGCTCGGGCGACATGTAGCACGGAGTTCCAACCATGTCACCGGTCTGGAAGTAATGCGTGGAGGTTGCCTCCGAGAGGATCTTGGCGATGCCAAAGTCGGTAATCTTTACTTGCCGTTCCTGATTGATGATCAGGTTGGACGGCTTGATATCGCGGTGTACAATCCGCTTGCTGTGTGCATAGCACAACCCACGAAGAACCTGAATAGCGATGAAGCAGGCTGCTCTCGCCGATGGAAACCCGCGCGTGCGCAGCAGGTGGAGCAGCGTCGAGCCCCTGACGAACTCCATGGCGAAGTAGCAAAGATCGCCGCAGGCACCCGCTTCGTAGAAATACACGATATTGGGATGCTTCAGGCTCTGAATCACCCGAGCTTCACGCATGAGTTGGCTGTGCAACTGCTCGGCGCCGCCGGCTACGCTCGCCAGGTCGCCTTGCTGCGTAGTCTTCAGCGCGACGACCTTGTAGGTCTGGCGGTCCAGTGCCTTGTAGACCACACCCATCGATCCACGGCCAATCGGCCGGATGAGCAGAAACTTCCCCACGCTGCGCTTGATGCGGGCTTTTCCGCTCGCGCCCGCCGTCATGCTTCTCCCCACCCTGACCCTCCCCCCGCTTGCCGGGGGAAAGGAGACGGCGCGTCTGCCGCCGGCCTTGCCCTTGGCGGTGAGTGGGTCACGATGGGGGACCTGGCGACTGCGTGGGTTCGGCCCTGGGCTGGGTCTTCCAGCGGTTGTGTACCCAGAACCACTGCTCGGGATCTTCCCGGACCCAGCCTTCCAGAATGTCGCTCCACTGCTGCGTTAGCGCCAGGAGCATGGCGCTCTTTTCACCGCCGGCGCTGTTGCTCGGCAGGGCGATTGGGCCGATGATCTCCAGTCGGTGGCGACCGTCCCGCTGTCGGGTCATGCGTGAGGCGAACAGCGGGGCGCCGGTGCTCAGCGCGAGGTACGCCGGGCCGACGTTGGTGGAGGCAGGTCGCCCGAAAAAGCGAACGAAAATGCCTCTGCCGCCCGCGTCCTGGTCGGCGACGAGGGCAATCGCCTTGCCGCTGCCGATGAGCTCGGGGAGCAGTTGCCGGCTTTCGTGGCGATAGAGCGTCGGCGCGGAGAAGCGCACGCGGCGTTCGCGCACCCACGCGTCGACCAGAGGATTGCTGTGTCGCTTCGCCACGGCGATCAGAGGGACGCCAAGGCGGCTGAGAACGGCCCCCTGAAGCTCCCAGTTCCCGAGGTGACTGGCCACCAGGAGCACCCCCTGGCCGCGGCCACAGGCGTCCATGAGCGCATCTAACCCGATGACCTCGAAGTGGGTGTCGAAGTACTCCTGAGTCATGCGCGGGATCCAGAGGAACTCCATGGCGATCGTTCCAAGGTGCGCGTACAACCGGCGCACGACGCGGCGCATCCATGCGGGCGACTGGTCAGGGAAGGCCTGCCGCAAGTTGTGATGCGCAAGCCTGCGGTGCCGGGCATCGGCCAACCAGCCGGCGAAACCGAGGCATCTGCCGGCGAGGAGAGCCACACGCAGCGGCACGCTGCGCACAACTCCCGCAATCGCCTGCAGGACAATCAGCTCGGCGCGATACCGGAGGGCGACCTTGGCGGCCTTTTGGCCCTCGGGGCTTGCCGGTTCTGGCGCTACAGGATCGCCCCAGGCTCGATGGTGTTGCTGATCATGCTCAGCAGGCGGCGATAAGATTCGAAATCGGGATGATCCGGACATATGTACACTGAATGCACCGCGGTCTGGGTGCGTTTTCCAGGTTCGGCGAAGACGACAAGGTAGAGTGTGCCGACTTCGCTCTGCAGGGACATGTTTACGGGGAGTTGCGCAGTTTCGTGGCGCCCATCGTGGAAGAGCAGGTCAAAGTGGTCCGCGGGGATCTGCCAGAGCCGGTATTCGGTTTCTGGATGCTCGCATGAAGTAGAGTATAGTACGGTTGCGGCGTGCGCCTTGCCATCCCACGTGAGCATGTGGGAGTGGCAGGACCGCCATCCCCGCTGATAGGCGAGGAGCCACACCTGGTAAATGCCGCCCTCTTGCGCGACGCGCTCGGCCTGACGTTCGATCGCCAGGCTTTGTGGTAGGCGGGAACGCGCGGCCTCGAGGTCGCCGGAGGGCGGAAAGCGGCGCGAGCACGGGTCCGCGGATTCGCGGAGGTACAGCAATCCGGCGAGGCAAAGAAAGACCGCCAGCGCGACGTACGCCGGCGCCGAGTTGGCGGCCGGGCGCTTCATGGAGCCAGGCTCGGTCGTGAGGGGTGGCCGCGTCGGACTGCCGGTTTTCCCGCCCGCGGCACGGCCCAGGCGGTGTCGGTGCGGAGGTCTTGGAGCCGCTCCGGGAAGGGCTCGGCGAAGAGGCCGCTCAGGCTCGTGTAGTAACGCGCTTCGAGGACGCGCGCGGGCGCGGCGAGGGCCGCGGCGAGCGCTCCTGGTGCAGCCGTTGCATTTGCGGTGCTGCTCAGGTGGGCGCAGCCCTTGCCGCGTGAAACAGTGCTCAGCAGCGCGGTGCGATGACACCCCGTGAGCAGGTCGCCGCCGTGCACCGACAACGTTCGCAGCCCCTGTCGCTGCCATTTCGGCTTGCCCCGCTGTTTGTCCACGGTAACCTCGGCGACCCGTTCGCGACCGATCTCCAGGGCGGCGACGCAGCGCTCGGCATGATCCTCGAAGATGACAGGCGCGAGAAACGTCGGCAGGTCCCAAATTTGATGAGCCGCCGCGCAAGCCTCGGGGCTGGTCACCGCCATGCTGTCGAAGCAGACGCCGACAGCGGGAAGCAGCCGGTAAAAGATCGCGGGGATCAGCGGCATGGCGAGCCAGGGCGAGCGCGAGCACAAGAAGCCGAAGCCGAACTCGCGAAATGGGCCAATAGTGGACTGCTCAAACTCGCAGGCAAACAAACAAGCGATACCGGTGCCGCTCAGCCATCGCAACGGCTCCAGGCGCGCGCTCGGCATCGCGCTGATCGCCAGGTCGATCGGCGTCGTGAATAGTGCGCTGATGGCGCGCGCACGCTCATAGCGGAGCGGTGTGTCGCGACCTCCCACATGCTCCGCGTGATTCCTGATTTCGAATCCACCACCCATGTCTGCTCGACGCACTCGTGCCAGCGGTGCCGCGTTCGGTCTGGCCGGCAAGCCCTGGCCACCAGCGGCCCGGCTAACCGCCGGGAAGTGCATTATCCGTGGGCTGTTTCAGCAGCCAGCGCAGTCAAACCCTCGGTGCGCACCCTTTCGCCCAGGTCGTGGGAGATTCGCATCGAGCAAAACTTGGGACCGCACATGGAGCAGAAGCGTGCCACCTTGTAACTCTCGTCTGGGAGGGTCTCGTCGTGCATGGCGCGCGCGGTCTCGGGATCGAGGCTGAGCGCGAACTGCCGTTCCCAGTCAAAGGCGAAGCGCGCTCGGCTCAAGGCGTCATCGCGATCCCGCGCACCTGGCCGCTGCCGCGCGACGTCGGCTGCGTGGGCCGCGATCTTGTATGCAATGACACCCTGCTTGACGTCCGCGCGGTTGGGCAAGCCGAGGTGTTCCTTGGGTGTGACATAGCACAGCATCGCGGCTCCCGCGTAGGCGGCCATGGTTGCGCCGATCGCGCTGGTAATGTGATCGTAGCCTGGTGCGATGTCCGTGACGATGGGACCCAAGACGTAGAAAGGAGCCTCTGCGCAAACCTCCTGCTGTCGCCGGACATTCATCTCGATTTGATCGAAAGGTATGTGCCCGGGTCCCTCCACCATCACCTGAACATCTCTTTCCCATGCCCGCCGCGTGAGCTCGCCGAGCGTCTCGAGCTCGGCAAACTGCGCCGCGTCCGAGGCGTCCGCCAGGCACCCGGGCCTGAGCCCGTCGCCGAGACTGATGGTGACGTCGAACTCCCGGCAGATCGCGAGCAACTCGTCGTAGCATTCGTAGAACGGGTTTTGCCGGCCGTGGTGCAGCATCCATTGCGCGGTCACGGACCCGCCGCGACTGACGATGCCCGTCACGCGAGCGACGGCTTGCGGAAGGTGCTCCCGGAGGAGCCCGGCATGTATCGTCATGTAGTCCACGCCCTGTTCCGCTTGCTTGTGCACGACCTCCAGCAAGAGATCGGGCGTCAGGTCTTCGACTCTTCTGACATGAGTGAGCGCCTCATAAATGGGCACGGTGCCGATGGGCACCGGGCTGGCCGCGATGATCGCCAGCCGGATTTCATCGATTGCGCCGCCCGTGGAGAGGTCCATGACGGTGTCAGCGCCGTAGTGAATAGCCTCGTGAAGCTTCTCGAGCTCCTCGCAGACGTTCGAGGACACAGCCGAGTTGCCGATGTTGGCGTTGATCTTGCAAGCGAAGCTCACGCCGATGGCGATGGGTTCGAGGCGGCGATGGTTGACATTGGCCGGAATGACCGCCCGCCCGCGCGCGACCTCGGTCCGGACGAAGTCCGGGTCGAGCTGCTCTCTGCGAGCGACGGCCAGCGTCTGTTTCGTCGTGACGCCGCGGCGGGCGAGATGCATCTGGGTAACGCAGCGGTCTGAGCCTGGCATCGCTGCCATTTATTCACAACCTCCTGGGCAGGTCTGGCTTGATGATGTGTAGCAAATCATACTACAGTCGAGCCTGTCAGGAAAGCCTGCAGGCCTGCCGCGGGGCGTGATCGCCGCCGGGGGCCGGGAGCGCGCGTCCACGCGCAAGGTGAAGCAAGTTGGTCCTGGGCCAAGCACAATGAAAGACAAGTCCGAGGTGGCGAAACGCACCGCGGCGCAGACGCGCCAGCGATCGCTGTTTGCGGACTGGCTTCCGAGCACCCGCGTGGACGGGCTGCTGTTGTTGGGCTGCGACACCATGCTGAGGGCAGAGGCGCAGCGGATCGCGTGGCGCCTGGGCTGGCCGGGGGAGGTAGAGGCGCGATGGAACCGGCGCATGCGCTCGAATGCCGGGCGAACGACCTGGTTCGACAGCGGCAAGGCGCGGTTGGAGCTGAATCATCGTTTGCTGGTCAAGCATCCGGGGCGCGTGTGGGAGACCCTGGCCCACGAGGTGTGCCATCTGGTGGCGGGGCCGGTGGAGCGCCACGGCGTGCGCTGGCAAGACCTGATGGCGGCGCTAGGCCTGCCGCCGGCGCGCTGCCACACTCTGGACACGACGCTGCTCAAGGTCAGACGGCGTTGTTGGCGCTGGATATGCCGCGCCTGTGGGCGCTCGATGATCAGGCAGCACCGTCGCCCCGAGCGCTATCGTTGCTTGTGCGGCGGCAAGCTCGCCGTCGTGGCACAGTGCGCGCAGCCCTTCCCCCCTGCGGCCGCGGCCGCGCCGTGAGCGCAAGACCGTGATGTCGGCTGCCATCCAATTCGACACGGCTCCATCGCGGTATCGTCACCTCAGCCTCGTCGCCGACGGTGACATCGCCTGGATTCACCTGCACGTCGCCGAGGACGGAGGCATCTTCCCCGGCTACGCGCTCAAGCTCAATTCCTACGACCTCGGCGTCGACATCGAGCTCGCCGATGTGGTGAACCGGTTGCGCTTCGAGCACCCCGAGGTAGGGGCCGTCATCCTGACTAGCGATCTGCCGGGAGTCTTTTGTGCCGGAGCAAATATCTTCATGCTCTCGGGCGCAGAGCACGGATTCAAAGTCAATTTCTGCAAGCTGACGAACGAGACGCGCCTGGCGATCGAGGACGCTACGGAATGCTCCGGACAAGTGTATGTTGCGGCGATCAACGGCATTGCATCCGGGGGCGGCTACGAGCTCGCGCTCGCGTGTAGTGAAATCTACCTGGTGGACGATCGCAAGTCGGCGGTGGCGTTTCCTGAGATCCCTTACCTCGGTGTGTTGCCCGGAACGGGAGGATTGACCCGGCTGGTGGACAAGCGCCACGTGCGCCGGGACCTCGCGGATCGGTTTTGCACGCTGGCAGAGGGCGTAAAAGGCCGCCGGGCCAAGGAGTGGGGGCTGGTCGACGAAGTCGTGGAGCCTACGCGGTTCAGGGAGCTCGTGGAGACGCGAGCGCGCGCACTGGCAGCGGGGCCGGCGCGAGCGAACCGCACGGGCGTCGTGCTCGACCCGGTGAAACCGCGCGTATCAGCGGACGGCCTGGAATACGAGCACGTCAGTCTGCGACTGGGCCCGGAGCCGCGCACCGCGCATCTGGTGGTGCGCGGACCTGCCACCGCCGCAGCGGCGGTCACCAGCCCCGCGGCGCTCGACGCGACCTGGTATCCGCTGCGGGCATTCCGGGAGCTGGATGATGTGCTCCTGCGGCTGCGGTTTAGCTATCCGGAAGCCGGCCTGGTCACCATCGAGACCGCCGGCGACCTCGCTGCCGTGCTCGCCGTCGACGACTTTATGGCGCGGCACCGCGAGCACTGGCTCGTCAACGAGGTCGTGCTGCTGATGAAGCGCGTGCTCAAGCGCCTGGACAACACGGCCCGGACCTTCTTCGCGCTGGTGTCCTCCGGATCATGCTTCGCGGGCAGCTTGCTCGAGCTCGCACTGGCGGCGGACCGCTCATATATGCTCGATGATGGCGGCGTGGCGGTGGCGGTTTCGCCGCTGAGCTTCGGCGCTCTGCCGATGGGGAACGGGCTTTATCGGCTTGCCGCTCGTTGCTATCCAGATACCGCGCCCATCCTGCGCTTGCGGAGCATGATTGCGCCGCTTGACGCGCAGGCCGCTGCACGCGAAGGCCTCGTGACCGAGGTCCTCGATGCCCTGGATTGGGACGACGAGCTACGCCTGGCAGCCGAGGAGCGCGCGAGCTTGTCGCCGGATGCGCTCACGGCGATGGAAAGCAATCTCCGTTTTGCGGGCCCGGAGACCCTGGAAACGAAGATCTTCGGGCGGCTGTCAGCGTGGCAAAACTGGATCTTTCAGCGACCGAACGCCACCGGAACGCAGGGTGCGCTGACGCTCTATGGGCGACCGGAGTCAGCGACGTTCGACTGGCGCCGAACCTGATTCGGTGCCCGGTTGACAGCGGCAGGTGTGGCCGGGCACAATGGAGACCAGGAACAGCGCCGAGCGGCTGCTCGCGACCAGCGTTCCGGCATGCCGCCACGGCCACCCTCTGAAAAGACGAGGAGACCACCGCCATGGCATCCTTTTCTCTTGACCGCATCCCGAATAACGTCGACTTGTCGAGCGATCCACGGCTGCAGAAGGCGCTCGAGTTGTGGCAGCCCAACTTCGCGCGCTGGTGGCAGGAGATGGGGCCCTCAGGCTTTCAGCAGGATCACATCTATCTGCGCACGGCGGTCGACGTCGCGCCCGGCGGCTGGGCGCATTTCGACTTCGTCCGCATGCCCGAGTACCGCTGGGGCATATTTCTGGCCCCTTCGCAGCGCGACCGCGTGATCGGGTTTGGTGACAACCTGGGGCGACCCGTCTGGAATGAAGTCCCCGGCGAGCTCAGGAAGGAGCTTCGCCGCATCATCGTCACCCAGGGAGATACCGAACCGGCATCGGTCGAGCAGCAGCGGCAGCTCGGCCAGACCGCGCCAAGTCTCTACGACTTGCGCAACCTCTTTCAGGTCAACGTCGAAGAGGGCCGACACCTGTGGGCAATGGTATACCTGCTGCACCGCTACTTCGGCCGCGATGGACGCGAAGAAGCTGAGGAGATGTTGGTCAGACACAGTGGCGATGCTGACACCCCACGCCTGCTCGAGGCGTTCAACAAGCCGATTGCAAGCTGGTTGGATTTCTTCTGCTTCGCGATGTTCGCGGACCGGGACGGCAAGTACCAGCTCGCGGCGCTCGCGGAGAGCGGCTTTGACCCGCTGGCGCGGTCGACCCAGTTCATGCTCACAGAGGAAGCTCACCACCTCTTCGTCGGGGAGACTGGGATCGGTCGGATCGTGGAGCGGACGGCGGAGCTCATGGTGCAAGACCCGAGCGAGGACGTCACCCGGTGCGGCGGCATTCCGCTCGACATGATCCAGCGCTACGTCAACGAGTGGTTCAGCACGTCGTTGGACTTGTTCGGCGGCGAGGATTCATCCAATGCCGCTCGGTACTTTGCCGCGGGCTTGAAAGGCCGGTACCGGGAATGCAGCGATGCGCGGTATGATGACCACGTAGCGCTGGAGAGCGCCTACCGGCTGTGCGCGCCGGGCGCCGACGGCGCGCTGCACGAGATGCAAATCCCGATGCGCAGGGCGATGAACGCGATCCTCAGAGATAGCTACGCGGACGAGTGCCGGCGCGCCGTGGAGCGGTGGAACGTACATTTGCGCGGCCGGGGGATCGGCTTTACGTTGCGCTTGCCGTCGCTCGCATTCAATCGCAGACAGGGAGTGTTCGCGGGCATGTTGGCCACTCCCGCCGGGCAGCCGCTGGTGGCTGCGGAGTTTGATCGCGCGCGGGACGAGTTTCTGCCCTCGAGCAGGGACCGAGCGTACGTCGCATCGCTCATGGTGCCGGTGTATGAGCCGGGCAAGATCGCGGGCTGGATTGCGCCACCGCGAAAAGGAATCAACGGCAAGCCGCCCGAGCTCGAGTACGTCCGGCGCGCGAGCGCCTGAGGAATAGGCCGGCTAACCGCTCACTGCCTCCCTCCGCTTGCGGAGGGTCAGGGTGGGGGGGAGTGGACTGTTTGACGCGACCTCTATCGTCAGGACGGTCTGGGCCATGGTTGCGGCGATCAGGGCCCAGGCGGGGATGTAGGTGATCCAGATCGCATTGCCGAGAAGCGGCACATTTCGATGCAGGGCCGGGTGGAAAAAGCCGAGTCCCACACCCATGTCGGACAGCAGCATCAAGCACCCCGCCACGGCGAAGCGGCGGGCGATCTCGGGGCGGAAATACCCGCGCCGACTGGTCATCATTCCGTGGTAGGCCAGCGCGCCGACCAACGCTGCGAAAGGCAGCGACAGCGCCACCATGCCGCCCCTCCCGTACCACAGACAGACGATTGCAATCGGGGTCTCGATGGCAAGAACAGCCAGAAGCGCAGGGACGGACAGGCCGCTGGCGCGAGCGCCCCGGCGAAATGCCGCGATGAGATGCGCGTAGGCGACTCCGAAGCCGAGCATGCCGCCGATTTTGGCGCTGTAGTCCTCCGGGGAAAAGCCGGGAAGACCGCCCAGAAAGATCAGAAAGAAGTCCCCTACCGCCAAGAAGACCAGCGCGCGGGAAAGCAGAACATGCTCGCGCGTAGGTTTCGGAAGCAGAGCTCCCGCCGCCGCCAGACCGAGGACTACCGGATACTTCGCCAGGGCCAGGGCCGCGTACCGCTGGGCGAGCAGGTGCTGCAGAACGAGCACGGCGCCGAGCTGAATCAGGGCGACAACCGCGATCAACCGGGCGGTAGGCTCAACCGGAAGGAGGCGTGACCAGCGTATCGAAGTAGCGCGCATTGCTAACCGTGGAGCTGTGCCGTGGGGATCGCGTACGGTAGACCCGGATAGGGGAGCAATCGCTGTCGTCCTCTAACACCAAGCTACGCGAAAGTGAAGCGGCACCGTCGGCAGCCGCCGTCAGTTGTGCCACGGCGCGCGCTCCGGGCGCGATCCGTTCCACGGCGCCAGAATCCGCCGGCGGCAGCGACAGCAGTGGCGGTGCGGGCGCGGGCAAGGCATCGTCCCCTCCCCGAGTGCCGCCTTCCGCTTCCTGGCGGGCTTTCACAATGCCCCGGAAGAAGCCAGGCGGCAGCCCGGGGTGGCCTTCATCCCAGCTCCGAACGAGAACCTCTTTGGATTGACCCAGGTCATCGCCGACCTCGTCGCCCGCGTTGCCGAGAGGCGCGGACAGCGACAGGCCACCCTGGACGCTGACGCCACTCTGATTGAAACCCACAAGAAAGAGGCGCTCTTCTGCTAGTAGATCCAGTGGCACGCACCCACTACGCTGCGCTACCATGGA
>JACPHN010000227.1 GCA_016188575.1 Candidatus Schekmanbacteria bacterium
GCCCTCGCCATGCTGCGACCAGCCACAGGAGTGGGACTATCAGTGCCAGCGCTGGCCACCGGCCGAGCGGCACCTCCGCCAACGTCTGGACCGTGATGTGAACGAGCGCGGAACCGGTTTCCCCGCCGCTATCGGTCGCCGCCAGCGCGATCTCGTGCCGCCCCCGGGACAGGTTCGCCGTGGTCAGCGACGCTCCCGTCCCGAGCTCGCCGTCCAGGCTCGATCGCCATACCAGCGCGGCGTCCGAGAGCAGCCCATCTTCCCGGTCATAGCCGCCCCCGTCGAGCGTCACGTCCTCCCCCACGAGGAAGTAGCTTTCGTCGAGGGGCGCGTGAATTGCGGCGGTCGGCGCCTTGACCTCGACTGAAAAGGCAGCGCCGGCCACCTCTTGCGTATTGACGCCGTCCGTCGCCGTGACGCGGATCACGCAGCTCTCGCCGCCGCGCTTCGACTCCGTGTCAAAAGTCAGGGTGTAGGCGTCGCCCGCGACCTCCAGGTCGCCGTGGAGCGGAAACCACAGCTCGCCGTCGCAACCATAGCTGAACGTGAACGACAGCGCGTCGCCATCGCCGTCGGCGGCCGTCCAGGTAAGCTCGTAGCGACCGTTCCCAAGGTCGGACACTTCCGGCGTCGAGAGCGCCGGGCTGTTGGCCGAAACGGCCACCTCGCCGATGACCGCGGCCCCGTGCTTGACGGCAATCCGGCGGGTACCGTCCGGAAAAGACACTGTAAACCCGAAAAACTTCGAGGCACCGGATTCGCCGTTGACCGCGAGCGGGGAGAAGCTGGTCGCGGACAGCGCTTGCCCCGCCTCGTCCTGGCACTCGAGGCTGTAGTCACCGGCTTGCACCGTGTCTGCTTGCTCCGATTCCATGGTGTAGATCGGCCAGAGGGTGGCGACGTCGTTTGCGTCGATTTCGCCACCTACGAGCATCGCGCGCGACTGGCGCAGCGCCGCCGACCGGCTCGCCAGAATGATCTTGGCGACCAGCACCTCGTAGTTGATCGCCGTGATCCACGGCCTGGTGACATTATGATTCCCCATGTGCGTGTCCCAGTTGTAGGATGCGTCGTTCACGTCCTCGACGACGTTCAGGCGCGCCCGGCCAATCCAGTTTCCGGCCCCGAGCCGCAGCACCGCGGACACCTCACCTACGGGATCCCACCCCTCGCCGGCAACCACGGTCGCGTTCTGCTCCGACGTGTACTCTTCGATAACCTCTCCCTGCCACACGTGGAAAATCTCGTGCGCGGTGATGTGAACCGCCATCGTGTCGTACTGTTTTTCGTCGACGTATACACCCCAGCCGACGCGGGGAAAGGCCAGGCCGGAGATGTCGCTGCCAAGCGCCCCCTCGGGAGCAATGAAGACGACGCTGTCCCACCCGCCATTCTCGGCGCTACGCCACCAACTGCCCTGCTTCGCCAGGAACGGCGTTACCGGCGAAAAAAAACCGGTGATCGAGTCAGGGTTCTTGGGGACCTGATTCTGCTCCTGTTGCTCGTCATCGTAGTGGACGAGCACATCCGCCACCGGAAAAGCGGCGCGCAAGAAGGCGGCATGGCGCGCCATGAGCTGCTTGTGCTCGGCGACGGTCCGCTTGTGCGTGGTACCAGCGGAATCGATAGCCTTGAAGAGGATCTTGTACTGCGGCTTGCCGGTGGGTCCCGCGAGGACTTTCATTTGCTGGGTTGCGGTGTCGTTCGCCGACTTCGCGTCCGTGGACAGCAACGTCGCGCTGGTGTTGAGCCAGCCGGCGGCGCGCGGCCGTGGCGACCGCGTGGCCGCGTCGTGCTCGAGATTCAACCGGTCGCTGCCGTTGACGAAGAGGTGGAGGCGCCGGCCGTTCGTGCTACCGGCGATGCTCCGGAGGCCGGTGATGCCGGCCTCCGGCACGATGTACGTCCCGTCGGCGAGCACCACCATCGCCATTCCGCTCAGAGTCTGGGAGGGGTTGCCGTCGTCGTAGTCGACGCGGACGCTGACGTCGTGAACCTCCGCGAAGAGGCCGATGGTGGCGCCGGAAAACGCCGCGGCAACGCGCGTCATCATCGCCTTGTCCTGAATGAGCTCGATGGCGCCTTCCGTTGCCTGGAGCGGTTGCACCCCGGTCAGCGCGATGTCCGGGACCACCGTCAGCGCCAGGGTCTTCGACGCCGACGCATTGTTCGCCTCGTTGGTCTCCCACCGGACGTTCCGCGGATCGGCCACGGCCTCGACGGTTGCGGTCAGCTCCGCCGCGAGCCGGTCACCGCTGCGGCGGGCGATGAGGTTGGCCAGCACGCCCTGAAGGCGCTTGTTCGGGTCCCAGGTGAGAGTGAGCTGGCGGCTTTCACCGTCCTGCAGCAACTCGATCGTCACCGCATCCACGGCGACGCCATTGACGCGCAGCTCTACCTGGACATTGGCGAGTGGCGCGCGGTGAGCGCGGCCGGAAGGCTCGCGGGGAGCTCCGGTGCCGGCGTTGGCGACCGTCGCCGTGACCTGGATGGGGGCCAACGTTGCGCCGTCCAGCACAAGCTCCGCCGCTTCAGGAACGGTGATCACGGGGACGCTGAGGTCGGGAAGCGAGCCCACCAACGGCAACGTGTCACCGTTTTTCAGCTCTCCGTTTGAGGTGAACGGCAAATCCGTGTCGCCAAAGCCATCCCCGTCAGCATCCTGACCGCCGTACTCGCTCCAGTAGTTGCCTCCGATGTAGGGTCCTCCGATGATATTCGGGCCGGCGGCCTTTTCGGTATGGAACGTGGCGACGCCCTCTGGATCGTACGCAGCGAAATCAGGCTCATTGTCGTGAAACACGTTGTTGTAGACGCGATCGCCCGCCCCCTCATCGCCGAAGAGGATGCCCCAGGCGTTGTTGAAGATATGGTTGCCGCGAACGACGACACCCGACGAGCCGCGCCTGGGTGCTTCCCTGAGAGCGACATTGCGGTTGTCGTGGAACGACGAGTCAGCGATGGTGTGACCGGTGCCTTCGAAAGAGATCCCATATCTGTTGTCGTAGAGCTCGCAATCCGTAACCGTGTGATTGGTACCCGCGACGTGAATGCCCGCGTTGGTCACATAAGGGTTGTTCCAGAAGAGGTCGGCTCGGGTCACGACCAGTCCTGTAAGGAGGTGGTTGTCACCGGATAGCAGGATTCCGGCTGCCAGGCAGTCAGACGCGAAGAGGTTCTTGAGTATCAGGCCGGAGCCAGAAGCTTGCAGGCAGGTCATGCTGGTATTGTCGATGAAGGAAAAGCCTTCGATGACGAGATCGGATGCATTGGAGACGACGGACGATTTGAAGATGGTGACGGCAGGTCCGCCGGAGGAGTAGTAGCGGATCTGGCGCTGGCCGCAGTAGCTGATGCTGAATCCGGAGTAGGTGCCGGGGGCGACCTCGACCTCGTCGCCAGGCTGCATGCAGCACTCGTGGCCGCCCTCACCGCATCCCGCTTTGGTCAGCGCGGTAATGCTCGGGTAGTCGCCGGGCACGTGCCAGGTTTTCGCCGCCGCGGCGCCGGGTGCCAGCACCGCCAGTGCCGCGCAAAGCACGGCCGCCATCGCGGCAGACCCCAGCGCCCACACCCACCGGGTTCGCGTCGCTCCCACACGGCTCACACCCGCCTCCTTTGTTGGCGCGCATGGCAAGGTCGGATCTCACTGCGCACGAGCTCTACCTCGCCAGTGCCGCGCGGTTCCATGTGATACGCCATGGGAAGATCGTAGTGGCCGGCGATCGGCGCGTCAACGTCCAGTGGTGGCTTGAATCCACCGCCCGTTCGCGGCAAGCTGCGCGGAAAGTGCATCACGAAGACTCCCCACCTCACTGCCCCCTGCAGGCGGGGGAAGGGACGGATGGGGGGCGCAGTCGCGTCGACGTCGAACCGACAATGGATTCAGGAGGCACCGATGGATCTCAGAAGCTGGGCACAGGGCCTGCTCATCGCGCTACTAACCACGGCGGCGGGCGCGCAAGTGGCGCTCTCCCCGAGCCACTACGAGCTCGGCGTCGAGCTGGACTACACGCGCGAGGAGCTGCAAGCGACGGCCCGCATCGTCCTGAGCAATCCTTCCGCGGAGCCCCAGCGCACGGCTTCGCTACTGCTCTATCGGCTGCTGCGCGTGCGCGCCGCCAGCGACGATCACGGGCACGATCTGGCGTTCACCCAGGCCGTCGTCGCGTTCGAGGATTTCGCGAAACTCCAGGTCAACCAGATCGTCGTGACACTCGCGGACCCGCTCGCGCCGGGAGCGCAGACGGCGATCTCACTTCAGTACGGCGGATTTCTGCTGGGCTACGCCGAGACGGGGATGCGCTACGTGCAGGATCGCATCGATCCCGAGCTCACGATCTTGCGCGACGATTCGTTCGCGTATCCGCTGCCGGGTCATCCCTCGCGTGCGGTCAATCGCAGCGCGCCCGAGGCGAGCTTCACCTACTCGGCGCGGATTACGGTTCCCTCCGGGCTCGTGGTCGCCAACGGCGGCCGCCTGGAAGCGACAGACACGCGCGGAGACAAGGTGACGTACCGCTTCTCCAGCCTGAAACCGTCCTGGCGGATGGATTTCGTGATCGCGCGATACACACGGCTGTCCTCCGGCACGATTCACGTCTACCACCTTCCCGGCGACGGAGCAGGTGCCGCCGCGGTCGCACAGGCGGCCGCAAAGGCGATGGCGCTCTTCGGCGTCTGGTTCGGCCCGCTGGCCGAGGAAGCCGAGTTGACGTTCATCGAGATCCCGGACGGATGGGGGTCGCAGGCCGACGTGACGACAGTCATTCAGAGCGCGGCGGCGTTCCGCGACCCCAGCCGCCATCGCGAGGTTTACCACGAGATCAGCCATCTGTGGAACGTGCGCGCGACGGATCGCCCCTCGCCGCGCTGGAACGAGGGGTTGGCGTCGTTCCTCGAATTCCTCGCCGCCCAGGAGCTGACCGGCGAGCGCGTCGTGGATGCGCGGGCAACGCAGCTTGTGGACTGGCTGCGGCAGGAGCTCCCGGGTCATCCGGCGTGGCGAAAGATCCCGCTCGCCGACTACGGCCGCAATGGCCTCACCGATTTGTCGTACTCCGTCGGCGCCCTGTTCTTCGATCTTCTCTATCGCCTCGCCGGCAAGGAGACGTTCAACGCGATCATCCGCAAGTATGCCGCTGACTTCGGCGGCCGCGGCGGCAGCACCAAGGATCTCGCGGAGACTATCCGCAAGACCGCGAGCATCGACCTCTCGCCACTGCTCACGGACTGGCTCTTCACGACCGGGTGGACGGAGCGCATTGCGCACGATGCCGGAATCGCGGAGCTCGCCGCGTGGTATGGTCGCGGCGGTCACGCGGGACAGGAGCGCCCGTGAGCGGCAGATAGGCGAGGGCGCCCCTGGCGGTTCCCACTATTTTCCGGCGCAAGAAGCGGACGAGGCGCGTTCCGCAGCTCCGCGGCTTGCCCGCCGTCGACCTGGGGGCCGGCGTTGAATGTGCGGAACCTCCCCCGCTCGACCGGGGAGCAAATCGGGTGTGCGAAAAATGCGCCCCGCTCGACCGGGGAGCAAATCGGGAGCACGAAAAACGCGCCCCGCTCGACCGGAGGGCAATTCGGGAGCACGAAAAACGCGCCCCGCTCGACCGGGGAGCAAATCGGGAGCACGAAAAACGCGCCCCGCTCGACCGGGGGGCAATTCGGGAACGCGATGAGGTTCAGCCGCGCTGACGAAGCGGCGGGCACGCCTGGGGATCGATACCCAGCGAGGACCAGGGCAGGGCCCGCCGCCGCAGGCGGTGGGAGGGCGCCCGAACCGAGCGCCGGCGGCTTGAGCTCGACCCGATCCGTGAGAGACGTCCTCGCCCACGGAACGGCCCAAGTCTCTCCGCGGCTTGAGAGTCGTGAGCGGCCCGTGTAGGATAGGCGAGGGCCGGCCGATCGCGGTCCGGCCGGAGAGATGTCACATGTCGAGCGATGCCTTGCAGCGTGCCCGCGACGCCATCACGCACCTGCTTGCTGGCCATGACCTGGCCGCCGACGCTGCCGCCAACATCGCGGCAGAGGTGGCGGCGCTGTTCGCGCCGCTCGTCCACGGCGATGCGGACGCCATCATCGCTCCATTGCCCCCGTCTCTCGCACCGTCCGCTGCCCATACGCTCTCGCTAAGGCCCCCAGGGCCGCACGACCTCAAGGCGGGTTCGCCGGGTCCTGCTCCCGCGCCCGCCGGGGAGGAAGGCGCGCTCCTGCAGCGCCTCTCCCCCCATCCGGAGCGCTACTGCGAACTGGGGGAAATCGGCCGCGGCGGCATGGGTCGCGTCCTCGCGGTCGTCGATCGCGACTTCCGGAGGCAAGTGGCCATGAAGGTGCTGCCCCTGGAGGATTCGTCCGCAGACAAGGCTACACGCTTCCTGCGCGAGGCGCGAATCACCGGCCAGCTCGAGCACCCTGCGGTAGTCCCGGCCTACGACATGGGAATTAACCGGAGCAATGGCCGCTCCGAGCTCTTCTATACCATGAAGCGGGTCACGGGGCGCTCACTCGCTGCGCTTGCCCGAGAGCACCACGAGCAAGCACGAGGCGGTGATCCCGCCCGGGTCGCGCTCGGCTTGCGTCGCCTCGTGCGCATCGTCCAGCGGGTATGCCAGGCCGTGGACTACGCTCATGAGCGCGGCGTCCTCCACCGCGACCTGAAGCCGCAAAACGTCATGGTAGGCGACTATGGCGAGGCCTACTTGGTGGACTGGGGGCTCGCCACGAAGCGTGGTGAGGCCGACTCCGGGTCCGCAGACGTCGCCTCCGAGACGTCAGAGGCAGCGGTTGTCAGCAGGCTTGTCGGCACGCCCGCGTATTTGCCGCTCGAAGTGGCGCGCGGCGAGGCTCCCGACGAGCGCAGCGACGTGTATGGCCTCGGCGCCATACTGTTCCAAATCCTGTACGGAACGGCGCCCCACCACGGAGACACCGTGGCAGACGTGCTCGCGGCGGCGGCAAGCGACGAGGCGCAGGCGCCGGCCGAGCACGCCGGAGCTGTCGTCCCCCCCGAGCTCGCTGCGATCTGCCGGCAGGCGATGGCGCGCAACCCAAGCCAGCGAACCGCGAGCGCGCGGGCGCTCCACGCGGAGCTCGAGGAGTATCTCGAAGGCGTCAAGGAACGCGAGCGCCGCGGCCAGGAAGCAAGACGTCTCGCCGCGGAGGGCGTGCAGCATACCCGCGCCTACGTTGCCCATCGCGAGGCGTTTCGAGAGCTGGAGGCACAGTCCAGAGCACTTGAGAGGACCTTCAAGGGGCCTGAGCCGATCGCGGAAAAGAGCCGCTGGTGGGCGCTGGAGGACCGTGCCGAGGCGGAGCGGCGGGCGCTCGGCGTCCGCTTCGCCGCTGCCGAGCGCAGCTTTCACAATGCACTCGAATTCGAGCCACAATGCGCCCCGGCGCGCCGCGGTCTCGCCGATCTGTACTACGACCGGTTCAGGGCCGCCGAAGTGGCGCGCGAGGAGCACGAGATGCTCTACTACCGCGAGCTGGTCGAGATCCACCATGAAGGGAAATACGACCATGAGCTGCGCGGAGACGGCGAGCTGCAGGTGATGACTTCTCCCTCCGATGCCGAGGTCTACATCTACGCGTACGAGCAACGCGAACGGCGCCTGGTTCCCGTCCCGTGGAAAAGGAGCCGGGCGGCATCCGCCAAGGCGGAAGGAGAAGACCTGGAGGTGTAGCCGCTGCCGCTCGCGCCGGGCGCGGTTGCGACCAGCGCCGGCTGGTACCTGGTACCCCGACCCGACGACGCGCCGGCTTTCGCCGGCAGGTCGCCGATCTTGCGTCTCGCGATGCCGATGGGGAGCTACCTGTTGATCGTGCGCCAGCAGGGATTTCGCGATACGCGTTGCCCGGTTCGCATCGGCCGCAATCAGCAGGTGCACGTGAACCTGCGCCTGTTCACAGATGCCGAGATAGGCGAAGGCTTCGTCTACGTTCCCGCGGGGCCGCTAGCAGTCGGCGGTGACCCCGCGGTGCCGCGGCAACTCGAGCGGCGGATGATCGACGTCTCTGATTTTTTTATGGCCAGGTTTCCGGTGACAAACGGCGAATATCTCCCGTTTATCAACGACGTCGCTGCCCGCAACCCCGGCGATGCCCGCAAACGCGTACCGCGATGGGAGGACTTCGGCGGGAGCCACTGGCTCGAGGATGATTGCTCCCGCTGGTCGCTACCGAAGGGCAAGGATCAACACGGGTTGATCTGGGAACCAGATCAGCCTGTTGTCGACGTAACCTGGTTCGACGCCAACGCGTATGCAGCGTGGCGCTCGACCGTGGACGGGCGGCGGTACCGGTTGCCCACTGAGGTCGAATGGGAGAAAGCGGCGCGGGGCGCCGACGGCCGATATTATCCCTGGGGCGATCGCTTCGACGCGACCTGGTGTAACATGAGCGAGTCACGCCTGGAAGGCGGGCCGCGGCTCGGACCAGTTGGGGAATTCGCAGTAGATGAATCTCCCTAGGGCGTTTGCGACCTCGCGGGAAACGCGCTGGATTGGTGCGAGAACGTTTTCGAGAGCGGCCAGAGCTGGCGAGCGCTGCGCGGCGGCGGCTGGCTGTACACGGGTCTCGATGCGCGCGGCGCCTATCGCTGCGGCAACGATCCCGCGATCCCGCTCGTCGGCGCCGGTTTTCGCCTGGTGCACGGCCCTACTTCCGAGCATCCTTGACCCGGTCTCGCGCCGCAGGCTCCGGCCTTCAGGCCGGAATCAGGCGCTCTTCTGCCACCGGAAAAGGACGCTGAGCGGGCCGATTGACGGAGGGGGCGCTGCCGCTTCGGCGCCGCACAGGCGGTGGATTCAAGAACCGGAGCTAGCCTGCAGCAGACCGAGGTCGGTTAATCCGCGGGAACCCGCCCGGGCGCGACGGCCTCGGCCTCGAGACCGACATGCAGGTCCGGCCACTGGTCGTTGGCAGGGTGAGCCGTGAGACGCCAGACCGCCCTGGCAGAATCGCCGAAACGCCATGCGAAAATCTCGAAGTCGGCGCGATCCTGGTCCAGTCCCGTGGATGCCGCGCCCCACAAGAGCCACGCGCCGTCACTGCTCGCGCGCGGGAAGAACTCCGTGCTGAAGCGACCCTGCAGATCGATCAGGAGCTTTCGCTGCGCTCCCGTTGCGGTGGCGGACATGATGCTGCTGCCGCCGCGTCCCCGGCCCTCAACCCAGGCGACCATGCCGCTGTCAGCCATCCAACCGATCTCGCATCCTTCGCCTGGCAGCCGAGAGAATGCCCGCGACGCCAGGTCAAGGACGCCGAAGGTCCGCCGGTCGCCGCGCACGGTCATCGCCAGCAAGCCATTCCAGAGCTCGGCGCCCACCGGGTCACCGCCGCCGAGCCCCGCGAGGTCGACCAGCACCTCCTCCTGTCGATCCTCGAGCCCCAGGCGAATGACCGCCTGGTCCCGGCTGAACACCACGGACCGGCCGCCGTCGGCGAACGCCGGCAGCGCGCCGTGCTCGGCCAGACGTTCCGCTCCCGTGCCGTCGGCGCTCATCATCCACACGTCCCACTCGGCGCTCTCGTGGGTCAGCGGACACCGCTCCCGGCTGCGATTGAACAAAATCCGCGTGCCATCGGGCGAAAACCGGGGATAGGTGTCCGCGCGCGGATCCCGGGTCAGTTGCGTGAGCGTGCGCTTCGCGCTGGTGAGCTCCAGCATCGCCAGCTCGTGATTCCCCGCGCGATTGGTCGCCCACACCAGGCGCCCCCGAAGCGTTTCCGGGAGATTCCCCCACGCCCGCAGCTCCGCGGCCGAAGCGCGCACCTCCGAGTCGACAGGTGCGGACCGCGCGGTCGCGCCGGGGTCAACGTCGCCCGCAGCATCGCCGCCCGCAGCATCACCGTCGGGCGGCGGCGCCGAGAGCGTCCACGCCGACCCCGTGCGGCGCGACACGCCGTTTCCCGTGAAAATCAAAAACCACGACAGCGCCTCCGGCAGCGGCGTCAGGAAGCCCAGCTCGAGCTGCCGCCCCTCCCGAAAACCGTTGAACTGGTAAACCTTGCCCTCGTTTTGCGGGCCGAAGAGGTCCCGCCACGGCGTGCCCAGCGGGACTCCGCCGGACTCGACACCCACGCTCAGACTCGCGCAGGAGGACAGGGTGGCCGCGACCGGCAGGCCCTGCCCGTTGGAGGCCAGATCCCTGAGATACGTGAGGCCAACCGCCCGAAGCTGCCGGTCCGGGAAGGTGAGGTCGAGCCAGGCCTGCACACTATGCTCGAGCAGCACGGGTGCTTCCGGGACTTGCAGCTCCGAGGCCAGGGTGTAGGGCGTGTTGATCAAGTAGACCGTCGCCCCGGCCGGAACGTGCGCAAGCTGCTTTGCCGCCGCCGTGAAGTAGCGCGCCGTCAGCTCGCCGACCGCCCTCCACTCGCCGTTGCGATGCAGGCCAAATAGCGGCGAGGTTGCCAGCAATGAGACCACCACCGCAGCGGCGATGAACGCCTGCGCGCCTGCGGCGATCCGGCGCGCTCGCGGCGTTCTCCGGCGCAGCGACGGGAGGGCGCGGGCGAGCGACCAGATCAGAGCCGGCGCGAAAAACAACACGTCGACATAGAGGTAACGCACAAAGAAGACCGTGAGCGCCAGGTGAAAGCCGAGCTGCACGACCAGACACGTCACGCAGAAGAGCCCGACCGGCGGTGGCGCATCATTCGCCGCGCTGCCGCGGTAGCGCGCCGCCAGAACGGCCGCGAGACTGCACACCAGCAGCACCCCCACCACTGCAACCCACAAGTAGCGCGCCCGCAGCTCCTCCCAGGAAGCGGAGAACCCGGGCGCGAACAGGCCCACGACGTGGTCCCAGCTCGAACCGAGCACGCGCCTCGCCAGCGGCCAGCGTTCAAACTCGTATCCGCCGATGCGCCCCAGGACGAGGTAGCGCACCGCGACAAAGCCGAGCGTGACGGCGACGTGAGGCAGGCAGGTCGCGAGCGCCGCCCGCGCGCGCGCCAGCGCACCCGCGCGGTTCCCGCAGAACCACGCGAGCAGAAACACCAGGGCCGGGATCGTGGCGCCCGATTCTTTCGCTCCGAGCGCCAGCGCGCAGGCCACCGCCGAGCCCCCCAGAGCCCACCGCCCGCCCTCGCGCAGATGCTGCGCGGCACCCACGAGCGACGCCATCATGAAGAGGGCCACCACGAGGTCAGCGCGGTAACCGATGGAGGGGACGTTTTCGACGTGAATGGGATGGGCCGTGAACAGCACCGCCGCGGCCAGCGCGAATCCCGCCGGCGGCCGGGGCGCGGTGAGCTGCCGCAAAAACGCGTAGAGAAGCGCGGCAGTAAGCGCGTGCAGGAGCAGGTCCATGCCGTGGTGGTAGGCGGGGTCCAGCCCCCCGAGCGCCTCCGAGAGCCCGAACGTCAGGCTCGTTACGGGCCGATAATAGCGCGCGTTGAGCATCCGGTCCTTCATGAAGGGGCTGCTCAGGGTGTCCCAGAAGTCCCGGGCGGAGCGAATCCTCCCCGTGAGGATCGCGGGATAGGTGTCGGCGTGGGTGATTTCGTAGCCGATAATGTCGCCGTAGCAGAGCCACGCCACCAGCAGGACGAGCCCGCCGCCAATCCAGGTGGCCGGGAGCCGGCCGGCCGCCTGCGGGAGCCAGCCAGCCGCCTGCGGAGCGGCACCCGGAAAGCTCGCGTGTGCCTCCATGCGCGCTCAGAGCAGGCCGCGGCAAGCGCCGCCGTCCACCTGGATCACGGTACCCGTCATGAACGCGGCGAGCTCGGAAGAGAGGAACGCAACCAGCGCCCCGAGCTCGCGCGGCTGCCCCAGCCGGCCGACCGGGATTTCGCGCACCATGGCCGCGAGCGCCGCCTCTTCGCTCAGCCCCTGCGCCGCGGCCCGGGTCGCGGCAAGCTGGCGAATGCGCACCGTGTCGTGCGAACCCGGACAGACCACGTGCATGAGCACGCCGTCGGCCGCGATCTCCGCCGAAACCGACTTCGTGTAGCCCGCCAGTCCGACGCGCGCGGTGTTGGACAGGAGCAACCCGGCGATGGGTTGTTTCACCGAAATGGAGGCGACATGGACGACCCGCCCCCACTTGCGAGCGCGCATGGACGGCAGCACGAGGCCGCACAGGTGAATGGCGGAGAGGAGGTTGCGGTTGAGCGCCAGGTTGAAATCCGCGTAGGCGACCTGGTCGATGCCGCCAGCCGGCGGCCCCCCGTTATTGGTCACGAGAATGTCGATGTCGCCGAGCTCCGCGCGCACGGCGGTCACCAGTTGCTCGCGCGCCGCGGCGTCATCCAGATCGGTTTGAAATCCGGCGGCCCGCGCCGCGCCCGCGGCCCGCAGGCTGCCGGTGGCCTCGCGCAGCCGCGCCTCGTCACGCGCCGCGATGGCAACGACCACACCCTCGGCCGCCAGCGCCGCGGCGCAACCGCGCCCGAGCCCCGCGCTCCCGCCGCACACCAACGCCACTTTTCCCGCGATCCCCAGATCCATCTCGCCTCCTGTTTCGCTTCCCGCGCGCCCGAGGCGCCCGGCGGCGCCTGGCCTCGCTTGCTGCGGCCGCCGTCTACGCCGAAAAATACCGCGCGTCGGGGTGGTGAAAGACCATCGCGCTGACGCTCGCCTCGGGTTCCATCATGAAGCCGTCGGTCAGCGTGACGCCGATGCGCTCGGGCGCCAGCAGCTCGAACAGCGTCCCCTGGTCCTCCAGCGCCGGGCACGCCGGGTACCCGAACGAGTAGCGGCGGCCGCGGTACTGAGCCTTGAAGCGCTGCTCCATGGTCATGTCGGCGGGGTCCGCAAACCCCCAGGCATTGCGAATCTGAGCGTGGAGCAGCTCGGCGAAGGCCTCCGCGGTTTCCAGCGCCAGCGCCTGCAACGCATAGCTCGCCAGGTATTCGCCGCGCGCCTTGAGATCCTCCGCGGCCTGACGCACACCGAGCCCGGCCGTCACCACGAGCAACGCCACGGTGTCGGCCGCCGCACCATTCGCGGCCGCCGGCGCCACGTAGTCGGCAATGCAGAGGTGGGTGCCTTCCTGCTGGCGCGGGAAGGCAAGCGAGGCCGCCGGGGTCGCCGCGCCTTCCGTGAGGAAGAGATGGATCTGATCTCCTGCGGAGGCGGCGCGGAAAAAGCGATAGATGCCGCGCGCTCGCATGGCCCCTTCGCGGCACCTCGCGCGCACGGCGTCCATGGCCGCCTTGAGCGCGACCGCCTTGGCACCACCGTCGAGCCGCAGGAGCTCCGCCG
Source organism: Candidatus Schekmanbacteria bacterium (assembly GCA_016188575.1). Lineage (GTDB taxonomy): Bacteria > CSSED10-310 > JACPHN01 > JACPHN01 > JACPHN01 > JACPHN01. The sequence continues at coordinate 13,211 of JACPHN010000227.1, forward strand.
CGGAGGTGCTGTCGACGCGGCGCGCGAGGGTCCCGTTCAGGCCGAGGTGGCGCCCGTACAGCATGCGCGGATTGACGTAGCGCCACAGGTGATCCAGCGCGATGTCGCCGATCACGTGGGCGTCAAAGTCCGGCGCCTTGGGGATTTCCGCCGCCTCCAGCCGGCGCACGGCCGGCGCGCCCGGGACCGCGGCGCGCTCGCCGCCTGCCACTCCCGCGGGCGCCGCCGCATCGCCTGGAACCGCCGTTTGCTTTCGGGCAAGCCCGAGCTTCAGCGCCGCGTGTTCCGTGGGGTCCACGAGGCGCTTGGCCAGTGACAGCCCCTCCATGGCGTCCCGTGCGTAACAGACGGTGCCGTCATAGGCCGGCGCGATCCGCGTGTTGACGAACCTCTCCGAGAGCGCCGCACCGCCCACCAGCAGCGGCGCGTCAATACCGGCGGCGCGCAGGTCTTCGGCGGTTGCGACCATCTGATGAGCGCTCTTCACCAGGAGCCCCGACAGCCCGATGATGTCGGGCCGGAGCTCGCGGGCGCTCGCGATGAGCTGTGCCGGGTTCACCTTGATGCCCAGATTCACGACCTCGAAGCCGTTGTTCGACAGCACGATGTCCACGAGGTTCTTGCCGATGTCGTGCACGTCACCCTTGACGGTCGCGAGCACGACGCGGCCGCGAAGCGGTCCCGTAACGTCCTCGAGATGCGGCTCCAGGTAGCGAACCGCCGCCTTCATCGATTCGGCGCTCTGCAGCACCTCGGCGACGATGAGCTGATTATCGTTGAACAGCCGCCCGACCTCGTCCATGCCGGCCATCAGCGGGCCGTTGATGAGCCCCATGGCGTCCCACTGCCCGCTTTGCAGCGCCGCTTCGAGGTCCGCTTCCAGCCCGTCGCGCGTCCCCTCGACGATGTAGCGCGCGAGCCGGCGGTCCAGCGGCAGCGTTTCCTTCTCCACCACCACGGGCGCGCGGTCGCGAAAATACGCCGCGAACGCCGCCACCGGGTCGTCGCCTCGCATCCACAGGAGGTCTTCCGCAAGCCGGCGCTCCTCCTCAGGAATCGAGGGGTAGCGAACCAGCTTCTCGGCGTTGACGATCGCCAGATCCAGGCCCGCCTGCACGCAGTGGTAGAGAAAGACGGCGTTGAGCACCTCGCGTCCGGCCGCAGGCAAACCGAACGAGACATTGCTGATGCCGAGAATCGTACGCGTACCGGGGAATCGTTGCTTGACCAGCCGGATCCCCTCGATCGTCTCGACAGCGGCGCCGCGATACTGCGCGTCGCCGGTCGCGCAGGGAAAGGTGAGCGGGTCCCAGATGATGTCCTCGGGAGCGATGCCGAATTCGCCGGTGAGCATGCCGTGGGCGCGTTCTGCGACCGCCACCTTGCGCTCGCGCGAGACCGCCATGCCCTGCACGGGGTCGTCGTCGATCAGCCCCACCACGAGCGCCGCCCCGAACGACTTCGCCAGCGGCACCACCTTCTCGAAGCGCTCGCGCCCGTCCTCCAGGTTGATGCTGTTGATGATCGCCTTGCCCTGACTGTAGGTGAGCGCCTCCGCGATGACCGCCGCGTCGGTGCTATCGATCATCAACGGTGCCCGCACCTTGTGGATGAGCACCTCGAGGAAGCAGCGCATGTCGGCGGCCTCGTCGCGGTCCGGGCTGGCGAGACAGACGTCGACGATCTGCGCGCCGCCCCGAACCTGGGCGCGCGCGACCTCCGCCGCCTCCTGGAGCTTGTCTTCCGCGATGAGCCGGCGAAACTGCCGGCTGCCGATGACGTTGGTCCGCTCGCCGACGATGACGGGGCGCTTTTCGTCGTCGATCTCCAGGAAGTCGACGCCGGAAACCTGACATCGCCGCCGCGGCTGAAAAGCGCGCGGCCGGGCGCGGTCCGCCACGGAACGTAGCGCCGCGATGTGCTCGGGTTGTGTCCCACAGCACCCGCCCACGAAGTTTACCCAGCCGGCCTCGCAAAATCGCTCGATGACTCGCGCGATCATCGCGGGCGTCTCCAGATAGGTACCGTTCTCGTCCGGCAAGCCCGCGTTGGGCACACACCCCACGGGAAAGGCCGTCATCTGCGCGAGCGTGCGGATGTGGTCGGTCATGAACTCGGGACCGGTGGCGCAGTTCAGGCCCAGATACAGCAGGTCGCGCCGATCCAGCGACGCGGCGAGCGCGTCGACGGCCTGGCCGGCCAACATCGTCCCGGTCGTCTCGATCGTGGCGGAGACCGCGACGGGAAGCGCTTCGCCGGTTTCCGCCGCGACGCGATCGATGGCGAGCAGCGCCGCCTTGATGTTGCGCGTGTCCTGGCACGTCTCCACGAGGAAATAGTCGACGCCCCCGGCGTGCAGGCCGCGCGCCTGCACCGCATAATCCTCGACAAGGCGTGCAAAGGTGACGCCGCCCGTGACGGAGAGGGCCTTGGTGGTCGGCCCCATGGACCCCGCGACCCAGCGCTGCCGCTGCCCGTCGCTGGCGGCGTCCGCCGCTTGCCGCGCGATCCTGGCCGCCGCCGCATTGATCTCGAACGCACAGTGCGCCAGCCCATACTCGGCCAGGACCAGCGGCGTCCCCCCAAATGAGTTCGTCTCGACGATGTCGGCGCCGGCGGCGAGATAGGACTCGTGAATGCGGGTAACCACGTCCGGACGCGTAAAGACCAGGTTTTCGTTGCAGCCTTCGAGCTCTTCACCGCCGAAGTCCGCGGGACCGAGCGCCAGCTTCTGCAGTGAGGTGCCCATGGCTCCGTCGAGGACCAGGACGCGCTCCTGGATGGCTTTGTGCATAAGGCTCAGGCGGCTCGATCGATTCATTTCTCTTCTCTTGGCTTTCGGGATGGCAAAAACAGTCTCATTCGTCAGCGCCGACGAGCCTAGCGCTTCACGGCGCAGCGAGTCAATACGGGGCTGAAACCAGAATCCACCGCCTGCTCGCCGTCGCCGGTAGGGCACTGCCTTGATTGTTTGGGGATCAGCAGCGGGATGTTTGTGCCGGCAGCAACGCGCGATGAGTCGCGTGCGCGCGGTTGGGCGGTGACCCCACTGGAGCAGTTGTGCAACTCGTGGGCGGCGCGGTCCACGTTCAGCTCCCGCGGCCGGGGCCAGGCCGGCTCGCGGGCTTTGGACAGAGATAGATCGTGGGGTCGCCGGCGCAGTCGAAGGGCGTGTAGCACGGCTGAACGGTCCAGCGCATTCCGGTGACAATGTCTAGCAGGTAGTATGCGGCCCTACGCTTGGCCGATCCGTCGGGCATGCCGCAAACCTTGGGTATCAAATCCGCTACTTCACGACTGTCCGCGATTTCCGGGAAGTCCATGGAAAGAATATCAACTAGTCTTAGCAAGTCTTCAATCGCGTACTCATCGTCCGTGCGCATTATTCTGTCTACAATTGGATCCAGTATTACTATACCTTGCGATGCTATCGAGTATTTATACATGCAGGGAGGATGCACATAATTGCATGTATAAAGATAAATATCTAGCTGTAATTCTATCCCCATAGACAAAAGCATTTCTATGCTTTGTGATAAATCGAGTTTGTTTAGATCGACGTATATTTCTGATGGATCTCTGGACTTTCGTCCGTAATTCATGACGAGTAGAGCGACAGGAGCGCAGCTTGATGTGATTATTCCTATAAATGTCACTGTGATCGCCAGATATGCCTTACTTGCAGCCGCACGGTCCATCTGCTTTGAATTCCTGCTTTATTTGTTCCATTATTTCTGCTGCACGTTTGTCTGCCTCCGTCTCCATCGGTATTTCGTCTGGATTCGTACCCTGCTTCTTTGCGTCTGACCGTTGCTTCAAGTATTCACGGAGAAAGTCTACCTTTCCGCTTGTCGCATATTGCTCAACGTGATGTAGCTCATGGGTAATAAGTTCCAGGCCATCCCTGGTTAACGGCTTGTATTTCCCTTTATTGAAATAGATATTGTCTCCCCACGTAAATGCTTGCTCGTCCCCTTCGAGAAATGGCTTGGACCACGCTGGAAAACCCTCGTAGATGTCCACGTCCTTCACGCTAATGCGGTCGAATTTCCGTTCCAGGTAATCGGCCAGACACTCCGACAACCCCTCGAGTCCCCACGGATCCGTCAGATTGAC
>JACPHN010000229.1 GCA_016188575.1 Candidatus Schekmanbacteria bacterium
CTACGCAGTGGCCTGGCAATCGAGGGGTGCGTCGTAACTTTTGCGGACCACACCGGCCCGCGGTGAAGCGCAAATGGGCAAAATGCCGGCTCCCCTCCGGCGGCCGCATTCCCGCGCGCCCCTGCCAGTCGGCCGCATACCACAGCCAGCTTTCGGTCGGCTAGCTTGTAGGCGGCTTGTTTCCGGTGAGCAGCCGTGCCGCTGCCCAATTCTGGTGCCCAGGGCCGGCCTTTTTTTGCCGAGTGTCGAAGCCAGCCGCATCAAGCGTGAGCGCGGCCTGGCCCGACCATCCCGCCGCGGCGCTGATTCCGCCGCCGCTCGCCGACCCTCCGAGCTCGGCCCAGGAGGCGCCGTCCCAGAACCGCAGGAGAATCTCTTCGTCGCCGCTGACGGTTTCGGTCCAGGCCACGAAGATCTGGCCGGCATCGTCGACGGCGATGGCCGGCGCCGCCGATTCCGAGCTGGTGTCGCTGATCCCCCCGCCGCTCGCCGATCCGGACAGCTCTTCCCAGGCCGTGCCGTTCCATCGGCGCACGTAGATTTCGCCGGCGCCCGAGACGGTTTCCTGCCAGGCGAGGGCGGCGCCGCCGTCTGTGCCCACGGCGATCGCCGGCACCGTCGAGCTGTCCGCGCTCGCGCTCACGCCGCCTCCCGTCGTCGAGCCCGCCAGCTCCACCCAGGTTTCCCCATTCCACATCTTCGGGTAGATTTCCTCGTTTCCGGGGCTCACGTCCACCCACGCCACCCACGGACGGTCGCCCCCGTCGAGCGCCAGCGCGGGCGCGTACGAGTGGCCCGCCGTGCCGCTGATCCCGCCCGCGGTCGCCGAGCCCCCGAGCTCCACCCAGGCGCCTGCGGAATACGTCTTCAGGTAGACTTGTCCGACACCACCCGACAGGCCCTGCCAGGCCACGACCGGGTCGCCGCTGGCGGCGGCGGCAACGGCCGGCTCGTAGGCGCTGGTCGCGCCGCCGCTGATCCCGGCACCCGATGCCGACCCCGCGAGCTCCGCCCACTCGACCCCGTCCCACTGGCGGAAGTAAATGTTCTGGATGCCCTCTGCTTCCGCACGCCACGCGACGATCGGGCGATCGCCGGACGCCACCGCCATCGCGCCCTCGCGCGCCGGCACGGCGTCGGAAATCCCGTGGCCCGGGCGCGACGACCCGAGCTCCAGCCACGCCGCGTCGTCCCAGCGCCGCACCTGCACACGCGCAGTGTCGAGCTCCACCTCCGACCAGGCGACCACGGGGTATCCGCGGCTGTCCAGCGCCAGCGCCGGATCCTCCGCGCGGTCCAGCGCGCCGCTCGCGAGCCCGGCGCTCGCTGACCCGCCCAGCTCATCCCAACATTCGCCGGTCCAGGTTTTCAGGAAGATCTGATCCGCGCCCGAGGTAAATTGTCGCCAGGCGACCACCACCCGGTCGCCTGCGCCCACGGCGACGACGGGCTGGTCGGTCGCCGCCGAACCGTGGCTGACTCCGGCCTCGCGCGGCGCCGAACCCGCGAGCTCGATCCACGGATCGATCCGCAGCGGGAAACGCGCCGCCGCCATGAACGCCGCGGAGACGCGGAGCACGATGGTGCCGGCCCCCCGCCCTGCCTTCTCCGGCGAGCGGCGGGCGGGGCTAGCAGAATCGCCAGTCTCAAATGGCACGCCGTGCCTCCCCCCGCGATCCAAGGGAGATGACGGGGGGGGTCGCCACTCGGGGACGATCTCCTCGACGCGGCCCGCGGCGTCGACGGCACGCGCACCGTAGTAAGCGATTGTGCCGCGGCCGTCGCGGTCGGTGAACAGTAGCGCATCCCAGTAGCGCCGCATCCCGCCCCAGTCCTGCCGCGCCTGCCGGCGCCGCAACACCGGCCCGGTCAGGTTCGTATCGGCGGCGAGCGACAGCGCGCCCGCGCCCGCGGGCCGCTCGGCGATAGCGAAAAGGTGCTCCACGCGCCCGTCACCGAGCACATATCGCTCCTGAACGCCCGCGGCATGATCCGCAACGAGCCCGCCGGAGGTCGAGCGCCAGCTCAATGGAGCGGCACGCTACCCTCTTCTTCGCCAGCGCCGCGCCGCATCTCAAGCGCCATGCCGTCGCCGTCGGGTAGAAGCTGCACGCGCGGCTGCTCGGCGTCAGGCAACCGCTGTCGCGCCGCCACGGGTTCCGTGCCCGCTCCTGCGAGCACGCCAACTGCCTCGGCCTTCGCCGCGGCATTCACCGCCGGGCGCGTTGCTTCCCGAATCTGCGGGGGGGGGACGAGGTGAGCAACAGCGCTGTGGCCACCAATCCCCCGACACCCAAGGCGATGTCCATCGCTTTCTTCTTCATCGCTGCCGTCTCCTCACGCGGTCTCGCCTCGATGGTCGGGCGCGAATCCGGCACGCCGATCCCACGCTGCGGTCGACGCCTACCGCGCCACGCCATCATAGATACCACCGCGCGGTTCGGCAAGGTCACCGGGGGGCGGGGCAGGCACTACCGATTATCCATCGCCAACTTCAATCCGAACGCGATAATCCCGCCACCCGCGGCGCGGCGGGCGAGCCAACCGACCACCGGCCGGGCACCCACCCGGCGCGCTACGGCGTTGCCCGCAACCACCAATCCCACCTGGTACGCCGCGCTAATGACCGTAACGTGGGCCATCATGACTCCAAGCGTGCCGATCGCCGCACCTGGGCGCAAGAAGAGCGGAAAGAACGCGACAAAGAAAAGCACCACCTTGGGGTTCGTCAGCCCGACCGCGAGTGCTCGCCGATAGCTCGACCAGCGCCCTGCCATCGGCCCTGCTGACACAACACCGCCATTCTCCGACGCGCACAACATCTGGGCGCCGATCCAGCACAGGTAGGCCGCTCCAGCCCACTGCACACCGCGCAACAGCAGGGGATTGGCCTGCAGCACGGCGGCCAGACCGACGACCGCGGCGATCATGTAGACCAGGTCCGCGGACAGCGTCCCCGCCACGGCGCCGAGCCCGCCACGTCTCCCGTGGCGCGCCGTAGCGCTCACAATGGCGAGTGTTCCAGGACCCGGAACGACCTGGAAGAGGATGATGGCGGACAGAAAGCTCGGGTAGTTTTCGATCGCAAGCATGCCGCACCCCGAATGGCAGGTTCTCGAGCTGTTCCCTACTCTTCCGACTCGAGCGCCTTGCGCACGTCATCGAACCTTGCGCGCACGCCATCGTCGACGGCGGGCCAGCGCAAGGGGAGGGTGTGCAAGCTGTCGACAATGATTTTCGCGACCTGCACCCTCATGTAGGGCTTGTTGTCGGCGGGAATGGCGTACCACGGTGCCCACGACCGGGACGTCGCACTCAGCGCCTCCTCGTAGGCCCGCATGTACTTCTTCCAGTGGCCGCGTTCGGCCACGTCGCCCAGTGCCATCTTCCAGTTCTTTTCCGGCTCCTGCAGTCGCGAGAGAAAGCGCTCGCGCTGCTCCTCCTTGGAGACGTTGAGCCAAAACTTGATCACTGCGGTCCCGTTGCGGGCGAGGTGCTGCTCGTGGTGGCGAATCGATTCGAAGCGTTCGTCCCAGATTGCATCCATGTCCACAGCCCGGCCGAGCTTCTGGGCATCGAGGTACTCCGGATGAACGCGGACGACCAACACTTCCTCATAGTAGCTGCGGTTGAAGATCCCGATTCTCCCTCGCTCCGGCAAGCACTTGCAGGTCCTCCAGAGGAAGTCATGGTCGAGCTCCTCGGCGGACGGCTGCTTGAAGGAGTAGACCTGACAGCCGGCGGGATTGATCCCCGACATGACCGCACGGATGGTGCCATCCTTCCCGGCGGCGTCCAGCGCCTGGAATATGAGCAGCAGGGCATGGCTGTCCTGAGCGTACAGGCGCGCTTGCAGCTCGCTCATTTCCTCGACGAGCTCCTCGAGCTGCTTTTTCAGCTCTTTCTCGGTGTCCTTTTTTGTAGAAGGCGCGCTGGGTGCCTTCCCGATACGGAAAGTTCCGTCAAAGGGAACGAGGTAGGGGCTGTTGACGGCGGCGTAGCAAGTAGACATTCATGCTCTCCTGGGGTTGAGGCGGGCTCGCGCTATGCGTTCATGAGGCTTTCGTCACCGCTCAGGAGCCGCCCGACGCGCTTGACGCCCGCGGTGGATCCGATCACGATTACGACGTCGTCGGCGTAGATACGCTCCTGAGCGCCGGGAACCATGAGCAGATCGCCGCTCGGACGCTGGATCGCGACCACGAGCACGCCGCTCCCCTTGCCGACCGGCAGCTCTGCGATCGACTTGCCGGCAAGCGGGCTCGCGCTCGGAACGACGAGCTCATCGAGCATGACTTCGTCATAGGCGGCCAGCGTTGCCAGATCGAGAAAGTAGCTGGCGTGTGGACGGACGAGTCCGTGGGCCATGCGCCAGCCTCCCATGCGGTGCGGGCTGACGACGCCGGCGGCCCCGGCGCGCCGGGCTTTCATCATGGCGTCGGCCTCATCGACGCGGGTGAGGATGTTGAGCGTGGGGTTGAGCTGGCGCGCCGACAGGGTGACGTACACCGCCTCCGCGGCCGAGGGGATCGTGACGGCGAGCCCGCGCGCACGGGTAACGCCGGCAGCGATGAGAGTCTCGTCGTTGGCGCCATCGCCGACGATCACAGGGACGTCCAGCTCGGCCTCGATCGCTCTCGCGATGAGCGGATCGCGCTCGACGACGGCCACCTGGGCGCCGCTCTGGCGCAGCTCCTCGGCGACCGTACGGCCTAGCCGGCCATAGCCCACGACAATATAATGCTTGTCCAGTTGCTTCATTCTCCGTGCGCTCCTCCGCCTCTTCAAGGCGCTTGCAAGCTCGCCTTCCAGAAGCATGCGGGTGACGCGACCAACGGTATACGTCCCGAGACTGACGCCGCCGACGATGATAACGAGTGTAAAGGCTCGCCCGGACTCGCTCAGCGTGTGCACCTCTCCGTATCCAATGGTCGTCAGTGTGATCGCGACCATCCAAACCGATTCGAGCCATGTCCACCCTTCGATGTAGCGATAGCCCGCGGACCCGCCGACGATTACGCCGGCGAGCCCGAGCAGTGACAAGACAAAGGAGCGTCGCACGGTGGGCGGCTCGGTGGCAAGTGTCGGAAATGGGGGAGCGCACGGTCGATGCGGAAAATACCGCGGCGCAGGCGGGCAGTCAAGGATGGACGGTGCAGCCTGGCGCGGCGCTGTGGAACTATTCGGATACGAGCTCTTTCGATATGAGGAGAAGCGATGTCAAGATCCATCGGGGTCGATCGGACCCACCTGGTGATACGGCTGCAGGCGGCCCTGACCGCCGCTGCCGCCGTCTTGCTGGCGCTTTCTTGGGCGTCAGACGCCACCGCGGCGCCGGCCTCGCAGTCCGCTTTTGCGCTCGCCGTGCACGCCGGGCACTATGATGTCGGCTCGGGGCGAGCGGAGACAGAGGCCGGTGTGGAGCTGCGAGCCGCCACGGCCTTCCTGGGTTTGGCTCATGCCGGCGGCGTCATGGTCAACTCGGGCGGTGCGGCCTATGCGTACTACGGGCTTCGCAGACCGATCAAGCTAGGGAGATGGCTGGTGGTGACTCCGCACACGGGCACGGGCGTCTACGAGAGCGGGGCAAGCAAGGATCTTGGGGGTCCCGTGGAGTTCCGGTCCGGCCTCGAGCTCGTCGTCAACATGAGCGACTGGGCGCAGCTCGGAATCAACTTCTACCATCTTTCAAATGCGGTGCTCTACAGGGAGAATCCAGGAAGTAACTCTCTGGTCATGACGTGGAGCTTTTCTGGAGACCCGCCGAACCGCCAGTAGCGGCCAGCGTCCTCCTGAATCCAGCGCGGGTTCGGCGGCCGTGTGACTGTACCCCCACCCCGGCCCTCCCCCCACTTGTGGGGGAGGTGATAGGAAGCGGCCGCCGTCTTATCCGAGCGCCTATGCTGTCCGTCCCCCCGCTTGCGACGAGCGATAGCGCCCGGCAATGTGCGTCACGCGTCTCGCATTGTGAGGTCAGATACCCGCGCGCCGGCGGCAAAGGGCGATGGCGCGCGCGGCCTCTTCACGGATGCCGCCGGTGTGCGCGCTCATCAGATCTCCGCCGCGAACGACATGCGCGCCGTCCACGAATACGTGCTCTACCTGCTGCGGTGAACAGGTAAACGCGATCCAGGCGTAAAGCTCCTCGGCCGCCGCAGAGGAGCCATTCTCCGCAGCGTCGGTGTCGCCGGTGAATCGCGGGGGCGGGGCGCTGGAATATCCGCGCCCCGGATCGAGCACCACGAGGTCGGCCTTCTTCCCCACCTCCAGGCTGCCGATTTCGTGATCGGCGCGCAGCGACCGCGCCCCGCCGACCGTGGCGAGCTCGACGACCTCGCGCGCCGTCAGCGACCCCGCGCCGCTTTTCAGTTGCCCGAGCAAGGCCGCGAGCCGCATCTCGCCAAGCGCATCGAGGCGATCGTTGCACGGCGCTCCGTCAGCGCCGAGCCCGACGGGTATCCCGGCGTCCAGGTAGGCGCGTACAGGCGCGATCCCGGATGCCAGCTTGAGGTTCGAAGAGGGGCAGTGGGCGACTGCCGCATCGAGCTCGCGCAGGATCGCGATTTCGCCGGCTTGTGGGTGGACGCAGTGGGCGAGGACGGTTCCTGTGCTTGCGCACCCCGCGACGTGGTTCAGAGCCTCGATGCAGCCGCACCCGAAGGCGGCCAGCGATAGCGCCACCTCGTCCTTGCTTTCCGAGGCGTGCGTGTGTAGCAGGCAGCCGCACTCCTCCGCGAGTCTGGCCGCGCGCCGTAGCAAGCGTTCCGAGCAACTGAACAGAAACCGGGGGGCAACGGCATAGTGCAGCCTACCGCCGGCGGCGCCGTGCCACCGCGAGCACAGCCGCCGCGTCTCCGCCAGCGACTCGTCGGTGCTCTCACGCAGCTCCGCGGGCACACCTTCCCCTTGATCCATCATCGCCTTGCCGATGTGGGCGCGGATGCCGAGCTCGTGCGCCGCCTCAAACGTTGCCTCGGTGTGGTGGACCGTTTCCATGGAGAGGATGGTTGTCGTGCCGCCCGTCAACAGCTCGGCGACTCCGAGCCGTGCAGCAGCCCGGTTGGTCTGCTCATCGTGTGCCGCTTCGAGAGGCCAGATGCGCCGGCGCAACCACGACAACAGGTCCAGATCGCAGGCCAGGTGGCGAAATAGGGTCTGGGTGAGGTGCACGTGGGTTTGCACGAATCCCGGCAGCACGACGCGGCCGGTGCAGTCGATCAGGCGCCAGGGCCCCTGCGCGCGGGGCGCGGTGACGCCGGGGCCAAGCTGTGCCACGCGGTCGCCGCGAACGACGACATCGCCGCGGAAAACGCGACGCGCGGCATCCATCTTCACGACCGTGGCATTCGACAGTACGAGGCCACCGCTTACGCCGTGCGTTGGCACCTCCGACTCGGCCGTCATGGAAGCGGGCACAGCTCAACCTCTCCAAGCGCAACAGGATGTTGCAGCGAAAAGCTCACCAGCACTTCGGGGTGAATCTCGCCGATGCGACCCGCGACGCTGCGACCGCCCGAACCGGCGGCGGCAAACGCCGCGCAGCGACCCGCTGAGAAGCTGGGATGAGAATCGGCACGGTAGGCCGCCTCGCATCCGAGCTCTCGACAAACCGCGTCCGCGACCGAGCGGACCGCGGCAAACCCGGCGTCGGGACCGCAGACGACGAAGGCCAACCGGCGTTGCTCGCGGGTATGCGTATCGCTGTCGCCGCCGGCGTGAACGACGTTGCCGATCTCGAAAAAGCGTTGAGGAAGAGCGCGGCGCCGGTTCCGGGACAGCGTATCGAGCAGCCCCGTCATGAGATGAGTGCGCACCATTGTCGTCTCAACAGTCTTGGGGTTTTCGATCAGCACATGCTCCTCGCCGACCGGAATGCGAAACGCCGCGAAGTGGTCGCGCTCATTCGTCTGCACGAGCGAGACGATCTCCCAGTAGCCAAGTCCCAACATGGCCTGCCGCGCAACCGCGGAGATCGCCTCTTCGGGGCGCTCACGACTGACGGTGCTGGAGGCCACGAGCCGCTTGGGCACATTGGCGTAGCCGACCCCGATGGCGAGGTCCGCGAACAGGTCGACGGGGTGCCGGATATCCGACCGCAGCCGCGGATAGGTGACCTGGGCCCTGCCCTCCGCGATCGCCGCATCGAGGCGCATTCTGCCGAACAGCCCGCGAATCTGCTCATCTGACAGCGGCAGCCCGAGCCACGACCGCGCCTCATCGAGAACGATTTCGGTCGTGCGTGGCGCGAGCTCGGGCTCGACCTGGCAGGCGCCCGCCGGCCCCTCCAGCCGCACCGTCCTGATCGTGCCCCCAAGCTCCGCCAGTGAGGAAACCAGGGTGTACAGCGAGTTTCGCGTGGCGTCCTCCACGACGCCGGTGACGTCCACGAAGAGCCGCCGGCTCCCGATCTTCACGCGCGACTGCTCGCTGTTGATGATCGGCGGCATGGACAGGACCTGGCCGCGCGCATCGACGAGCAGCGGATACGCGGTGTGACCGGCAAGAAGATGCGCGTACGCGCGTCCCTTGGGGTGCGACTGGAGGATCTCCCGGCCCGCCATCGGCGTGGAGCCCATGCCGAGCGGTGCGAAGCGAGCACCGTCGGGATCGAGAAGCGTGTAGCGGATCGGCGGAACGATCGCGTCGAGGTCATAGACGCCAATCGAAGCCAGCTTGCGGTCCCGCCCAATCCCCCAGTGCAGGCTTTCCTGGAAGTGCATGAGGTCGACAAGATCCTCGCTCGTCATCGGCGGGACCTCCACCTCGGCGCAGAAAATGAAAGGCCGGTAGGTTTCCGGCCGACTCAGCCGGGCGTCGATTTCGACCACAACCTCGCCGGGTTGCGCCGCGTATCCCGGTAGTCCCGCCGTAAGGCCCAGGAATCCTTTGAGCGCCCGCGTCAGCCCACCGATGTCGAAAAGGTCGGGCCGGTCGGCGAGCAGATCCAGGCGAATCGCCTCCAACCGCGCCTTTTCGGCCAGTGGCTGGTCCTGCTCGATCGCGCAGTATTCACAGCGGCGGGGCGGCGCCGCATGCGGAAGCTGCTCGGTCACCATGCCGCAGGCCGGGCATCCATAGTGCACGACCTCGACCGTGTCCTCGACGTCGCATCCGAGCTCCTCGAGCGCCTCCGCGAGCCGATTCATGGGAAACGAGCGACCGAGAAACGAGCTCAGGCGCTTGACGCCAACCGTTATGATTGGCATAACGGCACCTCCTCAAGCCAGTCGAGGTCGGTCCAGTACAATCTGCGGATGTCGTCCAGCTCGTAGATTTTCATGGCCAGGCGCTCGAGCCCGAGCCCCCACGCCAGCACCGGGCAGGTGCAACCGAACGGCCGCGTGACCTCGGGTCTGAAGATTCCAGCCCCACCCATCTCGATCCACGTCTGTCGGGCGGGCATGAAAACGAACACCTCCGCGCTCGGCTCGGTATACGGGAAAAAGGAAGGTTTGAACTTTACCTTTTCGAAGCCCATCTTTCGGTAGAACTCTTGCAACATCCCAAGCAGGGTCGTCAGATTGGCTTCCTTGTCGATTACGATGCCGTCGACTTGGTTGAACTCCGGCAGGTGCTTGTAGCTGATGGCCTCGTTGCGAAACACGCGACCTACGGCGAAGACCTTGCGCGGGGGCTCGGGGTTTTGCGCGAGCGCGCGGATCGTGGTCGCGGTCGTGTGGGTGCGCAGAACCATGCGGCGGGCGCGATCGCGGCTCCAGTTGTATCCCCACCCGACCGAGCCCGTGGTCCAGCCGTTTTCGTGAGTGGCGCGAACCCGCTCCACCAGGCTGTCATCAGGCAGCTCGCCGGTCGCCGGCCGCGCGACATAGAAGGTATCCTGCATGTCGCGAGCGGGGTGGTCCTGGGGCTGAAACAGCGCATCGAAGACCCAGAATGACGAATCCACCATGGGTGATACCGCCTCCTCGAAACCCATTTCCAGGAAGGCGTGGCGAGCGCGCTCCAGGATACGCCGGAAAGGGTGGGGCTTCACAGGCACGACGCGATCGGAGTCGAGAGATACGTCGTATGGGCGCAGATCGATCAGGCGCCAGCGGCCCGTGGCGATATCGTCCGGCGAGAGCTGATTCTGCTGCCTGCGGAGGTCATAGTCGCCGCTCGCCAAGAATGCTCGGCCCACGTCAGTGAGCTCGACGTGCCGGCGAGTGCGCGAACGAACCCGGGCGACATTGCCGCGGTGACCGAGGTTGGCGACCACAGCCTTGCTATCGATGCCCTGTGAGTCCAGGGTCTCGAGGCTCGCGGCTCCGTTTGCGAGTATCCACGTGAGAGCGCGCTCGTCATCCGTAGGAGCCGCCGATTCGACTTCGCCTTTTTCGGTCACGAAAACGGAGCCCTCTCGTTTCTCGAGCCAGCCGCGAGCACCTCCCCACTTCAGCACTTCGTTCAGCGCGCTGCCGAGATTGGTGGCCAGGGCCGCCGCGTCGCGCAGCGGTAACTCCCGGCGGCCGCTCATGGCGTTCAGGAAGCGCCGTTCAGGGAGCCCATCGCGAACCCAGGCTGCGGCATTGTCCGCAAGCGCGATCTCGGTAACCTGCTGCTCGTGAATCCGAATCCAGCCGCGCTCTTCGCCGAATCTTGCGGTTCCCACAACTTCTGCCTGGTCCAGGCCGGCGGCGCGGGCAATATCTTCGACCGCGCCGGGACCATCCCGGACAGCGATCAGGACACGGTGTTGGGTTTCGCCCAACTGTATCTTGGCCATATCGAGGTCCCCTTGCGCGCCGCGGTAGCGATCAGTCGCCGACGACGGATGGCATGAGCACCCAGGGCTGCGGCTTGCCAAGGCTCTCGAGCAGCAGCCGATCACCGGCGGCTCGCACCTGGCCGACATCGGTCGCCCCGAACCCCACCGTCAACAGCGAGGCGAGGTCCGGGCGGCGCGCCAGCAGCCCCGCGTTTCCGACCTCGGAAAGGGCCGCGAAAAACGACTTCGGCCGTGGGTAGATTTGCACCGGAGCGGTGGCCGGCAGCTTGCCCAGCTCGCGCGCCAGCGCGATCGCGCGATCGAGGCCGCCGAGCTCGTCCACGAGGCCATTCTCTTTCGCGTCCACACCGCTCCAGATGCGGCCTTTGGCGATCGCTTCCACGGCCTCCGGGCTGAGGTGGCGCCCATCCGCGACCTTCTTGATGAATGACCCGTACACGTGGTCCATCCAGTGGCGCCAGCGCTGCTCGTGGTCCGGCTTCAGAGGTTCGAAAGAGGACATGAGGTCAGCGTTCTTCGCGAGCGTAACGTCTGAGATGTTGCTGCCGATCAGGCCATACAGTCCGCGCACATCCAGCTTGGCGAAAACGACGCCGATCGAGCCCGTAATGGTGGTCGGCTGCGCCACAATCTTGTCCGCCGCCATGGAAATCCAGTATCCACCTGATCCGGCCACGGTGGACATGCTGACGACGACCGGCTTGCCGGCTTCCTGCGCCCGCTTGACGGCGCGCCACACGTAGTCGGAACCGACCGCCGACCCGCCGGGGCTGTCGACGCGCATGACGATCGCCTTGACCTCGCTGTCATCCGTCGCCTCA
Source organism: Candidatus Schekmanbacteria bacterium (assembly GCA_016188575.1). Taxonomy (GTDB): domain Bacteria; phylum CSSED10-310; class JACPHN01; order JACPHN01; family JACPHN01; genus JACPHN01. Next base: position 11,551 of record JACPHN010000229.1, read on the forward strand.
TCGATGCGCTCGGCCATTTTCGTGCCAATGATGCGGGCCTCGTCAAGCGGACTTTCCTTGCCCGTGGAGAGGATCGGCCCTTCCGCGAAAAGCAGCGCCACGCGGTCGCCCTTGATCGCCGGCGTCGGCGCGCCGCGCAGGTAACGAAGAACACCGACGCTCTGGTATTTCTTCGTCCCCGCGATCCCGCGGAGCTCGGCGGCCACCTGGTCCTCATAACCGAGCTCGTCGACCCAGCCAAGCTCCTTGGCCTCGTCAGCCGTAAGCAGGCCGAGGTCGACGGCAGACACGACGTCTGCGGTCGCCTTCTGAATGCGCTTGGCAATACGTTCGACGGCGCGGGCCTGGAGGTCTTCTCCAATCGCCGTAAGCTGCTCGCGAAAATGCTCGCTCATCTCCTGTCGGGAAATTGGCTCGCCGGCGCTCTTGTACTCCTTGTACATGATGACGTGGGGTTCAATGTGCAGCTTGTCGAGAGTCCCGCGCCAGAAGGGGATCTCGAAGCGCAGGCCATTCACCATGACCCCGGCTTCCGGTGCGATCCAGACGCGATCCGCCGCGGCGGCCAGAAAGTATTGAAGGTCGTTGACAGCGTCGCCGGCGAGGTGCGCGTGCACAGGCTTACCCGACTCCCGAAAAGCTGCGAGCATGTCCGAAATCTCGTCGGCAACGGCCCAGCCAATCGCGAGCTCGCCAATGTTCAGGCGCACGGCTGCGATCTGCTCGTCCTTGGCCGCGGCCTCGAGTGCGCGGCGGAGGTCCCACAAGCTCCAGGTGCTGCGCTCCTCCAGCGCCGCCAGCAGTTGCCTGAAAGGATCCGTGGCAGGGCCTTCGGCAACTTGTCCGGCAAGGTCAATTTCGAGCACGCTTCCCTGCTCGGCGGGACGACTCTGGCCGACCAGGGCAGCGATGCCGCCGATGAAAGCGAGACCTATTACGGCGACGAGCACAAGGCCGATGATTGTCCATTTCGCGCTGGAGCGGCTCATTCCTGTGGTTCCTCCTTCGCCCGAAGGGTATGTCCGGGTCGCGATCGAGCTCGCGAATCCGGGAGGGCGGGCGAGCTCATCGAGGGAATTGGGTGCTGCGTGTCTTTACACCATCGAAATCCGCCTGTCAACCTACGCGCGAGCTCTGGATCCACCGTCTGCTCGGCGTCGCGGCGACAGCGCCTCTCCGTCCTTCCCCCCGCTGGCAGGGGAAGGGTGCGGGTGGGGGCTCTCGATGCGGCTTCGCAGCTACTTTCGGGCGCTCCGCAGGGTTGTTGCCGGAGCTTCATACCGGAGCGCGCACCGCTGGCAGCGCCGCGGCGTGGGCAACGTGGTACCGGCCGACCCCAGCACCCCGGCGGGGTCGAAGAAAAGCTCGTGGCAGCGCGGGCAGCGGGCCCGCACGACGCGGTGCCTGGCGAGCGCGTGCAGCGCCAGCACGGCCACGGGCAACGCGATGACGGCATGCCATCCGCGTCCTTGCACGAGCCTGATCGACAGCGCAACGGCGGGTACAGTCGCGGCAAAGGTCAACCAGTAGGTGAGGCGCCAGCGGAAAATCCTGCGCAAGGTGCGATGTTCGTCTGCGGTGATGCGCACGGCGCGAGTGCCTGGTAGGCTCCGAGAAGACATGATGCGGTGCGTTCGCCAATCCGAAGCGTAGCGGTCCGCGACCCACCTGTCCAGCCCCGAAGCCTGCAGCGACGGTGAATCGCATGCAGCCGGGACTTGACCGCTAAGGATGCCGGCTCCTGGGCCGGCGACATCGCGCCCCTCCGAGGCTTTCGCGACGACTGAAACGCCGCGCCGCGAGCGGGGCCCTCCCAGGTCCCAACCGCCCTCCGACGGCAGCGGCGCCGCTGCGCCAGGAGCGTGGCAGCACCGCGGCGGAGCGGCGGCGGCGGCGGTGCGGCGGCGGCGGAGCGGCGGCGTCGGAGCGGCGGCGGCGGCGGAGGTGGCGGCGGAGGTGGCACGACGGCCTCCCGCCTCAGGCTTCCGTCTCTTGCTCCTCAGCCGGTCCCGCGGCCCCCGCGGCCTGCTCCCCCGGCCCCAGATCGCGAGATCCATGAGCAGCGCGCCACCCGCGACCCGGCGCTTGCTCTCCACCGCGTCCGCACCGCGAATGAACCAGCGGAGCCAGGCTTTCTCTTGCAGGTCGTCGGATTCGAATGCCATTTCCCTGCTGACCTTTCGGGGGCGGAGCGGGCGAGGGCCCCATGATCCCGCCTTCGGCATCGCCCACCGTTACCCGCGGCGTCCATTAACAGCTACGTCCATGGCAGCGACGTCCATCAGAAGTGGCGCCGTCCTCGCGAGGTTTCGCCGGCTCTCGGCGAGCGGCGGCCGCCGCCGAAATCGGGCGCTGGCGGAATGTGGTTTTCACCTCGCTGGGCGCACGGCGCGTGGACACTTGTAAGGGAGCATCACCCGATAGTCGGCCGACGCCAAACGTCTGCTCTCCGCGCTGCCGATCCGCGGTTTGCGTCTACCGGCTTCCCGGCGGTATGATGTTCTCGCCGGCGTTACCGCGCGACGCACCCCACGGGGTCCATGCCGATGTTCGACAGAGAAGAGGCACGCGTCGATCCGACGATCGACCTCATTTTCAAGGCGCTTTTCGGCCAGGAACAAAACAAGGACCTCCTGATCAGCTTGCTCACC
>JACPHN010000039.1 GCA_016188575.1 Candidatus Schekmanbacteria bacterium
CGCCGTTGCCGAAGACAGCGGTTTCGGAAAAGAAACCGGCGATAACGGCTCCCTTGTCGGCGTCGACAATGGCCACGCCCGCACAGAGATCGGCTTTGGGACCGCCCGCCGCGCGGGCCCAGAGCAAGCTGCCCGCAGGGTCATAGAGCGCAACAAGCGGGTCACGCTCGCCGCTTGCCGTCAGTGTCGTCTCGTTCGCCTCGCCCTCGCCAAAGGTAACGGTGTCTTCCATGTCCCCACAGACCGCGATGGTCCCGAGCCGTTGCCCCACCGCGACGCCTTCTCCATAGTCACCGCCGATCTGCTTTGCCCATGCAGCTTTCCATCCCGATCGTAACGCGCCACGTAAGCGGCCTGGCTGGGCGAGGAAAGTACTGTTTCGTTTGCTTCTCCTGGCCCAAAGGTGGCTTCCAGGTTAAACTCGCCCACGACCGCGACGCTCCCCGTCCGCCCCTCCACCGCCACGGCCGGCGCGTTGTCGAAGGCCGTCCCTCCGGCGCGCTTCGCCCACAACAGGCTGCCATCGGTGTTGTATTTGGCCACAAAGATGTCTAACCCGCCAGCCGCCCTGAGCACCGTTTCATTGACCTCACCGGGACCCGCTTCGCCCAGGCCAGCGTTCCATCGGCGTGATACTTGGCCAGAAAAATATCGTAGTAACGTGGTTCCGGAAAGGAGACCTCGCTGGGCTCGCCGGCCCCGAACGTCACCTGGGTGTTGTAACCCCCCGCCAGGACGATACTCTGATCCCGCGGATCGATGGCGACGTCACGGACCAATTCAATACCGGCGCTGATGATCGGCCTCACCCACGCCAGTGATCCGTCCGCGGTGTATTTCGCCACGTAGCCGTCTCCCCACCCGTTCGTGGGGCTGAGCGTGGTTTCGTTGGCTTCGCCGGCGCCGAAGGTCGCAGCGTCGGCGAAGCCCGCGAACGAGCCCACCACGACGCTGCTGCCATCAGCGGAGGAAAGCGCCACTGCATCCGCCTCGTCCTCACCCTGCCCGCCTGCCGACTTCGCCCACAGCAACTGGCCACTTGGCGCTTTCTCCTGAGAAAACCCGGATGCGCAGCAAAGCAGCGACGCGATGAACGCAGTCACTGCCGCGGCGACACCCTGAGTCGCCCGCTCGTTCGCCTGCAAGTAGCCTGAGAGGTGCATCGCCTGTGTCTCCTCTTTACGGCACGCGCCGGGGAACGACAGCACACGGTAGACTTCGATTGCCTCAAAGCCATTCGACCGCCCCCAGTAGACGGTCCATTCCACTGGGTCTCGGGTGATCGCCAACTGCGATCCCCAGCCGCGCGGATCGTGCTCGCTCTCGGCCAATGGCCCGGCGACCTGCCGCAAGGCGAAGCTGCCTTCGTCCAACACGAACAACTGATCGGGGTTGGTCGTCGCGATCCAGAGGTAGCCGCACAGCGAGCGCATATGGGTGACGGACGCTGCGCCGGTCGGCAGTTTCCACTCCGCCTCCTGGAACCAGTCCTTCACCGCCATATTGAAAATCCTGACTTCGGCATTGCGGGCCGGTCCCTGGCCGGAGCTATACCCCATGCCCTGCCCGCCGTAGAGCTGCCCACCGTGCCATTCGAATCCGACGATGTCGTCCTTCGAATTGCCCTCCGGATACTTATCATGGTGGAGCGGACCGTCACCGGTCACCGTGGTCTCGATCACCGTTCCCGCATCAGCACCGAAACCGCTGATCAACCACAGCGCCGGCTGCGCGCCGAAGCTGTTCAGCCCCACCGTCATGCCCGTGATGAAACCCACCACGTCGGGAATTCGCTCTTCCAACTCTCCTTCCGGCCTGACGTCAAAGAGCGTCGGGTTGTCGACCACGTTGGCTGCAGCGTCGACCTGGCGCTCCCAGGTGCAGTTGTAGGCCGCGATCGCCTTGCCGTCAAACCACACCCCGGTCGTGCTCAGCGGCTTCGCGCAGTCCGACATCGAGCGGGCCGTCTCCAGGCCATCGCCTCCGCGGTAGCGCCAGTAGGTGTCCGCGCCCTCGACGGCGAGATAGAAGTCCTCTCCGAACGGATCCTCCCCGAACGGTTGTCCCACCGTCTCCTCCGGGCCGGAATACAGCTCTTGGTGCCCTGCGCCGCCCGCCGCGATGCGAACCACTTTCGACTCGTGGTTGCCCGCATTTCGGAAGACGTTGCTGAAGGTCATCAGGAGCTCGTCGCCGGGGAGGCCCTGGAACCCGACGATCTTGTAGGGCGGCCGGCAGTCAGCGTCACCATCGCACGGGGCGCCGGAATTGGCCTGCACGTCCCACGACCACATCGGCGCCTCCGGCAGCGCCAGCGGCGTTACCTGAAACGACAGGCTCTTCGGCGCCGTGCTGTGCGCGTCGGGATTCGGCACGTGATGAACCGCGTTGACCCACACGCTGTAGTACATGGGCTGATTGCGCGGGAACCGCAAGAAGGTCTCCGCGGGGACCTCGATCCGGATCTTGCTGTCCGACCAGGTCTTGATCCAGTCGTTTGCACCGCTGCCGGCGGCATACGCTGTGAGCGTGGCACCGCTCTGCGCGCCGCCGGGCGCGATGGCGACGTTCCCGGGCCTGAGGGTGGGGCCGAGCCGCTACCGCTCAGCTCGAAAATCAGCGGTTGGCCCACTTCCAGCGACGTCGACGGCGGCGCCGGGTTGGTGATCGTGAGCCCGTCGAGCCGCGGCAGCGGGAAAACGTAGCTTCCGGTCACGGAGTAGCCCGACCGCCCATGCCAGACGCTGCCCTCGTAGACCTCCACGTGATACGGCTGATAGCCGCCGCTGCCGTAGAGGCGCGCGCCCGGAACCGCAACCTTGATCAGGCTGTTGCTCCACGTCACCACGGTCGCCCAGAACGCGGCGCCGACTGGATCGATGGCCACCGCCCCCGCCTTCGTTCCGAAGCTCGTGCCGGTGATCGCGATGGTGATGGCGTCGGTGGTATGCGCGTGGTTGGGGGTCGCGGAAAAGCTCGAGACGACCGGCTTCTTGGGCTTGACGCCGAGGGTGGTGGTCGCGTAGGCGCTCGTCTCGCCGGCCAGATCGGACACGAGCAGCCGCAGCGACACGTCCTTCGCCGGCTCCGTGACCAGCGACGCAGCGGGAACGCGAGCCGCGACGGCGCTACTCGACCAGCTCCAGACGGAAGCCTGCAGCGTGCCGGCCGGCGAGACCTGCCCCACGGTGGCGGGGTTGGGCGAGAGCGACAGCGCCTGGATGCTCGGGGCGCCCGCGGGCATGACGGATATCGAGGTGTCCGGGGAAACTGCGGTCGCCGCGTCGGAGGTTACCACACGCAGGCGGATCGGGTGGTAACAGGCGGGAACGCCGAAGGCGGACGCGGGAACGGTAACGGCGATCCTGGAGTCACTCCAGCTCGTCATCGCGGCGCCGACCTGGCCGGGCACCGCGAACAGGACGTTGCTCTTGATGCCATCCACGAACTGGAGACGCGAAGCACCGGCTCTGAAGACGGCAAAGTTGCGGCCGAAGATCGTAAAGCTGAAGGAGCTCTCGTGCTGCGCTACTGCCGGATTCCTGGATACCGAGGTGACGACGGGATCGGGGATAACGGGGATGATGGGTGGGGTGGGCGTCGGCTCCGGCACCTGGGCGGGCGCTGGAACGGTGGGCAGAGCGAAGAAGAGGGCGAGAGCCGCAGCGGCGAGCGAGCCGGACGAGGACTTGATCATGGTCATACCCCGCGGTCTGGAGCGGGTTGGGAAGATCCTGCCGCGGGTCATGCAACGGTTGAGCCGGCCGAGCGCGCTTGATCGGGCAGACGAAAAAATGCTCGATCATGCCATCGGGGCTCTTGGGGCGGGATCTGCGCCGGGTTGCGACCATCAGGGCGTCATGGTGTTGCATCAGGGTTTTCGTGCGCGCGCTTCGCGAGATATCGCTCCGGCAGACACGTGGAGCAGCGCCGGGGGCTGGGACAGGCGCGCGGCTGCTTCGCTCTCATCGCGCGCCGCCAGCGGTACGAGCGCGCTTCACGGGCGGCGCGCCGAGCCCGGGCGGCGCGACCTCCACCATGGGGTGCTATTCCTGTCCGCCCGCAACTACGCGCGAAGCACCATGGCGGAGGGCTGGACGAGGCGGCTATTCCCTCCCGGCATCCGGGTCTGGAGCGCGCGAGCGAACGTCGGCGGCGCGGTCCACCTGCTGGCCGTGCGGGGTGATGGCCGAGGTCGGCACCACGTTTCCGGGCAGCTCCCAAAGCGGATCTCGGGCGTGCCTCTCGGCGACGTGGACACGATCGTCACGCTGTGCGCGGAGGACCTTGGCATCGCGCTCCCGCCGGAGCTCTCTCACGAGTCGTGGCTGCTCGCGGACCCCGCCCCCGTCAGGGAACGGTAGAGGAAGTCCTCGGGGCCTTCCGGGCCGTTTGGGACGAGCTGAAGACCCGGATCGTGCCGGTCGTCGAGCGCTGGTGGCGGGAGTCGATCAGCCTCCGGGCCAGGCGATCGGGTGTAAAGCATACGTCGATTCGCTGCACCTCGGTTCAGCTCGGATCGTCCAGGTCGTGTGCGAGGATTTCCTGGAATTCCTCCACGCTGCCGGCGATGGAGGCATCTCGAAGCAGGGCGTCGAGGACGGGGACGCGTTCGAGGCTCTCGACCTGTTGAATGATCGCGGCGGGTATGGCCCCAAAACGCGCCTGGAGCACCGCGAGCACCGCCTCTCGGGCTTTTTTGAGCTCACCCTGCTGAATTCCCTTTTCTATGCCTTTCTCGATGCCTTTCTCGATGAGCTCGGCTTCGAGGAGCTCGAAGGCGGGTTTCGTGTTCATGAGAAACTCCTGATGACGTTGGTGGGAGTGGGCGGCGACGTGGATTCGGAGTCGTCCGATGAGCCGCAGCAGTGGCATGCGCTCTGGGGCATCGGCGGGGAGCACAAGCAGGTCCGCGACCGCCTCGCGCTGGGTCTGGCCGCGACCGAGCACTCGGAGCGGGAGCGTGGATCGTTGGCGCGGCAAGTCGGCGAGGACCACCACCCCCAGGCGCCAGGCCGGCGCGGCGACATGAACGCCATCTGGCCACCCTGGCGCCGGGGCGAGGCCAAGCCCGGCGAGCGCGTCGCGGGGCGAGCCGGGCGACAGCACCCACAGTCGCGGCAGCGGGACCGGCCCGGCGGTCACCCGGCTTGCCAGCGCAGTCCCGCACGGTCTGGACCCCCGGGGTCTTGGAAAACGACTCGATCAGGCAAGGGCGGTCCACCATGCGGCCGAGCACACCGAGCGCTCCGCGATCCGCCCCGGGGTCAGGGGTGAACCACACGTCGATTCGCAGCACTTCGCCCGCGACCTCTTGTTCGAGGTGGACGGAGCCGGCGGGCTCGAGGAGCACTCGGAGCGCCTGCTTGGCGAGTTGATCATGGGCAGTGCGCATGCGGCTATCCCTCCGCAGGAGAACGCTCATCCGGACGAAACCGGCAAGAATCAAGATATCACCCCCCCGCTCGCGGCCGCGCTACCTCGATCTCGTCGCGCTGGCAGAAGCTCAGAGTTTGCTTGCGTCTTCACAAGCTCACCGGCGACACGCGAAACTCCGACATCGGGCGCATATCACAGCATCCGCGCCGAGGCACAGCCTGCGCCCCCGTTCGTTCAGAAGTCGTGACAGCATCCGGTACTTCGCATCGCGCCGCACATCGTTGACCATGCCCACAGCATGGCGGGCTTCGGCTACATGGTTTTTCGCAGTGCCGGCGTTGGGCGTCTCGTGGCCCGGGCGCCAGCTCAGCGCTCGGCGCCGTCGCCGGCGTTCTGCACCCAGCGCTCCAGCACGTCCCTCAGTCGGTTGGGTTCTACCGGCTTGGAGATGTAGTCATCCATTCCCACGGTCAGGCACCGGTCGCGGTCCGCGATCATGGCGTGCGCCGTCAGGGCGATGATCGGGGTGCGCCGGCGGTCGCCCTCGCGCGCGCGCATCGCTGCCGTGGCGCGATACCCATCCATGACCGGCATCTCGCAATCCATCAGGACCGCGTCATAGCGAGCTTGGGCGAAGAGATCAACAGCGACCTGGCCGTCCGCCGCTTCATCGACAGCGTAGCCGAGACGACTCAACGCGGCGCGCACGAGAAAGCGATTCGTGCGATCGTCGTCGACGATCAGCACGCGCGCGCCCGACCGGCCGGTAGCCGCGGGTGCGCGAGGCTGCGCGGGGTCCGCAGCGTGGTAGCCGCCGGGTGCAAGCTGTCTCGCGGGCACGGCAAAGGGCAAGATGAACCAAAAGGTGCTTCCCTTGCCGAGCTCGCTCTCGAATCCCAGCTCGCCGCCCATCAGTTTTACAAGGCGGCGGGAGATGTTCAGGCCAAGGCCGGTGCCGCCGAGCTCGTGAGCGCCGGAGCTGTTGGTCTGAGTGAAATCATCAAATACCGTTGTGGCCAGCTCGGCCGGAATTCCAATTCCGGTGTCCGCGACCGCGAAACGAACGCGTACGCCGTCGGACGCGCCAGCGGTAGTGGCGACATCGACGAGCACCTGTCCCGTTCTCGTGAACTTGACCGCGTTGCCGACGAGGTTGGTGAGCACCTGGCGCAGGCGCGTCGGATCGCCCGTAACGCGGCTGGGGACAGTGGCGGCAGCCCGGTGACACAGCTCCAGACCCTTTTTCCTGGCCAGCGGCGCCAGGGCCGCGATGGCCTCGGCGACGCACTCGCCGAGCGGGAAGTCGATGCTGGAGAGCGTCATCTTCCCGGCCTCGAGGCGCGACAGGTCGAGAATATCGCCGAGGATGACGAGGAGATTCCGCGACGAGGTGGCGATGGTTTCCGCGAGCTCGCGTTGCGCCGCGGTGAGGGGCGTTTCGAGGAGGAGCTGGGCCGTACCGAGCACGCCGTTCATCGGGGTGCGGAGCTCGTGGCTCACGGTGCGCAGGAAGACACTCTTGGCCTGGTTGGCCATTTCCGCGGCCTGCTTGTCGCGGCGCAGGGCGATTTCGGCTTCGACGCGATCGGTGACGTCGCGCACGGTCTCAAGGCTCGATCGTATCTGTCCGTCCTCGCTCCGGATCGGGTACGCCGCGATCTCGAGATAGGTGGGCCGACCCGAGCTGGTGGCGATCTCGCGCACGGACGTGTGGGGCGCGCCATCCTCGAAGGCCCGTTCGGTCGGGCAGCCGAGGCACATCTCGTTCCGTGCCCAGAGGACGCGATAGCACTTTTCACCGAGACGGTTCCCGTAGGCCTGCGTGACGCGATCGCACTGGTACGTCAGCGCCAGCTCGCGGTCACGGATGGTGACGTCGGCGCCCATCGTGTCGACGGCGGAGCGGAGCACCGCATTGTCGTGGCGCAAGGCGTCGAGGACGGGGATGGGCAGGAGGCGCTCGTCGCGTGTCGGCGACGTTTCGGACAGTACCGCCAGCGTGGCGAGATTGCGGAGCCGGAGGTCCAGCTCGGCGGCGGCCCGGCGCTCGCCGGCGATACGGCACGGCGGGACGCAGTAGATGTTGTCGACGACGTCCGCCCCGAGGAGCACGAGAGGATGCGCCTGCAATCCGGCGATCTGCGCCTAGGGCGGCACGGATCTGCGGTCGAGCAGGCAGAGCGCCACGGCACTATGGCTCGTGAGAAAGCTGTCGATGTTCGCGTCGAGGTCGCGGACATCGCAAGCGCGCACGGGGTACCTGGCGGCGCCGGCGACTTCCACAGCGAGGCGAATGCGCGCGAATCCGGAGTCACGAGCTCTGTCGGCTTCCGCCAGCAGCCACGAGACCAGAGCATCGGGGGCCGGCGGCGCTGAGCCGCTCTGCGTGGGAGGCAGGAACACCGCCAGGCGGCCTGCATGGATCAGCTCGTCGCCCGCCACCCCGAGGTCGTACAGAGCGCTCTCGAACGCCTGCCTGCCACGCGCGTCGACGACACATAGGAGACAATCCTGGGCAGCGATGCCGGCGGACAGAAAGTCGGCCAGAAGCGCGGATTGCTCGTCGTCCGAGGAATAGTGGACACACAGGTGATCGCCCGACTGCAGGTCGGTAACCCGTCGCCGACGGGCTGGGTCGCTTTCTTCGCCCGAGGCCATTTGCAGCCCTACTACCCCGAAGAGGTCCGTCCGGGTCGTCACCTATCAGCAGCTCCTCGGACACAGATACTGATCGCCAGGCGCCGCGCTGTCAAGGCGCAAGCAAATGAGACGGCGCGGCGGCGGGAAGCGCGCTGCGACCTCGGTGCAATGCGCAGGGCGAGCACGCCTTCGCCGGAGGCGCAAGCAGATGAAGCCTTACCGCAAGCAAATGAACCGGCGCGCCAGCGCCTGAGCGAAACGAGTGGGCCCCATCCCACGCGCGAATCGCGCCCTGAGCTCAGGGGCAAAACGCTCTGATCATGCTCTCCGGCGCGACGACGCCCTGCGCAGCCAGAGCGGCGCGCACGCCCGCGATGGTCTGCTCGCCCGCCGCGCCTCCGGCGATTTCCGCCCACCGCCAGCGCGCGATCCAGGCGATCAACATCAGATCCTCCTCGCAAGCGCGCTCGTCGGCGCGCCGCAGCAAGCGCCGGGCTGCTTCCAGGTCGCCTGCGAGCGCGCTCATGCGCGCCGCGATCAAATCCGCGGTCGCCTTGAACAGGCTCCCACGGCGCCGGCGCAAAGTGCGGACCGCGGCGCGCGCCGCCGCACGAGCCCGGCGGTGCGCCGGTCCCATTGCCGCTGCCGTGGCGCCACGTACCCAGTGGGCCAGCGCCGCGTCGAGCGGCGAGACTTCCAGCATCAGCGACCGCCTGATCAGCGGCCAGTTAGTTTCAAGCATCCCCCAGGCCTCCGCGACCCTCCCCTGGTACAGTCTCACCTGGACCCGCGACAGCAGGTAGTACCACCGGTCAAGTCCCATCGCCGGGAGCTCCGGGTGATCCTCCGACCAGGCCGCCCACGCTTGATCCACCGCCCGCAACGCCTCTTCGGGTGCGTCGCGCATCATCTGGGCGGTGGGAATGTCGAGCATCTCGATGATCCACTGCTGCCAGCGATCACCCCGCGCCCGCGCCTTGGCCGCCGCCGGTCCGGAGCGCGCACTGAGCTCGAGCAGGCGACCCCGGAACATCATCAGCATGGCGACGAGACTCTCGGCGAGGAACCCCTCGAAGCTGAACGCGCCTCCCGACCGCTCGACCATGGCCATGACGTCCTCCGCAGCGCGCATGGCGCGGCTCCATTCCCCCGCGCTGAGGTGTCGATCGATGTCGCCCACTCCCACCATGATCTGGAGCTTTCCGGGGTCCTGGTGCGCGAGCAGGCGCTGGGCATCGCCGTGGAGCCGACCTGCCCACCGCTGCGCGAGCACCCCGGGAACCGCCGCCACGACCGAATAGAGATAGGCGGTCGCGCGACAAACGCGCGAGGGCTCACCGGTCGCCAACGAATACCAGCAGCCCTGTGACTGCACCGCGATACATGCGAGGTGGTCGGTGAGAAATAGGGGCACGGTGGCGGTCAAGGCGATGTCGGCCCGCAGCAGATCCTCCCCGGTAGCCGCCGCGATCGGGCGCTGGGGTGTCCGCCCTTGCCAGCGGTAGCACCGCCAGAAGAAGCGCATGGTGAGCCGGATCGCATGCCATCGGGAGGAGGGAAAGGACACCCCGAAATCCGCGAGAATCGGCCTGAGGAGCGAGAGGCCGGTGCGGATGCGACCAGCGCGCAAATACTGCTCGCCGGCACTCGCCCGCAGCCTGACCGCCGCCAGGCCCTCCGCGTGCGCCGCCGCCGCCAGCAAGACGTCAGCCGCCCCGGCCGCACATCCCGCATCGATCAGGCAAGCGGCCTGCTGCTCGCGGAGCTGCACCTGAGCCGCGGCATCGCCAGCGGCGGTCCAGCGTACTGCGACGCCCAGAAACTCCGCCGCGCGCTCGAAAGCGAGCGCCTCGCGCGCCCGGTACGCGGCGCGCAGCGCCGCCGGCAGGGCGATGGCGCCAAGTCCCGCGGCGTCGCCGTGGACTGCAAGGTTCTCCGCATCGTCCAGCTCCGCGGCGACGATGGCGTGCACGATGGCGCGGTGCAGTGCGACGCGATCCTCCGCCGAGAGTGCGTTCGTGACTTCGTGGCGCATCCGATCGTGAAATGGCTCGAGCTGTTCGCGGCCACCACTTCCCGAAACGCGCAGCAGATGCCGGGCGCGAAGCTGCGTCAGGAGGCCGCTGTTGACCTCGGCGCCGAGTGCTCCAGAGGCCAGAGCGCGACCCATGGGGCGGCCAAAGACCGAGACGATTTTCAGCAGTCGCGCCGCGTGAGCATCTAATTGGGCGGTCCGCCTGCGCACGATCTGGCGCAGCCCGGAGTCCGAAGTTTCGACCGGGAAGGCGTGAGGTGGCCCAGGTGACGCGCTCGCAGCCTCGCCGATGAGCTCTGCGAGAAGCAGCGGATCGCCATCCGCTTCGCGCGCAATCGGCGTGAGCGCGTCACCCTGGGCGGCGCGCGGGCCGCCACACGACCGCACCAGGGCACTCGCTTCCGCATCGGTGAACCGCTCTACCGAAAGCGACACCGCGTGGACGCCCGCGGCTCCGGGACTGCGCAGTGCCCGCAGGAGCCGATCCAGGCTCGGGGTCTGCTCCACGGCCGCGGAGCGAAACGCCAGGAGCACCATCAGGCGGCGCGCCAGCGGCGGAGCGAGCAGCTCCTCGAGGAGCCAGGTGCTGTCCTCGTCGCCCCACTGAAGATCGTCGAGCACCAGGAGCACCGCATTGCATCCGAGGAGCTGCGACACCAGGCCGCGCCACGCCCGCGCCGCCGCTAGTCGATCCTCGAGCCCACCGCCGTGCCAGGCACGGACCTCGTCTGAATCCACCGCCTGTTCTCCGCCGGCGTGACAGTGCGCCCCTTCATCCCTCTGCCCGCAATCGCGGGGCGGTGAGGTGGCGGGTCTTCGTGATGCGCTTTCCGCACAGCTCGCAGTCGCACCGGCGGTGGATTCAGACTCGCCGGCGCCGGCCGCCTCGCCCGCCGCGCGCGGCCGCAGCACGGGGAAAAGGCGCTGCAGAACCTTTTCAACGGTGACGCCGCGGAGGCTCTCGTCCCGCTCGAGCCGTTCGGAAAGCTCGTCGATGATGGCGTCGAGCGCCTTGAACGGGATGCGCTCGGACTCGAAGCAGCGCGAGCGAAACGCCATGATCTCGGGCGGGATCGAGCTCAGCCAGTGCTCGATGAGGCGGGTTTTCCCGAACCCGGCCGCTCCTTGCAGGGTTACCGCCACGGTGCCGCCCTGGATGGCCACAGCGAGGGCGTCGTTCAGCTCCCGAAGCTGCTCGTCACGCCCCACGAACGCGGTCCGGGAGCCGTGCCGGAGCGCTTCTGGCGCACGTATCGGCCGCTCGCCCGCAAGCGCTTCGCGAATTTGTGCACCTCCCGGCCGCCGCTCCGGGTTCCTGTCAAGCAGGCGGCGACAGAGCTCGGCGAGGTGGTCGCCGCACTCGGGGCGAAGCTGCGCAGGGCTCGGCGCGGGGCGCGCAAGCTTCTGAGCGAGGACCTCGTGGGAATCACCGAGGAATGGGCGGCAACCAGCCAGGGCTTCGAACAGCATCGTGCCAAACGCGTACCAATCGCTCGCCGGCGAGGCGCCGCGGCTGTCGAGCTGCTCGGGCGCCATGTATGCCGGCGTGCCGCCCCGGGAGGCGGCGGCGCGATCGCCGCCAGCGTCGAGAGCGGTGGCGACTCCGAAATCGAGCACGACGACGCGGCCGGCCTTGGTGACCAGCACATTCGCCGGTTTGAGATCGCAGTGTGCCACGCCACGGCGGTGCAGCGCTTCAATCGCCTCGACAAGCTGGAGGCTGACAGCAGTCAGGCGGGCGGTGTCGGGGGGCGGCAGCGCGGCCGCCTCGCTCTCGCTGCTGGCGATGCTGGCGGTGGCAGCGCGCGCCGCGGCTGTCAGTGTCTGCCGCAGCGTTTCCGCAGACCGCCATGCCGGAGACTCGGCCGTGGGGTCGCCGCAAGCAGGGGACGTCCTGTTCTGGTCCACGGCGGCAGCGGCCGCGGACGGCAAGGTCGTCGCTCCGAACCCCATCGCCGCCGGGGTCGGTGACGGCTCGGTGTCGTCCGCGGCTGGCCGGGGCGCCTGATAGCAGACGTAGTCCCGAAAAGAGATGCCATCCACCAGCTCCATGGTAAAGAACCAGCACGGATCCGACGCAAACAGCTCGTGAAGCGTCACGAGGTTGACGTGCACGATTCCTGCCAGCATGCGGAACTCGCGTTTGAGGTCCACGAGCGCCTGCGGGGTCGCGCGAAAAAGCGCCTTGAGCGCGACGAGCTGATCGCGCTCCCGGTCATGGGCTGCGTAGACGATGCCAAAGCCGCCCCGCCCCAGACAGCGCTGTATCACAAAACGGTCATCGATGGACGCGCTGACGACGTTCATGGTTTTTCGCAGCGTGGCCCTAGCGCGACAGCATGAGCTGGGCGTCGATGGCGAGCGGCTGGTCAGCCCGCCGGCGGATCCGCGCGCTGGTCACGCCAATTCGTTTCTCCTCTTGCAACGTGTGGAGCATGAGCACGAGCTCGCGGTACCCCAGGCGCTCGACGGCGAGCTCGACCTTTTCCGCGGTATTCCGATCCCCTTCGCGGCCGATCGGCCGCAAGGTCACGACACGGTCGGCGCCGGGGACGGTGCGGGTGACCTGTTCGACCTGCGCGAGCAGCGAGGTGCTCTCCCCCGAGGCCGCGCCGTTGCTTCGCAAGACGCCAAGTTGGCTGCTAAGCTGCCGGGCCTCAGCAAGCTCGACGGCCTTGCGGTAAACCCGCTCCCGGGCGCGTTGATAGCGCGTCCAGACGCCGCCGCCGCCCATCAGTATCAGGATGACCAGACCCAGGGCCAGCGCGACCCGACTCCGGCGCGGCGTCGCCGCCCACGCGTCACGGAGCGCTTCCAGACGCTTCTTCATGGTCCCTGACCTCCCCCGTCCTTGAGTCGCACGCGAAAGACGACCGAGCCGTCACGCGGATTGGTATCAGCATTTTCGAGCTGGGGAGCGCCGAGCTCGGGATGGCGTTTGGCTTCGTCGAGGAGGCCGTCGACATCGGCGTAAGACGGGCTCCAGCCGGACAGGACGATTCCGCCGGCCTGGATCTCGAGCTCGTCGAGTCGTACCTTGGGGCTCTTCGCAAACGCCCTGGTCACGGCGCTGACCACGCTCAGCACGTCCTTGCGGGCCGCGGTGCTCGCCGTCGCGCTACCCCCGGTGATCTCGTCGCGCATCGCGCGCAGTCGACGGAGCTCGCCGCCGGCGGCTCCGGCCCCCAGGAATGGCCGCGCGAGCGCCGTGATTTCGCGTTGCAAGCGATCGTACTGCCCTTGTTCCGCGGCAAACCGGCCGGCGACACTGATCGTCGCGGCCAGGAATAGCGCTGCGACGATTCCGAGGCCGCGGAGGCTCGCTTGCCGCCTGATGGCTGGCGCGGCGCTGGCTGCAAACCAGCCGTCGGGGACGAGACAGGCGCCAAGCACCGCAGCACACCCGGGCGCCTCGGCGGGAGGTATCGCCGGGCCCTTGCGCATCTCGAAGGAGCGCACCGGCATGTCGAGGCGGCGGTGAAGCCACGCCGCAAGTCCAGTCCCGGCGGCGCCGCTGCCGGTAAGCACCAGCTCCCAGAGGCCGCGCCGGCTCACCCCGCCGGCAGCCGCATCCATGGACAGGCGCAACTGCTCCTCGAACGCGCTCAAGGCGGCAACGCCGCCCTCCGGTGAGCGCTCGAGGAGCGCCTCGGCAAGAGGGCACGGCAGCGGCAAGGCGCGGGCCAGCAGTGGCGTGTCCTGTTCGCACAGCATCCAGGCGACGTGCGCAGCGCCGACGTCGATGACACCCCAGCGCGCTGATGCTGGCGGATCCCATGTCGCCACGGCCTGCCGCGCCGCGAGCACGTCTGGAATGTGAGCGGTGCGGCCCGTGTTCTTGTCGGCCAGGGCCTGCGGAGGCGTGACGACCGCCGCCGCGGGCGCCGCCCAGGCAATCACGTCGCGTAGCGCGCCGCTGCCCACTTTTCGGCCGCGAACCGCGGCGAAGCAAGCCGGCTCCAGGTCAGGTGCGAGCTGACCCGTCAGCTCATTCTCGACGAGACGCGCCAGAATCTCGGGCTTGGAGGCCGGTAGGGTGACGTGGCGAACGCCGCAGCGGGCGGCGGACACGAGCATTGCGATGCCGGCGATTTCGTCTCGCCGGCCGATGACCCCTGCAACCGCGGCCGGTAAGGCGGATAGCGCCTCCGCCGGCGACGGCGCCGCGGTCGCGAATGGAATGGTGCCGCGTCGCACCCCTTCCAGGTACCTCCGGCCGCGGCGGGCTACCGCCCAGCGAATCTCGGCGGGTCCAACGTCAACCGCTACGGTCACCTTGCTCAACGAGCCTGCCTCCATCTCGCCGCCACCAGGCGCACGGTTCCGGACCGCGTGAACCAGGCTTCGAGCCCGGCCGCGACCTCCTCGGTGCGTGCAACCACTGACAGGTGAAACGCCGTGGACTGTACGGTCAGGAGGTTTGCGATGGAGCCGCGCAGCTCGGGCGTCGTCGACACCCGGTCAAAGACCGCGCTCACCGCTGCGAACGGCTGCTTGTCGCGCTCCTGGAGTAGCGCCTCGACCCACGCTTCCGGCATCGCCTCGCTCAGGCACAGCAGCACCTCGCGCGGCGCCGTGTTCACGTTGATGCGCTCGTTGCCGCGAAGCGTAAGCCATTTTTCCGCCATGGCGCCTAGACCCGGGGCGCTTTCCGCGGCGCTGCCTTCGCCGCCGGGAGCCTCCAGGCCATACCGGGGACGCAACAGCGGGAGCTCGCCGAGAAACTCCAGAGCCGCTCCGGATGCGCCTCCTCCCGAGGTCCCGTAGCGCCATCGTTCCAGGAGCGCAGCGTTGAGAGCGCGGACCTCGGTCGGCCTGGCACCGGCGAGCGTCAACAGGCGGTCGAGTCTGCCCACGGCGACCGGCTCGAGCTCGCCGGCGCCACCGAATACCGACCCCAGCGGAAATGATCGTTCCGCGTCGCGAATCTCCGCGACGACGTCCAGGCCGCCGCCGAGGTCGGCGGCGATGCCTTTGGCCCAGCTTTCAGAAAGTGCGTCGAGCTTCGCGTCGTCCTCTTGCAAGACCGCGCGCGCCACCTCGATCGCGGAACGCGCCGCGGAACGTACTGCGACGCGATCTGCCTGCCGCGCCGCCACGCCGGCGGCGGTGCGGACCGTCTGGTGAAAGGCGAGAACGGCCGAAGTCAATACCGCCGTCACGATTACCACGATCAACAGCACATAGCCGCGGTCACCGCGGCGAGCAAGGGGCAAACGAGGCAGGGCAGTCATCGGCGGGCTCCCCGCGGATTGGGCGCCAGCACCCGAAAGGTGCGCTCCGCCTCATCGGCGTGACCATCACCGCGAGCAACTCGGATGGACACCCGGATCGCTTCAGGCAGCGCCCCCGCCAAATCGGCATCCCAGCTCGGCAGCCAGCCAGTGCCATCGAAGTAGGCGATCGCTACTTGTTCTACCCCCGCCAGGAGCTCGTGGGACGGTACGTTCCAGGGCTCGTCAGGCTCCGCGGGGTTCGCTTCGCCGTCCCGGGCGATGGCGACTTCTTCTCGCAAGCTTCCGGTCTGGGAGTCCAGGTAGAGCACGAACGCCACGAGCGGTGGCTCTCCGGGCCGACCACTCCAGCTCGTGCCCGCCAACAACGGCTCGCTGCCGCCGGTGGCGCCCGAGCCGACCAGCGCGCGGCTGCGATACGAAGACAGGAAGAGCCCCTCGAGGCGGTCCTCGAGGTGGTTCATCACGGTGAGGACGTCCTGGTTGCGCGCGAGGCGAGGCGTCAGGTTGGCGGTCACGGCAGTCACGGACCAGAACAGGGCAAAAGCCGCGGTCAAGACGAGCGAACCGATGAAGATCGCGAGGAGCAGCTCGACGAGGGTGAAACCTGCGGAGCGGGCGGGCGCGGTAGGGTGCGGCGCTACCGGGGGCAGCGCGGCGATGCCGGCGACTGGGGTCAACTCGGGGGTCCTTCCTCGCGCATCGTCCAGCGGCGCACGACGAGCTGGTCAGCGAAGGGCGCGGCCCAGTCGGTTCGGCTGAGTTTCTCGGGGTCGTCAGCCCAGCGCACC
This sequence comes from Candidatus Schekmanbacteria bacterium, assembly GCA_016188575.1. Lineage (GTDB taxonomy): Bacteria > CSSED10-310 > JACPHN01 > JACPHN01 > JACPHN01 > JACPHN01. The sequence goes on from JACPHN010000039.1 coordinate 16,080, forward strand.
GTGGCTTCGACCTGATAGGTGCCGGCGTATGGCCCGGGGTTGTGGGTCATGTTCCAGATGACCCGACCGTCACTCGTCGCGCCGTTCGCCTTCCACTCCCGGTCACCGATGTCCCAACCATGCAGCACGGTTTCGGCAACGGCCGCCGCGCGACTGCGGGCCGCGGCGCGCTCCCACAGCAACATGTCGGCGCCGAGCAGGCGCACCGCGCCGGCGACGACCAGCGAGAGAATAACGACGGCCAGCATCGCCTCGATCAGCGTGCTGCCCTGTTCCGATCGCCGGACCGGCCGCGACAGTCCGCGTTTGCCGCGCGAAATCCCGGGCGCTCCGTGAACGCCGAGCGCCGGGTTCATCCTCGCCCTCCGTCTGCAGTAGCGGGGTCGCGGATGACCCGCGCCGCCGGCCAGGTCAGCAACCATCGGCTGCGCGAGCTCCCGGTCTGCCGCTCCAGCGTCATGCCATCGGCCAGGCCATGGGGGCCCAGCACCGGACCCGCGGCGGCGCCGCTCCCATCCGCGCCGGAAGGACGGCCGTCGCGGCCCAAGATTCGCCAACCGGCCGGCAGGCGCACCGGATCCGGAGACCCGGCCGCCGCCGCGGCGTTGGCGTCGGCCGCCATGAAGCGGAGGATCTCTCCTCCGGGCTCGACCACCACGCGCAGCATCGCGTCATTGTCGGCGCACCAGGCGGCGGCCGAGGAAAACCAGCGTTCGACTTCCTGCGCCTCGGCAACGGGTCCTCCGAGTGACCGCCTGCCGAACGCGGGCAGCGCCAGGCCCATCATGATCGCGGTCAGCGCGATCACGACCGCCACCTCAAGCAACGTGAAGCCGCGCCGGCCCACGGCTTCGGCAGCGTCGCCGCCGCAGCACCTGGCCGACCGTGGATCAGAGCATTTCCCCGAATCCGCCGACGAGCTCCTCATCGGACATGGCCCTCGCTCCACACGCCGCGTTCGCTCGCGTCACTGGGCGTCCCACACGCTGATGTCCTGGTCAATACCATCCCCGCCGTCCTGCCCGTCGGCACCGAGTGACACCAGGTCGAACGGGCGGCCGTCAGGCGCGGGTGACACGTAGATAAAAGGAGCCCCCCACGGATCCACCGGGATTTGCCCGCCCTCCAGGTATCCTCCCTCGCGCCACGCCGCCGGACGCGGCTCTAGCTCCGGAGGCTGGACGAGCGCCCTGAGCCCTTGCGCGGTTGTCGGGTAACGGCTGTTGTCCAGCCGGTAGAGCTTCACGGTGGAAGCGAGGCTCGCGAGCTGCATCCGCACCTTGGCGAGCCGCGCATCGTCCGCGCGATCCACGATACGAGGCACCACCAGGCCGGCCAGAATGCCGAGAATCACGACCACCACCATGATCTCAATGAGCGTAAAGCCGCGCTCGCACGCGGCGGCACGGGCAGAACATCGGGCTTTCAGCATGCGCGTCCTCTCGAATCCTCAATCCGTACAGAACCTATATCGCGGGCGACCCGCTGTCAATCGCGCCGGCGAACCTGAATCCACCGCCGGCTCGACTGCAAGCTGCGCGGAAGGCGCATCACGAAGACGCCCTGCCTCACCTTCCCCCGCACGCGGGGGGAGGGATGGAGAGGGCGCGGGTTGCGTGGCGGGAGAGGCGCGCCATTTCGTTCTTCCACGGCTACAATTCGCCAGGTGAGGTGCAATCATGTGCGGCATAGCAGGCTTCTACGTGTTCGCTGGAGGCCCCCCCGGCGATGACCGCGCCTGCCTGGACCAGGCTCTGCAGCTCCAGGCAAACCGGGGGCCAGATGGCACAGGAAGCTACGTCACGGGCGATGGGCATGCCGGGGTAGGACATCGCTGGTTGAAGATCGTCGATCTGGACCCGCGGGCCAAGGGACCTCTGGCGAATGAAGACGGGACGATCCAGCTCGTTTTCAATGGCGAGATCTACAACGCCAGGGGGCTCCGCACCGAGCTCGGCCGGCTCGCCCACCGCTTTCGCACCCGCTCGGACGCGGAGGTGGTCGTTCACGGATATGAGGAGTGGGGCCTCGAGGTGCTTCCGCGCCTGACGGGCGACTGGGCATTCGGGCTGCTGGATACCGGCAAGGATCGCATCGTTTGCGCGCGCGACCGGTTCGGAGTGCGGCCACTGCACTACCTGCTGCAGCCGGGGCGTCTGGCCTTCGCCTCCGCGATCCGCGCCCTGCGCCCTTGGCGATCGTGTCTGGCGCCGAACTGGCCCAAGGTGGCCGATTTTTTCCTGCGCGGCTACCGCTACCTCGATGACGGCACGGAGACCTTCTTCGCAGACGTGTGGCAGGTTCCTCCCGCATCCCTGCTCATCGCCGACAGTCAGGGCCTCGCGGTGCGCAGGTGGTGGCGGCTTGACCCGGCCGCGCCGCCACCGCCTGAGGCGGAGCTCGAAGAGCGACTTCGCGAGCTCTTGCGCGATGCCGTCCGAATCCGCCTGCCGGAGCACTGGCGGCCGGCGTTTTGCGTGAGCGGCGGCTTCGACTCCTCGAGCCTTCTGTGCCTGGCGGCGGAAGCGGGCTGTCGCTGCCCGGATGTGCTGAGCCTGCAGACCGCGGACCCGCTGTTGGACGAGAGCGAGCTCGCGCGCCGCGTCGCCCGCCACGCCGGCGCCCGGTTGCACCTGGTACGCCCGACGGGCGAGGACCTTGCGGTATCCTTGCCCGAGCTCGCGCGCCGGCACGACGAGCCCATCCCTGCGGCCGCATGGTTCGCGCACGACTGCCTCGTGCGCGCCGCGGCGCAGGGTGATCACCGGGTCGTGTTGTTCGGCCACGGCCTGGACGAGCTCGGAGGCGGTTACCACGACCACTATGCGTTTCATCTCGCCGACCTCCGGTCCAGCGGGAATGCCGCGCAGTATGGCGCGGAGCGCCGCGCCTACGCGCGCCTCTTCGCCGCCAGCGATGAAGATCTCGACGAGCTCCTGAAGCGCACATGCGACGCGCAAGGTCGCTTCTGCGCGCCGCTTTACTTGCAGGCGCAGGAGCAGTTCCACGACCAGCTCGCCCCGGAGCTCGTGGCCGCTGCGGCGACGCGCACCCGGCGCTTCCAGCCCGAGGCGCCCTTCGACTCGCAGCTCAAGAATAGCCTGTATCGCGACCTCACGATCGAGACGATCCCGGCAATGATGCGGGTCGAGGACGAAGCGTGCATGTCGGTTTCACTCGAAAACCGCGTGCCCTTCCTCGATCACCGCGTGGTAGAGCTGCTGATGGCCCTGCCTCCACACCTGCTCATCAACGGCGGGCGCACCAAGCACGCGCTGCGCCTGGCGATGCAGGGAATCCTGCCGGAAGAAATACGTTCGCGGACTGCGAAGCGGGGGCTGAACGTGCCGCTTCACAACTGGCTCCTGGGGCCGTGCCGGGGGCTCGTGGCGGCGATCGCCAACGCGCGACTGTGGCGGGAGACCGGCGTCCTCCGCGGTCGCGAGCTGCCGCCGCTGCCCCCGGCGCTAAGCTTTTTGGAGGCGGCCTTTTACTGGCGCGCGCTCGCGTTCTATTATTGGTATGTCGCGCACGTTCGTACGTGACAGTGTGGACCTGCGAACCGCGGGGCGGGTTCCCGCCCATGCAGATGGAGGATGCTGGTGAGAAAGAAAGTTGCGATTCTGGCCTTGGGAATGGCGCTGTGGGCAGGTGTAGCCGGGGCTGCGGAGGATGAGAAGGAGCGCCTGGCGGTGGCGGCGGCGTTGAGCTGGCTGGCACTGGTGGACGACGGCGGCTATGTGGAGAGTTGGAACGGGGCGTGCGAGTATTTCCGGAAGGCGGTGACGGCCGAACAGTGGAAACAGTCGCTGGGCGCGGTCCGCAGTCCGCTCGGATCGGTGGTTTCGCGTGAGGTGGCGAGCACGAGCTACCAGACTTCGCTACCTGGTGCGCCGGACGGCGAGTACGTGGTCGTGCAGCTCAACAGCGTCTTCGAGCACAAGAAGGCCGCGGTAGAGACGGTAACGCCGATGCTGGAAGCGGACGGCAAGTGGCGGGTATCGGGCTACTACATCAAGTGAGGGTGGCCGCGGCCTTGTGCGATGGCGCCTGCGAGAATATGCTCGGCGTCGGCCGAATGTGCTTTGCACGATGGCGAGCGCCATGCGCGTGAGCACTTGTAGAGGAGCATCGCCCGACCTTTGGCCGACGCCCTATGCCCGCCGCTGGAATTTTGCGGTAGTTGGTACCTGGTCCGGGGTGCGGAGTGGCAGTGGGAGCGGGAGAAGGCGGACGCCGCTGGCCGCCGGGAATGAGTGATGAAGTCGATCTATTTCTTTGTCAAGAGGCTGTACGAGCTGTATGTAGCGCTTGTGAGGCGATATTATAAATTTGAGCACATTGTCGTTCTCGTGCCAGAGAACGATGATGTAGACAGGGAAAGTATTGATAGTGAGTTATCATTCTACGTAGGTGCGAATCAACCGTGGAGAGCACGCACGAGAATACCACTTCCGACAAGGATTTTGTATCTAATGCGCGGAGATCCTGTAGTTACGATAGGAATATCGTACAAGCAGTGGCATCGGCTGTGGTTGAATGAGTTCAATGTAGACGCAAATAAATGTCACGTAGCAGCATGGTCGTGGCATCAACTGTCTACATTTGTAAATCGGGAGTTTGTATCGCGCGAAATAGATGACAAGAAGTCATTTGAAAAACTGATGACCGCCATGAAGTGCAAGACCGCTGTAAAAAAGGCGTATGTATTTGGCACTGGGCCGAGCTTGATAAAATGCTTTCAGTGGCAGTATTCCGATGGCATCAGGATCGCATGCAACACGATGGTAAAGAGCGATCGCATCTGGAATCACATAAAGCCGAATATACTAGTCGCGGGAGATGCAATACACCATTTTTCCAATACAGATTACGCGAACAATTTCAGAAGAGACCTACGGAAAAGATTGAGTGATAACCCGGACCTTCTGTTCTTATATCCATCTGATTTCCATTTTTTCGTAAGCCGCCATTTGTCCGAGTATCGCAATCAGCTTATCCCCATGGGAAGCAATGGAAATACGGATCCATTCAAAAACTTTAACGGAAGGCTGACACGAGCGTCCAATGAAAACGTCTTGACCATGCTTCAGCTTCCGCTGGCGGCAAACTTTGCACGCGAAATATACTTCCTCGGGTACGACGGGCGCGCGAGCGGCGATACCGGTTTCTGGAGAAGTGATAATGAATACAATTATGTCGAAGAGCTGGAACGGCTCCGAGCGGCTTATCCCGCCTTCTTCTCCTACTACCTGGAATCGAGCAGCGACAAGAACAGTTACGTAAAGAAGGTTCATGGACAAGCTCTCGATAATAACATGGAGCGCGCCGAAAGGAATGGCTATGTCTTGTATTCGCTCGCCAGCAGTCACACCAATACTTTTCAGAAACGATATGAGCGATACCTGACCGCCAAGTGTCACGTGTGATTCTTTGATCTTCTCCAGGCTCCTTTCTCACCGCCCATGATCGCACTCCCGTCGGCTACTCCCCGCCTGGCACCGATCGTGCGCTCGCTCGCGGTCCTCGCTTACTACTGCGTCCCGTACGCTATTTGCCTGTGGTTGTTCGCGCGCGATCCCGAGACGCACGTGACCATCGTCGCGTTGCCGCTGCTTTTGCTCGCGTTTCTTTTCGCCAAGCGCATCTTCATGGGCCGATTCGGCTACGCGGACGCGGTTGCGGTGCTCCACTTCTCGGCGTGGCAAAACCTCGTGCTCGGCTACTTTGCACCGGACTTGTCCGAGCTCCACTTTCGGGCGCTTCTGGTCTACAACTTTCTGATCGCCGGCGGAATCTGCGCCGTGTTCTTTCTCTGGAACCTGGGAAAAGGTCACTGGCGAGGTCTCTTGCCGACGTATCGCGCCTTCGCCGCGGTACTCGCGCTGGCCGCCATCTCCGTCGGGCTCTTCGGATTCAACGGAGCTTCGTCTATTGCTTCCTTGCGCAATATCATTGGCCCCATGCTTTTCACGACCGTAGGTTTTGCGGTAGCATCCAGGTTACATACGGATAAGAGGATAGCATATCTTACAGTTGTAATAGCTTCCATGGTTATCTCTGTGGGCGTGTACGAACGATTCTATCAACCTGATTTCTGGTATTGGTTTAATATAGAAGAGCTATGGAATAAAAAAGGAATTGCAAATCTCAATCGGGTCGGTATTCCCAGCAACTGGTATGCAGCAGAACGCATTGGCGACTTCTACCTAAGGAGAATGGTATCCAGCTTCGCGGATCCCGTAAATCTTGGGGCATTCTTCTATCTTGCCTTTGTATCTGGCTATCTCATAAAGAGCCGACTCGGAATGATCATAGGAGTGGCTGGCATATTGCTGGGGATAAGCAAGGGTGGCTTTCTAGGTCTGTTGGTCTTTTCCGTTGTATACGCGTATTTCCGCGCGCCGAAAATCGTTTTTCTTCTTACCGTGCTCATGTCCTCTATTATTGGCGGCGTGTTCATATATATATCATTTACCCACTTCACATCAAGCGTCTACACGCACATGTCCGGATCACTCCAAGGTTTCCTGGCGCTGACAGAGACGCCCATGGGTCTGGGGCTCGGGAGGACGGGAACTCTTGCCAATCAACTCGGAGATCTCGGCCACCAGCGCATCCGCGAAAGCGGTACCGGCTTGATCATCGGTCAGCTCGGGGCGCCGGGTTTTGCCGTGTTCTGCTACTTCATATACTCGCTGGCTCGTCGCCTCCTCTCGATCCCCGATAAGCGCGTGCGCATCGCCTCCTTGTCGCTCTTGCTCGGCATCACGTTCAACATCGTCTTCAATGAGGTGGCGCTGAGCCCAAACTCCAGCGCGCTGTATTTCGTGCAAGTAGGCGTCATGATCTCGCTGTACGCCCGGCCGGCAATGCGCCTCGCGCTTGCGGCTCGCATCCGGCAGGCGCTGTTTCCAGCTCGCCGGGTCTGGCTTCCCGTCCGCCCGGCGTGAGGGAAGCTGCGGATGAGCGACATCACCACGACACCGCAGGTAGCGATCCTGGGAACGCGAGGAATTCCGGCGGCCCACGGCGGCTTCGAGACCTTCGCTGAGCGGCTGGCGCTGCACTGCGTCGCCCGCGGGTGGTCGGTGTGCGTTTATTGCCAGATTGAGGATGGCCGGGGCGTCCGTGAGGACATCTGGAACGGCGTGCGACGCGTCCAAATTCCCGTCTCGATCCCCGGAGCGATCGGCACCGTGGTGTTTGACTGGAAGGCTACCCGGCACGCCGCACGGACCGCGACGTTGGCTCTGACGCTCGGCTACAACACCGCCGCCTTCACAGCGCTGTACCGGTTGCGGCGCATTCCCAATGTGATCAACATGGACGGGCTGGAGTGGAAGCGGGACAAGTGGGCCTGGCCTCAGAAGATCTGGTTGTGGTTCAACGAGCGCCTCGGCTGTTGGTTCGGCAACCACCTCATCGCCGACAATCCGCACATTGCAGATCATCTGGCCACGCGGGTCAGCCGGACCAAGATCACGATGATCCCGTACGGGGCTGACGCGGTCGACGGGGGCGACACCGCAGTGCTCTCGCGCTTTGGCGTGGAGCCGCATGGCTACGCCCTGGTGGTGGCGCGGCCCGAGCCCGAAAATTCCATTCTTGAAGTCGTCAGAGCGTTTGTCCGTCGGCCACGGCGGGAGCGGCTGGTCGTGCTTGGCGACGTACGGCCGGAAGCGGGCGAATACCAGCGCGCGGTGCGGGAGGCCGCGACGCAGGCCATCTGCTTTCCCGGCGCCATCTACGACCGGAGCATCGTGGAAACGTTGCGCTACTATGCGGGCGTCTATGTGCACGGACATCGCGTCGGCGGGACGAATCCGTCGCTGGTCGAAGCGTTGGCCGCGTCCTCGCCGGTGTTGGCCCACGACAACCCCTTCAACCGGTGGGTTGCGGGAGCCGCGGCGCGCTATTTCAGCGACGAGCCGAGTTGCGCTCGCGCGCTCGATGACGTGCTTGGCGACGGTGCTCTCCGCGCGTGGATGCGGGTCGAAAGCCGCCGCCGGTACGAGGAGGCGTTTCGCTGGGAGCGCATTCTCGCTCAGTACGAGGAGCTCCTGCACCAATGGCACGAGCGGGCGTCGCGGCCAGGCTCCCGGTGATCAGGGCGCGCCTGGCGGGGCGGCCTCACCGGCCGGCGCCGGCTGGTCGGCTGGGGGCCCGCTGACGCGCTCGCGCGTGCCCACGACCACCGCGGCGACCAGCGCCAGCAGGAACAGCACCACCAACACGATACCGACGGGCGAGCGCTGGCGCTTCGGCGGCGCGAGGAGAGCGCTGAGATCTTCATCTTCGGCGGCTTCCGCAGGCCGCTGAGCGAGCGGCGCCGCGGGAGCGGTCTCAGGAATCGGCGCCGCCGCGGCCGGTGGGACCGGCGCGCCCGCGGCAGAGATGACGGCGGCGTGAGCGCTCGTCACCTCCGCCTGGTCATTGTGTGCTGTTGCCGAGGCAGTTTGGGGGACAGCCGGTTCGCGCGCGGCCTCGCGCCAGCCAGTCGCCTCCAGCCTCGCCAGCTCGCGATTGGCCGCGTCGTTGGTCGGATCGATGGCCAGCGCTTCGCGAAGCAGCATGACGGCGCGCGCGGGGTCGCTTTTCTTCTCGAACGCCTGAGCTTCCTCGACCAGCGAGCTCACGCGCTGGTAGCGTTCGCCGCGCTGGCCGACCATCTTTAGCAGGTTGCGCGCTTCTTCGGATTCGGGATTGAGCTCGAGCGCCGCCGCCGCCGCTTCTGCGGCCGCGATAAAGTCGCCGCTCAGCAGCACGGCCTTGCCTTCGGCGACGAGTGCCTCACACCTCAGGGCGTCATCCTGTACGGGCGCCGGAGCCAGCGCCGCGCCGAGGTCGCCGGAGTCCTCTTCGTTGATCTGCGCGTCATCCTCGGCCAGCCAGCTCTCGTCGAGCACGAGCAAGCCATCGTCGTCGCCGGTCTCCTCGGCTGCCGCCTCGGCTCGTGCCTCCGCTCGCGCCTCCGCTCGTGCCTCGCTCTTCTTGGCCGGTGCTGCACCGCGCGGCGGCAGTCCACCGGGACTCCGCGCCGGAGCCGGCGCCGGCGCCTCCTTGGCCACTTCCTTGCGCTGCTGCCGCCGCGCTGTGGAAGCTTCTTGCCGCAGTGTCGAAGCGAGTCGATTCGTCGGTCGCCTCGTAAGCACGGAGTCGAGCATCTCCAGCGCCTCCGTCGCGCGCCCCTTGCGAATCTCGGCCGCCGCCTGGTCGAGAATGATGGCCGTGCTGCTGCGCTTGCGCGCGCGGCTGCGGCCCTCCGCGGCCTCCGCCGCAGGTAGCGCCAGCGCCGTCGCCGAGCTTGCAGTAACGAGCTCCTTTACGACGTTACTGCCCGGTGACGTTTCGAGCCGCCCCCGACCGGCGCGGCGATCCCCACCCGCCTCCTTGTCCTCGCCCTCGGCCGGCCCAAGCGCACCGATGGCCTTGAGCGCGTCAATCATCTCTTGCGCCGACTGGAAGCGTTTGGCGGGCTCCTTTTCGATCGCCCTGAGAATGATGCTCCGCAGCGCTTCGGGAGCTTCTGTCAGACTCGCCACAACGGGCGGCGCCTCATGCACGTGCTGATAGATGATCGCCATCGCGTCGTCGCCATCGAACGGCACCGTCCCCGTGACCATCTCGTAGAGAATGATGCCGAGCGAATACAGGTCGCTGCGCTCGTCTACCTCGCGCCCACGGCCCTGCTCCGGGCTCATGTAGTGGGCCGTGCCCACGAACGTGCCCTGGGCGGTAAGCTTGCCACCACCAGCGGCCTTCGCAATGCCGAAGTCCGTGACCACGGCCTTACCCGCGGTCGTGAGAATGATATTCTCCGGCTTGAGATCGCGGTGGATCACCCCGGCGCGATGCGCGAAGTCCACCGCACGAAGCACGTCCACGGCGACCGGAATCACCTCTGCAACCGCCAGGCGCTGCCGGCGCTCGAGCACCTGCGTCATCGTCTGGCCATCGAGAAACTCCATCGTAAAGTAGATGGTCCTCTCCAGGCGGCCGATGTCGAAGATGGTGACAATGTTGGGGTGGTTGAGGCGGGCCGAGGTTTTCGCTTCCCGCTGGAAGCGTTCAAGGAACTTCTCGTCCTTGGCCATCTCTGGACGCAGCACCTTGACGGCTACCGGGCGATCGAGGTCCAGATCGGCGTACTTGAGAACGTAGGCGAAGCCGCCCTTGCCGATGACCGTAGTAAAGCGGTACCGATCGCCAAGCACCTTGCTCAGGTCGGTAAGCAAGTCGCCATCACCGTTCGCCAGAAAATCTTCCGGCACCTTAACTGCGTCGTCCGCCATGTCTGGTTTCCATGTCGTGCGTGGCCGCCTGCCCGAAAGGGTTGCCGCGGCGCGGCTCACCCGTGTCGCGTGTCGGGTTGCAACTATACCATCTGCGAGGCGCTTCTGCCAAGGAGCAAGATCGGGCCTTTGCGCGCGCGTCTGGACCCCTACGCCGGTTCGACTCCACGCTGCGCGGCGAGCGCATTCGGCCGAATGTCCGGTTTCGTCCAGTACACTTCTTCACGCCGCAGGTTCGGCGCGGAGGGGCGCGATTCATCGCGCCCCAATGCCGGGCCGGGAATCATCGGGCCGAGAATGATCCGCCCGGATAACCGGCCGCGACGACCGGGCGCGATAAATCGCGCCCGGTCGTCGCGGCCTCAGGTGTAAGGCACATGCGACCGACGCCCTGATTCCGGACCGACACCCGTCCCGTTGGCGGCGCCCGCGATTCGCGGTAAGATCAGGCACAAATCTCTCGCCCCAGGAGCTCATCGGTGACGACGGTCAGAACGGCGCGGCTGAGTGATCTCGAAGCGATTACAGCCATCTACAACCACGAAGTCCTGCACGGTTCCGCGACCTTCGACACCGAGCCGAAACATCTGGAGGAGCAACTGTTGTGGTTTGGGAAGCACGATGAACGCCACCCGCTGCTCGTGGCCACTCCCGACAGCAACGGCGAGGTGCTGGGATGGGCGTCGCTGAGCGCCTGGTCGGACCGCTGCGCCTATGCGGGCACCGTAGAAAACTCCATCTATGTCGCGCCGCAGTCCCGCGGCACGGGAGTAGGCAAGCTGCTTCTCGGTGACCTGTTGCGGGTGGCTGCCGAAGCCGGCACCCACACAGTGCTGGCGCGCATCGCCGACGGTAATCCGGCCAGTGTTCATCTTCACGAGCGCGCGGGGTTTCGGCACGTCGGCAGAATGTTCGAGGTCGGCTACAAGTTCGGGCGCTGGATCGATGTGTTGGTTATGCAGAAGATGCTCTTGGGTCGAGGCTCGTGACCACGGCGCAGCGGAGGTGTCGGCTGGCGCCGCGATCCGCGCCGGAGGCCGGAGTGAGCTCCCAGGTAGCGATCACGTTGGGGCATCAGGAATGACAGCTAGATCTCGCGGCAGGATCACCTGGCGCGGCGGCGCCATCGTGGCATTCGCGGCGCTGCTCGCAAGTCCTGGCGGTGGCGGCGCGCAGACCGAATCCGGCGACGACCCCACCGGCGCTGTGCGCGGCGATGTCGATCTCGAGGCAACGATGGATTCCGCCAGGGCGCTGAATATGGTGCGCGAAGCCTACCACGAGGCCGACTGGACAGTGGTCGATCGCATTGGCAAGGTGTTCTTTGCGGCGACGGAAGCCGCGGAGCCATCCGTGGCGGGGGTGGAGGTGGCGTATTACCTCGGTGAGGCGCAGACCGAGACGGCGGCGGCGCTCGGCTGGTATGGCAAGGCGATCGCGGAGGCACAGCGACTCCGCCGCGGGCGCGAGCAGCCGCCAAGATCCGAGGCCAGTCGCATTGGCGAGGGGGAGTCTCTCGCTCCTGGGGCGCGGTTGTTTGTCCAGAAGGCGCTGTTGGCGAGCGCGGAGCTGCAATACTTGATGGGTACCGAGGCTGAGGCGCTGGAATCCCTCAATCAGCTCGGCGCCTGGCGCCCGGTCCCGGACGATGTCGGGGCGCGAGCCGATCTGGTGCGCGGCTGGGCGTATCTGGCTGTCAAGCGGTATCGAGACGCCGAGCAGACGTTCGGCTTGCTTCACGACTCCGCACGGGGCACAGCCGCTGACTTGCAGGCGCTGTTCGCCCGTGGTGACACTCGGGTCGCGCGCGGCGACCTGGCTGGCGCCCTAGAGGACTATCGGCAGGTCGCTCGGGTAAATCCCGACTTTCTGCCGCGGGCCGCCCTCAGCTCGCGGATCGACGCCACCACGGACAAGAAGCGCGCTCAGGAAGATACGGCTTCTCCCGCCACGGCGCCGCAAAACCCGTTGTTCGTGGTGCAGGTCGGTGCCTTCGCCGATCCCCGCCTTGCTCACGATCTGGTAACTCGCCTGGAACGTGAGGGGTACGCGCCCACGATTTTGACCGAGCGCGCTCCTGGAACCGCCAGCAGTCGCGAGCTGATTCACAAGGTTCGCCTCGGGCCGATCACCGGCCGCCGCAAGGCCGATGCGCTGGTGAGCGACCTGTGGATGCGGCTTGGCCTCGGCTCATTTGTCGTCCCCATCGCGCCGCTGGACTCACCTGCCGGCGAGCCGCCGGCGGAGGGCGGCGACGTGCTGCACGCGCCGATCGTCGAGGAGTCGCTGTGAACGTGCCTGCAGCCGACGAGACTCCCATGATGCGGCAGTACCGCGAGGCCAAGGAGCAAAGCCCCGACGCGCTGCTGCTGTTTCGGATGGGGGACTTTTACGAGCTCTTCGGGGAGGATGCGATCACCGCTGCCCGCGAGCTCGGCATCACGCTGACGACTCGCGACAAGGGCAAGGAGAACCCCATGCCGATGGCGGGGGTGCCGTACCATGCCATCAGCTCGTATCTGCAACGGCTCATCGCCCGCGGATTCAAGGTCGCCGTGTGTGAGCAGGTCGAGGAGCCCGGGGAAAACAAGGGCATTCTGCGGCGAGAGATCGTGCAGGTTGTGACCCCCGGCACCGTCATGGATACGGAGATGCTCAATGAAAAGGAAAAAAACTTCCTCGGGGCACTGGTGGTGGAGCCCTCGGGAGGGCGCACCGGGCCAGGCGGGGCGAGCACCGGAGCGTGCGTGGGGGTGGCGCTCCTTGAGGTGTCGACCGGGGAAATGATCGTGTGGGAGTCAGCCTTCAGCCAGGGCCGGCAACGACCTCGGGAGTGTGCCGCGGAGATTCTGGTCGCAGCGGAGATTCTCGATCGCTATCAACCTGCCGAGGTGCTGTATCCCGACGGCGAGAGCGAGGACGAGCTTGAGATGTCGTTACGCGCCCTGCCGGCGCGGCGCACGCGGTACACCGGAGTTTACTTCGGCGCCAAGGAGGCGGCGGCGGCGCTGCGGCGGGCGTTTGGCGTGGTATCGCTGGAGGGGTTCGGCCTGGACGATCGGCGGCCGGGCCCGGCGGTTCGCGCCGCCGGCGCGCTGCTCGCCTACGTCGAGGAGACACAGCAGCAGCCGCTCAGCTACGTGGGCCCGCTGCGCCTGCTCGGCCCCAGCGAAGGAATGGTCGTGGATGGCACAACCCGGCGCAACCTCGAGCTCGTGCGCACGATTCACGGTCAGGATGGCGAAGGAACGGTGCTTCATGTTCTGGATCGGACGCGGACCCCGATGGGAGGGCGCCTGCTGCGGGAATGGCTGCTCGCTCCGCTCGCGCAGGTCGCGCCGATTCGCGCGCGTCACGATGCCGTAGCGGCGCTGCTCGCGGACGATCTCGCCGGCTCCCGGGTGGCGGAGCTGCTCGGCGGCGTCGGCGATCTGGAGCGGGTCATCGGCCGCGTCTGCCTCGGCCGCGCGACGCCACGCGAGATCAGTCTCCTCGGCTCGTCATTGTCTCGGTTGCCGGCGCTCCTCCAGGTTCTCGGCGGCCGCGGTGAAGCGCTGGACCACGTCGTCAGCCGTGTCGACCCGATCCCCGAGCTCTGCGCGCTGATCGCCACCTCACTCGCCTCGGAGGCGCCGATCACAGCGCGCGACGGCAACGTCTTCGCATCGGGATTCAGCGCCGAGCTCGACGAGCTGCGCTCCCTGGCGCACGACGGCAAGAGCTGGATTCTCTCGTACGAGGCGCGGGAGCGCGAGGCCACCGGGATTTCCTCGCTCAAGGTGCGTTACAACAAGGTCTTCGGGTACTACCTGGAAGTGACCCGCTCACACTTGGAGAAGGTCCCCGATGACCGCTATCAGCGCCGCCAGACGCTGGTCAATGCCGAGCGGTTCATCACCCCGGAGCTCAAGGCATTCGAGGAAAAGGTGCTCGGCGCCGAAGAAAGACAAAAGGCGCTGGAGATCGAGCTTTTCGCGCGGTTTCGCGAGCGGGTCGCGGGCTATGCCGGACGGGTGCGTGAGACGGCGCGGGCGCTCGCCGAGCTGGACGTCCTCGCCTCATTCGCCGCCGTCGCCCGGGACCGCAACTACGTTCGCCCGCTGATCGACGAGACCGGGATCCTGGAGATCGAGGCCGGCCGCCATCCCGTGGTCGAGGCGCTCGCGGAGAACGAGCCGTTTGTGCCGAACGACACCTACCTCGACCTCGAAGATCATCAGCTCATCCTGCTCACGGGTCCGAACATGAGCGGCAAGTCAACCGTTCTGCGGCAGGTTGCGCTGATTGCGCTTCTCGCGCAGATCGGCGCCTTCGTCCCGGCGCGCCGCGCCCGCATCGGCGTTGTCGATCGCATCTTCACACGCGTCGGCGCGAGCGACAACCTGGCGCGTGGCCAGAGCACGTTCCTGGTGGAAATGCACGAGACCGCCAACATCTGCAACAACGCGACTCGTCACAGCCTCGTGGTGCTCGATGAGATCGGCCGCGGCACAAGCACGTTCGACGGTCTCTCCATTGCCTGGGCGGTGGCCGAATACCTGCACGAGGCCCCGCACCTCGGCTGCAAGACCCTGTTTGCCACCCACTATCACGAGCTCACGGAGCTGGAATCGATCCTCAGGCGGGTCAAGAACTACCACGTGGCGGTGCGCGAGGAGTCCGGCAGGGTGGTCTTCATGCGCCGTGTCGAGCGCGGCGGAATCGACCAGAGCTTTGGTGTGCACGTGGCAGAGCTGGCCGGCCTGCCGCGGTCCATCATTCGCCGCGCGCACGAAATCCTGGGCAACCTGGAGGCATCCGAGCTTGACGCGTTGGGGCGACCGCGGCGCGGTCGCGGACGGCAAGCCCGCGAGGTCGTGAGGCGGCGCGAACGCGCCCAGCAGCTCACACTGTTTGTCCCGCGCGAGCACCCTGTCGTGGGAGAGCTCGCGCAGGTCGTGCCCGAGGAGCTGACCCCGCTGCAGGCGCTGAACAAGCTGGACGAGCTCCGCAGGCTGCTGGATGTGGTCCCGGTTTCGGGCCGAGGTCGGCCGGCGTGATCGGGGACCTCGATAGCACCCGTGACCTGAGCGTGTGCCGAATCTGCGCGCAACCCAGTCCGCTCTGGTTTACCACCAACCGCCCGTTTCACCGCTGCTCGTCCTGTTTCCTCCTGCAAACCCACGCGCTGGGCGCGGAGAGCGACCACGAGGAGTTTTATCAGCGCCACTATGGCGGGGGAGGAGAGTGCGGTCCCCGCGAGGAGCAGCGCGACCAGGACCGAATTTGGTGTGGAGCCCTCCTGCAGGCTGGCCAAAGGCTCGGCAAGTCCGCGCGCGATCTCGCCGTGCTCGATTACGGTTGCGGCGGTGGCGGGGCTGTGAGCGCGTTGCGGGTGGCGGGCGCCGACGCCTGGGGGGTCGATCCCTACCTGGCGGAGAGGGACGCGAGTGAGCACGTCTTGCGGGGCCGTGCCACGCTCCTCTTTCCCCATGCATCCTTCGACGTCGTTGGCGCGCGCGAGGTCCTCGAGCACTTGCCGTCACCCTGGAACGATTTGTATGCCATCGACCACGTACTTCGGAAACCCGGCGGCCTGCTCTTTTCAGTGCACCTGTTCGAGTCGAGCTTGGGTAGCGATCAGGTAGCCGGCGATTGGTATTGCGCCGATCCGACGCACGTGACTTTTTATAGCCCGGAGGCCATAGCGGCCATCGTGCGCCGGCTGCAATGGCGGCTCCTGGTGCTTTCGAGGAACGTCTTTTTGGCGCTCAAGTAAAGCACGGCGGCCGGCGGCGAGACGCGCTGGCCGCGCGCCCCATCTTGCCTCTGTGCTGCGAACGAGGTATCGTCTGAGATAGAATATCGGGGCTTGGGGTTGACCCATTCGTGGCGGAGGACTGCAGTGAAAGTATCGGAATTCATGATCACCGACGTGCTGAAAGTAGATGCGCACGACCCATTGGAGCTCGCCGCGGCGCTCATGAGGGAGCACCGTGTCGGCATGCTGGTGGTGGAAAGAGATGGAAAAGTATGCGGTTTTCTGACCGCACGCGACATCGTCTACGAGGGCGTGGCCGCGTTGGCGGAAGGAAAGTCCGTGGCTATCGGTGATATCACCAGAAACGACCTCGTGACCGTGCATCAGGACAGCGACCTCTTCGACGTGGTGCGGGTCATGGGCAATAACCGGCGGTGGTACATCGGGGTTACGGACAACGCCGGTGAATGTGTCGGCATCGTCAGCGTTGACGATGTGATGGTGATCATGATCTCGGAGTTCAGCCACGTGGCCGACGTGGTGACGCGGTACTCCAAGCTCTTGTGACGCCTTCGGGGTGCCGGCGCGACCGCGCCGTGGCCACCGATTTCCGATGTTTACCGTGATGGAATCGCCACGCCCGGATTGGGCCTTGCACCAGTACGACCTCGGCCGGGTGGAATCCGTCGAGCACGTCCCCCGGGGCCTCATTCACCGCACGTACGACGTGCGCAGCGAGCGCGGCCGGTTCATTCTGCAGCGCTTGCACCCGGTGCTGGCGAATGGGGAAATGCTGGCCGACATGGCCGCAGTTACCGCGCACCTTGCGGCGCGGGGGTTGTTGACACCGTGCATCGTGCGCACCCGGGTGGGGGAGCTCGCGGCGGTCGACGGCGCCGCCTGGTGGCGACTGACGCTGCACATCGGCGGTGAGACTTTTGACGAGGTCGGCGACTCCGACATGGCGTACGCGGCGGGCCGCGAGCTTGGCCGCTTCCACGCGGCGGTGGGTGATCTGGAACACGTTTTCCGCTCACGTCACAGCCTGCATCAGACCCGCCGGGTGGTCGAGCTGTTGCAAGACGTCCTGGGCCGCGACCTCACTGCTGCGCCTCGCGGCGCCGAGGTGGCCGAGCGCGGTGCCGCGGTGATTCGCTCGCTCGCCGGGCGCTACCTCGACGGACTGCCCCAGTGCGTCGTGCACGGTGATCCTAAGATCTCGAATGTGGTGTTCGTTCCGCGATCGGGACAGGAGGCGCGGCGGACGCTCGGGTTGATCGACCTGGATACGGTGAGCCGGCATACACGGCTCGTCGATCTGGGCGATGCCGCGCGTTCCTGGTGCCGCAGCGGCGGTGAGGACGAGCGGTCGGGCTTTCTGCTGCCGCATTTCCAGGCGTTGCTCGCGGGCTATTCCGAGACGGCACCGCCACTCGCCGCCGCCGAGCGCGAAGCGCTTGCTCGCGCACCGGCGGTGATCACCCTCGAGCTCGCCGCAAGGTTCCTGCGCGATTGTATCGAGGACGCTTACTTCGGCTGGGATGCCCGGCGCTACGCCTGCCGGCGCGACCACAATTGGGCCCGGGCGATGGGCTGCATCGCGCTTGCCGAAAGCATCGGAGAGCAATCCGGCGAGATCGCGAGGGCCGTGGCCGCCGTTCGCTGACGGGTGAAACGAGCAGACGAGCGGCCGGCGGGTTGACAATTCGCCGCGGCGGCCTTAGCCCAATAAGAGAGCATTCTCGGATCAGGAGCGTCACCATGAGTTTGACACGCCGACTCGCCGTTGCCGCAGTTGCGGCTCTTTCGTGTTTGTCCGGCACTGCTTTAGCCGAGCTGCACCGACACCCGATACTACCTTCCCCTCCCCCGTTCACGACCAACACGCCACCGGCCGCGGCCGTGCCCGCCGACGCGGTCACCGCCGGAGGCGACGCCCGGCTCGATCTGCGCACCATGGCGCGGATCCCGGCGGGGTGGGTGGACGTTTCGAAACCGCCATTCGCCGACGTTACCGCCGGCCGGCATCGAGCCCTGCGCAAGATTTGGGTGCGCTCCTTCGTCGTGGATCGCAAACCCGTATCGGTGCGCGCATACCGCCATTGCGTCGATTCCGGGCACTGCTCGGAACCCGCCACTGCCGGCGGCTGCTCTTGGGCGACGGCGGATGCCGGTGGCGCGGATCCCGTAAACTGCGTGAACTGGCACCAGGCCAACGCTTATTGCCGCTATCGCGACGCGCGGCTCATCGACGAGCTGCAGTGGGAGCGCGCCGGCGATCTGGTCGCCCGCGAATCCTGCCCGCACGGCCTGTGTAATGAAAACGCCGCGATGTGGGAGTGGGTCCAACGCCCGCGAGCCGTATGCCAGGGCGCGTCGTCCCGGAGGTCGCAAGATCTGGTAGAACATGAACCCGAGGCGCTCCGCCGGGCAGTGCTGCCCGCTGATGGCGGCGCCATCGTGAGCTGGCCGGACAGCCAGCGACGCTGGCATGAGCCGGCCAACCACCAGCCCGCGTTTGCGACGTTTCGCTGCGCCCGGGCGCTTACTCCATAGGCCGGAGGCATCGGCAGCGGCTCTCCGCGGGCCGCGCGTGGCGGGTCGATCGGAGACCGCACTTCCCGCCTGGCGCGGGTTTGTGGACTCCGATCGACTGTTGCGGCGCTCGCTACAGGTAGCGGATCGTAATCGTCTCTCCCTCCGCCCGGACCGACAGAATTCGGGTCGGGGTGGCGCGCCCGAGCGCCGCACCCGCGGCGTCCAACGCGCCGGTGATGCCGGCAGCAATGTCCTCGGCGTGCTCCCAGAGCGTCCCTGAAAGGTAGTCGCCCAGGTAGTCGTCAGCGAATCGCCCGAAGGCCCGCTCCGCCCAGGCCCAGCCGGCGGTGTTGAAGGCGCCGTGGAAGGTAAAATCGAAGGTCGGGGTCAGCTCGACGCCGGAGAGCACGAGCTCACCGTTGCGCACCCCCAGCGTGAGGGCGGCCTCCATCTCGAGCTTCGTGACGTCGATGTCGGGAGCGCTGGCGTCATTGTAGCAGTGCCACGTGTACTCCCAGTCGCGCAGCTCCCGCCCCCCGGCGGTCTCGAACTGCAGCGCCAGTTTCAGCTTGCCGTCGGCGATCGAAACGAGGTCCGGACCTGATCCCTCGCCAATGGCCGCATTGATCTCGTTGAGATAGAAATAGTAGTCGATCCCCGGCAGGTCCTCCGGGTGATATTCGATTACGGGAATATCGAAGCTCGTCCGTTCCGGCGCCTCGCTTCCAAAGCCGAGCTCGATGTAGGATTCCTGGCGCAGGAAGTGGTCGCCGACGGCCGCCTCTCTGTAGTCGCAGACGCTGTCGACCCCCTCATGTCCGTTGTAGTTGTCCAGGTGGACCTGGCCGCGAATCGCCGAGGCCAAGGCGGTAACCAGCACATCGCTGATGACCCACTCGTTCGGCGTCCAGGCGTGGGAGAAGTGCTGCCATGCGGTTGCCAGCGTCCCGGCCACGGGGTAGGCCACCGACAGTCGCACCGCAATGTCAATTCCGTCGCGCTCGAAGGCACGGCCCCGGTCCGGCAACGTGATACTCCCAAGGGTGATGGTGGTGCCGCGAGCGATGGCGTAGGTGCGCGTAAGGGTGCCGGAGGCCAGGCGACTCGATCGCGGTCCGGCAGTGCGGACGTCGTATTCGATAGTGATCGCGCTACGCCTCAGGTCGGCGTCGCCCTCGTTTTGCGCTCGGAACGCGATCGCCAGGGAGCTCTGGCTCACTATTGGAGCGAGAGATATGAGCCGCGGCGCGCGCACGTCCACGGCGACCTCCGCAGCATCTTCCAGCGGTGGCGAGGTCAGGGATGAGATCGACAGCTCAAAGCGCTCGGTCTCCTGGCTCGGGAGCACCGTTCGCGACCCGCCGACTGCCGTGCAGCCGTTCTCCTGAACGCGCGTCCAGCCGCGGATGGAGATGCTGCCGGCATCCGAGAGGTGGCCGATACTGTTGACGCGGGCCCGGCAGGACAGGGTCTCCCAGGTGAGGCGCGTCGAGGACCCGAGGTCGACTGCGGCGGGCGAGGCACTGAAGGAGGTAATGGCGAGCAGGTGCTCGGCCCGTCCACCGTGTGCTGCAGCGTTGCGGAAAAGCGGCCACGCCGCCAACGCCGGCCCCCCCTCGCCGCCGCGCAGGGCGAGCAACTGCCCATCGCGGCCGCCGACATACACCATTCCATCGGCGGCGATGGTCGGGGAGGAATACCCGTGAGTGTTGAGGTCTTGCGACCAGGCGATTGTCCCGTTCGGTCGCACCGCGACCAGGGCACCCTCGTCGGAAGCGACGTAAATCGTCCCATCCCTGCCTACGGCCGGCGCCGAGCGCAGATACGCGCCGACGTCGACCCTCCAGAGCTCGCTTCCCGTGCTCGCCACGGCGTGGAGGTGGCCGTCGTAGGCACCCACATACACGACTCCGGCAGACCCGATGACGGGGGAACGGACATCAGCGCCGAGCGGCAGACGCCAGTGCAGGGTGCCATCGCGGTTGACCGCATACAGGCTGCCATCCCGGGAGCCGAAAAAGATCACTCCGTTCCCCCCGATAGCCGGAGATGAGCGCACGGCGTCGCCGGTCTCAAAGGTCCAGGCGAGCCCGCCCGAGGGGGTCAGCGCGTAGAGCGTGCCGTCCTCCGAGCCCACGTAGATCGTCCCGTCCACGGCCACCGCGGGCGAGCTGGAGATTGCTCCCATGGTGGCCACGACCCAGCGCAGGTCCCCATCCGGCGTCAGCGCGTAGACGACGCCGTCCGCGCCGCCCACGTAGAGAGTGCCGTCGGCGGCGATGGCGGGCGAGCTGCTGACGGGGCCGCCGGCCGTAGCGTAGGACCAGCGCTCGTTGCCGGTCGCATCCACGGCGACGACGCGGCCGTCCTGAGCGCCAAAATAGATGGTGCCGTCCGCGCCGATGGCGGGCGAAGACGATACCTGTGCCCAGAGCGGGAACGACCACCGCAGCTCTCCGTCCGGAGCCACGGCAAGCAGGCGCCCGTCACCCGAACCGACATGGATCGTGCCATCATCGGCGATCGCCGGCGAACCACTGACCCAACCGCCGCCGGCGTCGTACACCCAGCGCCGGTGATCGCCGATCGCGACGACGCCATCGTCACCTCCGCCGGGTTCCGGAGCCGCCGCCAGCGCCCCGGCGCTGAGGGCGAGGCTGGCCAGGACTGCGATCTCGAATGATTTGTTTGGTGACCTGCGAGTGAACAATCCAGTTGCCAGATGTCGTTTCATGATGGTGTCTCCCCTGATTCTCTTGGCGGCGCGGCACCACGGTGCGCGCCCGGATGGGGGTCTCGATGCGGACCCGATGGCATCGCCGGTGCTAGCGCGACGCTTCCGGATTCGAGGTTGCAACGAACGTACCGGCTCGGCAGCAAGGGCGGGCGTGCCTCAAGCACCAGGTTACGCGGGGCACCATGATGCGCTGGTCGACCAGGCGGGCGTGAAAGATTCACGCTATCAGGCGTGTCTCACGTCAAGCGTTCAAGGGATTTTCCCACTTGACACCGCGAAACCTGGCAATGTCACCATCCGTGCTACAGATCGTGAGGCCATGCTCGATGGCTAGTACCGCAAGATGTGCATCCGCCACGAGAGCGCCAGCCACTCCGCCATGAGAAAGCAACTGACTCAGGATAGTCGCGTGACGCTCGGTTGGCGCGGGGACCCAAACCAGCGGTAATGCCAACCACTGCTCCACTTGCTGCCAAGCCACCTGCATTTGCAATGGACGCGAAAAAATCCGCGGATTGGTGCTGATCCGCAAGAAAGCGAGCAACGACGGCCAGGGCAGTCCGACACGTGCCAGCCCGTTGAGCTGTGCGTCAAGCCACGAGTGGGCGCGCGCATGCTGCGGGTAGTCGGCAATCTTCGCGTAAAGCAGAAGGTTTGCGTCTACCAGGATCACGGGTGGTCTTCACCCTCGGCAAGGGCCAGAATCTCAGCGATGTTGTCCAGATTCGGCAGGCGCAGTTGCCCAAGTCGCACCGGTACGGTAGCGTACTGCGTCTGCTGCAGGGGCTTCCGTTCCGCCAGGGTTGCCAAACCGGCACGAAGCGCCACATTGACTACCGAACGCAACGGCTCTTTCCGTTCGGCGATGAGTTTCTGCAGCCCTATGGCGACGTCATCGTCGAGAGTGAGAGTGGTTCTCATAGATCATGGCATAGCTATACGATGCGGTGATGTCAAGCCTCGCCGCCACGAGCTCCACACCGGCCTGGTGCTTGCGTCTCCTCGCGCAAGATCGCTCAGCCATGCGCTCGCAGTGCTCATCAATAAGGTGATGATCGAGATCCCGCCGGCGCATCTCGGCCTGAAGGCCGTGGTTTCAAACGAGCCTCCTCGAAGGGGACTGGCAAGTGCTCGGCGATTGACAATCTTGTATGATCATGCGTCCGATGCTATCCTGTCTGGCATGAGACTGGTGGATTGGGCCGAGCAACAGGGGATTACGTACCAGGCTGCATGGCGTTTGTCTAAGGCCGGCTGCCTATCAGTGCCGTCAACCCAACTGAAAACGCGGACGATCTTGGTTCATCCGCCTGAGTCGAGACAGCACGACGGCACTATTGCCTTGTTTGCCCGAGTATCCAGTGCTGGCCAACAGACGGACTTGGAGCGCCAGCTTGGACGTTTGACCGAGCACGCGAGTCATCGTGGTTTCACCCTGGTGCGCATCGAGCAAGAGATGTTCTGTCTGTGGCCATATCTTGGAAGAATTGCCACTGTCGCAGCGTGAATGGAGATGTCCAACATGTGGCGCACAGCACGAGCGTGACCTTAATGTGGCAAGGAACTTGGAGAATCTAACGACTATGGCGAGCTCCACCCGAAGTAACGCCTGTGGAGAAGGGAGATCCCGGCAGGCTGGTTTACGGGCAGCCGGTAGCCATTCGCGGAAGTAGGAACCAGACGGCAGGAAATCAAATCGAGCCCCAAAGCCAGCGGAGATGGAAACGTAAGGTCTGGAGGACGGTAAGGCATGATCGACCGCTTTGAAGCCCGCGCCGCACGAGGGCAGGTGCAAGATGTCCGCGGCCGTGCGGTGCCCGCCGCGCCCTCGTACGAGAGTCTGCCGAGCGCAAGGGCGCGCAGTACGCGCGGCGGTCCGGCGGTTCGGGAGATGAGCGTGCGGGTCGAGGTCATCACGCCGATCCTCGGCGGCGGCACCCAGATCCGCGCGATCGACGCGGTCGATGTCATTCGTGCGGCCACCGCGCGTGGGCATCTTCGCTTCTGGTGGCGCGCCATCTACTCCGTTCAGTGCCAGGGCGCAGAGGACTTGTACGCGCGCGAGAGCGCGCTTTGGGGGCGGGCCGCGACGGACGAGGGCGGACGGTCCGCTATCGAAGTCCGCATCGACGTCGAACAGGCGAGCCCGATCGACGAGAGCGACATCCGCCTCTACGACTCGAGAGATGGCAAGGCGACGCCGGGCGCTTACGCGCTCTGGCCAGCGCGCGCGGAAACGAGGACGAGGACGCCCCCGGCCCCTCGCCGCGAGCAGGGCACACGGTTCCTGTTGACGCTTCTCGTTCCCGCAAATCGCGAGGGCGAGATACGGAATGCGGTTCGTGCATGGCTCCTCTTCGGTGGCTACGGCAGCCGTACGCGACGCGGTCTCGGGAGCTTCAGGGTTCTGGACGACCCCAGCTCGTGGCTGCCGTCAATGGCGACGCGCGAGGCGATCAAAACCCTCTTCGGTCTCGACGTCTTTGCTTCGCCCGGAAAGACGGTCACCGATTCGCCATGGCTCGGAGGTGCGGCGCTTCAGGTCGGCAAGGTCGAGCGCGACGCGATGAAGGCGTGGATGACCGCACTCGAATGGCTCAAGGAGTTCCGGCAGGGAACCAGCGGCCAGTCCGGTGAAAGCGCGCGCGAGCCTGGAACCAGGAAGCTGCAGCCCCAGCGGCCGTCGATCTCCAACTGGCCGGAGGCTGACAAGGTGCGGCATCTGTCGACTGCGAAGAAGGGCCTTCGTTGGGCTCACCAGCCGCGTCACAACGGCTCGCCAGCCTGGCCGCGCGCGGGCTTCGGTCTACCCATCATCGGGCAGTTCCAACAGCAGAGTCGGCAGAAGAACCAGGCGGGTAAGAACCTCTACTGGGACCAGCTCGCAACTACCGACCCGAGCTACGGGACGGAGCCGGGCAGCTTCGAGCTGTGCTGGCGCTCCGGTAACTCTGAGCATGATCGCCTCGCGAGCCCGCTGATCGTGAAGGAGCTGCCGCTCGCCGACGGGACGTTCGTCCCATGTGCGATGTGGCTCAACCGAGCCTATCCCGACGGCAACGTCGTCCTACGCGGAGTGAACAACTCGGCCGCGCCCTTCGACCGCCTTGTCGCCGCCGGCGACACGCCTCGCTTCTCGGCGCTTGCGAACAAGCTGAGCCTACGGCAGGCGTTCCTCGACTGGCTGCACGCCAAGTACCGCACGACGGTGGTAGCGCCATGACCGCTCACCTGCTCCTCGTCACGCTCGGCCCCGTACAGGACTTCATCGCGCAGGCGCGGCGTACGCGTGACCTCTGGTACGGAAGCCACGTTCTCTCGGAGCTTGGGCGCGCGGCGGCGCGCGCTCTCGTCGAAGGCAACGCGGAGCTTGTTTTTCCGGCGCTGAAGAAGGGCGATGGAGAGCTCGAGCCGTGTCTCGGTGCGCTGCGACCCGACGAAAAGCTTCCCCTGACCGTCGCCAACAAGCTCCTCGCCGAGGTTCCCTCCGGGATCGATCCCGAGAAGCTCGCGAGAGCGGTGCGCGAGGCGGTCCTGCAGTACTGGCGCGAAGATGTCGCAGCACCCGTCAAAGCCAAGTGCGCCGGCCTCCTCCCCGATGCCATCGATGCCGTCTGGACCGAGCAGATCGACACCGTCGTCGAGTTCGCGGCGAGCTGGTTGCCGCTCGGCGAGTACGCTGAAACGCGCCGCCAGATCGACAGCGCCATCGCCAGTCGGAAGATGCTACGCGACTTCGGTCCGTGGACGCACGGACGCGGCTCCGTACCCAAGTCGAGCCTCGATGGAGCAAGGGAGACCATCCTCGTGCCGCCGCGAGCGCGGCAGACGACGCTCGTGCGCAAATACCGGATCGCGGATGGCGAGCAACTCGACGCCGTCGGCCTCGTGAAGCGCGCCGGTGGTGAGCCCGCTCAGTTCGTGCCCGTCGTAAACGTCGCGCTCGCGTCCTGGGTGGAGCTCGTAAATCGCGTGGCCGCGCTGGAGCTCGAGAAGCTCCGGGATGCGTGCGGGGCGGCGGGCGTCTCGCGCGTCGTGCGCGCGGACCTCCCGTGCGCAGCGACGTTTCCCTTTGACGCCAGCGTGCTTATTCCGAGCCGCTGGCGGTCGGTGTTCGAGGAGCAGGGGCTCGAAGGTGACGCGGAGTCATGGGGCCGAGTGCACGTGCAGCCGATCCTCGACAAGGTCTCGGACTCGTATCCGTACGTCGCGTGCCTCGTCGCCGACGGCGACCACATGGGCCGTGCGATCGATCGCTTCGGCTCGGCTGCCGACCACCGTATTTTCTCCGAGGCTCTCGCGCAGTTTGCCAGCGAGGCGAGAACGGTGGTCGAGCAACGCCATCGCGGCATCCTTGTCTACGCGGGGGGCGATGACGTGCTCGCGTTCTTGCCGCTCCCCGAGGCGCTCGCGGGCGCGGAAGATCTTCGCTTGCGCTTCAGCGGCGTGATGGCATCCGCGTGTTCGTCATCGATCGAAATGCAGCGGCCGACGCTGTCAGTCGGCCTCGGAGTCGGTCACCTCATGGAAAGTATGGGCGATCTGCTGGCGCTCGGACGGGCGGCCGAACGAGAGGCCAAGCGCGACCGCAACGCGCTCGCGGTGCTGGTGGACAAAAGGTCAGGAGGCCGCAGTTCCTGGCGCGGGCAGTGGAGCGAGGATCCGGTCCGTGGTCTGCACGACAGCGCTGCCTTGCTGCAGGACCGTCTCCCGGCTCGCAAGGTCTATGAAATCGCGAGCACCCTGGCGCGTCTGCCGGAACCTGGGGACGCGAGCGGCGACGGCTGGGCACGGCTCCTCGCACTCGAGGTCAGGCGCTCGCTGGCTCGCACCGAAAGTGGGGGCCTGGACCTCCAGAGCGCCGGCCTCGCGCTCGACGACGGAGCCGGCTACCCGGCGCTGCACGCCCGTGTCCGCGCATGGGTCGCGCGGCTGCTGATTGCCCGTACGTTCGCACAGGCGATCCCGCGCGAGCGGCAGCGCGAAAAGGAGGAGGCCGCATGACGAGGACTGCGCGTGTTGCCCTCGTTCCACGTGACGGCATCTTCTGCAAGGACGGAAGGGGCTGGCATACGAGCGCCTCCGGCCGCGGGCACGGTCTTGACTGGCCATGGCCGTCCACTATCCTCGGCGCGCTCCGATCGGCCTGGGGTCGAGCGGAGGAGGCAAGGATTGGTGCCATCTTCGGCCCCGACGACTGGCGGACGCGCACGGCGACAATCCGGCTCGGGAGAACGCTGGCGCTCCGGCGGCGACACGGTGCCGCGTGGGGCACCGAGCACGCAACGTGGCCGGTTCCCCTGGACGCCCTCTGGCTCGAGCGCCGAACCGAGGTACATCGGCTCGACCCGGTCGAGCCCGTCGCACCGACGCTCGGGCGCGACGACGACAAGGCCCGCGAGGACCTGATGCGGCCCTTCCTCGATGGCGCCGGGAAGCCGCTCCCGCCGCCACGCTGGTGGAGCAACGAGGACTTCTCGGCCTGGCTCGCGGGGCACTCCGTCCCGGTGCGAGACGGCGACGACGTACTCGCCATGGCGCGCCGCCTTCAGGTGCACGTCGGCATTCTTCCCGAAGAGCTCACGGCCGACGAGGGCGTCCTCTTTTCGCACGACGTGATCGAGACGCTCGATTCGGACGCCGAATGGGCGATCGGAGCCGAGGCCGTCCTTCCGGACGGCGAGCTGTCCGCGGTCACGACGCTCGGATCAGATGGGCGCCTGGTGCGTGTGGAGCCGCTGCCCGACGCGCTTTTCGAGCCGCCTGCGCTGGTGCTCGAAGCCTTCCGGGCCACGAGCATCGGCCTGCGGATCGCCGCTGTCACGCCGATCTGCTTCGAACGAGGCTGGTTGCCCGTCGGCTTGGAGCGGCAAGCTGGCATGTACCGGGGCCGCGTACCCGGCATCGACCACGAAGTGATCCTGCGCGCAGCCTTCGTCCCGCGACCGAGTCACGTTTCGGGCTGGGATATGGCGGCGGGTGCACCGAAGCCGACCTCGCGCCTCGTAGCGCCGGGTGCCGTCTACTTCTTCGAGCGAACGGATGCGAAGCCTTTCGGTGAAGTCGACGCCCGGTCGCTCTGGCTCGCGGCGCTTGGCGAGCGCACGGATGAGGGCTTCGGGCGGGTCGTTCCGGGAGTCTGGAGTCCGAAGAGGAGCACCCGATGAACACGAGACCATTTATCCTGCACGCGCTATCGCCGCTCCACGCTGGTACCGGACACGCGGCGGACGTCATCGATCTGCCTACGGCGCGCATGAAGGCGACCGGCATTCCTTTCGTGCCGGGCTCGTCCGTCAAGGGCGTGCTGCGGGACGCTCGGCGTAGCGGCGATCGTGACAAGACCGAGGCGGTCTTCGGTCCCTCAGATGATCCGGCCGCGCATGCGGGCGCGCTCGTCGTCGGTGACGCGCGCCTGTTGGCGCTGCCGGTCCGGAGCTTCCGCGGCACGTTCGCGTGGACGACCTCGCCGCTGCTCCTCGCGCTCGCGAAGCGCGATCTCGACGACGTCGGGAAGGACCTCTCCATCCCCAGCATCAGCCGCGGTGCGCAGCTCGCCCCAGGAAGTTGCTGCGGCCACAACGGTCGGCTCTACCTCGAGGATCTGGATCTGCCCGCGACCGAATCCAAGGAGGCGGCCGCCTGGGCACGGTTCCTCGCTCCGCTCGCATCGCCCGGGGACGACATCTTCACGAAGCGCTTCGCCATGGTCGACGACGACACCATGACATTCCTCTGGGAGACAGCGACGCAGCTGGACGCACGGGTCCGCCTGGACGAGAAGACGCGCACCGTCGCCCCCGGCGCCTTGTGGCTGGAGGAGAGCCTCCCACCAGAAACACTGCTCATCGGTCTGCTTGCGGCGGATCGCAGCCGCCGGCGCGGCACCGCCATGACGCCTGACGATGTCTTGGGCTTCGCGCTTGCCGGCGAGGAGGTCTTCCAGCTCGGAGGCAAGGCGACGACCGGGCGCGGCCGGTGCCGGATGATCCCCGTTGCGCGAAAGGATGCCGGCCATGGCAACACCTGACGCGCTCCAGAAGCCCCTCCGGCGTGACCAGCGGTGCGCTCTTCATGCCTACGAGGCGGTCGGCAGAGTGCCGAGAAACCAGCAGAAGGACTACGAGATCACGGTCAACGACCTTGGCACCAACATCCTGCGCAGCGGCCTGTGCGCCGCGATAGCGGGGCTGCAGCGCCTCGGCAATCGCGGGGAGCTTCTCCTCGGCCACCTCGCCGCCGCCAGCGTCTCGGGTCTGGATGGCGCAACCGCGGACGACCTCGCCCGGCGCGTGCGCGAGCTCGATGCTGACACGTACATGATCTCTACGCGCGAGATGCTGCAGGTCGCGGTGTGGCTCAAGCGCGCCGTGCAGGCGACCTTCGGAGGTGCTTGAGCATGCGCCAGGTGCTGCAGTCGGTTGGCACTCCGGATCACGTCGGACTTGCCTATGACGCGTGGGCGCCCGTCGGAGAGGACGGCAAGGTGCCAGACTGCGATCGCGCGAGCTGGCTCTCCGCGCTCGCCGCGATCGCCATTCCGCCCGAGTACTCGCGATCGTTCGAGCGCTGGAAGGCGAGCTTCTCGGCGCCGGGTGATCGTCTATTCGAACTGGTGCTGGCCAGCCGGCTACTCGTTGGGCACGGCAACTCGAGCGCGATCGACCTCGGGATCACCGTGCACCACACCTGGGGCGTGCCGGTGATTCCGGGATCGGCGCTGAAAGGCCTCGTCGCACACTTCGTCGATACGGTGTACGGCCCTGATGACGCGGCGCTCCCGCCATGGGAGCAACCCGATACTGAGCTCGCTCGGGCGGACTACCAGGGAGTGACGTGGCGTGACCGACGCGTCGAGCGCGGCCCCGGCGCGGTCTATCGCGCGCTCTTCGGTGCGCCAGAGGCCGGGGCGGACGAGGCAATGCGAGCGCAGGGGTTCGACGCGGGCGCCTCGTCCGGCCTGGTGATGTTTCACGATGCCCTCTACGTGCCGAATAGCGGCACGGACGACAGCCCATTCGTAGCCGACGTTCTCACGGTGCACCAGAAGGCGTACTACGACGGTTCGGGCGGAAGCTGGCCCAACGACTACGACAGCCCGAATCCGGTCGCCTTTCTCACCGTGCGTCCCGGCGCGCGGGTGCTCTTCGCGCTGTCCGGCCCCGCGGACTGGACGGAGCTCACCGAGCGGCTTCTGATTGACGCACTCAAGAAATGGGGGGTCGGTGGCAAGACGAGCGCCGGCTACGGCCGCTTCGTGACCGCCGAGAAGGGCACGGCTTCCCGCGGCGAGAGCTCCGATCCGTCGCGGGGCACCCCGAATGCCGCACGGCCCCGCCACCAGCGCGGCGAGCGCATCACGGTGAGGCGTGTCGACGATCCCACGGGCAAAGGTAAGGTGAAGTTCCGCGCTGCGGACGGCTTCCTCGGTCACTTCGCTGAGGAGGCGCCACCGCAGGTGCCGATCGGCGAAGCTACCGAGATATGGGTCGCCAACGTGAGCGCCCAGGGCTACACGCTCACGTTGCGTCAACCCAAGGAGAGGAGGCGATGACCGGGCCCGCGCTCGCGTCGCTGTCGCCTGAGCTGCTTGATGTACAGCGTCGCTGGTTCGATCTGCCTCGTAGGGAGCAGGACGACCTGTACGCTCGGGAGTTTGCTGCGCCCTTTGCCCGAGACTTCTCCAAATTGCCTCTTCATGGTGCGCCGCGCGACATGCCGCGGCCCCGCGCTCTTGTGAGCGTCCTCGGGTTGTCGTGGCAGCCCGTGGCCCTGATGGCTGCATGGTGCAGGCCCGAGCGGATGCTGATCCTCTGCACCGACGAGTCGTTGAAGGTCACGCCGGCCGGCGACGGCGTCATCTCCTTCATTGCCCGTGTCGCGGGCGTCAAGAGCGAGGTGATCGAGCACGTTCGCGTTGGTGACCCTGGGGAAGCAGACATTTACCGCGCAGTCCGTGATTTTCTGCGCCGCGCTAAAGTTCCCCCGCGAGAGATCTTCGTCGACCCGACCGGCGGGAAGAAGTCGATGTCGGCCTCCGCCGCGCTGGCCGGGTTCCTCGCCGGCACGCCGCTCGTCTACGTCGACTACGGCCAGTATCATGGCCCCAACCGCATTCCGATCGCGGGGACCGAGTACCCGCGGCTCCTCGCAAACCCCCTCGAGGTGATGGGTGACCTCGAGCTGCGTGACGTATTCGGGGCGTTCAACCGGAGCGACTTCAACGAGGCGGAGCGGCTCGCAGGAAGACTGGCTGCTCGCGTCTACGAGCCGCGCGAGGCCGAATGCCTCGAACGCCTTGCCCGAGGCTACGCGGCGTGGGATCGGTTTGACTTCCGTGCCGCTCATCTAGCGCTCCAGGAGGCTCGCGACGTGCTGGACCGCTTCGCCGACCAAGGCGGATGGGTCTGGGCATCCACCGTGCGGGACGCGCTCGCACGCAACCTCCCTGCGCTCCATGACCTCGAACAGGTTCCGCGGCGGCCGGATCGGATAGAGGCAGGCGTCCCTTTGCTCGCCTGGTATCTCGCCGCGGCTGGTCGGTTCCTCGCCGTCGGAAAGCCGAGCCTCGCGGTGCTCCTCACGTATGCCGCCGTCGAGCGTTACGTGGACCTCTGTCTCTGGATCGATTTCAAGCTCGACGACGAGAAGCCCGATTACTCGCTAGTTGACTGCAAGCTCGATCGGGAGAAGCACCACGAAGCGGGTCGTCGACTCTTTGGCAAGGAGTACAGGCCGCGCGAGCTCGATGGCCCGATCATGTTCACGAACGGCGCACAGCTCCTTGCCGCCCTGGCGCCGGGACGACTCGCGATGGATGACCTCGGGCTGTTGATGGGGCTCTCAAGCGCGAGGAACAGTTGCGAGTACGAGCACGGGTTCCTCCCGAAGATCCCCAAGTGCGAGGACGTCGAGCGGTATCTGCAGAGGGCGAAGCTGCTTATCGGGCGAGTGTGCAGTAGCGCGGAAGATCTCGATCACAGGCTACTCGATCACCGCTTCCCAACTCTTGACCTCGAGGAGGCGAGCATACCAACGTTTCCAACCCACGGAGAGAGAGCGGAGCACTGACCATGGCCCTCATCACCCGCGGACGCGCCGGCAAGGCCATGGACCTGAGCACGACTTGCTGGCCGATGCGAAGCCGACGAAGCCCCGAGGTGACCCATGAAAACCCGTTTGCCACTGGATGACGAGACGCTCGCAGCCTTCTGCCGCAAGCACGGCATCCGAAAGCTGTCGCTCTTCGGATCGGTGTTGAAGGGCGCTGCCCGCCCCGACAGCGATATCGATCTACTGGTCGAGTTCGAGCCCGGCTGTGCTCCGGGCCTCATCAGGCTGGCCTGGATGGAAAACGCGCTTTCCGACATGATGGGTCGGAAGGTCGATCTGCGGACACCTGGCGACCTGGGCCGGCATTTCCGCGACGAGGTGATGAAAACGGCTGAGGTACAATATGCTCGGTGATGATCACGTTCGACTGCCAGACATGATCGACGAAGCAGAGACCGCCGTAGCCTTCGTAGCCGGGCGCAGCCAGGATGATCTCGACCGGGACCGGATGCTGTTTCACGCGCTGGTACGGGCTATCGAGGTCATGGGCGAGGCTGCGAGCAGGCTCTCTGTCGAGGCGCGTGCTGTAGCACCGCAGGTCCCCTGGAGGGACATCGTTTCGATGCGCAACCGACTGATTCACGGTTACGCGGCGATCGACCCGGACGCCCTGTGGAAGACAGCGACAGAGGACATTCCGGCGCTTCTTCCGCTTCTTCGAGCACTCGCCACAAGCAACGATTGAGGGTTTGACATCGCCCTCACCATCCACGAACGCATCGTCAGTGCCACGGACCTCCCATCCGGCGAGAACAATCGGCAGCGGCTCGAGCGCATCGCAAACGGCACTCGTAATTCGGCGGCGGAGAGACTCGACGAGCGATGAAGCGTGAAGGAAAAGCGTTTCTCTCGCCCCTTCCACCTCCATCGCTCATCCCTCATCCTTGCCTTCTACTCGTCCCGGGGAGCTTCCTCCGCCTTTACCGCAACATAGCGGGACCCGCCGTTCGGACGCCGGATAAAGAACAGCACGGCATCCCCCGGCTGAACTTCCGCGACCGCCGCGCGGTACTCTTCCATATCCGCTACCTTCTTCTGATTCACCTCGAGGATGACGTCACCGCGGCGAAGCGGCGGCTTGGCTCTGGCAGCGGGCGACCGCGGGTCGACATCGGTGATCAGAACACCAGTGGCTTCCTCCAGACCGAGCCTCTTGGCGAGGTCCGCCGTGAGGGTCTGCGCTTCAATCCCGACGTAGCCGCGCGAATCCCCGCTGGTGCCACTGCCGACCGGCTGCTCATCTTCTTCCGGAAGCACACCCAGGACGAGATTGAACTGCTTCTTCTGTCCCTCCCGGACGACATCGACCTTGACCTTGGCGCCGGGGGGGAGTGCCGCCACCATTGAGGGCAGAGCATCGTGGCTTGAAACCGCCTTGCCGTCGAAACCGACGATCACGTCCTTGGCCTGCAGCCCGGACTTCGCCGCCGGTGAATCGTCGGTGACACGCACGACGAGCGCTCCCTCGGCCGATGGCAGACCAAGCGCCGAGGCGATGTCCGCACCGACCTCCTGGATCTCAACCCCGAGCCAGCCGCGCACGACCTTGCCCGTCTTCTTGAGCTGCGAGATGATGTTGCCCGCCATATTGATCGGGATCGCGAAACCGATGCCCGCCGACTGGCCCGTTCGCGAATAGATGGCGGTATTGATACCCACAACCTTACCCGTAATGTCGACCAGCGGTCCACCTGAATTCCCCGGATTGATGGAGGCGTCGGTCTGAATGAAATCCTCGTACGGCCCGATCCCCAGCCCCGTCCGGCCCATGGCGCTGACCACGCCCACCGTGACGGTGTGGCCCAGGGCGAAAGGATTGCCGACCGCCATGACCCAGTCACCGACCTCGAGGCGAGCGGAATCTCCGATCTCGACCGTTCCGGTCAGCGCGTGCAGGTCGCCTTTCACCTTGAGCAGCGCGATGTCCGTCTTGGAATCCTTGCCAATCAGCTCCGCGTCAAACTCCTTGTTCGACAGCGTGATGACCTTGATTTCCTCGGCTTTCTCGATGACGTGGTAGTTCGTCACCACGTGCCCGTCGTCGTCGATGACGAAACCGCTGCCGAGTGACTGCTGCCTGAGCTCCGGAGCGTTTTCGCCGAAGCGCCGATCAGAGAAGGGATCGAGGAAAAAGTGAAACGGACTCTGCAGCTCCGCCTCGCGGAGGACTCTGGTGGACGAGATGTTGACGACGTGGGGTTTGACTTTGCTGGCGATGGTGCGAAAGGTCGATGTGGTCAAGACCACACCGTTTTCAGGCTCGGCGGATTTCTCTTGAGCATTGGCGGGCGGCGAGGATACCAGGCTCGGCAATTCGTGCCGGGCGGCAGGCAGCACCATCAAGCCGGTGGCCAGAAACAGGATAACAAACAACCAACGCGCGATTTCTCTTGGTTTCATCGGTAGCGGTTTCCTCGCTCGGGTTACGAATGAAATTCTTGGCAGGCTGTCCTCTTCCCCTGAGAAACCGCGGAGGCGCTGTCAGGTTCCGCGAGCAACCGCACGATCTCCGAAAACGCCCGTTCCATGGCGGCACCACGCGATCCTTTGATGAGCACGTGGTCTCCGGGCTGCAGGGCGGCGACGACGGCCGCGGCCAGGAGCGCGTGGGTCGCTTGCCAGCAAAGCATGCCGGGGCGAGCGGCGGAGGCACCGGCGCCGTCGTGGATGTATTTGGCCAGTGCGCCGGTAGTGAAAATCCCGGAAAAGCCGCGCTCCGCGAGCAATCCGCCGATGTTCCGGTGGGCCTGTTCGCTGCCCGGGCCGAGCTCGAGCATGTCGCCGAGAACCGCGATTGCCCGGCCTCCGGCTGCCATGTCCAAAAGGGTGCTCGCGCCCGCCGCCACGGAGGCGGGTGAGGCATTGTAGGCATCCAGCAACACAGAGACCGTCCCGCCGCCCGGCAGGCCGATCGACCTCACTTCGAGGCGCATGGGGAGCCCCCTGAAAGTCGTCAGGCGTTCGCTCATGACGTGCGGGTCTTCTCCGAGGACGAGGCCGACTGCGAGCGCTGCGGCCACATTCAGCGCGCTGTGCCGCCCCGGCAACGGGGCGATGAGCTCGAGCGCGATGGGAGGCGCGTCGCGGATGGTGCCACGGAGCGAAACCCGGTAGTGCCCTCCCGGTCCGCCGGCGGCGGCGGTCAGCCGCAGATGGTCGCCCGCGGCCGCGCTCATGGCGCGCGTACCGTAGCGCACGACCCGGACGCTTCGTTGCCGCAGGCGCTCCGCGATGCGCTCGCACCGGGCATCGTCGGCACACAGAACGGCGGCACCGCGGGCCTCCAGCCGCGAGAAGATCTCCCCTTTTTCGTCCGCGATTTCGTCGAGACTTGCGAAGAACTCGGCGTGCACCATCGCGACGTTGGTCATGACGGCAACGGAGGGGCGCGCCAGGGCCGCCAGGCGATCCATCTCTCCGGGCCTGCTGATTCCCATTTCCAGGACCGCGGCGCGCGGGCTTGGGCTGCAGCCGAGCAGCGCGAGTGGCAGGCCGATCTGGCCATTGAGGTTTCCGGGCGTGGCGTGGACCCGTGGGCGGCCTCCTAACACGCACGCAATGAGCTCCTTGACGGTCGACTTCCCGACGCTACCGGTGATGCCCACGAGCGGCGCATTGAGCTGTCCGCGGTAGGCGGTGGCCCAGGCCTGCAAGCCGGTGAGCGGTTGGTCGTGCAGAATGACGGCTGCGTCCTCGGGGTCATCGATGCGCGTGCACAGCACCGCGGCACCGCGGCGGAGCGCCTCGCCGACGAAGGCGTTGCCGTCGACCCGCTCGCCGGGGAGAGCGACAAACAGGTCGCCCGGTTCCAGCACCCGGGAATCGACGCTCAGACCGCTGACGACTCGATCCTGAATGTCGGCCCGCGTCGCGGCGCGTCCGCACGCCAGTGCGGCGATCTCGCGCAGAGTCCAGGATCTGCCAAGCTCAACTCTCATTGGCGACTCCCCACCCGGCGGCCCCCAGAGCCTTTCGCGCGGTGTCCCGATCGCTGAACGGGAGGACTCGGTTGCCGATGATCTGTGTCGCTTCGTGGCCCTTGCCGGCCAGAATCACGGCGTCGCCGGGGGCGGCCCAGGCGATGGCCGTCCTGATCGCTTCCTCGCGATCCGGGCAGACCCGCAAGCGCGAGCGGTCACGGTTTTCGACACCCCGCAGCATGGCGGCGAGGATGTCGCCGGGGTCCTCACTGCGCGGGTTGTCGGTCGTCAAGATCGCAAGGTCCGCCATCTCCAGCGCGAGGCGCGCCATCAGCGGCCGTTTCGAAGGGTCACGATCGCCGCCGCAGCCAATTAGTACCGCGAGGCGGCGGGGTGCGGCGGCACGGGCCGCGCTCAGCAGGCTTTCGAGCCCGGCAGGATTGTGTGCGAAATCGACGATCACCGTGAATGGCTGCCCGAGATCGACGCGCTCGAAGCGGCCGGGGACGCCGGGAAAGTCTGCCAGCGCCACGGCCGCAGCTTGCAGCTCCCCGCCCAGCGCGGAGACCACCGAAAGCGCGACGAGACTGTTTTCGACATTGAAGAGGCCAGGCATCGGCACCCGAACGGCAAATTCCTGGACGCCGCCACCCACCGCGTGCGCGCGCGCAGTATAGCACATGTCGAAACCCTGCGGGCGCGGCTCCAGTGCCAGCAACGCGGTTTCGGAGGCGGGCGGCGGCGAGCACGGGGCAACGGCAAACGTGCACACCGTGACGTCGCTCGGCAACACAACGCCGCCGACGCCTGGAAGGTCGCGCCAGTTCGCCGGGAGAATGGCGGTGCCCCCGGCTCGCACTCCGGCGGTCAAGAGCAGGCTCTTGGCGCTGCCATACGCGGCGATGCCGCCGTGGTAGTCGAGGTGCTCATTACCGCGCAGGTTGGTCAGGGCCGCGCACGTGAACCGCAGGCCGGCGAGACGGCGCTGCGCCAGACCGTGCGATGAGACCTCTACGGCTGCCGCCCGAGCGCCCGCGTCCCGAAGCTCGGCGAGCGCCGCTTGCAGATCGGCGGCATCCGGGGTCGTAAGCACCGGGCTCCCGAGCGGCACTTCGCGTTGCCGGCGGCCCGGGTGCCACACCCCGATCGTGCCGACGATCCCGGTGGGGATACCGAGGCGCTCGAGTATCCAGGCGGTCATGAACGATGTTGTCGTCTTGCCATTGGTGCCGGTTATTCCCGCCATCGCCAGCGCCGCTGCCGGCTCGCCGTGGGCGAGGCCCTGGGCCACCGCCCAGGCCGCGCGCAGGTCGCTGACCCGCAGCCAGGCGGGCGCGGACAGCGCGCCCGCGAGCAGCTCCGCAGCGCCGCTTCCTGCTACGATCGCGCTCGCGCCTCGCGCGATCGCCGCGCCGATATCCGCGGCCCCGTCCCGGTGGGCTCCGGGCCAGGCCAGGAACAGGTCCCCGGGCCCCAGCTCGCCCGCGTCTCTGCTCACCCGCAACACCACGACGTCGCGCGCACCCGCTCCTCCGCCCAGCTCGCAGGCCACCCCGGCCGCGGCAAGCGCCTCCTGCAGCGCGGCGACGGTAAAAGGCAGCGCCCCGGTCACGTCGTCCCGCTCTCTTCCGCGCCCACCCACGAAGCCGTACCATCGGCATAGATCTCGCGCTTGAAGATCGGCACGAGCTCCTTGATGCGCTCGATCGCCTCGCGACACGCCGCGAAGGCCGCCGCGCGATGGGGCGCCGAAACGACGATCGCCAGCGCTTCTTCCCCGATCGCCAGCGGCCCCAAACGGTGCATGATCGCAATGCCCTCGAGATCGTGGCGCTGCCGGAGGTCCCGCCCGAGGCGGTCAAGCTCCGCCGCCGCCATTGGCTCATACGCCTCATAGGCCAGTCGCTGGACGACCTTGCCGCGGTGGCGGTTCCGTACCACCCCGATAAACTCCACGACAGCTCCCGCAGCGGGGCTCGCCACCGCGCGCCGCAGCGCTTCGAGCTGAATGGGCTCCCGGGTCAGGCCGACGTGGAAGCGCGCCGGCACCTCCGTTTCCGCATCTGTTTCGCCGGCGCCACCCGCGAGGGGCGGAAAGATCGCGACTTCCGCGCCTTCGCGCAAGGCGCCGTCGCCGCCGACGTGCTCGCGATCCACGGCGAATCGCGTCATCGACCATCGCGTCGAAAGCACGGGCCAGGTGCGCACGAGCACCTCCCAAAGGTCACTGACGACGGGTCGATCGCCGGGAATCTCGAGCGTTTCGCTGGAACGACCGAGGAGGTCCCGATAGAACCCAAAGAAAAGAACGGTGACTCGCATGTCTGTGCTCGTTAGCACCTCCGATACCCCGGGCGCAAGGCCGTGACGCCACACCTGTGCGAGTGGGGCGCGATGGTATCTGTTTGCCCCCTTCCCCGCTTGCGGCCAAGCGCCTATCCCGGTAGGCCCGTAGCTCGCCAGGTACTCAACGCCAGCGCGACATGCCACGAGCATCCCGTGCGAAGAACGAAGAGGATGGCGTTCATCGCTCGGCGGGGATCGGTGGGCGGATGGTGACAGCCGAGCGGGTGGGGTTTTCGTGGAGGCAGAAGGGGTAGGATTCTCTGAGCTCAGGTGAACAGTTACCCCTGCGGCCGGCGGGCGCGCCGCAGGTGACGGAGGCGGAGCGGCGCGACTGCCTGGATGCGGTGGTTAGTGGGTGGCAGCGGGGGTCTGGTGACTCGAGGTCGGACCGGCCATACTTGCCGTAGATAAAACATCTAAGGCGATTCTGGCCGCCAATTCGCCTCAATTCGCCCCGTTTTCGGCCACTTTTCGCGCAGATGGCCGTATCTATGGCAACTATGGCCGGTTTTTCAAGAATTCCCCGGCCAGATTCGCGTTAGATGTTTTATCTCATCGGAAAGTGGCCGGTCTGTCGTCTGATCCTCGCGCGGCTACGCTCTTCGCGTTACCGTAGCGGCGCGATTCATCGCGCCGCAATGCCCGTGCAGGCGCGACAATGTGCAGCACGCGTTGCAGGGCAGGGTTTCAGACCGGCTGACGAATGGATGAGGCATCGTTGCGCAACGAGTGCGCGAGGCGCGGGGGGAGGGAGGGTGAACACATACCAATTTCCAATCTCAATGCGCCAGCTCGCGGAGCGCGTTGCGGTATCGCGCCATAATACCCTCCGCCACGCTTACTTGCTCGGCAAAGTCCTCTCCATAGGGTGTCAGCCGAAACCCGTCCGGTGACTTCGTCAGGCAGACGATGTCGCCGTTTCTCAGTTGGAGCTGATCAAGCACGCTTTTGGGAAGAACAATGCCTTCAGAGTTTCCGATGCGGATGATCTTCAAGATGAAAGGCCGGAAAAATTTCTTCCGAGGCGGTACACTGATCGGCGGCACGAGACGAGGGACAGCCGAAGACGTCTTCAGGTGTGCTTCCGCCGGGCCGGAGCTCCACTGAGGGCGAGAAAGTCGAATCGGGACGCAAACAGGGGCGATGGATCGTACCGGAAAACGCCGTGGCCCCTACTGGGCGCTGATCGAGAGCTGGGCGGTGTGGGTGGTCGCCTTTCCGCTCGCGCTGGCGGCGGCGCCGCGATCGCCGGCGCTGCTGCTGGCAATTGCCCTCGGTGGCCTGGCGATCTGCGCATACAGTCTCCAGCGGCAGATGATCGCCGCCTGGGTCGTGCGTGTCCCGTTAGCGCTCAACACCGGGATCGCTGTGCTCTTCGCCGTGCTGCTGCGCGGGCTCGACGTGGCATGGTTTCATCTGCCGCTCAACGTGGCGTTACTCGGCGTGGCCGCGTGGCTGGGCCTGGAGGTCGGCGGGCGGATCGCGCAGCGGGAGCATCTCGTGCCGCTGCTGATCGTCGTCTCGGCGGTGGACACCTGGAGCGTCTACCGCGGGGTCTCGGCGGGGCTCGTGTCGTCCGGGAAGATCGCCTACTTTCTGCCGAGCTTGCCGCTGGCACCCGAAGCCTGGTTACCCATCATCGGTGTTGGCGATCTTTGCGTGGTGGCGATCATACTCGCCGCGGGTCGATCCTTGGGGTTGCCGTCGTGGCGGGGCGCCGCAGCGCTCTGGATCGGTCTGGGACTGGCGCGCGCGGTGGCGCACGCGGTAGCCGCTCCTCTTCCCGCCCTGCCGGTGAGCGCGCCGATCTATTATTTGGCACTGCGGAGAGAGCTGCCGCTATCTCGCCGGGATCTGGCGATTGCGCTCGCGTTTCTGGCGGTATTGGGAGCGGTCCTCGTGGTGATGCGCGCTATTGCACGTTGAGGCCGAGGTCGATCCCGAGCTCGCGGATCTTGTTGTAGAGGGTCTTGACGCTGACGTCGAGGAGCTCCGCGGCCGCGGCGCGCGCGCCGTCCGTAACGCGCAGCGCGGCCACTACGGCGTCTCGCTCGGCGTCGCGAACCGCGTCCTTCAGCGGGCGGATCGCCGCGCCGCAAGTGGTCGGGGTAGGCGCATTTCCTGGCGCGCACGTCTCACCGGCCGTCGCGCCCTCGCCCGTGCGCTCGGCGGCAGGCGGCAGCACGGCGCGAGGATCGGCCAGGATCACGGCGCGCTCGATGGCGTGCATCAGCTCGCGGACATTCCCCGGCCAGGTGTACGCGCGCATTGCTGCCAATGTCTCCGCGGCGAACGGGCCGAGCTCGCGGCCATACTTGCTCTCGAACTGGCGGATAAAGTGGTGAGAGAGCGGCTCCAGATCGTTCAGGCGCGCGCGCAGGGGCGGCAGCCGGAGCGTGACAACGGCGAGACGGTAGTACAAGTCCGGGCGAAACCGGCCGGTTTGCACGGCGCTCTGAAGGTCGACGTTGGTAGCGGCGATGACTCGCGCGTTTACGTGTCGCGACGCGACGCCGCCGACCCGCGTCACCTCTCCTGACTCGAGCGTGCGCAGCAGCTTGGCCTGGGCATTGGGCGCCAGCTCTCCGATCTCGTCGAGGAAGACCGTGCCGCCGTCGCCCGCCTCGAACCGGCCGAGCTTCGCCGCGTGCGCGCCCGTAAAGGCCCCGCGCTCGTGGCCGAAGAGCTCACTCTCGATCAAGGCCTCGGGCAGGGCCGCGCAGTTTACCGCGATCCATGGTCCGTGGCGCCGCCCCCCGCTCCAATGCAGCGCCCGCGCCACGAGCTCCTTCCCGGTGCCGGTCTCGCCAATGACGAGCACCGGGACGTCGGTGTCGGCGAGGCGCTGCATCTGACTGAAAAGGTCGCGCATCGGCGGGCTCTCGCCGAGCAGCGGCGGCGCTCCGGGGCCAAGGTCGAAGCCCGGCCGGCTGTCTCTCGCCAGGCGCAGCAGGCCACTGGCTTCCAGGCCGCGCTGCACCGCGTGCAGAAGATCCTGGTTGCGGAAAGGCTTGACGAGAAAATCGAACGCCCCGTCCTTGAGTGCGGCCACGGCGGTGTCTACCGTGCCGTAGGCGCTGATCATGATGACGGGAATCCGGTCAGCGCGCCGGCGGAGCGCGCGCAGCGCCTCCGCACCGCTGATTCCGGGCAGCTTCAAGTCCATCACCACGCCGTCGAAGGTGGCGGACTCGAGCAGTCGCAACGCGTCCTCGCCGCTGGCGCAGGCGCACGCGGCATGGCCGGCGCGCCCCAGCACGTCGGCCAGCATTTCCCGCATGTTGGGTTCGTCGTCCACGACCAGGATGCGCGCGCTCATGCCTTCCCTCCGGCGACCAGAATGACGTGAAATGCGGTCCCTTCTCCGGGTCGGCTTTCCACCTCGAGCCGCCCATTGTCGCTTTCCACCGCCTGACGGGCCAACGCCAGACCGAGCCCCGTCCCGCCGTCCTTGGTGGTGACATACTCCGCGAAAAGGTGCGCGGAGACGTCCACGGCGATGCCGGGCCCGAGATCCCAAACGGTGATGCGCACCGCCGGTCGGCCCTCGTCAGCGCAGGTGGCGGTGCGGATGCCCGCCGCGCCGCCCGGGCCGGACGCCTCCAGAGCATTCTTCAGCAGATTGTAGAGCGCGCCGCGGAGCCGTTCCTCGTCGGCCCAGACCGGGGGGAGGCCGGCGGTCAGCTCGGTCTCGACCGCGCCAGCGCGTCCTTGCGGAGCGCCGCGTGCCAGCGCCGCGACGCTCTCGGCGAGCGCGTTGACGTCGAGCAGCCGTGGCCGCGGCGCCGGCTCCCGAGCCCGCAGCAGCAACCGCGAGACTTTCTCATCGATGCGCGTCACTTCCTCTTCGATGATCCGCAGGCACTTGCTCACCATCGCTCGCGCCCGCGCGTCCAGCTCGACCTTGTCCAGCTCTTCACGCAGAATCTCGGCGTAGCCGCGAATGGGCCCGAGCGGATTCTTGATTTCGTGCGCGACCGCCGCCGCGAGATTGCCGAGCAGCGCCAGATGCTCGGCCTGCTCCAGCCGCGACC
Source organism: Candidatus Schekmanbacteria bacterium (assembly GCA_016188575.1). Classification (GTDB taxonomy): domain Bacteria; phylum CSSED10-310; class JACPHN01; order JACPHN01; family JACPHN01; genus JACPHN01. Next base: position 57,803 of record JACPHN010000039.1, read on the forward strand.
GCGTGCGCTCGAGCTCCAGTCGCAACTGCTCGGCGCGAGCGCGCAAGGCGACACGCTCGTTGGACAGCACCCGTGCCGCGAACCGCTCGAGATGCGGGCGCACCGCGAGAAACCCGAAGCTGGCGAATAGCGCAACGATGGTGGCGAGCGCCACGGCGGGGAGCCCCAGTTGGAGATCGAGCACGTGATCGAGCGACCACGCGGTCAACGCGGTCACGATCGCGACGCCGCCGGCGGCGGCGCCGAAAAGCAGGGCGCGGTCGAGCAGGCCGCGGAGTGATACGCGCCGCCAGCGCACCAGCGCGAGCAGGTTGAGCTCGGCACAGAGCACGAGCATGAGCATTTCCGACGGCACCCTGCCGCCCCTCGACCCGCCCGCGAACAGCATCAGCCCCAGCGCGGCCAGCGGTAGCAGGACGTTGATCGCGAGCACCGCGGACAGCTCGGCGACCTCCGGTCCGCCGCCGAGCGCCTTGCGGCTTGTGACCAGAAGCCAGACGCCGGCGCCCAGCATCCCGAGCAGATAGAGCGTAAGGAGGGCGGCAGCCGCCACGCCGGGCGGCTCGCTGCGCCAGTAGTGGCTGGCGGCACCTTGTGCCAGTCCAAGCCGCGGCAATGCGTAGGCCATGATCAGGAAGGGCGCGAGGAGCAGCAGATCGGCGGCGAAGCCATGGCGCCGCCGCAGCGGACCGCGCCGGTACGCCGCCGCCTGGGTGAGAAAGGCGGCCGGCACGAGCAGCGCTCCGGCCATGGCGACGAGGATCGCCGCGGACGTTCCGCGCCCGAGATGGAAGAGGACGCCGCCGGAGCACCACAGCGCGGCCGCCAGGGCGTGCAGCGCGAAAGCGTGGCAAAACCGCGTTGTGGGCGCGCGCACCACGACGTGCAGCGCCAGACTGGCGTTGATCGCGAGCGCCACGATGCCGAGCGCGATGCGGAGCATGCGGGTCACCTCACTGCGAGCCGCGCGTATTCGTGGATCATCTTACCGGGTTCGCGGGCGAAACCCCAGGCGGTGACTTCGACCCGACAGCGCCCCCTCCGTCCCTCGCCCCGCCGGCGAGGGAAGGTGACGCCGGGTCCCTCCCCCCGCTTGCCGGGGGAGGTAAGGTTGGGGGGTATTCGTGATGCGCCTTCCGCGCAGCTTGCAGGCGAAGAAGCGGGGGATTCAGGGTCGGTGGGTGAGCGGGCAGGCTCGGCACGGGAAGGTGGCGCACCGGTGTGGTGGCGCAAACTGCCACTACAACTCAACACGTAACCGCCCCGGCGTCCCGCGGCGCTCTCCATTCCTCGCCCTACGCAAACCGGCACGCTTCCCGCCGCCGCCCAAAGCACTTCCAGCAGACGTGACGAGCCTCGTCTGCTTGCGGCGGCGCGTGTCGGATCCTGGCATGGCCCCTGCAACACCACCGGGCAGCGGAATCACTCCGCGACAACAGAAAAGGTGAGCTGGCATGTTCGCAAAGACGTTCGTTCGTATCAAGATGATCGCAAGTGTTATGGGTTGCTGCCTGGCGTTGACCGCCCCCGCGGTCGCCGAGGTGCTCCACACCACTGACGGAACCGCTCCCATCATCTTCACCGCGATGACGCACACCGATGGCACGACCTATACCGCCAACAGCAGGAGCTTCCTGAGCGCGGTCGAACAGGCGCGTTGGGCGATGAGCCTCTACGACGAATACGGCCTCAAGATGAACCTCGAGGCCTCCAAGGACTTTGCCACGGCAAATACCACGTGGAGCGTGAACATCCTCGCGGAGACCGTCGCCAACCGGCACGGTGTCGGCACCCACGCCAACGGCATCGGCGGTTCCCAGGCCCGCGAATCCACCCTCAGCTACGCCCGCAAGATCACCGAAAACAAGCGCGCCGTGGATGCTCTGGTAGGCACCGCCAACAACGTGTCCATCTCCGGAATATGCGGGCGCAGCGACTGGGTTGCGGCGGCCGCCCGAGCCCGCTTCAAGACAATCGACGCGATCACCGGCATGTGCTACCTTTCCATGCCCGAGGAGGCCCGTCCGGACGGGTGGACGGACGACGCCATTCTCTCCACCTACTACCACGATGCCGCGCCTGTGGATTTTGCGGAGCGAATTTCCCCCTTCCGGCTCAAGGATAGCCAGGATTTCACCCCCGACGCCGACGGCGTGATCACGATCAGCAACGGCGAGCTCGGCGAGCTGGCCAGCCTGGCAGAAGGTCGCGTCTCGTGCGGCACGAGCTGCGAGCTCGGCGAGGACGATTTCCAGGTGGTGTACGACGCGATCGACCTGATCGTCGCGACGCGCGATCCCGGCCAGGTAGCGAGAATCAACATCCACATCCCCATGCGACACTTCGATGCCGCCAACGAGTCGCTGTTGCGTTCCTTCATGGCTGCCCTGAAGGCGTACGCCGACGATGGCGCCATCGCGTTCGGCACCCAGAAGGACGTGGTGGACACCTACGAGCAGTGGAGATAATAGAGCACACTGTTAGTCGCCTCAGCGGGTCGGCGACCGCGCCCACAAAACCCTCGGCAAGGACTTGACATAGCATGACCGACCAGGTGCGCGCTCGCCGACTCGATCCTTTCGGCACCACGATTTTCAGCGAGATGACCGCGCTGGCGATCCAACATGGGGCGGTGAACCTCGCACAGGGGTTTCCCGACTTCGAGGGCCCGCCGAGCATGGTCGAGGCGGTGATTCGGGCTCTGCGCGCCGGCGAGAACCAGTACGTCCGCTCGCAGGGGCATCTCCGCCTCGTTCGCGCTCTCGCCACCCGGCAACGCGAGCGCTACGGTCTCGACTACGATGCGGAACGGGAAATCGCGGTGTTCAGCGGCGCGACCGAGGGGCTCATGTCCGCCGTCCTCGGTCTGGTCAACCCCGGCGACGAGGTGATTCTTCTCGAACCGTACTACGACAGCTATCCCGTGTGCGTGGCGATGGCCGGCGGCGTGACGCGCTACCTGCCGTTGCGGTTTCCGGCTTTCGAGGTGAATTTCGACGAGCTGGCCTCGCTCTTCAACGAGCGCACCCGGCTCCTGTTGCTCAACTCGCCGCACAACCCCACCGGCAAGGTGCTCTCGGCGGCGGAGCTCGAGGGCATCGCCGCACTGTGCCGGCACCACGATGTGCTCGTCGTCACCGACGAGGTGTACGAGCACCTCACCTACGGTGACGCCGTTCACGTGCCCATGGCGACGCTGCCGGGGATGCGCGAGCGGACCTTGACGATTTCGAGTGCAGGAAAGACCTTTTCCTTCACGGGATGGAAGGTGGGGTGGGCGTTCGGGCCGGCCCCGCTGGTCGCCGCCGCGCAAGCAGCGCACCAATACGTCACGTTCTGTACGCCTGGAGCGCTGCAGATCGGCGTGGCAGAGGCGCTGGAGAGCTGCGGCGCGGACTTTTACGCGGCCTTGCGCAGCGACTACCAGAGTCGCCGCCACTTTCTCGTGGAGCGACTCGCGGCGCTCGGTTTTCGGGTCGCGCCTCCCCAGGGCACGTACTTTGTCCTCGCGGACTTCACCCCCGTTTGGTCGGGCGGCGACGACCTCGCCTTTGCGCGCTACCTGACGCGCGCTTGCGGCGTCGCGGCGATCCCCCCGAGCGTCTTCTATCGGGCCGCGCCCGAGGAGGGCCGGCGTCTGGTGCGATTCGCGTTTTGCAAGCGCCGGGCCACGCTTGAAGCGGCGGCCGAGCGGTTGCGAAAACTGGCGGCCGGAAACGACCGGCCAGTTGACGAGCTGTAACGAGCGTTATAAATTAAGAACGAACGTTCGAATCGCTCGCGCTCTTGGAGGAAACCATGTCGGAACTGGACACGCTCGTCATCGGGTCGGGGGCCGGCGGACTCGCCGCGGCGCTGCCTCTTGCTCAGGCCGGACAAAAAGTGCTCGTGCTCGAGCAGCATGAGATTCCCGGCGGCTGGTGCCATACCTTTCAGCTCGGCGGCTATCGCTTCAGCCCCGGCGTGCACTACGTCGGCGAGCTCGGACCCGAAGGCCGCATGCGCGCGCTTTACGAGGGCCTCGGCGTCGCCGGCGACATGCTGTTCTTCGAGCTCAACCCCGACGGCATCGACCACGTTCACATCGGTGCGGAGCGCTTCGACATCCCAAAAGGCAAGGAGGCCTTTGCGGCGCGGTTGAAGCGGCGCTTTCCCGAGGAGTCGCGCGGCATCGATGGATATCTGGACGTCGTGGCCCGGCTCGACGGGGAATTCGGCGAGCTGCTGAGGATCCGCGGCTGGAAAGACGCGCTGACGCTGCCGCTGCGCACGCCCACGATCCTGCGGTACGGGGTGTCGACGCTCGCGTCGCTGCTCGACCGCTTCGTCTCGAACCCGACGCTGCGGGCAATCTTGGCGATTCAGTGCGGAGACTATGGCCTGCCGCCGGCAACGGCGCCGGCGCTCTTGCACGCCGGTGTGGCTGCGCACTACTTTCGGGGCGGCTTCTATCCGAAGGGTGGCGGGGTAACCCTGCCGCGGGCCTTCATTCGCGCTCTGAAACGCGCCGGTGGAGAGATCCGCCTGGGTGCTCGGGTGGAGCGCATCCTGCTGGAGCGCGCAGGGCGAGGCAAACGGGCCGTAGGCGTGCGCCTCGCCGACGGCACCGAGATCCGCGCGCGGCGAATCGTCTCGAACGCGGATCCAGGGATCACCTACGAGCGGCTGGTGGGGCTCGAGAACCTGAGCGGCCTGATGCGCCTGCGGCTGCGCCGCACGCGGTACTCGGTCTCGGCGCTCAGTCTCTTTCTCGCGGCCGACTACGACGTGCGCGCGGCCGGGCTCGATTCCGGCAACTACTGGTACAACAGCACGGCGGACCTCGAGGCCGCCTATCGCTTCGCGCTCGATAGCGGGACGTTTGCCGAAGGGGACGACTTTCCGGGCGCGTTTCTCACGGTAACGACGCTCAAGGATCCGACCAAGCTTCATGGCGCGCGACACACCATGGAGGCCTTCACGTTCGTGCCGTACGATCCGTTCAAGGCCTGGGCGCACAGTCGCTTCGGGAATCGCCCCGAAAGCTACAAGGTGCTCAAGGAGGAGCTGACGGTGCGGATGCTACGGACCCTGGAGCATCTGCTTCCCGGCATCTCTCGAACTGTAGCCTTCTCGGAGCTCGGCACGCCGTTGACGAACGAGCACTACATCATGGCGACCAAGGGGAGTATCTACGGCACGGAGAAGAATCGCTGGCAAATCGGGCCGCTGTCGTACGGTCAGCAGGCGCCGATCGCGGGGCTGACGCTGTGCGGCGCCAGCACGACCGGACATGGGGTCATGGGGGCGACGATCTCCGGGTTGCTGGCGGCGCGCGCGATTCTGGGTTGTCGGCTCGGTGAGCTGCTCAAGGATCATGGGCAGTCGCTGCAGGTGTATCCCGCGGACAATCCCGAGGCGTGGCCCGAGGCGTTGCGGTTCCGGGTGCGCGCCAGAACCGCGGCGCCGGAGGGTGCTGCGGCCGCGGAGGAGCCGTTGGAGGCCGTGGATGCCTGAACCGGAAACGGTTCGCGACTTCCGCCGGGCGCAGATCATTGGCGCGGCCCGGCGGATTGTGGCCCGGGACGGACTGCACGCGTTGACGGTCAGCGCGCTCGAGGGCGAGCTCGCCTTCACGCGCGGAGTGATCACGTACCATTTCCGGAACAAGGAAGAGATCGTTCAGGCTGTGCTCGCGTCAGCGCTGGCGGACGTCGAGCACGCCACGGTGTCGCGGGTGCGTTCGTCGATGGGCGCCGCGGAGAAGATCGAGGCGCTGTTGCGCTCCACGGTGCGCGGTCTTCTGGATAACGTCGAGGCGAGCATGGTGCTGCTCAGCTTCTGGGGGAGGATCCCCGCGGACCCGGAAATCGCCGAGCTCAATGCGCGGCTCTATGAGCGGTATCGCGCCTACACGCGCGACGTGCTTGCCGAGGGCGTGGCCACGGGGGATTTTGTCCCGGCCGCGGCGAGCGATGCGGTGGCCGCGCTGGTCGTGGGGATCGTCATCGGCACGGTCGCTCAGGTTTGCTTCGAGGCAGGTTGCATCGATCCGGACGCGGTGGTGGCGGAAGCGGCCGGTGCGATTCTCGGCCACGTCCGGCACCGCGCGGCTTCCTGCGCGTAATGCACACACTCGGGTGTTGGCCCCGCGCAGCGCAGCGCCGTCGGGCACCGGCGGGTGCGTAGGGCGCTGATCGCGACGCCATTTCGGCGCGGACAGGCGCGGCCCTTGCGCGGCACGCCGCTTGCAAGACACCAGCCGCTCACCGTCAGACTTTTCTGCACACCGCACCGAAAGGAGCATCGCATGCGCACGAGAAAATTCGCCCGCAGACTCGGAATCGTCATGGCCCTCTACTGTCCCCTGTCGCTCCTGGCCCCCATCCTTGCCACCGCTGAACAGCTTACCCAGGTGCGCCGCTGGCCTGCGGTGCGCCCCGCGACCGACGGGCAGCGGGTGCGGCTCGGCGCCTCCGACGCAGACGAGCTGCGGGTCATCTACGCCCGCGACCTGGGAGCGGGACAGCGCCGCGTAGAGGTGGAAAACGAGATCGGCGAGGTGCTGTACAGCGGAGACATCGAGGCGCCGATCGCGCGCTTTCACCCCGCGCAGCTCGTCAACGGCGAAGCGCTGGTGCGCGACAGCAGCCGCGTCACACTGGCCGGGGAGACCGTGGGCAACGGGGAGTGGGAGACCTATGCGGGGCTCGCCGCGGGCGGTCATCAAGTCGTGATCGCCTGGAAGCCGTGCCTGGTGCGGCCGTGCAAGGCGACAGTCTTCTACCGGCCAGCGGATAGCTTTTGGCGGTCCCGGTCGTGGGACCGCGAGCTTTTTGGGGTGCAGCTTGCGCCGGCGGCGTCCGGAACGGTGGCGGTGGCGACGCGCGAGAATCCTGTCAACCGCGGCTGGACGCTACGGCAGGTGAGCGCGGCGGATCTCCTGGAGCGCGGCACGCTGACCGAAGTGGCGGCGGCGCAGACGTGGTCGCCGGGCTCGTCGCTGAGCCTGGAAGACCCGCGGCTCATGGCGGGCGCCGGAGCCAGTCCGGAGCTGATCGGGGGTGCGTTCGACCTGGCGGCGAACGCTACCAGCGGTGCGGCGTATACGGCCGCGGTGGGAGGCGCCCTGCGAAAGCTCGCCACGGGGGCGCCGACGCGCGGCAACGCCGAGATCTGGGGGGTGCGCCGGGGCAGCGCGCGGTATTTCGCGCTGGAGCTGAGCGGCGACCGGTCCGCGCTGATGAAGTCGCAGGGCGGCACGGCCGCGGCGGTGGCCGAGGTGGCGGGTAAGGCTCCGGTGGTGGCGCTCGCCGAGGGCCGGGTGTGGATGGCCACGACCGTGGGGCTGTGGCGCCTGGTCGAAAACTGAGGCGGAGCCCGGGCCAAAAACACAATGACCCGCCACCGCGGTGGCGGGTCATCGAGAGGCGAAAACCACGGTCCCTACGGGAGTCGAACCCGTGCTACCAACGTGAGAGGCTGGCGTCCTGGGCCACTAGACGAAGGGACCAGCGATGTCCTGCTATTATGGCGCCAGGCGCGGCTTTCGTCAAGATCCACCCGCCGTCGCCCGGTCCCTGGACTCGGTGCTCACTCAATGCACACCGCGTGAACCTGCCTGAGATCGCATAGCCCTTGGGCCATCTTCTCCAGCCCGTCCTGCAAGAGCGTCGTCATTCCCTCGGCCCGCGCCTGCCGGCGCAACTCGGTGATGGGCTTGCGCTCGTAGATCAGGCGCTTGATCGCGTCCGAGCCGACCAGCAGCTCGTGAATGGCCACCCGCCCCCGGTAACCCGTGCCGCCGCACTGCTCGCAGCCCTTGCCCCGGTAGAGAATCGGGGTAGCAGCAAAGAAGCTCATTTTTTGCTCCTTGCCGAGTCGCGCCACAGCCGAACGCTCGCCGCCCTCCGCATCATGCGGCAAGATGGCCGCAAGCGCGGCGTCGACCGCCGCCTGGTCGATGGCGCCGGACGCGGGTAGCGGCGCCGGCATGACCAGCGCCGGCTCCGGCACGGGCGTCGCGGCCTCCCACGCGGGCTGGGCCGAAAGCGTCAGCCGCGGCGACCGCCCGCCGGGATGCGACCTCTGTCGTGCCGAGGATGGCGTCGAGCGCCTCCTGACTGAGCTGGTCGCCGCCGAACAAGTCGTCGACGGCCGCCTGATCCATCGGGCCGCCCGGAGCTGGCGGACGGAATTCCTCCGCTGGACCGGGTTTACCGAACAGCGCATCGATCGCGGACTGGTCGAGCAGCCCCGACACGGCCTCGGGGGCTGGCGGCGCGGGCGCGGGATCACCGAACAGCGCGTCAATTGCGGCCTGCTCAAGCATCCTCTGGTCAGCACGGGAATTGGTGTGGTTTTCGGTGGCCCCGCCCTCGAGCTCGCGACGCACAGAGCTCACCGCCTGCTCGTCCGCGAAAACGCTGCCGAACAACGCGTCGACCGCCGCCTGATCGAGTATGCCACCGCCGCCGGAACGTCCTGCGGCGCGCGATGGGCTCGTAGCCGTGTCAGGGGCGCGCTCCCGCAGCGCGGGGACATTACCGGTCTGCTCGCCCACCAGCAAGGCGTCCAGCGAGCCCTGGCCGAGCGCACCGTTCCGCCCGCTCACCGTCTCCTCGGCGACGTGCCCGAGCGCCGCCTCGATCGCCGCCTGATCCAACCCGCCGCCGGCGACCACGCCATCGCTCGGCGCGCGGCCACCGGCGCCATCTCCTCCCCCGGCCCCATCGCCGCCGCCCGGATCGCCGCCCCCGGCCGCCGCTCCCGGCCAGCAACCCATCCCGTACTCCGCGACGATCTCCGCGATTTCCTCCGGGCTCGCCTCGTACGACTCCCGACAGTTGTCGCAAATCCGCCGGACCAACCGCTGCGCCATGATCCCGAGCAGCGAATCGGCGAAGTTGAACGGATCGACGCCGAGCTCCAAAATCCGCGTGATGGTCTCCGGAGCGCTGTTGGTATGCAGCGTGGACATCACCAGGTGCCCCGTTAGCGACGCTTCCACCGCCGTGCCGGCCGTCTCCAGGTCGCGCATCTCGCCGATCATGATGACGTCCGGATCGGCGCGCAAAAACGCCCGCATCGCACGCTCAAAGGTAAAGCCGATCTTCGGTTGGACCTGGACCTGCCGTAGGCCGTCCTGCGTGATCTCGACGGGGTCCTCGGCCGTCCAGATCTTTCGGTCGATGGTATTGATGTGGCCGAGCGCCGAGTGCAGCGTCGTGGTCTTGCCGCTTCCGGTCGGGCCGACCACGAGGAAGATGCCGTAAGGCCGCGTCACGATTTCTTGGAACGCGGCCAGATTGCGGGGGCTCAATCCGAGCTCCTCGATCGGCAGCGGCTTTGACCCCGCCAGAATCCGCATCACGATATCTTCGTTCCCACCGGCCGTGGGCAGCGTCGCGACCCGGAGCTCGACGTAATCCCCGTGGTAAGGATAGCGAATCTTTCCGTCTTGCGGCAGGCGCTTCTCGGAGATGTCGAGGCTGGCCATGATCTTGAACCGCTGCACGAGCGAGTTGCGGACCGCTCCGGGGAGCTCCAGGTAGTTCTCGCACTGCCCGTCGACGCGAAAGCGCACCAGGCAGGGAAGCCGGCTGCCCATCGGTTCGATGTGGATGTCGGATGCCCGTCGACCGATCGCGGTGCGGATGATCTGATTGGCGAGCCGGACAACGCTGGAGTCGCTTTCGTCGAGCTCGACCTCCTCGCTCTCGCTGGACGTGAGCTTGGTCTTGTCCTTTGACTTCTCCTCCGAGACCTTGAGCTCCTCGTTGAGCTCGCGGATGAGGCGAGCGACGTCCGGCATGGCGGCGCCGGCGCCACCGAGGCCGAGCTCGGCCTCGGCAATGCTCGTGCTGCGAGCAAACTCCGACACGCGGCTGGACATCAGGTACTTTTCGAGCTGCGAAGGCAGCACCAGCGAGTCTCTTATCCGCTTCTTCAGCAGCAGCGCGGCGGTGTCGAGGTAGGCGGTGTCGAGGGGATCGGCGCAGGCGACCAACAGGCAATCGGAGCGGGTCTCGTAGGGGAGAAAGCGGAGTTTTTTCGCGAGCTCGAGCGGCACTTCGCGCAGCGCCGCCGGCTGCAGCACGACGTCATCGAGGTTGATGAACGGCATGTGGAACGTCATGGCGAGCGACGACGTATACGCTTCTTCGGTCATGATCTTCATGTCGACGATGACCTGGCCAAGCGTCTTCCCCGACGTATGGCGGTGCACCTCGCGCGCCTTGGTCAGCTCCTCGGCCGAGCACCAACCTTCCTCGACGAGCATTTGCGTGACCACGAACGTTCGGCGGGCATGCAAGGAGCGTTCGTAGGCGTCGGCCGTGTCTTGCAGCGGCCCGACTGTGACGACGATCGATTGATCGATGACGCCTTCGGACGGCGAAGGGTTCGCGGCGATCTCGACTCCATGCCGATAGACGAAGCAGCTCTCGTAGATGGCGTTGCGGCTGGTGCAACGAACGGGTACGCCTTCCGCCAGCGCCGAGGCGCTCCTGTCGATCTCCACGGCGAAGCTGTCACCGCCGGGGAACCGCACCGACACCTTCACGTTGTCGCCGCCGCGAACGGCGAAACCGGGTGGGGCGCCGCCACCGTGGTGGAAGCCCACGAGCGCCACGGAATCGACCGGAATGAGGTGCTCGCCCTGACCCTTCTGACGGGGCGCGTTGGTAAGGCGCATCGGCAGATAGTCGAGATGGGGAGAGAACTTGTGGAGAGTACCCGCCAGCCGTCGTCCGTCCAGCATGTGGAGGGTTACGGAGTAGTCGCCCTTGGGGCGCTGCGGCGGCGGTGTTCTTGTGTTCCCTTTGGCCATGGCTCGTTCAGGATACTCTTCGGCGTGATTTCGGCGGCGGATTACGCTCCACCGCGCACCGCCACGCCGGCTCTTCGTATTGTAGCGCGAGAGTGCCGCGGCCTCCAAAGAAGCCGCGCGGAACCGGCAGCGGTCGTGCCGCGGCGACGGGGATGCTCACGCGTCGAGCGGCTCGTCGCCGCGGCACAACACGAAGCGCGCCCCCATTCGGCGCTCGCCTCTGAAGGCCGCGCCAACGCTGGCGTGACGCGATGCCCGCCGCATGAAGTCGCGCGTGCGATCGTATATGAAGCGCTGCAGGCCGGCCCCGTTGGGTTTCACGAGCGGCCAACCGGGGGGGCAGGGCGCGGCGGGCGGGCCTGCCGCCCGGACCAGCTCAGTGCCGCGCCGCCAACCACGCCATGATTGGCGCGAACACCGCCTGTGCGGCCTGGTTGGCGATAAAAAGATCCGCGTGCGCAAACCACTCGGCATCGTCTCCAATGCGCAATACGGACACGTCGGCTCCGCCCCAGTAGTCGCGCGCCGAAAGGGTTGCGGCCTCGGGAACGATCCCGTCTCGGTTCGCGACCACGATCAACAGCGGTCGGTCCGAGCGCCCCATGGCGTGGGTGATATTGATGCCGCGGAGCGTCATGTCCTTGTCCCGAATCCATTTCGCGATGTCACTATTGACCGACGGGTGAGGGTTCTCGACGGTCCGCGTCAGGTCGGCGGCCGCGGTGAGGTCCACGTGAGAGGTGTTCATGTAGATGGAGAGGAGCGCGGGGAAGCGCGCCAGTAGCGGGAACGCGGCGCGGGCGAGAGACCTGGTGCCATAGAAAGGAATCATCCCGGCGACCCTGGGTGACTTGAAAGCGAAGCGCAACGCCGGATGGACGTCGACCCACCGCAAGGGCGCGCCGATGGTGACGAGCGATCCGACGCGATGCTCCGGCCGCAACGCCATGTACGCATACGCGATGGACCCGCCCAGACTCGCGCCGATGACGTCCACGCGCCGCGCCGAGGTCCGCGTCCGCGAGACGATGGCTTCCACGATGGCGTGCAGGTCCTGCTCGGCGTAGCGGCGGAGCGACGGCGGCGGGGGGCTGAAGCGAGCTTTTCGCGACAGACCTTGCCCTCTGAGGTTCGCCGACCACACCTCGACACCCGCCTCGGCGAAGCAGCGCTCCATCGAGGTCCCATGCGGGTGAAACCCGAATATGAACGAGTTCATGCCATATCCGGGCACGATCAGCAGCGGCCGCCGGTTCGGATCCAGGCGGTGCGGGTCGCGCACGCGCTTGAGATGGAGCCGCCAGCCGTCGGCCGGAACAAACTGCTCGTCGATAACCAAGGCCGCCTATCTCCTCGTCGAGGAATGTCGTCACGCTTCTCTAGCACCCTGACCTCGATCCGCGCAACGCGCCGGCGAAGCCTGAAACCACCGGCTGCTCAGCTCCTCCGGCCCTCCCCCGCGTGCTTGGAGGTGAGGTGGGGGGTCTTCGCGATGCGCATTCCGCTTGCCTTCCAGTCGCATCGTCCGTTCGATGATCCCCACACCTCTGAAAGGGTGGGAGCGGACGGCCGGAAAACCGGAATCGACAAGATTCCGGAAGGCGCTTCTTTGCAAGCTGGGCGCTCGGAGCTTCCTTGCCTGGGTGCGCGGAGCTCTGGTCCGCATTGTCATCCGGCCCGCGGTCCCACGTGTCGCACGGCCTTCAACTTCCGGCAAGTGTAAAAACCCCATTCTGCCGGCGCCGGAAAACCCTGCGAGCGTGCCCTGATGCCATGAAACGGCGCGGAGGCCGCGACCGCGGTGGTCGGAGCGCGAACGCCTTGCCGATGGGCTCCGTGGCGCACTGCGGGCCGGTCGTCGACTGGCACGAAGGTTGCTGCCGGCATGCTGGTGGCCGACCAACAGAGGCGTCGGCCGAGGCAACACGAACGTGACCGACCGGATGTTACACTGTGCCGAAAACGACACGCCGGAAGGGTCGCTGGAGAGAGCAACACCATGAAGATGTCCACGCCGGTTGATTTCAATGTTGCTGGAGTGAATTTTGCAACAACCTTCAAGCGCTTGTCCCGGATAGGCTGTCTTTGCAAAGGATTTCCCATGCGCACGACGACCACGTATGCACGCCAGCCCATTATCACGTCTGTTATCGTAGCCACGGCCATGGCGGCGCTTACCGCCGGCGCCGAGGCGGCCTCGTTCTCCGGCGCCGTGCTCGTCGAATCGAATGGCAAGTACGTCAACTGCGCGAGCTGCAGCTACATCGCTTTCGACACCACCGGCGCCATCGTGGCCAACGGCTTCACCAACGCCTCCGGCAACTACACCGTCAGCGGCATCATCGCCAACAAGCCCTACATCGTCGTTGGTGGCCGAGTCGCCGAGGCGTCCTGCCACGCGGGCGCCTGGGATACCAAGTGGAATGCCGTCGTCCGCAAAGCCAACTACTCCTCGGTCGGCCCCGTCTACGCCAAGCATTGGGAAGGGATATCGATTTATCGCTGGGCGTACCTTACTCCACAGCTTGTCTATCCGACCGGCCAGGAAGAAGGTCTTGATTACGATCCGGTAAGCGAAGCGCTTTTCGCCTGCGAGAATTGCCTCGAGGTGAAGCACGATCTGGGACGGGCCGGCTTCATCGTGGGCTTCAATCTCAGTAGCAGCATCGCGCTGAAGGCCGCGGCTCCGCACGGGGGCTGGCACATCTGGGGCGACAATACAAAAGCGCCGCTGGACCACTTCTTCGTCGCCTGGGAATCGGAGGGGCGAGTCAGTCTGGCCTGGACCTTCCGCACCTGCGACACCTGGGAGGCCGACCATTACAAAGAAGGCAGCGAAGAGAACGGCCCCCCGCTGGAATCGTTCTCGATCATCCCCAAGGCACGCTGAGAAACCGCCTGGGGCGCGGGAAATCATCCAGCGGCCTGCCTATCCTCCCCCCGCGTGACGGTGGGTCTTCGTGATGCGCATTCCACGCGGCTTGCAGCCGAACAGGCGGCGGATTCGGGATGCCAGCCTTTTTCCGGCACCTTTGCTCACACCCGGCCGCCAATCGCGTTCGCGCGTGCTTGAGAGCAGCGGCCGACGGCGAGCGCACCAACGATCAGCCCGATCAGAACCAGGCCGGCCGCGCCGAAAGCCGGTACGGGCACGTAGTCCAGTGCAGCGCGGAGATCCACTTGCCCGTATCCCGTGGAGCGATCGTAGCCGGGTTCCCCAAGGTCCCGGGCGGTGTCGGTGAGGCGCACCTTGAGCTGCACCGTTTCGACCTCGCCGGTGTGCTCCGCGAGCAAGGCGGCCATTCCTGTGACGACCGCAGCCGCAACGGCGGTCCCATTTGCCGGGTGCCACTGGGTGGTCGACTGCCCGTCGAGCGCCATGAGGTCGGGCTTCTCTCGAAATACGGTGTCTGGGAAGAAAATCTCAACGGGGCCGTGGTTGCTGTAATAGTGAGGCGAATAAAGCGCTCGGCCAACCGGCGCCGAGGAATCGAGCGCGCCCACGGTGAGCACCCCAGGGGCCGCCGCTGCCCCGATGACCGAACCCGTTGCGACACGCTGCTCCTCCTCGAGCATTGGCCCCTTGACGTCGTGGTCCGCGCAGATGGCGTGCACGTCGATCGTGCGGTCCTGGCCGCTCAGCTTCTCGATCTCGAACTGCGGGCGGCGCACGTAGTCGTACGACGCAAGCGCGAGGCCGTTCGCCGCGTAGGCACCGTGAAACGCTCCAACACTCACGAGCGTTCCCTCCTCATTGTACGCAAGGAGACGGTATTGTGACGTGATCTGAGCGGCCGGTTCGCTCCAGTAAAGGGTAACCTGGAGCGGGCAGTTTACCGGCAGCTCCATCGTGGCCCGCGTCTTACCGCCGCCGAAATCGTGCAAGTCGCCCGCGCCGGCGACGTACGCGCCCCGGTAATGCGAGGCGCCATGATCCCCGGCCTCCACGATCACGAGGATGCCGTCGGCGGCGGCTTCCTGAGCCGCCTGGGCACTCACCCAGTCTTCAAAGATTGAATCCGCCTCGACGTTCTCAAGCAGAAGAATGACAAGCGGCTCCCCCGCTCCGGTCACGGCCCGAATGCGGTCGATGGCGTCGGGGACGTCCAGCACGGTGCGGGCGTAGGAAAACAACAGCGCCGCGTTCGGCGCCAGATCGTGGATGATCTCGGCGAACGCGATCGTCTCGTCGCTGCCCCCCTCGGTGTCAAGCACCTGCAGATCGCTCGGAAGATCCCCGGAGGCGACGGCGTTGCCCCACGTCAGGATGCCGAGGCCGATGATCCCGACCTTTACCCCACTGCCGCTCAGGCCGGTCTCGGCGCGAATCTGCGCTACTTCGTGCAGGACATCGGCTTCCGCGGTGACCGACCCCGTGGCACGCACCGCGGCTGGCGGCAGTACCCATAGCACCATACTCAGCGCGGCATACCACTGTCTCACGTCACTTTCTCCCACTTCGCGTACAAAGAATCCCGATACGCCTCCGGCAGCCCCGCCGCCGTCTCCCGCAGCAACGCCGCGAACCCTTCAGCCTCGGCCTCCAGCCCTCGTTCCACCCACAAGAAGTGCCGGATTTCCAGCTCGATGCCCCGCAAGCCGGTCCGCGCGGTCTGCTGCAGGGCAAGATCGATCGCCCCGGCGCTCAGCCCCAGGCGGCCGCACAGCAGGTTTTTCGCCGGTTGCCAGAGCAAGGGGGCGGCGTCCAATTTTTCCAGGAGCGCCGCCGCCCTGTCCCGGTCGCAGCTCGCGGCGAGTCGCTGAAACTTCTCCGCAAACACGCGCGCCGCTGCCAGCGCGGAGTTGAAAAACGCCTCGTCTCCCCAGCCCACGCTCAACCTCAGCGCCTCTTCCGCGTGCCGTTCCGCGACCTCCAGAGCGCCGTCCTGAAGTGCGCCCAGCATCATCGCGATCATCGCGCAGCGCTGCAACACGACGTGCGGCGAGCCGAGCATCGGCTCGACCAGGTCACGGCTCGGCATCCCCAGATCCCTGAGCAGGTCCGCCTTGGTCAGCAGAAACCAATCATGCTGAGCCGAGCCGCGCTCGGCGCTCAGCAGCTCTTCCGCTCGTTGCCCGTACGCCACGGCCTTGCCGTAGGCGCCGCACAATCTGTGGACCTCCATCGCTGTCGTCAGCGGCAACGACACCGGAAGCACCGCGATGAGCTCCTCGACGTAGCGACACGCGGTGCGCGCATCGCCGGAAACCATGGCGGCCCCGGCAGCCGCGGCCGCCGCCGGGTGCCAGAGGTGGATATCGCCGTTCCGGCGCGCGAGGTCGACCGCCGCCGAATAGGCCAGGACCGCATCGGCCTGCCTGTTCTCGAGGTAGGACAGGGTGTCCGCATCCAGGAGCCCGACGGCAATGCGCACCGAAGGATTGGTATACAGGCGGGATGCCCGCACGGCGTCGCACAACCTCCTCGTTTCCTCGTAGAGCGAAATCTTGTGCGGGTGCGAGTACACCAGCTCGATGAGCTTTCGCGCGGAGAAGAGCGACACGCTTCGGTCGAAGTCCACACCCAGCGCGTACTCGATCAGGCCCGCGAGCGCATCCTTCCTGTGCGTCCACCGCTCATCGGCGAATATCGCCATGGTTTTCAACAGCAACATCCGGTTCTCGTCGGCCGCGGTGACGGCCGCGGCCGCCTCGGCCACGAGCCGCGCGGATTCTGTCGAAGCGGCTCCGGACAGGCACGCCAGCACCAGGCGAGCCTCGCACACGAGCCCCGCATCGCCAGCGTCTTCCGCCAACTTCAGCGCGGCGCGGCCGTCGTCCAGGCAGGAGCCATCATCCCGATTCGCGATGATGAGACTCCTGGCCCGGGCAAGTAAGCCTTTGGCGCGGCAGTGCGCATCCTCCCATAGCTCCTCCTCTTCCGCCGTCGAGACCGCATCCCGCACGTCCCTGCACGTGTATTCCACAAAATCGGACGTGGCCACGATCCTGCCAATGATGCAACCGAGCGCCCGCCGACGGTCCGCGAAAGGGTAGCGCAGGCAGAAGCGGAAGCCCCGCACCACATCGCAGCGAGCGATTTCCATCGCCAGCGGCAGCAGGTCCGGCGGGCGCTCCCCGCCGGTGCGAAGGACCGCGCCGATGACCTGGTTCTTGAGCCGGAACCCGTCCGGTTCCAGCCGCACGTGCTCACCGGCGCCCGTCACCGCTCCCGCGAGCTCCTTCTCCTTCAGCCCGGACACCGCGAGCACCCCGGCCTCGTCGAGCAGATCCTCCGCGGCGGCCACCATCCAGAGCAGCCGCGAAGCAGGCGCGTCAAGACCTGACAGCGTGCCGCGCGCCTCCGCGCACCGATCACGGAGGCTGAGGGCAGACAAGTCGAGCGCCTCGAGGTCGATCTCCCAGTCCAGCAGCGGATTCTTCCGTATTGCCCCATGCGCCGCCAGCGCGTCGAGCAGAGCGACCAGCAGCCCCGGCGACCCACCGCACGCGCGATGGAGCACCGCGGCCGCCCGTTGCGAGCCCAGAATTCTCTGGAAAGTTTCCCGCAGAAGCACCTCGACGTCATCCTTCGCCAGCGGCGTCAGCTCATACGCCCGCGCCGCGTACGACGGCAGCATGGGTTTCCCGCGCGCGCAAACCACCAGACGTGCCTCGGCGCACCAGTCGCGCCAGGTTTCAAGGACGAGGACCTCCTTCCTGGACAGTCGCTCGGCGTCGTCGACCAATACGAGCAGGCGTTGACCGGCCGGCATCGCCTTATCCCAGCGCTGGAAAGCCGCTGCCGGCTCATCCGTGTTTCGCACATACAGGATGCTTCCGCGCCACTCCGGCCGAGCACGCGCGTACAGCTCCTCGAGAAACCGTGTCTTGCCGGATTCGGCCTGACCCTTCACGACGGTCACCTCGAAGATGCCGCGTTCCGCGGGGCGAGAGAGGTCGGCCAGAATGTTTTCGAGCGGGCCGTGGAAAGCCGCGAGCGCCGGACGGCGAAGCCTCCGGCGCAGAGTGTCGAGGTCGGGGTAGCCCGCGCCCGGCCGCAGCGCCGCGCACACGACCGCCGCCGATTCGGGCCGGGCGGCCGGATCGCGGTCGATGAGCCGGCGGACAATCAGCCGCAGCTCGTACGGCACGGTCAGCGGCAGGGCAGGGGGATCGCACTGCAGCCGCACGGTGAGCTCGTCCAGCGGGTCCTGGCGCGCATGGGGTCGTTCGCCGACGCACGCCTCGTAGGCGAGGATCCCGAGGCTGTACAGATCGGTTCGCACCGAAACCTGAGAGGCGAAGCCGGCGCCCAGCTCCGGCCGCGATGTTGCGAGGAGCTCGGGCGCCATGTACGCCCAGGTGCCGCCATGCCGCTCGCTCCCCAGAACGGTGGCCAGTCCGAAGTCAGCGAGCACGGGCGTGCCGTCCTCGCGGACCAGCACGTTCGACGGCTTGAGATCGAGGTGCAGGTAACCGTATCCGTGCAGGTAGTCGAGACCGCAGCCGATCTGCCAGATGAGGTCCAGGCGCTCGCGCATGGACGGATTTCTAGTAGGAAACTCAGGTTACGAGGTCCTCCGTTTCATCCGGCGCGGGTCGGCGATGCCGGTGGAAAACTAAAAAGCGGCTGTCGGATCCAAGACCGCCAGCTCGAGACGGCCGAGGCGCTTCGCCGGGCGATGGGTATCGACCTGGTGGTGGCGTGGCGCATCTACTACTTGACCAAGCTCGGCCGCGAGACCCCAAACG